>NZ_BAAGQW010000001.1:777601-804505 GCF_054783275.1 Ferruginibacter profundus | reverse complement strand
AACCTCTGTTAAATATTACAAGTGTTCAATTTTTAACGGCCCATGTTCCACTACTGGCGCAAGTGTTCTTCCGAAGGAAGGCCACTTGTGCCTATTGATCTTAGCGGTTTGCAACCGCAGCATAAACGTACGTAAAATAAAAGACATGTCATTTCAAAAGCAGCCCAACCTCTGTTAAATATTACAAGTGTTCAATTTTTAACAGCCTATGTTCCTTGGTATAATAATCAATGCCGCTGCTGTATTTGTAGTGCCATGGCTCCCATACCAGGCCACTACGCACAGGATTCTCACGTAGATAATTCAACCGCTGTTGTATTTTTTCTGTAGTATTTAATTCTATCGGGTGATAATCCTGTCTCCAAAATTGATAGTCTTTATTGTTACTGTTACCCCGTCCGGTATAACCGAATATATTTAACATCCATTCTTTTCTGCTTTCACTGTTATTTTCCCGTATCGCTTTTATGATTTGTTGGCTCGTATATTTTTTCAGGTCCCTGACAATATTTTCAAGCTTATCAGTATTGCTGCTAATAATCAGGTGTACATGATTGGTCATTATTATCCAGGCGTGTACAACCAATGCTTTATGTTGCTGACAATATTGTAAACTTTCTGCAAACAACTCTTTGTATTGCTCTCTGCTGAACACATCGATCCATCCAACAACCGAGAATGTTACGAAATGGGGTATCGCAGCTTCACCAACTTTATATTTACCAGACATAAAAGGGCCTTAAACAATAGTAAGGCCGGTTAGCTTTAAATGGCGTTGCAAGGCAAGGGTATTCTTATTTTTAATTAATAGTGGGATATACGATAAAGGGAAAGATTTTTTTGGACAAAGGGGAGCCGCGGTTGCAAACCGCTAAGATCAGAAGTCACAAGTGAACTGCCTGCGGCAGAACACTTGCGCCAGATTTTGATATTAGTTCGATAATTAAAACATCGGCTATACGATACCATACAAACTCCCACCCTTCTCAAATACTCTATCAATACTTTTTTCAACAGCCGCATCTTTTTCCACCGGCGGCGCATGATGTGGTTTTATCCGGGCGTCAAATACCAACGGGCCATTGCAGCCCCAATGTTTATTGGTTGTAAAACTATCAATGCCATACATATCATGCGATGGATTGCAGCGGGTAAAAGTTACCCATAAAAAATTATTCAGTTTTGCGCTTACAAATCCGGCATCATCACACACTATAATAAAAGGCAGGTTCGTGAGCAGTGAGACGTGAGTCGTGAGTTGAGTACTTAATGCTTGTAACTGACTATTAGCAGTAGCGTAATCACTAAATTTCCTGGTTTGCAAAGCCACCACACCCGGCATAACGAGTTGTGCATTTTCAAAGCCTTGTAAACTATTCAGGCAGTCGGGTACTGTTGTTGCCAGTTCTCTTATTCTTTCTCCATAGGCAGCCAGTACCACTTTACTGCCACTGTTCAATCCGGTGCCACTATAATCCAAAGTATCAATGGTGGTGTTGGTATAAAAATGAATGTCTCTTTTTAAATTGATACGTTCCAAAATAAAGCGCAGATAATTTTCAATATTGTTAGTGCTTATTTTGTTGGTATCACCTGCAGTAATAAATAAAAATTTAGCCAGGCTCAATTGTCCTGTGCCTAAAATATGATTGGCAATGGTCAGAATTTCTGCCGGTTGTTTGGCAGGCGCATAAGGGGTGTATCTTTCGCTGCCGATAGCCAGCAATAAAGGATGTACCCCAGCCGCATCCACCGCATGCACTTCTTGTAAACCCGGTATCTCTTCCTGCAAAGCACTGCCGGTCATTTCATGTATCAGTTGTCCGAAGCTGGTATCTTCCTGCGGCGGTCGGCCTACAACAGTAAAAGGCCAGATGGCATTTTGCCGGGCATATACTTTATGCACTTTCATTAATGGAAAATCGTGTTGCAGGCTATAGTAACCCAAATGATCACCAAAAGGGCCTTCCGGCTTTGTAGCACCGGGATATACTTCTCCCGTAATTACAAAATCAGCATCGGTACTAACACAAAAATCATCTTTATACGTATAGCGAAACCTGCGGTTGCCCAATACACCTGCAAAAGTCATTTCGCTTATGCCTTCGGGTAAGGGCATTACCGCAGCTACACTGTGTGAGGGTGGGCCGCCGGCAAACACACTTACTTTTAAAGGCAGTCCTTTTTTATTGGCCTTGGTTTGATGCACACCAATACCACGATGCAATTGATAATGCAAACCAATTTCTTTGTCCATTGCATAATCATTGCCCGAAAGCTGTATGCGGTACATCCCAAGATTGGCATTCATGATGCCGGGCTTATCAATATCTTCTGTATACACTTGCGGCAATGTAACAAAAGCACCACCGTCCATTTTCCAATGGTGAATCTGCGGAATGTCTGATATTTTTATTTCCTGGAATAAAACAGGTTTGCTGATGGGATTCTTAAGTGGTAACGCTTTAAGAGCTGCTACTCCTGCACTGAAATTTTTTATGGGATGTTTGATGGCTGTAACCGGATCATTTTTTAATTCGATGAGTTGCTGTACAATTTGCAGCGTATCCCTGAAGATAAATTTGCTTCTCTCCAGCGTACCAAAAATATTGGATGCCGCACGGAATCTGCTGCCCTTTACACTTTCAAATAATAAAGCCGGCCCGCCAGCTTCATGCACCCGCAAATGAATGGCGGCCATTTCAAGATAAGGGTCAACACTTTCTTTTATGCGGATCAATTGCCCGTTCTTTTCCAGATCCAGTAAACATTGCTCCAGCGATCTATAACTCATCTGATGTATTTACGCAAAGGTAAAACAGATTTGGAGTAAAATAGTTCTGTGTAATTCAGAACAGGCTGGCCCGGGCAGAAATATATAATTTGCTTTGGAGAAACCAGCTGACACAAAACCTTAGTATCATTCAGATACAAGGCAGCTGTTATTTAAATTTTATAGGTGTATGATCAGTAAATATTGGTAGGACAACCGGTTTTTGATTTACCTCCCGACCCGTTGCTACCTCCGGCCCCGTTACCATGCAACCTGAAACTGATATTAAAGCCGGAAAAATAATACCAGTCTTTATTTTTCGAACCTCCACGCTGTGTGCCATCGGCCGGGTAACCCAGGCCTGTTTTTAATTCATCGCCGCGGTAAGCCAGGTCCACAGCTTTCTGGCCACGGTTAGCCAATAATATATTCTGATCTATATAAGTGGTACTCACATCATCAATATAATCAGTATTGGTTTTACGTAAACCAATTTCAAAACCTACACGGATATTGTCGCTGATAGACAACCTGACCCCGCCACCAAAAGGAATAGAGAACTGGTGCAGTTGATACACTTTTCTACCCTGGTAAAAGCCCTGGCCTTCGGTGCTTAATGGTTGTAAATACACTTTATTACCGGTAGAATCTTTAGTTGAAGGCTTAAAACTAAAATAGCTGATGCCTGCAAACAGGTAAGGCGCTAATGAATGTTCGTAAGGATTAAGTAAATTATACTCCAGCCCCAGGTGGATATCTGTTATGGGAGATGAAAAACTCAGGTTACGAAGTGCATTTTTTGAATTGTTCTTATCATCCCCGCTCACTTTTCCAAAAGTAACATTGGCCCTGGCAGCAAACCTGTCGGATAGCTCATATAAAGCGCCTGCGCCAAATGCAGGGTGCGCCTGGTCCAACGTAAATCTTTTATCCTGCAGGTCGCCCTGGTAATTGCTGAAACCACCAAACAAGGTGAGGTGTAATTTTTGCGCCTGTGTATTGATGCTTGCCAATAACAGTGCTATAATTAATATCCTTTGTTGCATATATAAAAAATGAGGGTAAACGTTTTTGTTTACCCTGCTAATATCATACCAAAAATGTAATGCTTATTTTTTAAGATACATCACTTCCTTTACCAGCTTTACAGTACGTGGCACATCCGGTAAGTAAGCGGCCACCAGGTTAGGGGCATAGTGCATTGGTGCATCTGCAGAAGTGATCCTGCGGATGGGGGCATCCAGATAATCAAATCCTTCCTTTTGTATACGGTAAGCAATTTCAGAAGATACCGATGCAAATGGCCATTGTTCTTCTACAATAACCAGGCGATTGGTTTTTTTAACGCTCTCTAAAATAGTGAACCAGTCCAACGGGCGGATTGTGGCAATGTCTATTACTTCTGCTTCAATCCCTTCTTTTGCCAGCTCTTCTGCCGCAGCCATCGCCACTTTCATCATTTTATTAAAAGAAACAATGGTAACATCTTTACCTGTTCTTTTTATAAATGCTTTACCGATGGGTAAAATGTATTCTTCTTCCGGTACTTCGCCTTTATCGCCATAAGCCACTTCACTTTCCATAAACATAACCGGATCATCGTCACGTATAGCAGCTTTTAAAAGTCCTTTGGCTTCATAAGGTGTAGAGGTACTGATCACTTTTAAACCCGGTATGTTAGCATACATGGCTTCAAAAGCAGTGGAGTGCTGGGCACCCAACTGGCCTGCACTACCATTGGCTCCCCTGAAAACGATAGGGCAACCAACCTGTCCGCCACTCATTGCCAGCATTTTAGAAGCGGTATTTAATATTTGATCTAAAGGTAAAACAGCAAAGTTCCAGGTCATAAATTCCACAATCGGGCGAAGGCCGTTTTGAGCTGCACCTACTGCAATTGCAGAAAAACCAAGTTCAGCGATAGGTGTATCAATTACTCTTTTTTCGCCAAATTCTTCCAGCATTCCCTGGCTTACTTTATAAGCACCATTGTATTCTGCTACTTCCTCCCCCATTAAAAACACTCTTTCGTCCCTTCTCATTTCTTCCTGCATGGCTTCCCTCAGGGCTTCTCTTAATGCTATTTGACGCATGTTAAATTGGTTAATTGGTTAATTTGTTTAATAGTTGCCTGTTCTCTTAAAGTTTGCAAATTTATTTCATCGGAGGCAGACCAACAAATTGTATTGCTATAAATAAGAGAAAGTAAATAAGGTAGATAAAGTAAAAAAGCAAATAAAGTATATAGGGTAATACAACTTGTGCCGGCCGCTATTTTATTCCGGGTGATTGCTGCTCCGTATCACCAGCTACTATATACTTTGTATCCCTCTCCCTTTCAACTACGGCATTATTTCAGCCAGCTTGGCCTGCAATTTTTTACCAAATAAATTTTTGGCAATGATACGGCCCTCTTTATCCAGCAATATATTGGCAGGAATGGCTTTGATATAAAATTGGTCTGAAGTGGTATTCTGCCAGCTTTTCAATTCACTTACCTGTTTCCATACCAGGCCATCTTTTACAATGGCAGCCTTCCATTTTTCTTTTCCCTTTTCACTGTCGTACGATACGCCGAATATTTCAAAACCTTTGTCTTTATAGGCATTGTACGCTTTTACAATATTGGGATTTTCCTTACGGCAGGGGCCGCACCAGCTGGCCCAGAAATCTACCAGTACATATTTCCCTTTAAGAGAAGATAAGCTCAGTTCATTATCCAAAGTATCTTTTTGTTTAATATCCGGTATCAGCAGGCCAACAGCAACGCTCTGGTAAGCATCCAGCATCTTCTTTACCGCTATACCGCTTTCAGATTTTTTTACTTTTTCATCCAGCATATTGTATAAAGGCGCTACATCGCCGGCCTCAGCATAATAACCAAAATTATCGGTGATGGCCATAGCACTTCTTTCCGAAGATCTGTTGGCTTTTATAAAATCAGCGGCATACTTTCTTTTTAAAACAGTAATAGATTCTTCTGCTTCATCCAGGCTATCGGTAACCGCCGTGTTTTTATCTTTTGCCGCTTTATCATACAGGTCGTAAAAATTCTTTTCGGCATCATTGGCAGGCTTCATCGCTGCGGAATATTTTTTATCGTCTTCATTCAGCTTGCTGCCGCTGATGGTTAGCTCTTTTAACTTTTCGCCGGTGCCGCTGATTTTCATCTGGCTGGCTTCTGCATAAAAACGCAGGTAATCTTCCTTACGGTCTTTAATAGTCAATACCGCAGTGGAAGGTTTGGCGGCAAAGCCTTTAAAGCTGAACTTTCCACCTGTAATAGTTGCACTGTCTTTTTTTGCGGCCGATGCCCCGTACACTGTAAGGTAGATGGTACCCGTTTTTACTTTACTGAAAGTGCCATTGATGGTAAAGGCAGAATCCGATTGCGCTGCCGCTGCCGCACTTGCTAAAACAAAACCTGCGAATAATATTTTTCTCATTGAATAAGTTTAAGCCTTAAAATTAATATTATTATCAGGAGAAAAATCCGGCAGCGGTTGAATTATACTATTTTAATGGAAAAAATTATACCAGCGGTAAACAGTGCCACCGCATACATGTCGCTTTTGTACTATTTTATTTTCCTTAACCCGTTTAGTTTTGAAGCAGGGATATAATTATTATGTAATTTACAGCAGGCAGTAACTCATTAAAAGCAACCGGTGTTTTTAAAATTTTATCAACCGCATCCTCTTTTACAGCATGTAGTCAGCAGTATAATGATATTTGCTGAACAGTTTGATGTAACAAAACCTCCCGCCGAAATCCCCTACCCGCCATTGCCTGAACAAAGCCTTTTCTTTTATGCACGTATGCCCATTATTGCCCGTGTACAGGGCAAAGAAATCGCTAACCCCAACAGCATTATAGTAGGGCCTCAATTGCACAGGGTAAATTTAAAATTAGGGCACGACCACATTGTAATAAGAGTAGGCTTTCATCCGGGGGGATTGCATCGCCTTATTGGTTTGCCAATGCACAGGATGCTGGATTATGCCTGCGACAGTGCCGATTTTTTTAATCAGCAGATAAGGGAAGTGAATGAACGCCTGTTTAATACCATGGCCTACGATGATATGATAAAAGTGGTGGAAGCATTTTTGCTGGAAAAAATTAAACTGGCTAAACGATCCTTACCATTTGACAGTGCCATGGCCCAACTGGTAAAGTATGATGGCCTGGTTGCCATTGAGAAAATAGCCTCAATGGCCTGCGTAAGCCTGCGCCAGTTTGAGAGACAATGTAAAGAACGCATTGGCCTGCCGCCAAAATTATATGCCCGGCTGATCCGTTTTTCAAAAGCCTACCGCCTGTACGAAGCCAATACCAGCCTGAGCTGGACGCATATTGCACATACCTGTGGCTATTTTGACCAGATGCATTTTATACGTGATTGCAAGGAATTTGCAGGCGTAACGCCTTCTGCAATTGCCAAAGAAGTAGCCAATGCCCCGGCACAATTACAATTTATGCTTAGTTTTTAAGATGTCTTTTTTATACTACCGGATACGGCAAAATAGTTGCATATTTGAGGCCGACAGATGCTACTGAACGAGATCATACCACACCCCTCGCTAACCGAGTATGTACGACTATTCAGGTTGATCCATTTTGTATTTCCGGCATCCATAAAAATTCCTGCCAAAGCATATACCCCAAGGCCCGAGCATTGCCTGCAGTTTTTCCCTGCCGGTAAAAATATAATCAGCTATCCTGATGGGGCGCCTGCACTAACTACAAAAAATGCTATTATTTCCGGTCAGCATACGGTGATCAGTAACCGGCAGATGGAAAATAATTTTCTTTCGGTACAGGTCGTTTTTCAACCCGGTGCTTTGCAAAGATGGCTGGGCATGCCTGCGGTAAAACTGACGAATATGCTACTAGATGCAGAAGAAATTTTGGGCCCTAAAGTGGCTGCGGTAAATGAAAAATTATACCATGCAAAAGATTATGCGGCCATGATAAAAATAGTGGAACTTTTTTTACAGGAAGAATTTAAAAAGATAAAAAAAGACAACCATCCTGTTAACACGATCTGCAACCTGATGCTTAAAGAAGCAGACAGGCCATTGGACTGGTTTGTAAAGCAAGCTTACCTGAGCCACCGGCAGTTTGACAGAAAATTTTATGATAGCACAGGTGTTAATCCTACAGAATTTTTAAAGGTGATACGTTTTGACAAAGCATTCAGGATGAAAAACCGCTTTCCCGAAAAAGACTGGTTAACTATTGCCCTGCATTGCGGTTATTACGATTATCCGCACCTTTCCAAAGCCTATAAATTATTTACAGGATTTACGCCACCGGAATTTTTTAAAATAGATAACCAGGCACCGGAACGTTTATTGGGCGAAGCTGAAACCTGATACCAGAAAGTCTTTCTCTTACTACTTTATGCACGGCGCTGGTCATTATGTTTGTGTACTAAACAAACAATTATGAAACGCAAGCAATTTTTAGCCACCACATTGGCAGCAATACCTGCTATTGGTTTTTCTAATGCACTGTTGTCAAAAAACAGCAGTAAAAAATCTTTTACTGTAAAAGCAGGCAAGGGAAGATTCGGAGAATCTTTTTTATACAAGGGAAAGAACCCCAACGATATTAAGATCTCTAAAAAAGATACGGGTAACCAGCTGGCCGTATTTGAATACATCGGGTACGAAAAAAGCGGTCCTTCCCTGCACCTTCATTTTTACCAGGACGAAATTTTTTATGTGGCAGAAGGCAATTATCGTTTTGTGGTTGGCGATAGTACACAGGAATTACAGGCCGGTGATACTATTTTTCTTCCCCGTAATGTACCGCATACCTGGCTGCAACTTACAGATAAAGGCAGGCTGGTATATTTTGTACAACCTGCTGGTAAAATGGAAGATTTTTTCAGAACAATGAATAACCTTACGCATCCGCCTACAGAAGCAGAAGTAAAAAAAATACACCTTGATAATGACATGAAAATTATTGGCCCGCCATTGAGCTTATAAAATACTTGTCGTGTTTATACTATCAGCAGCCCTGGCGGTAAACTAGTTTTGTGCTACATAATTATACAGCATGAATCAACCTGTACACATCAACCGCCGTCGGTTAATACAACGTATGACGGCATTAACACTGGGAGCCGGTTTTTTACCCAAACTGAATTTTGCCACCGGGTTTAATGAAAGTATTGATAGCGCAAAAGCCATTTACATTGCACCAGGCGAAGGTAAAAAAGGCAAAGTGGGTGATATGGATATTACATTCAAATTAAATAAGCAACAAACTTCCGGCCACATGGGCCTGTGGGAAAGCATAATACAACCGGGAGAATTGGGGGCACCACCACACCTGCATAAAACCTTTGATGAAATATGCCATGTAAAAGAAGGCAGCGTTTTTATTATGACCGGGGATGACATAACAGAAGTAAAAGCAGGCGGCTGGCACCTGAGGCCTAAAGGCGTTGTACATACTTTTTGGAATAGCAGCAATGCACCTGCAAAAACAATTGATATCTGCTTACCCGGTGGCCACGAAGATTATATGATTGACCTGGCAGCACTTTTCGAAAATGGTAATCGGCCTAAGCCCGGTGATTTTAAAATACTGTCGGAGCAATATGATATACAATACCGCTTTGATCTGCTGGCAGACATCATGAAGCAATACAAAGTAAAATTGTAAGTATAAAAAAAGTGATGCCGTTGCGCATCACTTTTAGCAAAAATTATTTTGAAACTACTTTATAGTTTTTTATTGCCACTAATTGCAGCAAAGAACGCTAATAAAACACATTCGTGAAAACTGGTGCAATTCGTGGTTGATCTTATACATTTTCAATTACCATGGCACTGGCACCACCGCCGCCGTTGCATATACCGGCAGCACCATACTTTGCATTATTTTGTTTTAATACATTGATGAGGGTAACAATTATTCTTGCGCCACTGCAACCTAACGGATGGCCTAAACTTACGGCACCACCATTTACGTTTACTGTTGCAGGATCTAATTTCATGCGCCTGCTGTTTTCAATACCAACTACAGCAAATGCTTCATTCAATTCCCAATAACTGATATCTTCCATTTTTAAACCTGCTTTGGCAACTGCTTTGGGTACGGCTAAAGAAGGTGTGGTGGTAAACCATTCCGGCGCCTGCTCGGCATCGGCATACGATAAAATTTTAGCAATCGGTTTTAAACCCAGTTCTTCAGCCTTTTCTCTGCTCATTAAAACCAGTGCTGCGGCACCATCATTCATCGTACTTGCATTGGCAGCAGTAACGGTACCGTCTTTTACAAAAGCACCTTTTAATTCAGGTATCTTATCAAACTTTACATTAAAAGGTTCTTCATCTTTACTGAATAAAATGGGATCGCCTTTGCGTTGCGGAATGGCAACAGGCACAATCTCATTTTCAAATTTGCCGGCATTTATGGCAGCCTGGCTGCGTTTGTAGCTTTCTATTGCAAATGCATCCTGCTCTTCACGGCTAACACCACAGGTGGTAGCACAAAGTTCTGCCGCATTGCCCATGGCTTTGCCATCGTACACATCTGTTAAACCATCTTTGGCAAGGCCATCAATAAAAGCCACATTGCCATATTTATTGCCCCAGCGCAAATTTTCTGAGTAGAAAGGTACATTGCTCATACTTTCCATACCACCAGCCACTACAATATCGGCATCGCCTAATAAAATGCTTTGAGCTGCCTGTGCAATGGCTTTCATGCCGCTGGCACAAACTTTATTTATGGTGGTACAATTTACTTCGTTGGGTAAACCGGCAAATTTTGCGGCCTGCCTTGCAGGTGCTTGTCCAAGATTGGCTTGTATTACAGCGCCCATCAACACATCATTTACCAATTCAGGTTTTATGCCTGCTTTTTCAACAGCGCCTTTAATGGCAACCGCCCCTAATTTAGTAGCAGAAAAATCTTTTAAACTTCCGCCAAAACTTCCCATTGGCGTACGGACTGCGGAGATGATATATACTTCCTTCATAAAAACAAATCGTTTAGACTGCAAAGGTATACCGTTCTGTTTTCACTTTTTACAGATTTGAGAAATTGTAAGTGATGTACTCAAAACATTGGATACTGTTTATCGCTTCTTTTGTTTTGTTGAGTTTTGTTAAAGCACAAAATAAAAAACAGGTGCTGCTTCCTTGTTTGCTGTTGCGGATGGGATGATATTGACAAGAATTATAAGCAAGCATTCCGCCTGCGGCGGACAATACAGAACGCAGATATTTATGATGATCATGATTTACACAGATCAATCATAATTTATCATCACCATCATAAAAATCTGCGTTCCCCATAAAAGCACCGCAGGTGCATGAATTTATCTGCTCTTCATCTTTTTCAGGCAGCACTTCTCCCCTCGCCTGCTTTTTCGTACTATTGACAAGAATTATAAGTAAGCATTCCGTCTGCGGCGGACAATACAGAACGCAGATATTTATGATGATCATGATTTACACAGATCAATCATAATTTATCATCACCATCATAAAAATCTGCGTTCCCCATAAAAGCACCACAGGTGCATGAATATATCTGCTCTTCATCTTTTTCAGGCAGCACTTCTCCCCTCGCCTGCTTTTTCGTACTTTTGCAGTCCTGAAAAAATTGAACGACGAAAATGGAACTGACTAAAAATTTTGAACCTACTACTATCGACGCAAAATGGTACCAGCATTGTCTGGATAAAGGATATTTTAACAGCACCCCCGATGCAAGGGAAGCGTATACGGTGGTAATTCCACCGCCCAATGTAACCGGCGTGTTACATATGGGCCATTGCTTAAATAATACCATCCAGGATATTTTAGTACGCCGTGCCCGTATGGAAGGCAAAAACGCCTGCTGGGTGCCCGGCACCGACCATGCTTCTATTGCTACCGAAGCAAAGGTGGTGGCCATGTTACGTGAAAGAGGCATCACCAAATCTTCTTTAACAAGAGAAGAATTTTTAAGCTATGCCTGGGAATGGAAAGAAAAATATGGCGGCATCATTTTACAGCAATTGAAAAAATTAGGCTGCAGTTTAGACTGGAGCAGGACTTCATTCACTATGGATGAAGATTATTACCAGTCGGTAATAAAAGTATTTGTAGACCTGTATAAAAAAGGATTGATCTACCGTGGCAAACGTATGATCAACTGGGATGTGGTGGCTAAAACTGCATTAAGTGATGAGGAAGTAATAAGAAAAGAAACGAGGCAAAAGCTGTACTACTTATCTTATAAAATAGATGGCGGAGATGAAAACATTACCATAGCGACAGTAAGACCTGAAACAATAATGGGAGATACAGCCATTTGTGTAAACCCCAATGATGAGCGCTATAAACATTTACATGGCAAGTTTGCAATTGTGCCTTTGATCAATCGTCGTATCCCTATTATAACAGATGATTATGTTACGATGGATTTTGGTACCGGCGCATTAAAAGTTACGCCTGCACATGACATGAATGATAATCAATTAGGGCAAAAACATAATCTTGAAGTAATTGATATTTTAAATGATGATGGCACTTTAAGCGAAGCGGCACAAATATTTATTGGTGAAGATCGTTTTGCAGCGAGAAAGAAGATTGCCATTGAACTGGAAGAAAAGGGTTATTTAATTAAGACTGAAGATTACACCAGTGAAGTTGGTTATAGCGAAAGAAATATAGATACCGTTGTAGAACCCCGTTTAAGCCTGCAATGGTGGGTTAGCATGAAAAAAATAAGTGAGCCTGCATTGGATGCTGTAATGAGTGAAGAAATAAAATTTCACCCGGCTAAATTTAAAAATACATATAGTCATTGGATGACCAATATAAAAGATTGGTGCATCAGCAGGCAACTGTGGTGGGGACACAGGATACCGGCATGGTTTGATGAAGAAGGAAATTATGTAGTGGCAACAAATGAAGAAGAGGCTAAAAAAGAATGGCAGATAAAACATCCGCAGGCTGATATCAGCAATATTACATTGAAACAGGATGACGCCTGCCTTGACACCTGGTTCTCTTCATGGCTTTGGCCATTTGAAGTGTTTAAAGGATTAAGCAACCCTGGCAATGCTGAAGTAAAATATTATTATCCTACCAACACATTAGTAACTGCACCGGAGATTATTTTCTTTTGGGTAGCAAGGATGATAATGGCGGGTTATGAATACATGGGCCAGAAACCATTCAGTGATGTTTATTTTACCGGTATAGTAAGAGATAAGCAAGGCCGGAAAATGAGTAAAAGCCTGGGTAACTCACCCGACCTGTTAGGATTGATAGATAAATACGGTGCCGATGCCACACGTTTTGGAATCATGATTGCTTCGCCTGCGGGAAATGATTTGTTGTTTGATGAATCGTCTTTAGAACAAGGCAGAAACTTCAATAACAAGATGTGGAACGCATTGAAATTGGTGAAGACTGTTTGGAAAATAAGCGCAGAGCAGCAACTTCAAAGCTCGTTGGGAGCACAAAATAGTTTTGCTATACAATGGTTCGAAAATAGATTACATGAAGTGAAAGCTGAAGTTGATGGATTGATAAAACAATTCCGTTTGAGTGAAGCATTGAAAGTTATTTACAGCTTGATATGGACTGACTTTTGCAGTTGGTATCTGGAATGGGTGAAACCAGAATTTGAACAACCTATTGAAGCAACCGTTTATAACAAAACGATTGAATTCTTTACAGAGTTAATGCAATTACTCCATCCTTACATGCCTTTTGTAACAGAAGAAATTTATCACCTGTTGCAAGAAAGAAATGAAGACTTGTGCGTAAAACAATTGAGTGCATTTAAAAATGCTGATGCTGCCATTTTGCAACAAGGTAATTTATTGAAAGACGTAATCACAGGCATTCGTGATGTAAGAAATAAAAACCAGATCAAACCGAAAGAGCAGATTCAATTACATATTCAAACAGCCATCGCAGCAACTTACAAATCAATCGAAAACATCCTCGCTAAGCAACTGAATGCAAAAGCCATTTTGTATGTTGATGATAAAGTAAGCAATACCATTTCCGCGGTAATTGGTAATGATAAATTTTATATAGCATCAGAACAACCAATGAATATTGGCAACCAAAAGGATGACCTGCTGAAAGACCTGGAACACCAGAAAGGATTTCTTGTATCGGTAGAAAAAAAATTAAGCAACGAAAAGTTTGTTGCCAACGCCAAACCGGAGGTATTAGCACTGGAACAAAAAAAGAAAGCCGATGCTTTAAGCCGGATAAAAGCTATTGAAGAAAGCCTGGCTTCTTTATAATGTTTTACCTGTGTTCGTGAATCGTCAATGGTGAGTCGTGAACGGTCAGTCACTCACGATTGACGATTCACTATTCACGTCTCATGCCCTCAAAGAGTTTGTTAAATTACCCCTGCAAATACTTTTTACCACGTAAATTCGTTGTTACAAAAAAACTATAATGCCAGTATTAAAAAATATCATTGTTTTATGTTGCCTGTCAACAGTTACTACTGCTGCCCTGGCACAAAAACCAAAACCTGGTAAACCTGCAGTAACCACTGTAAAAAATAAGTTGCCCAAATTAAAAACTGCTTTAGGCAACAGGTCCGATTCTGTGGGTGTTTCTGTAGATGAAGCCTTAAACCTGATCAGCCTGCCGCTAACCATTACCGACGATAAAAAGATCCCTTATACCATCGTTACCTATCAATGCCTGTACAGGAGAAAAGCCGTTACAGAAGATGAAGAAAGCGGTAAAGTAACCCCCATCAACAGCGTGGTAGCCAGCTCTTTTAAAACCACTCCCCTTTCTGATATCTGGAAAAAAACAATCTCGGAGCAATTGAAAACCGGGGAAGAAATATTTTTCTTTGATGTGGTGGTAAAAGATGCTCAGGGTAAGTTGATGTTTGCACCCAATCTTAAACTGTCCATTGTTCAATAATGCCCGAAGTAAAGAAAGCAACGGTAAAAGATATTCCGCTTATCAGGCAACTCACTTTTGCCATCTGGCCGCAAACCTACAGCCAGCTTTTAACCCAGGACCAGATCGATTACATGCTGGACCTCATTTACAGCCCGGCTGCCCTGCAACAACAAATTGAAATTGACCATTGTACTTTCATTATTATTTACGATAACAACGAGCCTGTTGCATTTGCCTCTTACAGCCAGGTACAACCCACCGTATGGAAGCTGCATAAAATTTATGTGCTGGCTTCGCAACAGGGCAAAGGCACGGGTAAATTCATCATTCAGTACATTGTGGACGAGATAAAACCACAACATGCCACTGCATTACAGTTGCAGGTAAAGCGTGATAATCCTGCACAACATTTTTATACCAAACTGGGTTTTACTATTATTGCTACTGCTGATTTTGATATTGGCAATGGGTATTTTATGAAGGATTATATTATGGAACTTTCTGTGTAATAAGTTTATAGTTTTACTTATGCAAGGATTTTTTTGGAACACGGATCAAACGGGTTAAACGGATGAAAATGGATTTTTTTTCTGCAAAGCAGAAAAGTGAGATTCTTTTTTTTCGCAGCTTTACTTATGCAAGCTTTTTGGGAACACGGATGACACGGGTTAGACGGATGGAAACGGATTTTTTTTCTGCAAAGCAGAAAAGTGAGATTCTTTTTTTTCGCAGCTTTACTTATGCAAGCTTTTTGGGAACACGGATGAAACGGGTTAGACGGATGAAAACGGATTTTTTTTTCTGCAAAGCAGAAAAGTATGGATAATCAATCACATTAATCCCGTATGCTGCGTAGCAGCATCATCTATTTTAAAAATCCATCCAACCCGTGTCATCCGTGTTCCTGTATTTCCTGCTCTCATCCTGTATGCTGCATAGCAGCATCATCTATTTTTTTAAATCCGTCCAATCCGTGTTATCCGTGTCCCTGTATTTCCTGCTCTCATCCTGTATGCTGCGTAGCAGCATCATCTATTTATTAAATCCATCTAACCCGTGTCATCCGTGTTCCTGTATTTCCTGCTCTCATCCTGTATGCTGCATAGCAGCATCATCTATTTTTTAAATCCGTCCAATCCGTGTCATCCGTGTTCCTGTATTTCCTGCTCTCATCCTGTATGCTGCGTAGCAGCATCATCTATTTTTTAAAATCCATCTAACCCGAGTCATCCGTGTTCCTGTATTTCCAGCACCCATCCTGTATGCTGCGTAGTAGCATTATCTATTTATTAAAATCCATCCAACCCGTGTTATCCGTGTACCTGTATTTTTACCCATACACCAACTGATGCGTATCCTTTATCACGCCCATCACAAACACACTCTGCACATGCCCCATATTGTCGATGTTACTTAATTTGTTGACATGAAAATCGTGGTAGGCATTCATATCGGCCGTCATTACCTTCAGCATAAAATCATATTCGCCGCTGATGGTAAAACATTCCACTACTTCGGGCATGGCAAGAATGGATTTTACAAATTTGGTACCCGCAGTTTTGCTATGCTCTTTTAAACTAACATAACAGATAGCGATCAGGCTTTTGTTTACTTTGGTATGATCAACCAGGGTGGCGTATTGTTTTATTACACCGCTGGCTTCCATGCGCTTGATGCGCTCGTGTACCGGCGTGGTGCTCAGGTGAATTTTATCGGCAATTTCCTTTACCGGCATACGGGCATTTTGCTGCAGCAGGCTGAGTATGGTAAGGTCTTTGGTATCCAACGCAACATTGTCTGTAGCTGTTTTTTCTGTTTTAGTAGCTTTTGCCATGGGTAAACAGGGTTTTATCCTTTTTAAATGATAATAAAATAATAATCCACCAAATTTACACAAATCTGTAGAATATTATGCTGAAATGGTACTTTTGTGTTCTAAAAAATAAAACATGTCTACAATAACAAAAACCTCCATCGACTTCAGCCTTAAAAATAAGGTTGCAGATATGAGCCTCGCTGAATGGGGCCGTAAAGAAATTAAATTAGCCGAAGCAGAAATGCCGGGCTTAATGGCCATCCGTGAAGAGTACGGACCAAGCCAGCCATTGAAAGGTGCAAGAATTGCAGGTTGCCTGCACATGACCATTCAAACTGCGGTGCTGATTGAAACTTTAGTGGCTTTAGGTGCAGAAGTAAAATGGAGCTCTTGCAATATCTTTAGTACACAAGACCAGGCTGCTGCTGCTATTGCTGCTGCAGGTATTGGTGTATTTGCATGGAAAGGACAAACACAGACAGAAGCTGACTGGTGTATTGAACAAACCTTATGGTTTGGTGGTGCCGACCGTCCTTTAAATATGATACTGGATGATGGTGGTGATTTAACCAATATGGTTTTTGATACCTACCCTGAACTGATACAGCACGTAAAAGGTTTAAGCGAAGAAACCACTACCGGTGTACACCGCTTATACGAAAGAATGGAAAAAGGTACATTGCCAGTTCCTGCCTTTAACGTAAATGATTCGGTTACCAAAAGTAAATTTGATAACAAATACGGTTGTAAAGAATCATTGGTAGATGCTATCCGCCGTGCTACTGATGTAATGATGGCTGGTAAAGTGGCTGTGGTAGGCTCTTACGGCGACGTAGGTAAAGGTTCTGCTGCTTCTTTAAAAGGTGCCGGTTGTCGTGTAATCGTTACCGAAATTGACCCTATCTGTGCTTTGCAGGCTGCTATGGACGGTTTTGAAGTAAAACGCATGATTGATGCAGTTAAAGAAGCTGATATCATCGTTACGGCTTCAGGTTGTCGTGATTTGATCACTGAAGCTCACTTCCGTGTAATGAAAGATAAAGCGATCGTTTGTAATATCGGTCACTTTGATATTGAAATTGATATGGCATGGCTGAACGCTAATTATGGTTCAACTAAAAACACCATCAAACCACAGGTTGATATGTACACCATCGACGGTAAAGATGTTATTGTACTGGCAGAAGGCCGACTGGTAAACTTAGGTTGTGCTACCGGCCACCCAAGTTTTGTAATGAGCAACAGCTTCAGCAACCAGACTCTGGCACAAATTGAATTGTGGACCAAGGGCGAACAATACGAAAACAAAGTGTACGTATTACCAAAAGTATTAGATGAAAAAGTTGCCCGTTTGCATTTAGCAAAAATTGGTGTAGTTTTGGACGAGCTTACACCGGCACAGTCTGCGTACTTAGGCATACCCAAGGAAGGACCATTTAAGCCTGAAGCGTACAGATATTAATTATCTCTTTTTTAAAGGTGAATAAATACATAGCCCTGGCTCATTCCTGACCGGGGCTTTTTTATGCCCCCTGAAGGGGAATCTGCAAACACACTGCTTTTTATTATAACCGTTCAATTATCATGGCATAGCTTTCTCAGCCCGTAGTGGTTGAGTGCATGCAGCAACCAAAGCAGCGTAAGCCATTGGTGTTTTGCAGGGGGCCTTACAGCAAAAAAGAGAAAGATACCGTTGGTATGCTAACGCTTTTTGCTACACTGCAGACCAGGAACAGTGTAGTTTATTTTTACAATACTAAAGGCGCTGTAACTGTGCCCCATATTGTTTTACATTTGCCGCCTCAATTAACAACAGCAATTTTATGATGACAGGAGCCCGTGGCAAACAGCAGAATTTTATACTCATACTTATACTGGGTGCACTTAATACCATTACGCCATTTTCTATTGATATGTACCTGCCGGCTTTTCCACAGATAGCCCGGGATTTTAATACGCAGATAGATAAAGTGGCTTTATCTGTGTCTACTTATTTTTTAGGGTATGCATTGGGGCAGATCCTTTACGGCCCCTTACTGGACAGGTTTGGCAGAAAACCACCTTTGTATGCCGGCCTTGTATTGTACATTGTGGCAACAATTGGTTGCTTTACCGCATCCACAATAGAAGCCCTATGGGTGATAAGGTTTGTACAGGCTTTAGGCGGCTGCGTAGCTTCGGTTGCTGCCATGGCCATGGTAAGGGATTTTTTTCCGCCCGAAAAAAGTGCCGGTATCATTTCGTTGCTGGTACTTATATTGGGTGTATCGCCGCTGCTGGCACCTACTGCCGGAAGTTTTATAATTGTAAACTGGGGCTGGCATGCCGTGTTTATTGTACTTGCTGCCATTACCACTATTATTGTAGTACTGGTATTTTTCTTTTTGCCCGAAGGCCATGTGCCCGATAAAACAATGTCGTTAAGGCCGCTGCCCATTATTAAGGGCTTTAAAGAGGTATTAACAGCACCAAAGTTTTATGTATTTGCGCTGGCCGGTTCTTTTTCTTTTTCGGGTTTGTTTGTATATGTGGCACACTCCCCTGCCATTTTTATGGGCCATTTTGGCCTTACCGAAAAATTATACGGCGGCGTGTTTGCGTTACTGTCAGTAGGTTTTATTGGTGGCAGCCAGCTTAACCATATACTTACAAAAAGATTCAGCAACCGGCAGATATTACAATCGGCATTACTGGTGCAGGCGCTGGTGGCACTGCTATTTTTAGCCGGTGCTGTAAATGGCTGGTATGGGTTACCGGCAGTGCTGGTATTATTGTTTGCATTGCTGTGCTGCTGCGGCATCAGCTACCCCAATGCGGCAGCACTGTGCATGGCACCCTTTGCCAAAAATGCCGGCACCGCATCGGCCCTGCTGGGTTTTATACAAATTGGTTTGGGCGGGCTTATCTCTGCAGGGGCAGGTATGTTGTTACTGGATGCCATAACAGCCATGGCCGTAGTGATGACGGCTTCGGTGCTGATTGCATTAGCTATTTTATTAACGGCCAAAAAGAGCGTAGCATAAAAACCGGGCAAACCACGGTATCATTTCATTAAGCTTTTATGGCAGTGCAGCTTGTGTTGCAGGTGGGCTAACTGCATTGCACCTGCTTTATCTATACACGACCCTGGTACGGAGTAAAGCCGGCTTTGCTACGGCGATGGTATGGCTGTGCCGGCAATAAGGTATTTTGCTGCGGATGTATGCCGGAGCGTAAGCCGGGATGGGTGCTGGTTGTTGGATATAACAGTGTTGGTATTTTGTTTAGGTGTAGATTGGGTTATTGGGTCGGTGTGAAAACGACTAAGGCGAAAAACAACTGTTTGCAGTATAAACTGTCTATCACCACTGCTGTTACCAGCCACCTGCACATTTTCATTGCAAAGAAAAAAAGAAGCAGAGAAAACGCTGATCAACGTTGCGTTAATTTAATGGGTTGGGGCACTACAGCGACCAGAACCCTTTACAGCAGAAACTTTACTTCCCAAAAACTGCCTTGAATTACAGGCACCCCCGTTTCAAATTCGCCAGGCAACTCACCAATCTTCATAATAATTACAAAACCTGAAACTTTCCTGACTAGTAGTCGGGACGCTCTATTTGTACGAGAGACAGATTTTGATTCTGTTGAGTACACCTGAAAGCGTTCCACTTTTGTGAGCATTGTGGCAGGGGTATTTGAAATGCTATCGGGCTGCGTTGTCGTTTAAATGATTCCTTTGGTTAGCCTCTTCTCAACATATAGCTCTATTGAGCTTTTATCAAAGCATGAGTTAAAGAAAATAGTTTCTAAGTTTGGGTATTAAATATTATTTTTATTTGACTTTAGCAAAACGTTTAGCAGTTTCATAAAAAACTTGTTCCAATTTTAATTATTAATCAAATTATCAACAGTTAACTATAGCATAAATTCAAAACTAATGTTCAATTTGGAGGTCTATTTATTGATATAGATAATTTCAAAAGGATTAACGATACATATGGACATAAGGTAGGGGATTTTGTTTTACAGCAGTTGGCAAAGCTTATAAAACCTAGAACGGATGAAGATGTTCTAATAAGGTTTGGGGAGACGAATTTTGGATATTTTCAAAAATCGGGGATAATTATCAAGCAGGACACGAATTTGGAACTCGATTAAAAAATTGGGTATTAGATTATGACTTTTTAATTGATCATCAAAACCAGAAAAGAGAAAAAATGACTATTAGTTGTTGAGTAACCGAATTTGACATAGAAAAAGATACGGACATAAATCATTTAAAGATCGTTTATTACATGCATTAAGCCTAAGCCAAGCAAAACGAAATCCCAATGGTTCTGAAAAGAAAAACTTTGTTGCGATTATAGATACTAACGGTTTAAATAAGGTAATTGAAAATGGTTAAGTTAGTTCATATTTAAGGCGTACAAGGTTATGATTTGGGCAGCTTCTTAACGTTATTTATATATTTTCGGCTATCAGCTTGGGTAGGTCAAATAGCAACTGCATCTGTTGTTGTAAAAAAAAAGGGCAAAACTATAGAATATAAAAAATTCTACTTTCAGGAGCAACTTAAAGTTAAATCTATAATATGAATATTCAAGCTATTAAATTGATAGAAAAATCAATAGAAACCAAAACTTCATATTTGAATTTAATCAGTCTTAACCTAATAGACGAAGATTTTATCGAAGGAGGAGAAATCTATAAATTATTTTGCCAATGCACCCATGTTACCAACTTAATATTGGCATTTAATCAAATTAAGACAATTCAAGGTTTAGACACACTGACATCATTACAAGAGCTAGATATCAGTTCAAATCGAATTCAAAAATGTATTGGGATAAAAAATCTCACAAACTTAGTGTCCTTAAATCTTAGCGCAAATGAAATTAGACAAATCGAGGGCATGGAAAAACTAGAAAATCTAATGTTTTTAGATATTAGCTCCAATGAAATTACTGATATTACTGAACTCGAGAAATTGAAGGCTTTAGAGGAATTGGATATTAGTTACAATAAAATTATGGAAATCGACAGTTTAAGGGAACTTCCTAATTTAAAACAGTTAGATATATCGAGAAATGGAATCAAAGATATTACCCCATTATTAGGACTCCTTAAACAAAATGACAATGCTTTAAATATTGTCTTTAAAGAAAAGAGTATCAGTTTAGGTGAAATTAATGCTTTTAAAAATCCATTAAGTACACCACCTATCGAAGTAATAGAGGAAGGCAAAGCCGCTGTTTTGCGGTATTTTGAAAACATTGCTTCGCAAGGTCAACAGAAGGTTTTTGAAGCCAAGCTGATCTTAGCTGGAAGTGGGGAATCGGGTAAAACATCACTTAGCTGGAGACTTAAAGATAAACAAAAAACTCTACCCCAAAAAGATGAGCGCACTAAAGAAATTGATGTGAGTAACTATAATTTTAATACAAATGAAGGTTATGTTTTTACAGCTTATATATGGGATTTTGGTGGTCAACAAATTATTCATAATTTCCACAGACTCTTTATGAATGATAGTGCCCTGTATGTACTTCTTACTGAAACTAGTAGAGAGAATGATGATTTGGAATACTGGCTACAAACAATAAGACTCTTTGGAGGAGAAAGTCCTATACTTTTTGTGCAAAATAAGCGTAATGGGGTGCCCAGAAGGCTAAATATTGCCCCTTACAAGCCTCATTTTAATATCCAGGGCGATATTTATGAGATAAATTTATTAAGTAATGAGGGTCTTCTAGATTTAGAATTAGCTATTCAAAAACATATACAACAACTTCCTATCGTACAAAGAACAATCCCAATGCATTGGTTTCAATTAAGGGAAGAATTAGCTAAGCTAAATGTGCCTTATATTAACTATGGAGAATTTGTATCTCTTTGTAATAAATTAAATATATCGACTATAGTTGATATCGAAGATGTAGGGGATTTCTTGCACAAATTGGGTATAATACTTTGGTATAGGAATAATTCAGTCTTGCATGACAAAATAATTTTGGAAAGACAGTGGGCAACTAGGGCTCTTTTTCAATTGGTATTCAATGAAGGAATAAACCAAAACCATAAAGGTTATTTTACGTTAGGAGAAGCAAAAAAAATTTGGGATGAGGAGTCGGATTATGGACATCATGCAGTTCAATTGGTGGCTTTAATGCAAGAATTCAAACTAGCATATCGTCAAAAGGGAAAAATTGATGCATATATAATACCAGCGTTACTTCCAGCTATTATGCCAAATAGAACTTTCAGTTCATTAGTAAGTTTAAGAATTATATATCAGTACGTACATTTACCTCGAGGTATTGTTAATCAACTTACAGCTGAACTATGCGAAAAGATTGAGAACGATGAATATACCTGGAGTGAGGGAGTGTGGTTAAAGGAGAATAACACTGAAGCAAGAATTATAGAAAACAGAGTCGCTAAAACCATTACAATAGAAATCGCAGGTGTTCAACAAAGAGAATTATTTGGTGCCATTAAATCTACTTTAGATAGTATCCATAGAGAGTACAAAGGAATTCAATGTGAACTTAAAATACCCTGTATTTGTAACTTTTGTCTAAATAATGCCAAAAGGCATTATTACAATTACCAAACCATAATTTCACGATTAGATAAAGGTATAAAAAATACAATTGAATGTGAATTAAGCTCAGAAGATGTATTACTTTCTGCACTACTGGATAATCTATTGCCCGACAAAAAGGTAATTACAAATAAAGATTTACAAGATTACATAAAACATGGTTTTGACTCTGTGCAAAAAGCAACTAAGAAAACTCATATTGATTTGGACATGATTAAGAATGAATTAAGTCTTCAACACGATGACATCATAAAAATACTCTCATTGAGTCAATATGGAAAACAATCATTAATAGGTATGCTAGAAAAAATTGATACTGTTTTTAGCAATGAAGATGCAAAAGTAAAATTAATGGCGATAAATACAGCCCTTGACGTAAAGTTATCTCAGCTACCAAAGGATATTCTTTTGCAATGGCAAGCACTTAATAAGAAAACTAAGGATGAAATGGATATTAAAGCCAAATTAAAATTAAAAGTGCCCATCATACCTTTTTTGCTTGAGTACGAAGGTGAAGCATCTTTTGATTTAAAAAAATGGGGTAGGCAATTATCTAGTGTTGTATTTTGATTAGTATTATTTTTTCTTAGTCACTAAGTCATCATTGTTATGCAGCGTCTGCCCACCAATGTCAATTAATAGCAGCGGCTCTCCTAAAGGACTACTACGTAATAAACACAGTATAGTATTTACCTCCATCTACACGCCACAAAAAAAGCCTCCGCAACGCAGAGGCCAACAACTATCTTTTTATCCCTTATTGCTTATTAATTATTTTCTCCAGCTTCTCCATCATCTCATCTTTCTCTTTCAGCATCCGTTCATACAAAGCAATCTTCTCTTCATGCAGCTTAACAAGTTTATCAATTGGGTTGAATATAGGATTGTGATTAATGCCGTTTAGAATTGAACCATTATCAAACGTATTCGCAATAATATTTACCGCCTGTTCTTCATCAAAATTTTCCAAAGCTTCCACGGGTAATTTCAACGTTGCCGCAATTTGCTCCAATAGTTTAGCATCAATGGTTTCTTTACTTTCCAACAGCGATATTTTTTTCTGGTTCCAGTCGTTGCCCAGTTCGGCGGCAAAGGCTTCCTGCTTAATGCCCAGCATTTCTCTAAAGCGTTTTACATTGCGGCCCTGGTGTATTGTTTTTTCCATATTGTAATTGATTGTATGGTTACAAATATAGTAACATTTACAGGTAAACTATACCGCATAAATTAGCGGTTTTACTACCTTATTTATACAGTGTACCCCTGTGCCCCACGCATGCGCAGGTGCAATATTATTTTGTAAACAACAGCATTAATAAACCGCCATTTTATTGCATTTAAATTTTGGTTTGTTGGTATTTTTGTGTATTTTATCACAACACCTACACCTGATAAAATGAACAAGCTGATCGCCATTTTGTTTGCCCTGGCCTGCT
Organism: Ferruginibacter profundus; assembly: GCF_054783275.1. NCBI lineage: Bacteria > Pseudomonadati > Bacteroidota > Chitinophagia > Chitinophagales > Chitinophagaceae > Ferruginibacter > Ferruginibacter profundus. The sequence goes on along the minus strand of NZ_BAAGQW010000001.1, from coordinate 779,988 downwards.
GCGCAAAAGTTTCTGCCCAGTTAAGTGATGCGTTTATAGCATCGCTGCCTAAAGAAACAGGGCTGCCACTCACCGGTAAAAAAACATTAACGGTAAAGGAAAAATTATCGGTCATCGGTAATTTTCGTAACAGCCTTACCATACCCAAAGAGTTTATCCCGGTGTACGATTCTGTAACCACTTCCCTATGCCTTGATTTTAAGGCAGAGAAGAATCCTTATGAAAAATTAGAGATCGGGTATCGCCTGACGGCTTTTTATAACCTGGTAGGTGATTATGCCCAAAGCCTGGCCTATACCGACCAGGTGCTGGAACTGGCAGCTAAGTACGATACCACCAAAATAATAAAAGTAGGGCATCAGCGATTAAAAGGCACCCTGTTATCAAAAATGAGAAGACAGGAAGAGGCGGTTAATTTTATTAATACATGCCTTGATGAAGCCCGGGCCCAGAAAGATACTTTTGGCCTGGGGCTGCTTTTTTACGCCCTGGCCACCACCTACTCCACCATTAACCTGCCGCATATTTGTATACAAAATATCGACAGCAGTTTTTATTATTACGACCTTGTTAAAAACAGGCGGGAAGAATATGCCAAAGCCTACGGCGAATCTGTAGCGCAAAAGTTTTTGCAAACCTTTAATCTTTTTGAAGAGACCAATGATACCGCCTACCTGGAAAACCTGCGGGATATTATAGCATTTGGAAAAAGCAAAGCTATCAACCGCCCCTTTTTTGTTGTATACCCGATACTTGAGGCCTACAGCAGAAAAGCGTTTGACACCGCCATAGCACGCTGCGATACCTTTCTTAATAAAAGCAAGGAGACAAAATTATCTATCAACGATTATATAGGCCTGGTGGTAACCAAATACAAGGCCCTTAGCCTGTATGCAATGGGTAAACAAAAAGAAGGCGTGCAGTTGCTGGAACAACCTTTACAGGAAATAATGGATAACCCCGGAAAAGACGAAGGGGTTATCAGGTTAAGGCTGCCATTTTTATATAAAACGTCGCAGCTGCTGCAGGATTTTTATGAGACCAACCACAATTGGGAAAAAGCCTATCATTACCTGGCCATCAATAAAACAGTAAGGGATACCCTGGATTTTCTATCTAACCAGGGCAAAATATTTGAAGCCAACCAGAAATACAATTTTGCCAAAAAAGAAGTACTAGTGAAGGAGCTGGAAAAAGATAATGCCATTAAAATAAAAGAGAAAAACCTGGCCTTATCGGTCACCATTATTTCCCTGCTTTCTTTTATTACCATTGGCTCTGTACTGTATAACCGCTACAGAAATGTAAAGCTCACCAAGCAAATTGCAGCCCAGGAGGCACAGAATACCATCGACCGGTTGAATATTACCAGCCAGTTGCAGATATCTGAACTGGAAGATAAAAACAGTATTGCCAAACAGGAAGAGCAAAAGCGGCTGGGCAGGGAATTGCATGATGAGCTGGCCGGGGATATTGTTTTTTTGAAATCGAAGATTGAACTGGAAATTATGACCCGGAAAGATAAGGAAGCTACTGATAGTTTACAGGCTATCAGTGCCTATACAGGTGATATATACGAAAAAGTAAGAAGCAAAAGCCATAACTGGTATAATACTCCGATTGAAGAATCTGACTCTTCGGTTAAAAAAAGGATTGAATTATTAATTGCTAACGGGCTGGCGGATGATAAGTATACAAAGAATATTGCTATAGATGATTATGCATTGCAATTGTTATCGCTGGGTACAAAAATAGAGATCCTGTACATTATAAAGGAAGCATTATCCAATATTCTTAAACATGCTAATGCCACATTGGTTGACATACTTATATACGAAGATATTTCGGGCGTTGTTGTAGATATTACTGATAACGGCAAAGGCTTTGATACCGCCATGATAAAAAAAGGTGTAGGGCTGCAATCCATAGCCAGCCGGGCACAACAAATACAGGGCAAATTCTCTATCACCTCAGGAAAAAAAGGTACTGCCATAAATATTGTAATACCTGCAGGCTAGGCGTTAGCCGTTGTTGGTATACAGCGCCAGCCCTTGTGCCCTGTGTACCAACAATACAGCCCGAAGCCCACCCTCACCAATACCCGATTCTCTTTGTGATACAACCCACGCCACTGCATTTTCATCTGTAAGAAGAAATACTTCTCTAGCCGTTGTTGGTATACAGCGCCAGCCCTTGTGCCCTGTGTACCAACAATACAGCCCGAAGCCCACCCTCACCAATACCCAATTCTCTTTGTCATACAACCCACGCCACTGCATTTTCATCTGTAAGAAGAAATACTTCTCTAGCCGTTGTTGGTATACAGCGCCAGCCCTTGTGCCCTGTGTACCAACAATACAGCCCGAAGCCCACCCTCACCAATACCC
>NZ_BAAGQW010000001.1:0-777504 GCF_054783275.1 Ferruginibacter profundus | reverse complement strand
CCCAATTCTCTTTGTCATACAACCCACGCCACCGCATTTTCATCTGTAAGAAGAAATACTTCTCCCATGCCTGCACTTTACCCCGAATACTGGCCCCAATTTTTTACCGCCACCATTTTAGAATGGAAACCCTTACTGCAGCAAGATGATATCAAGCAGATCATTGTAAAAAGTCTTCGATATTTAGTACAGCAAAAAAGAATACAATTACATGCGTTTGTATTAATGTGTAACCATTTGCATTTAATCTGGCAACCCTTACCACCACAAACCTTACAAAGTATTCAACACAGTTTTTTAAAATATACAGCCCAGGAAATGAAATTGTACCTGCAACAATACAATGCGGATTTTTTAGCGCAGTTTAAAGTACAGGCCAAAGACAGGCTGTATCAATTCTGGGAACGCAACGCCCTGTCGATTGAATTACGTTCTACAAAAGTGTTCAATCAAAAACTCAATTATATTCATCAGAATCCGGTTAAGGCCGGGATATGCGTTTTGCCGGAGGCGTATTTTTATTCATCTGCCAGCTTTTATTGTACCGGTGTGGATGAGTTTAAAATGTTGGTTCGTGCGGATTAATGCAGCAGTGGTCTTTTAATGTTGTTACGCTTCATGTTTTCGTAATGTTGTTGGTACGCCAACGCTGCTTTGCTTTGCTGCATACCAACAATGGCGGGGTGCGGATTAATGCAGCAGTGGTCTTTTAATGTTGTTACGCTTCATGTTTTCGTAATGTTGTTGGTACGCCAACGCAGCTTTGCTTTGCTGCTTACCAACAATGGCGGGGTGCGGATTAATACAACAGTGGTCTTTTATAGTTGTTACGCTTCATGTTTCGTAATGTTGTTGGTACGGCAACGCTGCTTTGCTTTGCTGCATACCAACAATGGCGGGGTGCGGATTAATGCAGCAGTGATCTTTTATAGTTGTTACGCTTCATGTTTTCGTAATGTTGTTGGTACGGCAACGCTGGTTTGCTTTGCTGCATACCAACAATGGCGGGGTGCGGATTAATGCAAAAGTGGTCTTTTAATGTTGTTACGCTTCATGTTTTCGTAATGTTGTTGGTACGCCAACGCTGCTTTGCTTTGCTGCATACCAACAATGGCGGGGTGCGGATTAATGCAACAGTGGTCTATTAATGTTGTTACGCTTCATGTTTTCGTAATGTTGCTAGTACGCCAACGCTGCTTTGCTTTGCTGCATACCAACAACAGCCGGTTACGGGCAAAGGCGATATTATTTTATCTTGCACCCATGTATTCCAAAACAGAAACAGCACAATTAACCACTCAATTCTGGACCAGCCTGGGGCAATACCTTAAACCGGTACCATCAGCATCAGGTGGGCCTGTTAACTGGATCAATTATAAAACAGGCGTCCGTTACATTCATTTTAAAATGGAGGTTGATACTAACCGGGCTGTTATTGCTATTGAAATTTCGCATCCCCATCCGGCAGAAAGATTACAGTGCTACCATCAATTTGTAGCACTCAAAAAAATACTGGCACCAGCATTTAACTGGCAATGGAATGAAACGGTGCATACCGGCCATAAAACCATCAGCAGTATTTCATTGCAACTGGATCATGTAAATATATTGCACCCCGCTGACTGGCCTGCTATCATTAGTTTTTTAAAGCCCCGTATCATTGCGCTGGATGCATTTTGGGATATGGTGAAAGATGGGTTTGAGTAACGCCGGTTTCAATATCTTTTTAACCGCAGTATATACTTTGGTAAACCCATACTATCAGTAATTAAAATGCTATTTTTAGGATGCAATTGCAAAATGAAATAATGGATACCCTCATTAAATCAATAATAATTAATAGTACGGATGGTGTTTCCGAAACTATTGCTGCCGAGTTTTTAGAATACGGCACGTACAGGATTATAGAGAACCCGGTATTTAGTTTTCAGATTAACTACGGTACAATTATTGACGCCGTGACTGATGCAAAAGGAGAATTAGTATTCACCCAAATTGTAAGGGCTTCAGATTTTAAAACCAGGAAATTTTTGTTAAGCACCTCATTGACAGAAGCTGCATTAAGGGCAAAATTAGGCCAACTTGTACTTGATGCAGGTGGCATGTGGGAGGTAGTGTTTGGTGGTATATGCTTTGTCCATATTCCTGAAAATTCAGCTTTTGACCTTGATGAATTATTTAAGCAGCATGATTACTACCCCACAGAAATTACTGATGATACTACAACCGAATTACCAGGTTAAACAAAAACTATCAACATACTTTAAACCGTATCATTACAACTACAATCAACACATGAAGCAAGCCCTTACTTTTCTCCTCCTCTCGCTCTCCTTCTATGGTTACAGCCAGGAACCAGCCATTAAAAGATCGGCCATATTTTTTGACAATGCCGGCAAGTTTCCCGAAGAGCTGGGAGTGGTGAGAAACTGGCTGCTGGATTTTACGTCGCAATTGCCGTATATGTACAGGAACGGAAAGTCGAGTGCCAATAACGATGCAGAGTTCAGGCAGTTTTCTTTTGGCAGTAAAAAGGCACAGCGTTTTGCCATTGGTAACTCGGGCTGTTTTTTTGAAACCGACTCCATTCCCGTGCCGCTGAATGTGCAGTACGAAGGAAAATGGAAGATAGCGGCTTACGATCCCTCCTTTGAGCTGAACGAATTTAAGCCCGGCAATAATGAGCAGATCTTTACCACATCGTTATTGCTATACAATATTTCGGAAGAGCAGGCCGTGGCGCAGTTTTTAAATAATTATGTACCCCATAAGGATCATCCTGTGCTGGAACAATTGCTTGCAGATGTGGAGCATTGGAGTGGCAAGAAGCTGGATATTAAATATGATAATAACCTGCGGCTAAAATCAGTTACGCAGGAAATTTACAGCAAGACCAATGAATATGCTTCTGCAGTATGCTATAAAATTTACCTGAAGGATAAAGACCATAAAAAAGAAAGTGAAAATCTCAACCGTTTTTTCAGGTCCTTTTTAAGCGTAGATGCGATCCGCAATTTTTTTGATAAGGTAACTCCGGAAGGGAAATTCTATTTTCAAAAACAAGGGATATCGGTAACGCTACCCAACAATATTTTCCTGTACGTGGATGATAAAAATAAGCCGGTGCCTGCCAGCCAGGTTTCTTTTACTGCAAGCTTTGATTTTGCATCCTATAAAATTTTTTATGATGATAATGACAAACCTTATTTTAACCTGAAGTTTGAGAAGCTGCATTTTAAAAACCCGGTTCCTTCTTTTCAGTTTAAAGAAGAGTATACACTAAATAAAAATTATTTTAAACTCTTTCCTTTTAAACAAAGGCGGACCTTTACCATTAACGAGGTAAAGGAAATAAATTGCCAGTTGTATGAAGGCTTTTTTAAAGTGTCTGTTGTAATAGATGAAGGGCATGATTCTGTGATACCTTTTATGGTACTGGAAAAAAAGGCCAGTTATAAATAGAGCAGTGTTTTATACTTTTTGAATAAGGGGCTATCCCTTTCCTCATCATAACCATCATCAGTACATTTTATGATGTTCGTCAGTATTGAACAAATCATTTTAAGATATTTTCCGATTTTTAAAATGTAAAATCAACAATGAATAAAGTACAATTTAAATCGGAGCAGAAAACAGAAAGAGAATTTGTAAATACATTACGCAAAAATGTAAGCGACTATTTTAAAACCAATCATATTTCTACCAAGGCCAATGCCGCCATGGTTTTTAAAACCGTTGTAATGGTGCTGGTATACATTGTACCCTTTGTGCTTATTTTAACCATACCCATGCCGGCATGGGCAGCACTGTGTATGTGTATTGTAATGGGTATTGGTATTGCAGGCGTGGGCATGAGTGTAATGCACGATGCCTGCCATGGCGCCTACTCCAAAAAACATTGGGTGAACGATATGCTGGGCGGTAGTTTATACCTGCTGGGCAGCAACGTTTTAAACTGGAAGATACAGCATAACGTACTGCACCATACCTATACCAATATTGCCGGGCTGGATGAAGATATTGCTGCAAAAGGGCCCATCAGGTTGGCCATGGAAACCCCGGTAAAAAAGCACCATAAGTTTCAATTTATTTTTGCCTTTGTTTTTTATGGTATGATGACCATTGCAAAACTGATCAATGATTTTCCGAATTTATTTAAATATAACAGGAAAGGCCTGGTAAGGGAACAGCACGGAAACCTGAGATCTGAATTTATAAAAATGGCGCTTAGAAAACTGGTATACCTTGCCGTTATATTCGGTCTGCCATTGTGGCTCACCAATTTTAAGTGGTACCAGGTACTGGTTGGATTTATTGTTATGCATTGGGTAGCCAGCATGATCCTCAGTTTTGTATTTCAATTGGCCCATGTTGTAGAAGGTGCAGAACAACCTTTTGAAGAAAGCGAAAATTATTCCAACTGGCATGTACATCAACTGAGAACCACAGCTGATTTTGCCAGGAACAATACATTACTGGGTTGGTATGTAGGTGGACTGAATTTTCAGATAGAACATCATTTGTTTCCCAACATCTGCCATATTCATTATAATAAGATTGCGCCCATTGTGCAACAAACAGCATTGGAGTATGGCTTTCCCTATAATTTAAAACCCAGTTTTGCCAGCGCTTTTTCGTCGCATATAAAAATGCTGAAACAATTGGGGGGTCATTAACAGCAGTAACTGCGGTGCCCCACCCTATACAACAGGATGGTATATTTTAACTATCGGCTATTTTAGCAGTCTATTCCTATTATAGCTATATGAAAAAAATACTCTTCTTATTGTTGTTATCCATAACGCAGGTGTCATTTGCCCATATTTATTATGTAGCCGTTGATGGTAACGACGATAATGCCGGTACTAAAAGCCAGCCCTTTGCCAGCATTCAAAAAGCACAGGCGGTGGTACAACCCGGCGATACCGTGTATTTACGGGGCGGCACCTACAACCTTACCGAAGCACAGGTAGCAAAAAAAGAAAGAGGCTATGCCTGTGTAACTTACCTGGATAAAAGTGGCGTTGCAGGCCGGTATATCAGCTATATCAATTACCCCGGCGAAACACCGGTGTTTGATTATGCCACGGTAAAACCAGAGGGCCTGCGTGTGGCAGCATTTTATGTAACCGGTTCTTATATTCATTTAAAAGGGTTTGACGTAACAGGTGTACAGGTAACCATTAAAACCCATACCCAATCGGAATGTATAGAAAACCACGGCAGCAATAATATTTACGAACAGTTACGGCTGCACGATGGTATGGCCATTGGGTTTTATTTGCTGGCAGGTTCCGATAATCTTATTCTTAATTGCGATGCCTACCGCAACTGGGATTATTTTTCGGAAAATGGCAGGGGCGGCAATACTGATGGTTTTGGCTGCCACCCCAGGGCGGGCAGTGTAAATAATGTTTTCAGGGGATGCAGGGCCTGGTTCAATAGTGATGATGGTTTCGATCTTATCAATGCTGCTGAAGCCACCACTTTTGATCATTGCTGGGCTTTTTATAATGGCTTTAATAAAGATTTTGTAAGTGAAGGCGATGGCAATGGTTTTAAAAGCGGCGGTTATGGTTTAAAAAAAGTGGGTACAGAAATTCCCAACCCTGTTCCCCGTAATACCATACAGTTTTGTGTGGCGGTACGCAATAAAGCCAATGGCTTTTATTCCAATCACCATACGGGCGGCAGTAATTGGTATAATAATTCGGCCTGCCGCAACAGCTGCAATTTTAATATGCTTAACCGCCTTACAGATACGGCACAGGATGTGCCGGGATTTGGCCATACGATGTACAACAACCTTGGGTATAAAGGAGGAAAAGAAATACTGCAGATTGATATGGCCAAATGTACTTTAGCCAATAATTATTTTGATGTAAACCTGCAGGCAACAGAAGCCGATTTTATAAGTCTTGATGAAAGTTTATTGACCGCCCCACGCCAGGCAGACGGCAGCCTGCCGGATACTGATTTTATGAAACTTAAAGCAAACAGCCAGTTTATTGATAAGGGAAAAGTTATTGGTTTTTCCTTTAAGGGTAAGGCACCGGACCTGGGAGCGTTTGAGTATAGTAAATAAAATATAACGTTCCTGTTTTGAATGTACGGTTATTAAGCATTACTCATTATTGCAGGATTGAATTGCCTTTATGAAGACACATGACTGTCAGGTTTCATTGGAATCTTCTTCTTCCGTAAATGTATCTGCCTTTTTGTTATCAATACAGCACAGATCGAACAAGCCCAATAGTAATAACCAAAAAGCCAGCATATAGGCTATTTCTGTATACCGGGTGCGGAATGACATAAGCAGGTAAATGGCGATGGCTGACATGGTTATTGAAAAGCTGCCTGTAATAATTGCGATGATCTTGCTTTTAGGATGTCCCTGCAATTCCTTTATACATAATACCAGGTTTAGTATCAGGTATATAAAAAAAAGAAAGTTAACCAGGAATTCAATCGAATTAAGATGTCTCTCTGCTCCTGCTACTTCAACCAGGCTATATCCAAAAAGTATTATTACCAGCAATCTCGAAATAACCCATAAATAATAACTTGAGTAAAATAAATTTTTCAATGCCTGTATTTTTATGGTAAGATAAAATATTTTATTATTATTTCCCGGTTATTGCTATTAAATGCAGCAATATTCCAGGTATAATGATAACCATCTTCCGATCTCATTTAGTAAGCTTCAGCATTAATATCTTATAAACAGGTTTTGATATTTAATTTATTTACCTATTTTTAATTTTATTATTCTGATAATCTTCATTAATCCATATGTACTACAAACTGATACTGCTACCCTTTTTTGCCTGCTTGTTTTTTTCAAACTGTTTTGCGCAACCCAAAGTTCCGGAACATGTTTTTTACCAGAAGCTTGCCAATGGACTGGAAGTAATGGTGCTGGAAGATCATACCATTCCCTTCTCCACCATTGAAATTGCCTGTAAAAACGGTTCCTTTACAGAAGACAGTGAGTATAACGGCCTCAGCCATTTGTACGAACACATGTTTTTTAAAGCAAACAAGGAATATAAAAGCCAGGAAGATTTTTTAAAAGCCACTGATAAACTGGATATGGCTTATAACGGGCAAACGCTGGAAGAGAACGTTACCTATTACTTTACACTGCCTAAAGAAAATACCATCAAAGGCCTTGAGTTTATGAATGCGGCCATCCGCTATCCTAAGTTTAAGAAAGCTGATATGCTGGAAGAAAATCCCATCGTAAATGCAGAATTTCAGCGGCAGGAATCAAGCCCTTATTTTGTGTTGATAGATACCCTTAACCACCTGCTGTGGGGTAATAGCTATAGCCGCAAAAATATCATCGGCAATCATGATGTTATACTTTCGGCCACACCTGAAAAAATGGAAACCATCAAGAACAAATTTTATTATCCTAATAATTGCCTGCTTGTTGTTGGCGGCGATGTGGACCATACCGAGGTTTTTTCTAAAGTGGAGGACATTTATGGTTCCTGGAAAAGTTCGTCATTTGATCCTGCAAAAGAATACCCGGTACCGGAGATAGCGCCTTTAAAAAAGAGCAGCTTCGTGGTAATTGAATCGCCTATTGCAGAGTCGCCGTTGCTGATCATGCGCTGGCACGGGCCCGATATGCGGAACGATATACAGGGCACTTATACTGCCGATGTTTTTTCTTATATCCTTAACCAGCGCATGTCCAAATTAACACAGGCTTTGCAGGAAACGGGCCTGGCCAATAATATCATGATCAACTATTATTCTCAAAAATATGTGGGGCCCATTACATTTTCTGTTTCTCCCAATCCATCTAAAATAAAGGAATGTTACCAGGCCATGCAAAAGGAAATAGAAAAATGGGATGAGGATGATTATATTTCGGCTAAACAATTAGAACGGGCTAAAAATATATTGTACATCACCCAGGTAGAAGAACGGGAAGAAGTGGAACGGTATGTTCACCTGATCTCCTTCTGGTGGGCCTGTGCCTCTACCGACTATTATACTTTTTACCGTGAAAACATGAGCAAGGTAACGCCTGCTGATATAAAAAATTATGTAAGAAAGTATATCAAGGGCCGGTTTTCCTGCACGGGCCTCATCATACCAAAAGGTTCAGGCCTGCCCACCGATCCCAATTTTTATTTTTCAAAATAATTTATCATGAAAACTATTTTTTTTAAATATTTCGGCGTAGTTAATTTATGTATGCTGTTACTAATAACGGCTACGGGTAATGCACAAAGTAATACCATTGAGTTTACTGCAGGCGGCCTTAAAGTGATATTGCGGCAAACACAAAAGGAAACCCTGGTGATGAGCATGTATTTCAGAGGAGGGGCATCTAATTACACTCCAGCCAATGCAGGTATTGAATCACTGGCATTATCTGCTTTAACAGAATGCGGTACTGCTAAATACCCGGCCAATGATTTTAATGACCAGGCAGATGAATACGGGTTACACCTGGCAGGCATTGCAGATAATGATTATGGTGTGATGAAACTGAGCTGCATTTCAAAATATACTGATGAAGCATGGAAACTATTTTCTGCAGCCATTACATCTCCTGTGTTTGAAACACAAAAATTCAATCTTTTAAAAGAACAAAAGATCAATGACCTTAAGGAAGAGCAATCTGTGCCTGATGCCCGGTTAAAATGGTTTGCGCAGGAGTTTGCATTTTTTGGAACCCCTTACGCCATTAATCCATCCGGCACTGTGGCCAGTTTGCAATCTTTAAACAGGGATGCAGTAAAAGATTATTATTACAATACATTGCTTAATAAAAACAGGATGTTCCTGGTGGTAGCAGGCAATATTTCCAGGGAAGAACTGGAGAAGAAGATACTGGAAGCCTTTTCTTCTATTCCGGCTACACCATATACAGCAGCAAGTATTGAAAATGCTGCTTTTACACAGGAACTTTATAAAATAGAAAGCCGGAGCCTTGCCACTAATTACATTGCTGGAATAATTAATGCACCTTGTTTAAACGATCCCGGCTACCCTGCTTTTCGTTTGGCGGTAAGCCTTTTAAACAGTGCCATGTTTGATTATATCCGTTTAAACAAACAGCTTTCCTATGCGCCTTCGGCATCCATGTCAGAAGGCAGGCTTTCGTATGTTACGTTATATGCCAGCACCACGCAACCAAAGGAAACCGTAAAGGCCATGCGTTTGCTGTTATCTTACATGAAAAATAAAGTGTACACCGAAAAAACGATTGAGAATGTACGAAAATCTCATTTGCATGCTTATGCAAAACGGCAGGAAATAATGTCGGAGATAGCCGATCAATTAGGCAATGCCGAGATAATGGGCGACTGGAAATTGGCAGAGAACCTTGCTTCCAGGATGAGTACAGTAAATGCTGAAGATGTGCAGCGTGTTTTTACCATGTATGCAAAAAATGTGAACTGGGCGTATATTGGTGCGCCTGAACAAGGTAAAGAATCATTTAAGTGAACCACCCGTTACATAATCCTGTTTATAATGCCTTATGCTCAGGCGACAAGCACCTTGGTGCTGGTAACGACACGGTAAAGTTTTTTGATGCCGCCGTATCGCCGTTTGCCGGCTTTGATGAAAATTACACCCGTGGTTTTAACGAACTGTATGATTTGCTGCCGGCAGGCCGCAAAATTCTATATGCCATTCCCACGCCTGTACCGGCACCCAATGGCTGGCAGGTGCAGCACGATATAAAAGGATTACAATTTGTTTATGAGGGAAGTAATGCTATTAAGAATGATTTTGCCCATGTACAACCATTAGGCCAAATGCATATTGAAGAGATGGTGGCACTGGCAACACTTACCAAACCCGGGCCATTTGGAACCGGCACTATTAAGTTTGGCTATTACCATGGCATATTTGTAAATGATAAACTGGTTGCCATGACCGGGCAACGGCTGCATGTACAACAGTATACGGAGATCAGTGCCGTATGTACACACCCCGATCACCTGGGTAAAGGGTATGCCTGCACGTTATTACAGCACCAGCTGCAACTGATACTGCAACAGGGCGGGCAACCGTTTTTACACGTAAGGGAAGATAACGAGCGTGCTATTGCCTTGTATAAAAGGTTGGGGTTTGCTGTTTCCCGGCCCATGAATTTTTATTTTATGAAGCGGCTGTAAGCATTTTTACCAGGCGGCGTTTTACATTTTTTTTGAAAAGCGCTTTACACAGCACCATGGCAACACCGGATATTTGTATTTTGCAAATAATAGATTGAACTTTACAACTGCCACCACTCTTTTTTACCTCAATTTTGTACCTCAGAAAAATTATCACTATCAAAAACGGATCGATATGAACATTGACACTATTACTATTGCCGGAAAATCCGGCCATCCGCTAACCGTAAAACGTTTTGGCTATGGTACCATGCGCCTTACCGGGGAAGGCATCTGGGGAGAACCTGCTAACCGCCCCGAAGCATTGCAGATATTGAGACAATGCATCAGCAGTGGCATTAATTTTTTAGATACCGCCGATTATTACGGTGATGATATCACCAACCGCCTGATAGCAGAGGCACTGCATCCCTACACTAATGACCTGGTGATATGCACCAAAGTAGGCGGAGCCAGAAAACCGGATAAGAGCTGGATACCTTTTAACACAGCGGCAAATTTGCGCAGCAGCGTAGAAAAAAACCTGCGTACTTTAAAACTGGAGCAATTATCATTGGTACATTTCAGGGTAATTGCCGGAAGCGATACGCCATTTGAAGCATCCATGGCAGCCATGTTTCAATTGCAGCAGGAAGGAAAAATTTTGCATGTGGGTGTAAGTAATGTAAGTGCCGCAGAATTAACCACCGCATTATCGATGGGGCCAGTTGCCACGGTGGAAAATATGTATGGGCACGGACAGCGCACCACCATTGATTTATATGGCTCGGCTAACCGCGGTGGCGAAGAAGTACTGGCTATTTGTGAACAAAATGAAATACCGCTGGTACCCTATTTTTCTTTGGTACAATCAATGCCTAAACAGGATGACCGCATAGCTGTAATAGCTGAAAAATATAATGCCAGCCCGGTGCAGGTTAACCTGGCGTGGTTGTTACAACGCTCACCCTGGATACTGCCTATACCCGGAACCTCATCATTACAACATTTTGAAGAAAATTTAAAAGCAACTGAAATTAAACTTACTGATGAGGATATGCGCTTTTTGGAATAGGCCCGGGAGCAAAATAGTACTGCATAAAAAAATCCGCCTGTGCAGGCGGATTTTTTTATATAAATTGTCTCAGATTGAAAAGTCATCAGCTTGCAGATACAGGCTTCGCAATACTTTTGTACAGGTACAGGATGTGCTGTTCCGGAACACTATTGAACTTTCAATACCTTCTGTTGCAACACTGCATCAGCTGTACTCACCCTGATATAATAAACCCCCTGTGCCAGTTTACCCAGGCCGTTTAATTCGATGTAATTATTTCCTTTTTTGCCTTCCATATTTTTGGTGCTGCATAAACGGCCCGAGAAATCGATGACCTGTAATTGCAGCGCAGTAGCCTTGTTGAGGGTAACGGTGATGCTCACTTTTTCAGTAAAAGGATTAGGAGCAACGTTGCTGATGCTTACATCACCATTCCTGCTGCTGCTGATAACTACCACATTGCTGTAAGAGAATTTTCCATCATTGTCAATCATTTTTAAACGGTAATAGCTGGTGCCTGCTGCCGGTGCCAAATCGGCATAGCTGTATTCAGTTCTGCTGCTGTTGATACCTGTTGCATTTTTTACCGCAATCACAGTAAAGTTACCGCCGGTGGTACTGCGTTCAATTTCAAAACGGCTGAGGTTTATTTCGTTCTCGGTTATCCATTCCAGTAAGTTATCTGCGGCTTCTTTTTTCCCGGTAAACTGCAGCAGGTATAAGGGTAATGTTACCGGGTTAACCACTACAGTGCTGGTGGCAGAAACTGCATTACATAAAGTAACACCAGTCATAGATGTGGCACTCACTTTTATTTTATAGGTACCCGATGCATTAAAAGCATCGGTACTTAAGCTGAGGTTGCCGTTGGAAGTAGCCCATTTACCCTGCCCGAACGATTGGCCGGTGGCTGAATCGGATAACGCATAAAATGTACCGATAGCCGCATTGGTAATGGTTGCCGTAATGGCCTGGTATTGGTTTACGGTGCCGCTGCTGATGGAATATGCAGGTGCAGTAGGCGAAGGTGTACATACAATGGCCAGCGCAGAGGCCGGGCAGGCTACCTCCTGCTTACTGCTTTCCTGTACACCAATTTTTAAAACACCATTGGCATATAATGTATTAGTGGGTAATGTATTTACGGCAATGGGCCCCCAGGCTGCGTTGGTGGTATTGGTAGTGCCAATCAATTCCCCATCCAGGTAAAGGTTAACCGTGGTGGTTGTAAACGAACCGGTAAGTGTACCGGAGATATTGGCTGTACCGGAAGTTACAGGGCCGGTGATGGTACCACATCTTGCAGCAGCTGTTGCAGTAGTGGCAGCATAGGTAGCCGAATTGGAGCTTACGCCGCAACTACCGTTTTGTGCATTGGCATAGTATGAAGTGGCCGCAACAGCATTATAGGTAGCGGGTGTGGTACCGGCATTACCGGTAGACCAGCTACCATTAGCCTGTACAGTGGTAGTAGCCACCAACGTATTGGTGGATGTATATACCCTGATGGTAGTGCCGGCAATTTCAGTTGATGTACCCGTTACTGGTGCACCTGCAGTAACCTGGCTATTATTATCTGCATTTATCAGCGGGGGTTGTGTATAACACCCTACCGTGTACACGATAGTCTGGCTTTCGCATTTACTTGTACTTACAGTACCCGTATTTAGTTCCACCACCAGGTACAATTGCTGCCCGGCTAAAAGATTTAAACCTGAAAAACTAAACACTCCCCCAACAGTAGCAGTAGTGTTTTGCGTATTGATGCCATTGATATACAGATATACTATTGCATTGGCATCGGTAGTACCACTGATGGTTTTTGTTGCCGTGGTAAAAACAGTATTTGCCGGTGCAGTAATAGTTGGTGCTGCAAGACTACCTGCCAATGCAGACCCGCCATTACCCGCTGCACAGAAATAAGCAGGCTGTGAATTACAACCGGTAACATTATCGGTATAATATATTTTATAAGAGCCAGAAGTAAGTGGTGCGCCCGAGGTGCAACCTCCTGAATAGATCCAGGTAATAGCAGGGCTGGTACCGGTGTTGGCACCAAACAATGCACTGCTGTTGGTTACGCTGTTGTCCAGTACATTCCTGGTCACGTTATCTACATGAACCGTCCAGCCGGTACTCAGATTGGTTCCTCCCACCCCTTTGCTGCCGGAGCTGCAGGTTAGTACAGGCGTTGCCGGTATATTTGAAGAAGTACAGGTGGAGGCGGTTACTGCATTACTGGTTAAGCACATGGTTTCTGCGGTGGCCAGCGCCTTGGCAGTGATAACATCTCCGTTTATAAGGCTGATATTATTGAGCGTCCAGGTATTACCCGAACTTACGTTACTGACAGTACCTACCGACAGACCGTTTTTATATACGGTAATTGTTGCTGTGCCGGCAGCTCCGCTAAGTACCGATTTTGTCCAGGTACCGCTGATATTTACAGTGCCCGTTGCAATGGGACTGTTTACCAATGGCGCTGCAGTACACATGGCTGTGGGGCAGGTTGCCGGTGTGGTAAAGATGTTACATGCCGGTTGTGCATTAATGAAGTCTTCA
This sequence comes from Ferruginibacter profundus, assembly GCF_054783275.1. NCBI lineage: Bacteria > Pseudomonadati > Bacteroidota > Chitinophagia > Chitinophagales > Chitinophagaceae > Ferruginibacter > Ferruginibacter profundus. The sequence goes on along the minus strand of NZ_BAAGQW010000001.1, from coordinate 763,758 downwards.
TAGTTATTACCGGATACACCATATATATCCGAGCGTGGCCCGCCAATAGCGGCCTGTGGCGACATTACGGTAGTAGCTGTCATCCGTATCGTTGACCCTGTAGTTAAATTAAAGGGTGCAGCCTGCAGATCAGAAAAAGGAATATAAAAATCAATTAAAAAATCAGGGTCTCCATTATCGTTAGATGAGGCCACAGAAACCTGCGACATATCCTGCCAGTTGGTATATTGTTTTACCAGCACCGGCGATATGGTTCCATCCACATTATAAATGGCAATACGGGAATTGGTTTCCAGCACTACCTCAATTTCAAAACCGGGATTGCCATTAATGCCGGTGGTGGCCGGCAGGTAATTAGGATCTGCATTGGCTCCGGTGGCACCAAATTTTCCATCGGTATCCATTAATATACTATATCCTTTGGAACCCGGAACAATGGAACCCAGCCTCATCCTGAACATGAGCTGGTTAGCGGCAGAAAAACGGTAGTATACCCCACTGCCTGATGTATCCGGTACAAAATCAGAAAAATTATGATTGGCACCTCTTGCGAGGTCGCCGAATGGCTCTACCGGGTATGCCTTAATTGCAGTATATAATAACTCTGAATTTATTACATCGTTATTACCAAAGCCTGCTGTAGTTGCTGCTGTGTAACCATCTCCATTAGGGTCCAGTACTGCCCTTCCACCCACACTGGTGGCCTGACGGTTTATAAAACCGGGCAGTTGAGAAAAGGCGTGGCTACCGGTAAGTAGTACATACAGCACTGCGAATGCCATAATAAGTTTAGGGCTCAATTTCATTGATTCAAGGTTTTTTCAATGAACGGTAGTTTTATATTACTATTGCAATAGTTTAAACAGATTAGTATTAAATAGAAGAATAACTACAGAAGGGCATGCGAAAATACTACAAACTTTTGCCTGTGTTTTTAAACAGCAGACGAACTAAATATTGTGCCGGTTAAATTATAAATATTTTTGAAAATGCTTTTGTAAAGATTATTTTTATTGTAGTTAATATAATTATCCAATGGCAGATAACACTCCCCCAACCGTAAATAAAAAGTACATTATTGTGGTGACTGTATTCACATTCCTGTTGCCACTCCTTTGTACTGCCATAGAAGTAGTTACCCAAAAAAGCGCTGTATTTTCATTTGAGCTGTTGGGCAAATGGTTTATTTTTTCGGCTGTGGGGCTCCGGCTCTTTGTAGCAGGCATCAAACAATCCACCGACCCCGCATTTACTGCAAAAGAAATTTTTCATCTTAATAATCCCGACAGTTTCCCCATCGTAAGGGAATTAGGTTTTGCAAATCTTTGCTTTGGATTAACCGGGATAATTTCTTTGTTTATGCCACAGTGGAGAATGGTGAGTGCATTTGGAAGTGGCTTGTATTACGGCATTGCAGGGTTACAGCACCTTATTAAAAAACCAGCAGGAGCAAATGAAAAATTTGCATTGGTCACTGATATTATTATTTTCTTTTTCCTGCTGGCTTATTTTTTAAAAATGATGTAGCGACCGTTACTTATTGCCGGCCGCTAATTTTTTTTCGTTTTCAGTTTGTGGTTTGCCTTTACCATTTGGCTGGCCAATACCCGTGGTGATAAGGTTGTACAAACTTTTCTGTATGTAAGTTGTCCATGCGCCGCAGCAAATATCATAGCATTCGTACTCCGGAACCAGGCCCTGGTGCGTAAAACGAAGTTCAACCTGGTCGTCTTTTTTTGTTATGTCAAAAATTATGGTTGTTCCCGTCCATTCTGTTTTGTCTGCAGTAAATTTAAAATAGTTTTCTTCCACCAGCCAAACCACTTTTTTACCGGGCACCGCTTCTATTAGTTTTATTTTGCAGCGATGCACATCTTCGTAATGGTAATTGAACACCTCATTAAGTTGTTGGGTACTGCCTTCAATTTCTTGTGACCACCACCCTCTTACATTATTAATGGCATCAAATACTTCTCCGGGAGTTTGTGTTACAACAATTGTGGTTGTAAAATCTGCAGTCGTCATTTTCCTGGAATATTAATTTATTATTTAAGCATTGTAAATTGTCCGGTATGGTATGTTAGATGGGTGGTTCTTGTAAGTAATATGTTTAATTTATTGCGGTGTGGTTCCTTTATAAAATCTTCATCCGAAACGGCGGTATGCTTTTGAAACCAGTCTCCGGGTTGTATAGTATCAAATAGTTGCGTTAAGAACCCGTTCTGTTTTTTCCAGCAGTTCCGCAGTTCCTGTGCCGACGGAATTTCAGTAAGGGTTTTATCCGGCGACTTGATGAACGGTTCATTTAATTCGGGGTATAATTTGTCGCCCAGTCCCATCAATATCAGCATATCATCATGCACGGCAATAAGATGCCCCAGCAGGTATATGCCCCTGTTTTTACCCGGTGCAATTTCTTTTAGCAACTGTTCATCCGTAATAGAGTCAAGAACAGTATCAAAATTTTTTACTGCTCCGTGCCACCTGTCTGTCAGCATCTTAATAATAACCTGGTTTGTGTTCATGTGTATGTTTTTTTGATCAGTTAATTGGTATGCTAAAATTACATCGTTTACTTTGTTATAGCAGGGTGTAAAACAGACTTTCATAGGGTTAATTAAGACAAACTTATTTCGGGAGCAATGACCAGGATTATTTTTTGTACTACGCGGCACTATGCATCGGCATGCTTTCTGATTGCGGTTAATTATACCTATTCTCACAAATGGCTTTTCCCGGTTCGTATTAATTTGTAGCAGGTGTAACCCGGGAAGTGGATTTTAGATGTTCTATGCCTGTAAAAAGAAAAAACCTTCATCGCTGAAGGTTTTTCACAGAAATTGGTAAAATCATGATGGCCAATTGCTGCCACCGGCTTTCATAGGATTGGTTTCAGTTTTTCATAGGGTTCGATTCGGCTTTCACAGGATTGGGTTGGTTTAAGAGATATGGATATTGGAATGCTTTAACAACACAAAGATGCGGCATTAATAAAAAAGCAATTGTAATATACGGCAGGTAAGTTTTGTAGTTGTATTACGAGAGCAGGATAATAGCTTATCCAACAGGGTGCAGTTCAATGTTGTACAGCATGTTTTTTAAAACAATAATACTGTTTGCACAGCAGGCCAATATTATTTACTCAATTGCTGAATACCTGTATGGCACATTGAAATTCATCCCGGCCAAACGGGTGAATGATGACAAGTATTTTTATTGGCTGCATAAAGTTTATTGCATGGTGATACAGCCCGATGTATAAAATAAATACGTTAACAAAAAACGCAGGTGTACATTCAGCACACCTGCGTTTTTGATATTATAGATAAGGGTTTCTCTTACAAAACAATTATTCAATCATGATCTTTCGTATTTCAACAGCATCATCTGTAAATATTTTTACCATATACATACCTTTTGCCAGTGCAGCAGGTAAACTGATGATAAAACTGCCGGTGCTGTTATTTTTATTGCTCCATACTACCTGGCCGGCAACCGTGGTCAGTTCCATTTTACGGGCGGTAATATTTTGCAGGCTTACTTTTATATTCTCTCCCTGTTTAACGGGATTAGGATAAAGCGTAATTTCCTGCGCACTGCTACCGGTTTTTACAAATATGATATCGCTGAAAGTTATCTTGCCATTCTTATCTGTTACCTGCAGCCTGTAATAATATTTGCCTGCTGATATTGTTAGAGGATCGCTGTAGTTAAATAATGTTTTAGACAGGTCTCCCTGTTGTGTATTGATCGTTACAAAATTGCTGCCGGTAGTACTGCGTTGTAATTCAAAACGGCTGCCTTCTTCAGGCTGTGCAATTTGCCACTTTACATTTGCCGTATTATTATTCAGTTGTGCTGTAAACGAAATTAATTTTATTGGTAGCACAAAAGGCCTGGTTTGTATTATAAAACCACTGAAGCCCACTACATCCACACTTACTTCCCAGCGGCTGAAACCTGCATTCCATACAATATTGGCGTCGGGCGGATCGAGCACAACAGCACCTGAAGCATATGATGCCGGCAGGCCTGTACCATTGCCGCTGCTGCCGGTGTATTTACCAATACGTAAATTGGCTTTGCCTGCTGCATCTGCCGGGCCGGTGGGCAGGTTAAGTGCACTGCCGGCATTAGCATTAAAATTATCAAACTCTGCCTGCGAAAAATAAAGTGTCACCGTTCCGGTAGCTGTGGCAGCCCCCGTTGCAGGCGTAACCTGGTAATGCCTTTGTACAAATGGCAAACCACTTACTGTTGGTACCGCCCCTTCTACCCATACCTGACTGGTAACATTACCCGAAACCGGCAATGCACCCGATGGCACTACTTTGCATACTGCCGCACAGGATGCCGCATAATAGTTATTATTAGAAGTATTTACTGCCTGTGTTACGGTATTATTGGCGGATAATGATGGTGTGGTAGCAGTAAGCAATGCGCCGGTGCTGTTAGCGCTGCCGCAACCGTTACCATTTGATGCCACCAGCCTGTAATACCTGCCGTTTACAGTGCTGTTATCAGAAATAGTTAAAGTACCGGAAGTGGCACCACTATATATACCGGTATTAGTAAGCGTTACCGGCGACGAAAATCCTGCGGTAGTACTCTCCTGCCAAACCACCGAGGTCTGGTTGGTAGCCGCTGCAGTAAATGAAACCGCCAACCCGGCACAGGAAGTTCCTGCAGAAGGGTTACTGGTAATAGAGGGAGCCAGAACCACCGTAAGTGATGCTTTTGCAGTAGCATCATTATTAGGTACATTATCCACCACGGCATTGGCACTGCCGGCCCCGCCTGTTACACCTGCTGTAAACGTAACGGTAGCAGTACCGCTGGCCTGTATAGTGGCCTGTGCGCCGGAAAGTGTACCCAGTACCGCATTGGTAAAAGTTATTGGCTGGCCTATTATTGCTCCCAGGTTAGCAACAGAAATAGCTTCTGCAGCTGAATTAGATAAAAAACTGCCGGTAAAGGTAGTGCCAGAGCCGGAGCAAAGATTAGCCGCTGCTGACGAAGCTTTTAACTGCAGCCATTTGGTAGCCGTAATTGTACCGGCAGGGGTACCATTTACAACACTAACATCGTTTACACCCGGGCCGGTGTTTACACCCCACCAGTTATTTTCTGCAATAATGGCCTGGGGTTGTGTGGCACTGCCCCCCGTTTCATAAATAGTATTGCCGCTGGCGGCATTGGCAGCCGTATTGTTGTAAAAGCGGTTATAGCTAACCGTTGAAGTACCAAAAGCATTCGCTATTGCTCCACCACCTACGCCAAAAGTATTTGCTAAGGTCTGGTTGGTAATAAAGGTGCATTGTGTAATTGAATAGGTACCTGCAGTGCCACTGCCTGTAGTATATATTGCGCCACCGGGGCCGCCGGTATTGGTACCTGCTGCTCCGCTGATGGGCCCGGTTTTATTACTTGTAAATTTACAGCCTGTAATAGTGCAGGTGCCTTGTCCGTTATAACTGATAGCTCCCCCGCCACCACCGGTATAGTTATTAGTAAAGTCGCTGTTGGTAAGCGTAAAAGTATGTGCGCCGGCGGCACTTACCAATATTGCCCCCCCGTTGCCAACCTGTATATTAAAATTGTTTATTGCTATATTGGAGAATGTGGTTACAGATCCGGTACCACCTGCCTGTATAGCACCTCCACCACCGCTTATCGTTCCTACCGGGCCGGCGTAGTTCAACGTAAGGTTGCTCATTACAAAGGTAACGGCATTAAGGCCGGTACTGAATATGCGGTTGGCTGTGGTTTGATTGATGGTAAGCACGCCTTTACCAGGCCCGTTTAAAGTAATATTATTACCCACCGCAGAATTACCTACTGTCATCTGCCCCAACGAAAGATTGATAACAGTAATGCTTGCCGGAATGGTAATGATATGCGTACCGGCTATTTGAGTGGAAGCTTCCATGGCCGATCGTAAAGTGACCTGGCCGGAGCCATCCAGCGCATTTACAGTGGGGCTTGTTGCATGCGTATCTGCATTGGAAGTTAAGGTGAAATTCTGCGCAGCCATACTATTGCAAAAAAATATTGCGATAAAAAAAAGCAATGCCTGCTGTTTGCTATTACCCGTAACCCGGGAAATAATCTGAAGCGTAAAGTGTAAATGTTTCATAATTATAAGGCTTAAATTGATCTGGAAAAATATTTTGTTTCTGGCTATCCAAATAATTCATGCTGGTAAAGGGTAATACAAAAATTACGTTGGCTGCAATTGAATTACAACCAACGTAATAAAAAACAATTAAGGCCTTTGCGGATAAATACCTTGTAAGGCAATACAATAATTCATGGCCACATAGGGCGACATATTATTATGCGGTGCGCTTGCGCCTGTATTGGCTAATTGCTGAAAGTTCATAGCAACCGGTGCTGCGGTGTTGGCACTGTATAACACGTTAGCCCTGCTATCGGTTCCAGACGCGGCAAGCACATTATTAGCCGGGCTTGGATCGGTACCGGCATCGTTAAAACAATTAACGGGATGGGCATGCGCAGGCATTTCGTTGCCTAATAACGATACGTTGGCCGAACCTACCGTTTCTCCAATTACATAACCGGTTAAACCATTACCCTGCCCTTGCCCTATTGCGGCCTGCCCCTGCAGGTTAGGCAATGCAAAAGTGGAAGTGCCATTACCACCATAGGTGATACCTAATAAAGAAAATAATGCCGTGTTAGAAGCAATAGCGAGCAATTGCCCGTTACATTGTGCCCAGTTCTTTGGTGCAAAATTGCATCCGAAGACTCTTATTTCTGCTATATATGCATCCATAAAAAAAATTTTAGTTGTTGATGTGTAATTAATTTCTTGAAGGAAAAATTCCCGACAGTGCAATACAATAATTTAAAACAAGGTAGGGCTGAATATTAGGGTGCGCCTGTCCCCCTGCATTTAAACCAATAAAGTTGGCTGCCATTGCTGTATTGTTCTGGGCATTACTGAATAATTGTGCCGTGCCGTTTTGTGCCAGCAGGTTACCGTTAGCGGTAGTTTGATCTGCATTGGCAGAACTGGCCATCATTGTGTGGGTATGTGGCCCCATTTCGGGTACCGACAGGGTATGATTTTCTTCTCCCCCTATCTGCCCCTGGGTATAGTTGCCCCCGCCGGGTGCCTGCCCCATGCCAATTGTTGTTCGCCCCCTTAGATCAGGTAGTTTAAAATTACTGATGCCGTCACCACCATACGTGGTTCCTAACAGTGCGAATAATGCCTGGTTCTGGGCGATTGGTAAAATTTGCCCGTTACATTGTGCCCAGTTTTTTGGCGCATATGGAAAGGCGAAAATTTGTATCTCTGATATGAATTGTTCTGTTGCCATTGTATAATTTTTTTAGGATGATCAATTAACTCTGTTGAGGATAAATGCCCTGTAATGCAATAATGTAATTCATTGCCAGGGAAGGCATAATGTTAGCATGCGGTAACCCTCCCGTTGAGTTTGCAATGGCAACCGGGCTCATTACGGAATTTACCGAGGAGCCTGCAATGTACTCCGATAAGGTACTTTGAGCCGCAAGAAAATTGGCGTTGGGTACATTAGTTCCCGCAGTGCCCGAATTACTTAATACGGTATGAGAATGTGGGGGAATCTGCCCGGGTAGTAAAGTAACCGCTTCCGTTCCTGCTACCTGCCCGATAACATAAGTGCTTAGGCCGGGGCCCTGGCCCTGGTGAATGGGCATTCTGCCCCTCAGATCGGGCAAAGCAAAAGTAACCTGGCCATCGCCGCCATAAGTAGTGCCGATTAAATTAAACAAGGCGTCGTTCTCCGAAATGGGTAACAGTGAGCCGTCACAAAATGCCCAGCCAACGGGTGCAAATGTGCCCCCGAATAAAATTACATTTCCAATAAAAGGATCTTGCATAAAAAAAGGGTTTATAAATGATGAATTTGAAACTTGTTAAATAACACCACTGAAAATAAAAATTGGTGTGTCAAATAAAAACTATCAGAAAAATTCCCTTTTGGTAAGCTCATAAATCTAATAATTTTATATTAAGAAAAAAACACCTGTTTTAAAAAGTGCATATCTTTTGGCTATGCTGCCCCTAACCTGGCCCCTGGCATAATGCCAAAATCCTTCAGGCGTCCTGCCATTAAAAATCCTTCTTCCACATACACCATCTTTACCACCATTGCCTGCCCCGCTGCTGTGGCCACTTTCATCCCTTCCTCATCAATAGAAATTATGGTACCAGGCGCCTCATCAGTTAATGGCAGTAAAGCATCGCAATCAGCATCCAGCAGGCGTATTATATTTTGGTTAAGTTGGGTTACCGCTCCTTTATTCCAGGGATTGCAGGCATTGATCAATGCAATAATACCTGCAGCATCCATCGTTTGCCAGTTAATGGTAATATCATTGGCCGATTGCTTTTTATAAAACTGTGCTTTACTATGGTCTTGCTGCCTTGCCGGAATGCTGCTGCCAAATTCTGCCATTTTCATCAGTGTTGTTACCATTGCCGAAGCCAGCTCACCCAATTTTTTTGACAGCATGCCATAGGTATCGGTAACGGCTAACTGTATTTTATCAAGCATCACTACCGGCCCGGTATCAAACCCGTCATCCAGCTTATGAATGCTTACAGCAGCATAAGGTTCCTTATTTTTTATCTGTTGAAATACAGGATCAGGGCCACGGTATGCGGGCAGCGGCCCTGGGTGAATATTAAAAAATCCCTTTGACAGCAATGTATAAACAGCAGCAGGTATTTTATAAGAGAAAGTAAATACCAGGCCCAGTGCAGGGGCATATTTATCTATGGCCTGCTGTACGGCAGCAGCAAAATTTTCTTTGTTCACCAATACTACCGGCACACCGGCATTTTTTAACAGCAATTGCACCTGCCCGGCAAAAGCACTACTATGCTGCGGTATAACCACCACGGCAAGCTGCTGGTGAAACACCATATCCCTTACAACCGGAAGGGCTATATTGCTGCCGCAGATCAATATCGCTTTTATATCACTCATTGGTTAATAACATAAATAAGTATTCGTCCAGCCCGAAACAGCTCCTTCTGTAGGCATGGAGGTAAAAGCTTTCCATTCAGTGCCCGGATTGTTGATCCATTCTATTTCCGCAACATCAGTCCCCGCCTTTAAACTATATTTTGCAACCGGGGCAATGTAGAACTGTGTTTCACCATCAAGTTGTAATATTCCCCTCGGGCTGTTTATTGTTTTTGTTTTCAGGTGCGCCATCACTGCATCGCCGTTACCAGTACTACCCTGTTGTAACATTATTTCAAGAACCATCCCTGTTTCCCACCCTAACAAAGAAAAAATAGTGGCAGGCCTTGTACAACTATTTACAAACAATGAGTTGGCTTCATTTTTCATTTCAGAAAGCCATGGTAAATAGCCAGTAACTGTATACGCTGAATTGTTTATTGCATTGTTCAGTATTTTTGACGACAACATCATAGGCGATACAAAAAGCTGCAATGCTGTTGCTGAAGCATATTGGTTCAGTAAGGAATAGAATAATGATGCAGGTTTTTCATCAAATACGCAAAGCAGGTTTTTACAATCGGTACTTACTGATAAAAAATCAGTGAGTTGCTTAATTTCAAAACCATCGTCATAAGCCTGGTTGTTAATATAATTATGCCGTATGGTGCCGCCTTGCTGCATAAAATTTTTAATCATGGCTGCGGCATGTAAGTAGCCACAATCATAATAGGTAGTAGCTAATGCTGCATGGCCGTTTGTGCTTGCGGCTGCCAATGCACCTGTAAGCCAGCAAAGAAAAGCATGCTGCAGGTTCAGGTGAATTACATTGGGCTGGGTGATCCAGTTAACAGGGTAATTGGCTCCGGGGTTTACTACCAGCATTATTTTACCGGTAGCTTGTATCAAAGGGTAAAGAACAGGCAATACTTTTTCATCTGCGTAGGCAATCAATACATCTACATCGTCGCTGATGAGTAATTTTTCTGCTTTCTGGTATACTTCTTTTTCAACTCCGCCAAAGGCAATCCCTTCCTTTATAAAACTGATGTTGCCGGAAATGCCCTGCTGTTGAAGGAATACCTGTAATCCGTCCATAAAATCCAACCCGATACCGGGATGTGCAGTAGACAATGGAAAAAGTATTCCTGCTTTCATATAAAAGTCGCTGTCTGGTTAATGTGAAGGCATAAATGTAGAATCTTGTAGGAATATTATTACCCGTAGAAATACCTGTTTCGGCTAATAAAGGCGTTTTTTTATTGCCTGAGGAATACTAAAAACATGTACAGTGCAGTCTTTTTTTTAATTTTCATTATCTACATACAACAGGGATTAACTGCAAACAAATAATGATGTACCGTGAAGTTAACTCCGGCGGCAGTTTTGGTTGTTTGCCATTGCGCCACAACATTGGCACAGCAACAATCATTGATACAATAAACATCAACCTGCCGGCACCAGGTATTGTACAAGCGTATAAAAAAGTTATCCCCGATCAATACTTAAAATTACTGAGGGCAAACAGGATGCGGAATCTATCCAATCTATACCGGCTGCTCCGGGAATGATGAATGACGTGAAGAATATGCTGTGAGGATTCATTAAAACCGAGAAGATTATTAAGCAGTTATTTTTAGGTTTCTGTTATACCTTTTGGTGGAGAACAATTTTTATTTCTTCATACAAACCCATGAAGTTTTTAAGAGAACTCAGCTTCGCCCTTATAATAACCTGCAGCACATTAATTGTACTAGTCATTAATCCTTCACTCCAAACAACGCCTTCGTATCGGGCCTGTAATATGGTTTGCTAAAAAATCTTTCTACTGTAGCATTAAATAATTCGGGTTCTGTTTCCGGCATCATGTGTGTACCACCGGGAAAAATACAGAGCCAGGCTTTTTGCAGGTTCTGATAGATCTGTAAAGTGTGGGCTTCTTTAATTACATCTTTATCACCGCCTAACACCAATGTTGGCGCTTTAATAGTATTAACCTGCGCTAAAGAAATATGCGGTTGCTTGCCCAGCAGATCGTTTAGTTTTTTATACAAAGGGAAATTGTAGGTGGTATCTTTTTTAGCGATCATGCTATCAAGGTAATGATTGCTTTGTGCTACCATTTTAATGGCCCATTCATATACTGCGCTGCTATCGGGTTGCAGGTTGGCTCCCATTAAAGCCATCATCTTTACTTTGCCCGGATGACGGATGGCCATCAGTAAACTTTCAATACCACCATCGCTCCATCCGATGATGTATGCAGAATCAATATGCAACTGATCCAGTAACGCCGACCAGTCATCAGTGATCTGTTCGTAAGTCAATGCCGCTTTGCCTTCTTCGGATCTGCCTTGTGCACGGCTATCGGCAACAATCACTTTGTATCTGGTTTTGAAATATTCTATCTGGTTGGCCATTGATTTTACACTGCCGCCATTGCCATGTATCAATACCATCGGAGCGCCCTCGCCATAGATTTCATAATACATTTTGATACCATTCACAGAGGCGTATTTTCCCGCTGCAGGGTTTTCACCGTAAGGTGTGGAAAATGTTTTTTGCACCTGTGCAAAACCAGCTTGTGTAACCATGCAAATACAAATGAAACTGAATAATTTTTTCATGAAAAAGGTTTTAATGGCGAATTATTTATTACTGCAATTGAAATTAAACGTAATGATTGATAAAAGGTGAGTAATCCTTCATCAATTGCCGATTGTATGGTATGAAATGTAAAAATAGTAACCATAACCCTTACCAGTCATTTGCCACACTTAAATACCAATCTTCTCATTTACTATTTGCAGCACTTCCGCCTCTGCGGCAATAATACCGTCTTCAATGGCTTTTCCTTTGGCAATAATATCGGTAACATAAACTTTATCATTGTAGCCGCCTGCATTGATACGCACGTTCATGAATGCGCCCATAACGGCACTGCGTATACACAAGGCACCCACACCTGCATCACTCACCGAATTGGGATTACCGATTGTTGCCATGGCTTTTACCAGCTCCATGCTGGCGGCAGCCGTCTGCATTACTTTAAAAGGAATTTCAATAGCGAATTTTGTTGCGGCCTGTATGGCTTCGGTTCGTTTTGTTTTTTCTTCTGGCGTTGCCTTTGGCAATGCAAATGCTTCCATAATTTTATTGAAGGCAGCAGTATCTGCATCTACCAATTTTACCAGTTCGTTTTTGTATTGTTGCCCTTTGGCTGCCCAGTTGCTGAACTCTTCCCAACGGTCGTCCCAACCTTTTTTATGCGACGACAGGTTTGCCACCATTGTCGCCAGCGAAGCACCCAATGCGCCTACATAAGCTGCAATGGAACCACCGCCGGGTGCAGGGCTTTCACTTGCTGTTTCATCAGCAAAATCATTCAGTTGCATGCTCACCAATTTACTATCCGCTTTATTGGCTAATAAATATTCAATGATCCTTTCTTCGGGTTTAAAAGCGCCGAGTTCATCCAACCCCATTGATTTAATAGCGATCCTGATCAGTTCTTTTTCACTAACCCCCACACTGCGTTGTTGTTTTTGTAAAAAATATTTACCGGCATCCAGCATTGCTTTTAAGGGGATCAATCCTACCAGTTCACTTCCGGTAACCCTGATACCTCTTGCGGTGGCTTTGCTGCAGACCTCATCAAAAGCAACATGCACGGGAGTAATATTGATATTGGTGAGGTTCATGGAAATTTGGGCCACACCATATTCTTCAATAAACCAGCCAATAGCTTTTACACTTTTTAAAGTACCGGGCTGATGTATTTTAACGCCATCTTTTTCAATATTTCTTCCTGCTTCACGTACATCAAATGCAATGGCATTGGCACGGCGTGTGGAAGTGGTATTTAAATTGATATTATACGCTACTAAAAAATCCCTTGCACCAATAACAGTACCGCCACGCCTGGCATCAAATTCTGTGGGGCCAAAATCGGGTTTCCATTCCGGTAATTTTATTTTTTTAAAGAAACCTTCATATTCGCCGGCACGGATTACTGATAAATTGCTGCGCTGTTTATCGGGTTGTGCGGCTTCGTAGAGATACACGGGAAGCTCAAGCTGTTCGCCTACACGTTTTGCCAGTTGTTGTGCATATGCCGCAGTTTCTTTCATGGTAATGTTGGCAATGGGTATCAGCGGGCAAACATCAGTTGCTCCCATACGTGGGTGTTCACCTTTATGTTTGCTCATATCAATTAACTCACCCGCTTTTTTAATGGCCCGGAAAGCAGCTTCTATAACGTTGGCTGGTTCGCCAACAAAAGTGACTACGGTTCTGTTAGTAGCTTTACCGGGGTCTACGTTTAACAAACGTACCCCGTCCACTTTTTCAATGCTGTCTGTTATTTGTTTGATGATATTGAGGTCATTGCCTTCGGAAAAATTGGGAACACATTCAATAAGTTGCATAAATTAATTGTTAGATGTCGTTCGTGAAACGTGAATAGTGAATCGTCAACAATCCACCGTTTGCTATCCGTAAAAATAGTTTTTCTTTGCGGGGCTGCAAAAAAACCGGAGCCGATATTATTTTAATCATATGACGACATGACAAAACTCTGTTTTTATAATTTTGAAATGCCGCATTTTTGCGGTAATAAATATAAAACAATATGATTCATCCCTACAATTACGTGCCTGCACAAGAGGCATTATCCATTATCCAGAGTGGCATGCGAGTGTTTATGCATGGCGGCGTGTGTACGCCCCTGCACCTGTTACATGAGCTGGCTAAAGAAAGCCACCGTTTAAAAGATGTTGAACTGGTTTCCATTACCGTAAAAGGCGATATTGAAATTGATAAACCACAATACCAGGACGCTTTTCATATCAATTCCTTATTTGTATCTGCTGCGGTACGTGATGCTGTTGCAGAAGGCAGAGCTGATTTTGTACCTGTGTTTTTAAGCGATATTCCCGACCTGTTTAAGAATAAGATATTGGAACTGGATGTGGCTATCGTACAGGTTTCTCCTCCTGATATTCATGGGTATTGTTCATTAGGATTAAGTGTGGATATTGCCCGTGCGGCAGTGGACAGTGCCAAACAAATTATTGCGCAGGTAAATCCATTGATGCCCCGTACACATGGTGATGGTATGATACATACCGACCGGTTTACAAAAATGGTTTTTCATAAAGCAGACCTGCCTGAAGAAAGTTATGGCAGTAAGGTGGGCGAAAACGAAATGATCATTGGTAAAAATATCACCAACCTGATTGATGACGGCAGCACTTTGCAAATGGGCATTGGTACAATACCTGATGCTGTGTTACGGTATTTAACCAATCACAAAGACCTTGGCGTGCATACCGAAATGCTGAGCGACGGTATCATTGACCTGGTGGAAAAAGATGTGATCAACAATAAAAAGAAAGCGATTCACCCTAATAAAAGCGTGACTTCGTTTGCGCTGGGCAGCAGAAAATTATACGATTACCTTAACGATAATCCATCATTTGCTTTTTTGGATATTGACTATGTAAATGATCCGCATGTGATACGGCGTAATCCTAAAGTGATTGCCATCAACAGTGCCATTGAAGTGGATCTTACCGGCCAGGTATGTTCCGACAGTATCGGTAAATTACAATTCAGTGGTATCGGGGGGCAAATGGATTTTATGCGTGGGGCTGCATTAAGTAAAGGAGGCAAACCTATCATTGCATTAAACAGCCGAACCAATAAAGGCATTCCACGTATTGTACCTTATTTAAAAGAAGGGGCAGGTGTGGTTACTACAAGAGGCCATGTGCATTACGTGGTTACTGAATATGGCGTGGCCTATTTATTTGGCAAGAATTTACGGCAGCGTGCAAAAGCCTTGATTGATATTGCACATCCTGATGACAGGGAAATGCTCACACAACATTGTTTCGACCGCTTTAAAATATTCCTGAAAGACTAACAAAGAGTGCAGTAGACAGAGCGAAAATTAAAAGTATTTTCGCTCTGTCTTTTAATTTTTTATTCCTGCAATAGTAATTAATACAGATCGAAGAATGCCTTCTTGCTAATCAGCTTCATATAGCCTTTACCTTTTGCCGGATCAGCACAAGCGCAGGAATATTCATAGCCATTGTTACCGTCTGTTTTAGAGATGATCAGTTTTGTGGTACTGTATTTATATTTTCTTGCTGCTTTACTGTTGGTAAGTGTTTGAAAAATCTCATACGTACAATCGCCTGTCCAGGTAATCCTGAATTGGGTTTTAACCTTTGTTACCGTGTTCCTTTCGTACTGGTATTTATTTTTTCGTTGTACGATCACGGTATTGCCCAACGTATCGGTGTAAGAAAAAAATCCCCTGTGATAAATTTTACAACTGCTGCTATCGGCCTGTGCAGAAACCGGGTTACTTAATACCACTATTACCAGGAATAAGACTATTGATTTCATATTTATTAAATGAAGACTCCTTTGATCATTACCTTATCAATTAAATTATTACCAAAAGCATACGGTAAATAAGCCAATGAAGGTATGGGCTTTGTAAAGATCAGATTGGCATTTTTACCAATGGAGATGCTACCCACTTCGTGTTGTAATTCCATAGCATAAGCACCATTGAGGGTAGCTGCATTGATGGCCTCCTCCGGCAACATTTTCATTTGTATACAACTTAAAGCCACTACAAAATTCATATTGCCACTGGGGGATGAACCGGGATTATAATCGGATGCCAAAGCAATCGCACAATTATTGTCAATTAATATTCTTGCAGGTTGATAATTCATACGCAGAAAAAATGCAGCCGTAGGCAACAAAGTCCCGATCATGCCAGGTAACGCACCCTGGCCTGAAGTGCGGGGTGAACCGGCCTGTCTCAACAATGTAATATCGGTTTCTGTCATTGTTTCCAGGTGATCAACAGAAACTGCATTTAGTTTTATTGCCGCTTCCATGCCGCCGGTTGAATTGAGTTGATTGACATGCAGCTTTGGTTTTAAGCCATAGCTCATTCCTGCTTTACAGATCGTTTCTGTTTCTTCAGGCGAAAAGAAACCGGTTTCGCAAAACACATCAATATAATCAGCTAATTTTTCCCGGGCAATTACGGGCAGCATTTCATTAATGATAAGATCAATGTATCCCTGGTGATTTTCTTTATATGCCTGCGGATAGGTATGTGCACCTAAAAATGTTGCTTTAATGGAAAGATCAGATTGCGCTTTCAATTTTTTTATTACCCTCAGCATTTTTAATTCACCATCTACCGTTAAGCCATAACCGCTTTTAATTTCGATAGCCCCGGTACCTAACTGGCTCACTTCTTCCAGTCTTTTCCAGGCATGTAAAAACAAAGCCTCTTCGCCGGCCTCATTTAATTTATTGGCAGAGTTTAAAATGCCGCCGCCTTTGGCAGCAATACCGGCATAGCTCATTCCCTTTATCTTATCAATAAATTCTTCTTCCCTGCTTTTTGCAAAAACCAAATGTGTATGGCTATCGCACCAGCAGGGCAACACCAATTGACCTGCTGCATTAATTATAGCTGCGGGCAATTGCGGTACTTTTAATTCCAGTTCGTACATAGCACCATATTCAGCAATGATGCCATCCTCAATTAAAATAAAAGCATTTTCAATTGAAGGCAGGTTTGCTAATGCTGCACCACGAAGAAGTGTATGCGCTTCTCTTGTGCCAATAAGTTGTTGTATGTTGGTGATAAGCGTTGTCATTGTTTATCGTGCCGTTTACATCATGGTCAGACGGGGGCGTCAGACCATGTTGTAAACTGATTTACTGAATGTTTCTAACGAAGGGTCCCTGGCTCCCATCAATAATAAAACGGCATTGCCTGCTAAATGCGGCCTTACCATTTCTACAAAATTATTTCTGTCTTCTGCAAAAAATGCCTGTTTGCCCAGTGCCTTAATGTCGTTGATAAGATCGTTGGCAGAAATATCTTTTACCGCTGTACCGCCGGCATAAAAAATTTCACTCATCCATATTTCATCCTGTGGCCTTAGTACATGAGCTAATTCCTTTACAAAATCCTGGCGTAAAAATCTTGTGGGGCCATAACCATGCGGTTGAAACCAGGCGACCACTTTATCGGCCAAAGGTTGACAGGAGGCAATAGCTGCAGCGCATTTCACCGGGTTATGTGCATAATCATCAATCACCCATACGCCGTTTTTATTGCCTAGTATCTGGTTGCGGCGATAAATACCTTCATAATTTTTTAAAGCTGCTGCACAGGTTTTTAAAGCAACACCTAATTGATGCGCTACTGCTGTTGCCGCTAAAGCATTTTCCATATTGTGCCGGCCAATGGCGTGAATGGTGAATGGAGCCTGGTCGTGATTAGTGAGACCTTGGGCGTGGGTGGTGTATGCAATTTCAAATCCGGCTTGTTTAAAATCGCTGGCGATATACCCTGCGCCGGATTTTTCATCAGATGAAAAATCATGTTGTATATTCTGTGATAATTGTTTTGCCAATGCATTAGATTGATTGACAATAAAAATATCTTTTGTATTCTTTTTAAATGTGCCGAATATCTGCATCAGTTCATCGATCTCCTGGTGGTCTTTATCAATATTTAATAACAGGCCCACTTCCGGATAATATTGTACAATGCTGCCATCGCTTTCATCAGCTTCAATTACCAGCCACTCTCCTGCACCTACTTTTGCATTACCGATTTTGCCTTCTTTAATAATACTGGTTAACCCGGCGCCACTGATAATGCTGGGTTGCATACCGGCGTGTTGTAAAATATCAAACAGCATGGCGCTGGTAGTGCTCTTACCACTGGTGCCGCCTACTGCAATTGTTTTTTTACTTTTTGCAACCAGGGACAGCACTTCGCTTCTTCTTAAAATAGGAATATTTAATTGTTTTGCTTTTACCACTTCTGCCACGGTATCTTCAATAGCAGTGGATACTACTACCAGGTCTGTTTCGGTAGTGATACCATCCCCGTTTTGTACAAAACATCGTATCCCTTCTGCTTCTAATTTTTCTTTTATTTCGTTATACTCACCGTCTTTAAAATAACGATCGCTGCCACTTACATTTTTTTCTATACCGGCAAGGTATTGCGCAACAGCACTCATACCTACGCCTGCAATGCCAATAAAAAAAACGTTGTTGAAATTTTTTATATCGTTGATCATACTGTTAAACTGTTTTTCCGGGATGTAATGTTTTAAAAGCAATAATAGCGGCGGTTGCCATTAATATAGCACCTAAAAAAAACGGAGCACCGGGCAAATACATGGGCGCCTGGCTGTGTGTAAAATAAAAGAAAATCTGGTTCATCACCAGCGGCCCTGCAATGGCAGCAAGACTCATAATACTGGTAAGTGCGCCCTGCAATTCGCCTTGTTCATTCGGCGGTACTTTACCTGCCATTACAGCCTGTATAGCTGGCTGTGCCACACCACCTAAACAATACGGAACCAGGAACACAAACATCATCCAGCTCTGGTAAGCAATACCAAATAAGACCATACCAATGGCGTACAATGTTAAACCAAGGTAAATACTTTTTTCATTTCCAATCCTGGGATTGATCACACGTGTTAAGCCACCTTGTACCAACCCTACCAATACGCCCACTACGCCCAACGAAATACCTACTGTTTTTTTATCCCAGTTAAAACGGTGAATGGTAAAGTAATTCCAGTTACTCATCACTGCATGCGCAGCAATATAAACGCATAACATGCTCAAAATAAGTCCGCCAATAGCAGGAAACTTTTTAAGCTTCAATAATGAGCTTACAGGGTTGGCTTTCTTCCAGTTAAATTCCCGGCGGTTTTCTGTTTTTAAAGATTCGGGCAACACAAAAAAACCGTATGCGGCATTTACCAATGCTAAAGTGGCGGCGGCATAAAAAGGCATGCGTTCTCCTAGCTGTCCTATAAAACCTCCTAACACAGGGCCTATAATAAACCCAAGCCCGAATGCTGCCCCGATCATACCAAAATTTTTTGCTCTCGTTTCCACAGTACTTATATCTGCTATATAGGCAGCCGC
Organism: Ferruginibacter profundus; assembly: GCF_054783275.1. Taxonomy (NCBI): domain Bacteria; kingdom Pseudomonadati; phylum Bacteroidota; class Chitinophagia; order Chitinophagales; family Chitinophagaceae; genus Ferruginibacter; species Ferruginibacter profundus. The sequence goes on along the minus strand of NZ_BAAGQW010000001.1, from coordinate 744,766 downwards.
TGTTGTAAAACTTGATCCTGTTATTCCTGCAATGATCCTTCCGATAAACAACCATCCATAAGAAGGTGCCAATGCCAGAAAAATATAATCAATACCAAAACCCAGCAGAGAAAATAACAACACCGGTCTCCTGCCATACTTATCGCTAAGATTTCCCAATACCGGGGCAAACAGAAATTGCGTGACCGCATACGCCACTGTAAGGTAACTGCCGTATTTAGCAGCAGTGCTGATATCCACATGCTTTAAGCCGGCAATCAATCCCGGCATTACGGGAATAATAATACCAAATCCGATCACGTCAATTAAAAGTGTGATAAAAATAAATCCTATTGCAGCGTTCTTGTTACTGGCCATAAAAGATGTCGATCTGGTTATAATTCTTATGCTAATTTATAGCTTAAATGCAATACTATAATTTGTTTATTTCACGCAGGTAATCATATTGCAGGTCTTCATGCAAACCAGCAATTGATTTGGTTATTTTTTTCAGCTGGTTGTTGTAGATGTTTGAAAGCACGGTATTATTACTGATGTAGATATTCGCCCCTTTCATCTTTGTGCAAAAATAAATCAGCAATTCTATTTCAACAGTAGCAAGGCCGCTGTAACGGATGTATTTACTGGTAGTGCGTAATATTTTGCGTAAGGTCTTCTTTACAAAATATACATTGCTCTTATTCATCTCTGCAAACTGAGCATCTATTTCAGCCTTTACACTTTCTATGTAAGCAGTAGTATCATGGGCTTCAAAAAGTAAATACGTCAGCAGTTCTTTATTCTCTTTTTTAAACCGGGCAAGCCTTACACAAAGTTCTATTACTTTGGCAGGTGGCGTTTCCGACAATTCCTGTTTTAGCTCATTGATTGTTGCTGCTTTCATACTGCTAAAATACAGCGTTTAATTTTTTTAGGTTTGGTTTTCCTCAAGTAGGTCAGCGCAATACAATAATGATACCGGCTTATTGCCACAACAATTGCACGAACAGATGAAATTAATGGAATGCAGCAGAGAGAATTTACGAGAGTATTTTATTTACTTTACCAATCAATACCCCATTATGATACACCTGCATGGTGTAATTTCCTTTGAGGTATTTATCTGCTGTTAAAGAAAAATTAAGTTGTTTTGCTTCGCCTTTTGCAGTTTCGCAACGTAGTTTACAGGAGTATATTTTTTTATTGCCTTCTGCCGTTTCAAAACTGCCCGATTCCCATGCAGATTTTTGTAACACCTGCCCGTCAGGCTGTACTACTACTATTACAATATCACATTTACTGCTCATGTTACTTTTAACAGTAAATGAACCTACCAGCTTTTCTGTTTGCCCGGCTTCATTGGTTTCCTGCTGATCATTATTGGCCAATGCCGAAAGGTTAAGGTTGGCCGCACTTAACGACATGGCATTTACTTTTGCTGCAAGCGTTTTATTCTCTTTCTCCATCAGCCTGGAATTATCTTCCATATTCTGTGTTTCTTTCGACATCTGCTCCAGCAATGCTTTTAATTTAGCATTCTCATTTTCAACATCTGTATTCCTGTACCGCAACTGGGTTACTTTTTGCTGCAATTCACCAATTTTTTTCCGGGCCATATCCAGGTCACCGGCATTGGGAGCCTTGGCTTGTAAAAGTGTGGCAATCTCATCCCTCAGCCTGTAAAATTCTTTCAGGTTGATATCCAGGTTTCCCTTTAAAGAATCTGCATAGTACCATGCCGTATCCAGGCGGTTATCTAATCCATTCAATGTTACCTGGTAAATTTTAAGCAGCGAATCCCGTGTGCTGTCGGGTATTGTTGGGGCAGCATTTTTTGCAACCTGTGTTTTAGTATTATCATCCTGTATCTGGTGATAATACTGGTAGCCCCATGTGCACAATAATATAATGGACAAAAGAAACAGAACCGATGATAACAATAAAAGTGATAATGATTTGGTATCTCTCATGAATTCCCGAATGTATTAAGGATGAAGGTTGATAATAACATACTGCGTACAGTGTTGTACAAAAAACAACTACTGTTTACCAATATGCTGATCCACGTATGCAGAAATCCAACCCACCTGGCCGTTTTTTACAAGAAAGAATTGTTTCTTTTCATAAATTCCTTCAAACTGCCTCATGATTTTTAGTAAAAGGCCTGTTCCTGCCATTAAGGATTTTTGATCAAACACCTGGTTTACTCTTTTTACTTCTTTGGCAATGGCCAGCTTATCCAGTGATTTATCAGTAATAGATTTTGTAATGGCCTCATCGGATATCGAGGGATAATTTTTATATAATCGTTCGCTGAATTTAAGTACATCGTCATAAGTAACAGGTACCACCGAATTACTGTTCAACTCCGGGTACAGTAAGGTAGCCACCGACCAGGCAATACCTCCGCTGAAAGCAATATAATCACTCATAGGGTAAGCACCGCTTTCATTAACCATATAAGTGATCTCGGAGTTTTCGGCTCCGGTAAGCACTCTCGTTAATTGTTTATTGAAATTGTCAATGGTCTTATCGTCCTCACATCTTTTTTCAGTTGCATTAGCTGTACTTTTTGTTCCCCAGCTTAATTGAAAAAGCTTAAGCATTTTTGTATCTCCGTTAGGGAAAAAACCACCCTTGGTATTACCACTTCCTATGTCAATTAAAAAAGTAGTGTACCTTCTTGATTCCGGCACAATACCCAGGTGAGATAACTTTGCTTCCTGTAATACATCCACTACTTCTACTTCACGCTGTGGCTCATTTACTTTTTGTTTAAACGAATCAATCAGGTTTTGAATAAAAACATTTTTATTATCTTTTTCAGCCTGGCTTTTTACACCACTGCTTACTACAGTAAAAATGCTTTCGGTAGAAATATTATATTCCTTCTTTGCAATAGCATACAGATTAGACAATGCGTTTAGCGTAGCCTGGAAACTTGAGGGAGAAAAAGTAATAAAATCAGAATTTATTGAAGTGTCTTTAAGCACATTAAATGCCCCTGTTTTTTGTGCATTTTTACCAATTTCCAATACACTCATCTTTACGCCCTTGGCGCCCACTTCAATTCCTGCATAAACAGCAGAATTATCGTATTTAAGTTTGAAACTATTTTGTGCCACTGCAATAGAACCGCCAGCCAATAAAATAAAAGCCGTAAAGGATAAACGTTTAATGTTGATAGGGAACATCTGGGTAAAATATTTTTTTAAAATTACTATAATATGTTAACCTGTTAAAGCTCAAAGCCTTATTGTGAAAAAAATGTGACTAAACTTTTAGGGGGGTGTACAATAAATTTTTAGCTGGATAAAAAGCGGGAATATGCATTTTAAAGCAATTTTTTGCGTTTTTTCTACCCCTTAAATATGGTTGGCTGTAATTAAAGAATTTTTACAAAACTCAATGCCAGCAAGGGTTTAAAGATTTTTTTAACTATTTTGGAGTAATAAAAACTGTGTAAAGTGGATTTAAACGGTCCAAAAACCCGCAGTATGTTTGCATCAGAATTAATCAGTGCTCTTACAAATACCACAGCCACACAAGAATTTTAAAATAAGCTGTAGTCACTGTTTCTTCCTTTATAAAAAGTTGCTTTAAGCACTTTATCCGTTGCCTGCCATATCGAAAAAATCTAACCATTCAGCCTGCTACATGAATAAGAGAGTAAACCCGTTGACTGTATACAGTTAACACCATTATAAAAAAAGAGTAACCTTTAAAAACGGTATTAATTAGTAACCTTTAAATTAAAACAAAATGAAAAATTTGAAAAACATCACCACGGCTTTTATCGCAGTTGTATTATTTGCTACTTCTGCTTCAGCCCAAACTGCTACAGCAAAAACTGCAAAAGCAGACGAACCATTTACCGTAAAATACATTGGTAATGAAGATGACTATCTTTATTTCCAGGTAGAGATCAACACCGGTAACAGCAACTTTTCTTTGCTGAAAATTAACGACAAATCAGAAGGCGAGCTATATTCTCAAAGCTGGAAATCAAACTTAAAATTGCAAACATTTAAGATTGAGAAAAAAGATGGCCAGGAATTAAACTTTAAATTGTTATCAGGCAGCAAAGTGTACAGTAAAACTTTCTCTGCTACAACAAGCCTTAAAGAAACTACTACTGTAAACGAAAATGATATGGTGGTACTGTAAGTTGTAAAGCAATTTACCGATACTGTATTTCCCTGGAAAAGCTAAACTAAAACTAAGCTTGTAAGTACTTTAAATAAAGTATTTGCAAGTTTTTTTATTTATCCCCGGTCGCTGTTCAGCAGGGTAATTACATTAAATAAACAATACTAAACCCGGGCCTTGGGTTACCTTTTCAAAAAAAAGGTATTAATCCATGAAGAAATTAATATCTGAATTATTTTGCAGCTATTACTTACGCTGCCGGACTTTACAATAAGATATTCGCTGAACGAAGCGCCTTCTCTGCATGCTATAATAAAAATTTTATTCTTTTTGTAAGCGTCACTATTGGCGCATACAATCAAATATTTTTAACTAAAAAGAAAACAAATGATCCAGAAAACGTATTTTAAAACCAAGGATTACTGCAAGGTAAAATTTGTGTTTACTGCTGAAAATGCCGAAACAGTAGAAGTACTTGGCTTAAACAGCGATTGGAAAAATTCAGTTATAATGAGTAAGAAGAAAGATGGCAGCTTTACCTGCGATGTTTCTTTACCCAAAAACTCTCAGCACCAGTTTAAATACAGGGTTAACGAAACTACCTGGGTTAACGAACCTGAAGCAGATAGCGAAGTACCTAACGAATTTGGTGGCAGTAACAGCCTGATTAATTTATAATAGTGTTTTTTTATAGTTAGTGATTGTTAATGAACAAGGCCGGTTATTTAAACCGGCCTGTTTTATTTTGTTATTCTCTGAAAGATGATCAGAGTAATATTACCTTTTCCATTACATCACCGCCTCTTATATCATCAATTACATCCACGCCTTCGATTATTTTTCCAAAACAGGTATGCACACCATCAAGATGTTTGGTATTGCTGCGGTTATGGCAAATAAAGAATTGTGAGCCCCCGGTATTCAGTCCCCGGTGTGCCATCGACATCACTCCCCTGTCGTGAATTTGTTTTACACCTTTGGTTTCACATTTTATCGTATAGCCCGGGCCGCCGGCACCAGTGCCATCCGGGCAACCACCCTGTATCATAAAATCAGGGATCACCCTGTGAAAGGTCAGTCCATTATAAAATCCTTCGGTAATTAATTTTTTAAAATTAGCTACGGCAATCGGGGCATCGTCATCGTATAATTCAAATTTTAAAACACCCTTTGCGGTATGTATTTCTCCTTTTGTAAATGCTATTTCGCTCATAGTTTTATTTTTTTGCTGTACGCAGCAATACCGTGCCGTATCCAGCTTAGTTAATACTAAATAAATTTGTGGGAACAGTTAAGCAGGCAGGTGCCCTTAATAACGGTTTCTGTCACGGTTAAAATTACCCCTGTCATTACCACCACTGTTTCCTCCGCCACGGTAACCTCCGCCGCCGCCTCCACCATTATAACCACCACCGCCACCGCGGTTGCCTGAAGGAGGTCCGCTACGCTCTTCAGCTTCTTTAATTACCAATGGTTTTTTTCCCAGTGATATTTCATTAAGACTATCCATCGCATCCTTTGCTTCGGTGCGGTCAGGCATATCAACAAAACCAAAGCCGCGGCTTTTTCCGGTTTCTTTATCAATAGCAACTTTGGCAGATGCTACCTTGCCAAATTTTTCAAATATTTCTTCCAGTTCGGCATCATCCAGATCATACGGTAAGCCAGCAACAAAAAGTTTCATATAGATATTTTTTGTAAAAGTAAGTAACTTATAGCTTCTTTCTTTTAATTACTGTTATTTTAAAAATATTTAAAAATACAGGGCTGTTTCTGAAATTTTGATTTAAATTAAATTCTCAAACAGGTATTCACTCAAACGCTCGTTAATATGAAAAAGAAAAAAAATGCTGCGGCAGAAAACAATTCACGCAGAAGCTTCCTTAAAAACAGTATCGCATTAGCAACCGGTTTTTACATTATTCCCCGGCATGTATTGGGGGGACGTGGATTCATCGCTCCCAGCGACAGGTTGATTGTTGCAGGTATTGGTGCAGGTGGTAAAGGCGAAAGCGATCTGAATGAATTTTTTAAAAGTGGCAAAGCCGATATTGCTTTTTTATGTGATGTTGACGACAGGCAGGCTGCCACCAGCAGAGGCCGTTTTCCTAAAGCAAAATATTATAAAGATTTCAGGGAGATGCTGGATAAAGAAAGTAAAAATTTTGATGCGGTTTCTGTTTCCACTCCTGATCATAATCACGCTATACAAGCCATGGCTGCCATGCAACTGGGTAAGCATGTGTATGTACAAAAACCGCTTACCCATGATATTTATGAAGCCAGGATGCTTACCCAGGCGGCATTAAAATATAAAGTGGTTACACAAATGGGTAACCAGGGCTCATCCGGTGATGGCGTAAGGCAATTGATGGAATGGTACAATGCCGACGTTATAGGGCATGTACACGATGTATATGTATGGACAGACAGGCCGGTGTGGCCGCAAGGCATTGCTTGGCCGGGCAAACCGTCTCCGGTTCCCGATGAATTAGATTGGAACCTTTGGTTAGGCACTGCCCCAAAGAAAGATTACGTAGAAAATATAGCTCCGTTTAACTGGCGTGGCTGGTGGGATTACGGTACCGGCGCATTGGGCGATATGGGCTGTCATTTAATTGAAGCGCCATTCCGGGTATTGGGGCTTGGCTACCCTACCGAAGCTACCTGCAGCGTTAGTTCTTATTACACCGGTCCGTTCAGGCGTGGTTATTTTCCCGAAAGTGCACCGGCTGCATCACATGTTACTTTAAAATTCGAAAACAGGAAAAGCAGGGAACATACCATTTTACATTGGATGGATGGCGGTATACAGCCCGAACGCCCCGATGAATTAGGGGCCAACGAAATAATGGGTGATGGTGGCAACGGTGTGATCTTTGTGGGCACAAAAGGGAAAATGATGTGTGATACTTATGGCGCTAATGCAAGGCTGCTGCCGCTTTCCCGCAATAAAGAAGTAAATACTCCCGTAACCATTGCCAGGGTACCAGGCGGCGCAGGTGGCCACTATAAACAATGGGTGGAAGCATGTATGGCCGGCTACAATAGTAAAGAGGCAAAGAACCTGAGTTCTCCATTCAGTATTGCAGGACCGTTAACCGAAACAGTTTTAATGGGTAATCTTGCTATCAGAAGCTACGATGTAAGAAAAGAAAGAGCTGCCGAACCCGGCAAATTTGATTACCCCGGCCGTGGCATAAAATTATTGTGGGATGGTGATAATATGAAGATCACCAATTTTGAAGAAGCCAATCAATTTGTAAAAAGAAGTTACAGGGAAGGCTGGAGCCTGGGCATATAATTACGCTGCTATTCTCTGCAGGATTACCTTGCAGGGAATAGCAGAAGTTACTTTTACTACATGCGATTTATACAACGGGATACTTAGTGTATCCCCTGTGGTAAGCGAATGTACTTCGTCGCCAATAACAATATCACAAGCTCCTTCAACCACAAGAAATTTTTCAAACTCATCATGATGAATTTCCTGCGGCGCCATTTGTTTTATCCATACAATGGCAGTAGTTATCGTTGGCGTATACCCGATAATCCGGGCATGTAAATCAGGTAAAACTGCAGGTGCCTGCAAATCACCCCGGCTCAGCCATTCATCAAATTCGGCAATTGTGGAATTTTCATTTATTACCGGGGGAAAACATACAGCTTCTCCGTTTTTGATCCTTTCACTATAATCAATGGCTGCTAATAAAAAAGGTTTTACAGTTACTTCCGGTACAATGGCATCAGAAACAGCGTAATCCAGCAGTGCTTTCTCTATGCTTTCAATTTCAGCGGCAATTTCAGGATGCATCACAGCCATACGCTCAATTTCTTTTGCTTCTGCTGTACTGGCATTGCCCAACACATATAATTCCAGAACGCCTGATTCGATAAACTCTTTTATGCCTTGCATTATTATTTGATAATTGCTGGTTAAGCTGCAAAATTATACCCTTTGCGGATAGTTATTTTAAATAGTTTGTAGTTTGATAAAATTCTACAAAAATCAATAAAACTTAGTACAGCAAAGGCTTTGGCTATAAAAAAACGGCAAAAAAATTTGCTAAACCGGAATATAGTTATACTTTTGTACCAACGATTCAATGCCTGTTATCAACCACCTCCCTCAATAGTAAAATCTTTTCAACTTTATTCCGTATTCCGTATCTGCTGAAAACCAGGTTTTTAGGCCTATTTTTTAATCATTAAAACCGTAAGAAATGAAAAAGATTTACGCTCCTGTTGTGGCAGATACATTTGCTGCTATTGGAATTATTGCCGCATTTTATGGATTTTTAGCTTTAGTTGCACTTGTAGCATACTAAACCTGAACTTGCTATTAACTTATCATGGGTTTTGCAATGCAGAACCCTTTTTTATTGCACTTAAAGCCTTTCAATATTCAATATTGTTACGGGGCGGGCAAATGACTGGCCATTGGCAGGCTGGCTTTGTATTTCTCTCACTATCGTCATGCCACTTACAACCCTCCCGAAAGCCGCAAAGCCCAACCCATCCGGATTGGCTGTTGTACTGCTGTCGAAATCCGGATGATCTCCGATACAAATAAAAAATTCGGTGTTGGCAGATCCTGCCACATTTCTTGCCAGCGAAAGTGTGCCTGAAGTATGCGATATACCGGTTTGGCGGGGCGATTCATGAGGAATACCGGGTATACTAACGGCTTTTTTGTTATCGCTTTGCCATATGCCACCCTGAATAAGGCCGGTATTGTTATTTGATGCCATCGATTCTTCTAATAAAACCCTGTAAAAAGAGCTTTTTTTATACAAACCTGCATCAACATAAGATAAAAATGCAGCTACTGTACCGGGTGCTTTATCCGCAAAAAGCTCGGCTTCAATATTGCCATAATTAGTGCTTATTTGTATGTGCGGATTTTTATTACTGTTGCAGGAAAATAACAGTAACAGGCCGGCAATGATAACAAGTTTATTCATACAGGCAAATTACCTATTTATTTGGTTTTATCCTGTACAGGCGCAAATAAAAAAGCCGGTATAAAACCGGCTTTTACAAATTAGTTTTTAGAAACGTACCGCTGATTATTATAAATATCTGCCGTAGCTAACAGGTTCTTGGGAAATACAGCTGCTTTCTTTTTATTGGTAAAAAAATTAAAAGCTTCGTTGTTATCCCTTATTAATGCTTTCATCAGTTCAGGTGTATAAGCTGCTATCTGGCCATCATCGCCTGATTGCAGGTAAAATTTTTCGGTGGTGTTATGGCCATTATAATATTTCAGAGCGAATACATTTAGCTTTCCCTTAGCTACTCTAACAGCAAAACCAGGTAGCGCTTCTACAGCTACATAGCTTGGCTTTGCAGCACTGAATTCCTTCTGAGAAATGGCATAGTGTTCCTTACTCTGGTAGGCTTTAATGTCGTTAGCTGTAATTATTACGCCCCCGTCAGCAACAAGATGAGGCGTTTTAAAAACTCCGGTAACAAGTTTTAAACTGGTATAATTTTTTACACTGCCGTCTTTCATCTGTACAAAACAGGTGCTTTCTTCTTTGGCACTTTCCATTTCGGCTTTGTGCTGGTCGATGGAGTTTTTACTTGATGTACAGGAGTTTAGCAAGACTAAAAGGCATACTGCGCCTTTAAAAAGGGGTACATTTGTTTTCATTTTATCAGGATTTTGCTAATAACGTATCAGCAAAACTATTATTGTGTCAAATGAGGTAAATGATTACCCATATGATACACAACTCCCGGTTTCAGCAGGCTCGTAAAATACAACCATACATAATCCCTTTTCTATTCGCAGCCCTTCTTTTTCCTGGTATCAATAAGGTACTGAACTTTCCACTCCCCATTTATTTTCACTAATTGAAAGGAATCGATACCACAATGACTGAAAACTCCCTTGTAATAAAATTTATAGGGAGCCCATACAATTGCTAACGGGCCATCAATTTTTATTACATCATACACAATTCTTTCATCAGCATCTCCCTTTGGCAGTTTACTTACAGCCATTGCAAAGCCACTTACATTATCATTCTCTATTCTTACTCCGCCATCCTTGTCTCTGCCAACAGTTTGTAAAATAGCATTATCTGCAAAAGCCGTTTTTAATAATGTGGTATCACTGTTCTTCATACCCTCAAATAATTTACTGATCACTGTTTTTACAGAATCCTCTGCCGACTGGGCTTTTGAGGCAACAGACAGTATAATAAAAGTTAAAAAAAGTAAAAACTGTTTCATAAAAAATTCATTTATTCTTTTTTGGTAAAATAATTGCTATGTAAATGTATAACCAAGTTTCATGAAAAAATACAAAATACACCAATGGTTACCGTTACTATTTACTATGGTGATTTTTTCGGCCTGTAATAAAAAAGATTATCCTGAAAACAATGTTGAAAGACAGGATAAATTTGAAAACGTAAAAGCGGCTGATGATAATTATACCCCTCCACCCGTAATTACTATTGCAGATGAGTTGGCCAAAAGCAATAAAGACGGAGAAATGTTTTACGACAATGAATATGGCTACCGCTACTGGAAATTTTGTGATGGCCGGTATTACCTGGATGCCAAATATGAATCAGGGGCAAAGCCGGATAAAAGAATAGCCAAAAGAAATACAAAAAAACACCACAAGCGGCATACGGAAACTGATTATGCCCATGAATGACACATAATAATTTCCCCAACCCTACGTTAAATAAGTAAGCGGACAAAAAAACCGCTTCTGTAAAATAGCCCACCTGCAGGAAATAGTCTTGTGGGCTTATTTTTTTTAATACCCCAGTATCTTCAGCATACTTTGCGCCGTTTGTTCCTTGGCGTATACCCAATCTACCAGTTTCCCGTTTTTATCGTGTCCCACAATAATATGCTTTGGCGATGGAATAAGGCAATGTTTAATACCTCCGTATCCGCTTATCTGGTCCTGGTAGGCACCGGTGTGAAAGAAGCCAACATACAGAGGTTCGCCCTCACCCACTTTTGGCAGAAATACTTCATTAATATGCTCTTCACTATCGTAGTAATCGTGGCTGTCGCAGGTAATGCCACCCAGCACCACACGATGATACTCATTATCCCATTTATTGATGGGCAGCATTAAAAACTTTTCTCCTATGCCCCAGGTATCAGGCAAGGTGGTAATAAAAGAAGAATCGATCATGTACCAGGTTTCCTTATCGTTCTGGTTCTTTTGCCCGATCACGCTGTAAATATGTGCCATGCTCTCACCCACTGTATAGCTGCCAAATTCAGTAAAAATATTAGGCATCGGTACTTTACTCTTCTTACATGCCACTTTAATATTTCGTACAATTTCGTTGATCATGAACTGGTAATCATACTCAAAGCCCAGTGAGTGCTTAATAGGAAAACCGCCACCGATATTTATCGAATCCAGCTCAGGGCAGATCTTTTTTAACTGGCAATAGAGATTGATCACTTTATTCAATTCACTCCAGTAATAAATATCATCTTTAATACCCTTGTTTAAAAAGATATGCAGCATTTTTAACTGAAAGCGGTGTTCGTTGCCTTCAATCTTATCTACATAAAATTCTAAAATATCTTTTGCCCTGATGCCCAAACGGGAAGTGTAAAAAGGAAAATTCGGTTCTTCATCTGCGGCTACACGTATACCCAGGTTAAAAGGAACTTTTACTGATTTTATATAAGCCCGTAATTCTTCTACATTATCCAGTACAGGAATTACATTTTTAAATCCACTGTTTAATAAACCTGCAATACGGCTGGTATAGGGCTTTTGCTTAAAACCATTGCAGATGATGAAAGTATCTTTATTGATCTTCTTTTTGGCGTATAATTTTTTTATGATGTCGATATCATAGGCATAAGAAGTTTCCAGATGAATATCATTCTTCAACGCCTCTTCTACAATAAAAGAAAAATGAGAGCTTTTAGTACAGTAACAATAATTATATTTTCCCTCGTACTTGTGCCGTTTAAATGCATTGGCAAACATGGTTTTCGCCTTGTTGATCTGCTTACCAATTTTTGGCAGGTAGGTCAATTTCAGTGGCGTACCATATTTATCTATCAGTGCTTTTATATCAAGATCGTTGTATTGTAAATACTCATTTTTTACTTTAAAATCTTCCTGGGGAAAGTTAAAGGTTTGATGTACGAGGTCGTTGTACGTATTATCCATTTACTGAACTGCTTAATTGGGTGAGTGAAATTTTTTACAAATGTAATTGATTGAAAAATATTTATCCATAAAAAAACCGTCCCCAACAAGTTGGGGACGGTTTACTACATTATTGCGCCAGTAATTATTTTACTGAATCAACTAATTTTTTGAATGTTTCCGGTTCGTTCATAGCAAGGTCAGCCAGAACTTTACGGTTTAAATCAATATTTTTAGCGGCTAACTTATGGATGAACTCGCTATAAGTAATTCCTTCTGCTCTTACGGCTGCATTAATACGTGCAATCCATAAACCGCGGTATTCTCTTTTCTTAAGTTTACGGCCTACATAGGCGTAGGTTTGTCCTTTTTCTAAAACGTTTTTGGCAACTGTGTATACGTTTTTACGCTTACCGTAAAAACCTTTGGCAGCTTTTAATATTCTTTTGCGGCGTGCCCTGCTGGCTACTGCATTTACTGAACGTGGCATATTCTAATTTTTTTAAAGTTAATAGTTGTTTCTTTCCTTTGAGGGGCTTATTTCATTCCCAATAATCTTTTTACAAAGTGCATGTTGGCATCTGCAACCACACCGTCCATACGCATATTACGTTTGCGTTTGGTAGATTTTTTTGTAAGAATGTGACGTTTGAAAGCTTTCTGGAAAGTGATTTTACCGGAACCGGTAACTTTAAAGCGCTTTTTAGCGCTGCTGTTGGTTTTAACCTTTGGCATTATATAACTTATTTTTGAGTTACTCCCTGCTGGTGCTCCTGTACGTACAGGAAACTTTTTGAACCTTGTGGGAAATGTTTAAAAAAGAGAACTTTTCTTTTTCGGGCGGCAAAGATAGGGATAAATTGTTAAATATTAACTGGTGAAGGAAGTTTTTGTAATATACTGACCAATATATAACAGGATTTAATTTCTACAAATTTCTGTGTAAGCATATTATTCCGGGAATGCCTTTACTTGATTGCCAGGCTAAAAAAAATATTTTATTAATTGATAATCAAATACTTAACAATATGTTTTGTAATTTCATATTTACAATATTATCAAATGCAATTTAAAATAACAGAGGCTGAAATTGTCAAATTTATAAATGACCATTTTAAAGCAGATAGAAAGAAGCTGATACAAAAGATCAATAATTTCCTAAAAGCACCCTTACCTACCAATGAACTGCAGAAAACGTTCACCCAAAAACTAAAAATACCTTTTAAGGGCCAAACATTTTCTTCCGGTAAAATCAGAAACAATAACACAAAAAAATCTGAAGTAGGTGACATCTCAGATATATGGACCTTCTGTTTAAATACGGATATTAAAGTGGATACTAAAAATAAAAAACTTTTCGACTGGGATTTTGAAGACTATTTAAACACAGGTAAAGAAGTACATCTTTGCAGGTTATGGACAAATTGGTTTTTACCAGTGTATTACCTTGAAACGACCTATGAATTTACTGATAGAAAAAAGAAATTTAATCAGTATGGCAGAATACCCCTGGCGGATAAAAAAGAAATTGAGATAGTGAAGAAGATCATCGGCATTTTAGATAACAAAAACTATATAAAGCTTGATACTTTATTTTTAAATAAGAAATTGAAAGGTATAAGTACTGATTGTTCTGAAAGTAAGAATGCAACTATCTTCGAGTGCTTATTTTCTGACCTGTGTATGCCAACTGAACACATAAGAAAAAGTATCAGGAAGAACAGTAAAACAAACACCCAAAAGCCGGAACTCTCTTTTACAGATTATTTAGATGACCAACGCCAGGTAATATTATCGGAAGCCGAAATTTACCATAATTCGCTCAGTCCGATAACAATTAAGTTTGATAAAGAATATAAAATTACAGAGACCGAAAGCAGGGGTAATTTAAATGGAAAGAAATATAGTACTATAAAAATTAAATACGATTAAGCTGCCTGCAAAATAAAAAACAGGACGCTATCGCTAACGCCCTGTAACAAATATGCTGGTTCAATTATTTTTACATACCTAATGAATTCACTTCGGGTAAGGGTACAAAAAGTGAAGCTACGATCCATATCATTATTGCAATCAATGCAATGGTTTCACCTTTGGTAAGCTCGATAGTAAAGTACTTTTTCATAATTAATTTTTTTATCGGTTTAATAATTTTTTTTAGTTGCTTTCTTTGTAATAATAGACTTTACACTATGCCGCAGGTTTAATAATTCTATCTTTTTGTTTGTTAAAATTTTGTTTACGCCATTTACCACTTGTATAATGCAGCGCTTTTTTTACTGCTTAAAATCTTACTTTTATTTTTTGATTGCAATAAAGAAAAACAATGGAACCAATAATTGTACGGAAAGCAACAGCGGATGACATAGACACTTTACTCCTTTTTGAACAGGGTGTAATTGCCGCTGAACGCCCCTTCGATATTACCTTAAAAAACGATCCCATCTGCTATTATGATATTGAGAATATGATAACTGCTGATCATATACAGTTACTTGTTGCAACATTAAATGATACCGTTATCGGCAGCGGTTATGCCCGTATTGAAAATGCAAAACCATTTTTGAGATACAGGCAATATGGCTACCTTGGCTTTATGTACGTAGTACCCGAATACAGGGGCAAAGGTGTAAATAAACTGATCATTGATGCGCTGGCTTCATGGTCGGCATCAAAAAATATAACTGAATTAAGACTGGAAGTTTATCACGATAATGTAGCTGCAATAAAGGCTTATGAGAAAACGGGATTCGCTAAACTTTTGGTAGAGATGCGGATGGAAATAAAAAGTAACTCATAAAAATAATACCGCCATGATAATAAAAAAAAATACAACAAAACTTTTTGCCGTGTTATCAATTACACTGTTGCTAAACATTGCTGCTAATGCGCAGGAAAAGAAAGTAGCGCAAACGCCGCAGGAATTGTATAACGAAATTGCGCATATGGATAGTGTGATATTTGGGTACTTCAATACTCAGCAGTTTGAACCCTTTAAAGCACTGTTTACAAAAGACCTGGAATGGTTCCAGGATAATGATGGCTTAGTACCTTACAACA
Source organism: Ferruginibacter profundus (assembly GCF_054783275.1). NCBI lineage: Bacteria > Pseudomonadati > Bacteroidota > Chitinophagia > Chitinophagales > Chitinophagaceae > Ferruginibacter > Ferruginibacter profundus. The sequence goes on along the minus strand of NZ_BAAGQW010000001.1, from coordinate 729,426 downwards.
CGGTATTTAAAAACTTCAGGAACAATTTTAACAGACCCTCTAAATTAACCCGGCAATTGGTAGGTGGCAGCCTGGAAGTACATCCCATAAAAAACTACGGTGCAATAGAAATTGGTGTACACCAGTTTAAGCATATTGAAAACGGGAAAGAAGAAACCGGCACTTTTAAATTTGTAATGATCTGGCAGAAAAAAAACGGGCAATGGAAAATATCAAGAGTGGTAAGCTACGATCACTAAGTACCAGTGTATCGAAATGAAATTTCAATATACTATTCATCCATCCCTTCATGGCCATCGGCAGTTTTGCTGCTGTTGGCTACCATGCTATTGATAACAGTAATTTCAGCAGGCGTAAAATAACGCCATTTACCGGTTTGCAAACCAGCTAAAGTAATGTTCATGATCCTTATGCGTACAAGGGCTTCTACGTTATAGCCTAATGCTTCACACATACGGCGTATCTGCCTGTTCAATCCCTGGGTAAGAATGATTTTAAACCGGTTAGGCCCTTCCTGCTTTACAAAACATTTTTGTGTTACCGTGCCTAATATCTTTACGCCATTCCGCATTTTATTGATAAAATCAACCGTGATGGGTTTATCAACTGTAACAATATATTCCTTCTCATGCTTATTGCCGGCACGTAAAATTTTATTTACAATATCGCCGTCATTGGTTAAAAAAATCAACCCTTCACTCCTCTTATCCAAACGACCTATCGGGAAAATGCGGCTTTTAAAATTGATGTACTCAATAATATTCGTTTTATCCTTTAAATCGGTAGTGCAGGTAATACCTTTGGGTTTATTCAATACAATATAAACAGGTCCGGTATTGTTTTTCCCGGTGCTGTTTTTTTTCCTGATCGGTTCTCCGTCAACAAGCACCACATCTTTTTCGCCTACACGGTTGCCCTTGTGTGCTTCTTTTCCATTAATAGTTACCCGGCATTGCTCAATATATTTATCGGCTTCCCTGCGGCTGCAGAAACCGGTTTCACTGATGTATTTGTTTAAACTAATATCCACTTTTCGATTTCAGATTTATGATTTCAGGTTTGGGATTTCCAAAACCTTTTAAGTAACAACATGAGTGGTAAACCCATAATTAAAAATAAAACAGGGAAGCCGGAGCTTCCCTGTACTGCGTTATTTTATTAGCATAGAAATTAAGTTAATTGACCGATACTAGCCTGCATTATCCGGTGCCGGTGTTTCTGCAGCTGGTGCAGGGGCCGTCTTATCTTCTTTGTGCAACTTACCCAATTCTGATCCTGATTTTTTCTTTTGCGCTTTTGGGGCAAACATTACCAGCATCCTTTTGCCTTCCATTTTTGGCAAGCCTTCCAATGCGCCAACATCCTTTAAGCTATCTGCAAATTTCAACAGTAATAACTCACCACGTTCTTTAAACATGATGGCACGGCCTTTAAATTGTACGTGTGCTTTTACTTTATTACCATCAGATAAAAACTTTTCGGCGTGTTTTACCTTGAACTCAAAATCATGATCATCGGTATTAGGCGTAAAGCGAATTTCCTTAACCTCACTGGTTTTGGATTTTGCTTTCATCTCTTTTTTCTTCTTCTTCTCTTCGTACAAAAATTTATTGTAGTCGATGATCTTACAAACCGGCGGATTAGCACCTGGTGAAATTTCAACAAGATCCAATACCTGTTCTCTTGCAATTTTTACAGCTTCTGCCGTAGGATAAATACCAGGTTCAACATTATCCCCAACCAAACGTACCTCCGGTACTTTAATCATGTGATTGGTTCTGTGTTCCTGTTGTTGTTCTTTTTTAAAGCGGGGATTAAACGCTCCCCTGGGCGGCCGTGGAGGAAATGCCATTTACAGTTTTTAATTTACAATGTTGTTTGTTTGTATAACGAAATTATTATTTCGTTTGTTTGGTGAAATTATTAATTCGCTTTTTAGAAGAACGAAATAATAATTTCGATGTACTACATAGAACGCTCTTTTATTTCTGCCGAAATTTCTGTGATAAATTCATCCAGGTCTTTTGCACCTAAATCTCCTTTACCTTGTCTTCTGATTGATGCTTTGCCTTCATTCATTTCCTTTTCACCGATCACCAGCATATAAGGTACTCTTGCTAACTCTGTATCCCTTATTTTCTTACCCACTTTTTCGTTGCGGTCATCAATCTCTGCACGAATATCAGCATTTTTTAGCTTTTGCAAAATAGTATTTGCATAATCCATGAATTTATCGCTGATAGGCAAAATCTTAACCTGCAACGGAGCCAGCCAGGTAGGGAATTTTCCTGCAAAATGTTCCAGTAAAAATCCAATGAAACGTTCATGAGTTCCCAATGGGGCCCTGTGAATGATCAATGGCACTTCGGGCTGGTTATCTTTATTGGTAAAAGACAATTTAAATTTCAGTCCCGAATTAAAATCTACCTGGTTGGTTGCCAATGTAAATTCCTTGCCTATCGCACTCCATATCTGCACATCAATCTTGGGGCCGTAAAAAGCCGCTTCGTCCTGTACCTCCACAAAAGGAGTATTGGTATCTATCAGAACCTTGCGTACCATATCTTCGGTTTCTTTCCAAAGCTCAGGTTCATTTACGTATTTCTGGCCCAGTTTAGCAGGGTCGTGCAAAGAAAGCCTCATTACATATTTATCTACACCAAATATCTTGAAGTACTTGATATACATTTCATTAACTGCCTTGAATTCCTGCGCAAACTGTTCCCTGTTACAATAGATATGAGCATCATTCATGTGCAGGCAACGCACCCTCATTAAACCAAATAATTCACCACTTTGTTCGTACCGGTAGCAGGTGCCGTATTCTGCAATACGATAAGGCAGGTCCTTATAGCTCTTCTGATCGGTATCAAAAATCTTGTGATGATGCGGACAGTTCATAGCCTTGAGGTAATATTTTTCCCCATCCATTTCCATGGGAGGAAACATACTATCTGCGTAATAAGGTAAATGCCCGCTGGTTAAGTACATGCTTTCTTTAGCGATATGCGGTGTAACCACACGTTTGTAACCTGCTGCTGTTTCAGTTTCTTTAGCCAATTTTTCCAACTCTTCAATAATGATGGTTCCGTTTGGTAACCACAATGGCAGACCTGGCCCCACATCATCATCCATGGTAAAAATGCTCAGCTCTTTACCCAGCTTACGATGATCTCTTTTTTTAGCTTCTTCCAGCAAAGCCAGGTACTCATCCAGTTCTTTCTGGTTAGGAAATGTTACGCCATATATCCTTGTCAGTTGTTTGTTCTTTTCATCCCCTTTCCAGTAAGCCCCTGCAATGCTCATCAGCTTAATAGCTTTAATGGCACCGGTAGCAGGGATATGCGGCCCACGGCACAGATCTGTAAAGCTGCCCTGTGTATAGAAAGTAATGCTGCCATCCTGCAGGTTCTGCAGCAGGTCGAGCTTATACTCATCTCCTTTTTCGGTGAAATACGCTACGGCTTCTGCCTTTGATTTTTCAGTGCGCAGGTAGGTATTATTTTGCTTTGCTAATTCCGCCATTTTCTTTTCCAGTTCCAGCAGGTCTTCCTCTGTTAATTTGCGGTCGCCTAAATCAATATCATAGTAAAACCCTTTCTGCAAACCATTATCAATAGGCGGGCCTACCCAAAACTTTGCGCCGGGGAATTTATCTTCTACTGCTTCCGCCATTAAATGTGCGGAAGAGTGCCAGAAAGTTGATTTCGCATCTTTATCATCCCACGTGAGCAATTGTAATGAAGCATCATTATTTATCGGGCGTGTGGCATCCCACACTTCTCCGTTAACACTTGCAGCCAATACTTTTCTTGCTAATCCTTCACTGATGGATTTAGCCACATCCAAAGCTGATGAACCCTGTTCATATTCCCTGACAGCCCCATCCGGTAATGTAATCTTTATCATATCTTTATATGCCTGCCTTAAAGCAATGCAGGCTGCAAATTTAACGAACTATTAGCTAAGGAAAAATTAATCTAAAATATCTTTGTAAATAATGAGGAGAATATTGGTGTTGTTTGTTTTTTTATTGTTTGCAGGAAAAATATTTTCGCAGGATCTGGTTGGAGAATGGAAGGGGTCTTTTACCAATGAGCGTTATGCTTATTACGGAGGTGGAAATACGATTATAAAACTCTATTTTAGTAAAATAAATGACAGCACATTTAAGGCATTTAGTGTGACCTATACAGACGACAAAAAGAACAAGGATTCGGCAATATGTATTTTAACCGGAGGATTTTCAGAAAAAAATATTTTGTATTTAGAAGAAACACAAGCAGTAAAACCTTATTCCGGCGAAGACTCAGTCACTTGTTTCCAGTTGATGAAGCTATCCTATTATAAAAGAAAAAAACAGCTGGTATTAAAAGGTGACTGGGGTTCAAAAATTAATGACTGTGGTTATGGAAGTATTAGTTTAATTAAAAAGTTATAAGTGAAAATGAAAAAATTTATACCCTTATTTTTAGCAGCAATATTTTCTGTTTCTTTTGCATTTGCACAGGAGTTTAAAGGCCAATGGAAAGGGCAATTTACAGATAACAGCTCTACATTTTTAGGCTGGGGTGGCGAACGTTGTGATTATGTGCTGGAACTGGAGACAAATGGTAACGATGTTACCGGTTATTCCTATACCTATTTTAATGATGGTGGCAAAAGATTTTACACCATTTGCAGGCTGAAGGGTAAAATAAATAAAAGAGAAAAGTATATTGAAGTAACGGAGGTAGAGCGTACCAAGACCAATGTACCCAATCACATCCGTAATTGTTTCCAGGTACATAAGCTCACTTATTTTAAAAAGGATGATGTGCAAACACTGGAAGGAAGCTGGTCGCCGGCACCCAACCAGGAAGGTGATTGCGGTTATGGCACTACGGTTTTGTCGAGAAGGGTGTTGAAAAAAGAAACCCCGCTTTTTAATAATGCCACCGCAAGAAATATTAAACCGGAGAAGAAACCCGGCACCAAACCGGCTACCAACTTTGCTGATAAAAATAAACCGGTAACGCCTCCTCTGGTAAACAATATCGCCAAACCTCCGGTTACGCCCCCGGCTCCGCCTGTAGTAAAAACAAATCCGCCGGCAAAACCAGAAATTAAAACACCTGTCGATCCGGTAGCGAAAAATGACCCCGATATCACCAGGCAGCGGCCGGATGCGAATTTTGAAAAACGCAACAGCAATTTCATTAAAACCATTGAACTGGATAATGAAACTTTTAAAGTAGACCTGTACGATAACGGTGATATTGACGGCGATAGTATTTCACTTTTTTTTAATGGAAAATTATTGCTTTCTCATAAGCGCCTTTCTGATAAAGCGATCAGCCTTACCCTGAATACTGAAGATAACAGGGATGTAAATGAGCTGGTAATGTATGCTGAAAATTTAGGTGAGATTCCCCCAAATACGGCCTTAATGGTTGTTACTGACGGTACTCATCGTTACGAGGTACGTATTACATCCGACCTGGAGAAGAGTGGCGCCATTCGTTTTATACATAAACCCAAACCTGCACAATAAAATATCAATAGCGGCGTTAGTACTTAAACCAATATTGTTTAGTGATGAAAAACCTCATTACCACGTCCGTACTTTTTGTGGGTATTGTAAGCAGCTGCTTTATCTCTTCATGCGCCAAAAAAGATACCAGTACCAGTAAACCCAAAGAAGAACAGGTTATAGGCACCTGGTCAATCAACAGGATACAACTGAAGTTGTATTACAGTGGGTCTTTTTACAAAGACACCATTATTCCCCAGAAGGCACTTCCTAAAAACTTTGTTCAATTTGATGCCGGAGCCAGTTTTATGTACTGCTTTAATAGCGCAGCTGTTAACAGTGGAACTTACCAATGGAAAGGTGCCGACTCTTTAATTTCTACTACCCCATCAACTATATACCGCTGGAAAATGTTGACACTTACTGATGTTTTATTCACCGTAATGAATACATCAACCAATGACCCCGCTTTTCCGGGAGCTAAAGTGGAAACCTACCAAACGTTTGTACGTTAATTAAAATAGTTCTTAATCCGAACTCTCACAGTAAACTGCATCCCTACATTGGGATGCTTTTTTTTATGCATCTGACGGCATGGAGCCGTACAGACACCTGCCTAAAATTTAAAGTTCCAGGTTACGGCCGGAATGATCGGGAATAAAGAGACCTGCTTGGCCTGTATAGTAAGGCTGCCATTATAAGCACTGCCGCTTTGGTCAAAATAAATAAAGTAAGGATTTTGCCTGCTGTAGGCGTTATATATACTGAACACCCATTCGCTTTTCCATTTGCGTTGTATATTTTTCTTTGGGGTGAGTATAGCAGAGAGATCGAGACGATGATAGGCAGGTAAACGATATTCATTAATACGGCTATACTCCTGCGTTAGTACGCCTCCCACTATATAAAAACGTTGTGGCAGAGTAGCCGCATTACCGCTTCCGTAAACAAAAGATGCAGACAGTTTCCATTTTTTGCTGAGCTCGTACATGGCTACTATACTCAGATCATTTCGTCTGTCGTATTTGGCAGGATATTTTTCGCCAAAGTTTAAAGCCGCAAATTTTCTCCACGTCCAGCTTAAGGTATAACCCACCCATCCTGTTAACTTTCCTTTGGTTTTATTAATAAACAATTCACTGCCATAGCTCCATCCTTTTCCAAACACAAAAAAATTCTCTGTATCCTCTAATGTATTCGGGGTATACCCTTCTTTATATTCAATCTGGTTCTCCATTTGTTTGTAATACAATTCAACCGAAGTTTCGTACATGTTATCCTTAAAATTTTTAAAGAGTCCGGCTGCGTACAAATAACTGATCTGTGGTTTTACTTTATAGGTACTGGGGACCCAGATATCTGTGGGTAATGTTGTGCCGGCGTTGCTTACCAAATGGATGTATTGCAGGTTTCTTGTTACTGATGCTTTTACAGAGGTTTCATCATTTAATGCATAGCGAATTGTGATCCGGGGCTCCAGGCCGCCGTAGGTTTTTACAGCTTGTCCGCCTTTATATACAGTACTATCCAAACGATTGCCATTATCGTCTGTTTTATAGATTTTATAAGCACCGATCTGTTGAAACATGCTGTATCTTAAGCCTGCATTGATTTTTACTTTATCGCTTATTTCCCAGTCATCCTGAATATAAGCCGCAGCCTCGTTGGCAAATTTTGTTTGTGCGTTATTGGGTTTAAACACTACCGAATCCTGTTTGCCGCTAACAACAGAGGGAGTGAATTTATGATAGGTGAAAATGCCGCCGAATTTTATTTTGTGCCCTGTAAAAGGATACAGGTCAAAATCCTGTTTTAAACTAACATCTCTGATACCCGAAGCCAGTTTTATTTCAAAATTATTTTGCGCAGCTTTAAATGCAAAATTATAATCGTTGTACACAGCTGTGGTATTACCAAAAAGTTTATTGTTGAACACATGGTTCCAGCGCAAGGTACCGGTAGCATTTCCCCAGGGAATATTTACGTTTAAACTTTGCCGGCCATTTACAAAATCAAAAACATCTCTGCCGAAATAGCCACTCAGGTATAACCGGTCTTTTTCGGAAAAGCGATAATTCACTTTTGCATTCAGGTCGTAAAAATAATAACCCGAACCATAGAACTGGCTTGTTTTTGAAATGAATGGTTTTGTTAAAGCATCAATATAGGTTCTTCTTGCAGATACAATAAACGAAGCCTTGTCTTTTTTTATCGGGCCTTGAATAGAAACACGTGAAGCAATTAAACCCAGGCCACCTTCTACCTGGAATTTCTGGTTGTTACCTTCCTTCATGGAAATATCCAGCACGCTGGATAAGCGGCCGCCATATTGTGCAGGCATTCCACCTTTAATGAGCGTAACATTTTTTATAGCATCCGAATTAAAAATAGAGAAGAAACCAAATAAATGCCCGGTATTGTAAACCGGTGCATCATCTAATAAAATTAAATTCTGATCGGGGCCACCGCCACGTACGTATAAGCCGGCACTACCCTCGCCTGCGTTGCGTATACCCGGCAACAACTGAATCGTTTTCAGCAGATCTACTTCGCCTAAAAAAGCAGGAATAGATTTGATCTGTTCAATAGGTAAAGTAAATTTCCCCATCTGGGCATTCTTTACATTTGCATCTCGTTTTTTTGATGATACAACCACTTCCTGCGACAGGGCAATCCTGGGCAGCACATTAAAATTTAATTGTTTATCGCCATCCAGTTTTACAGCAATAATTTTAGGCTGATACCCAATATAGGAGCAGATAAAAAAATACTCCCCGGCTTCTAACGTGATAGAATAAAATCCATACTGGTTACTGCTGATGCCTTTTGTTATTCCCTGTACTGCAATGCTGGCACCAATCAGCGTTTCTCCATTTAATGAATCCCGTACATAACCACTGATAGTGTACCTGGGTATTGCAGGCGACGCTTTTTCCTGTGCCGTAATACATAAAGGAATTAAGAGTACAAGAAGCGTTAAAAACTTTGTTTTCATGTGTATATATCTATGGTCTTTTCGTCACATGGAATTCGCCGGCAATAGTCATTTCTGTTAGTCAGCTTTTGCTTTGGGCTCATTTCATAATATCAATGGAAGCAGAACAATTTTACTTAGCAATGATAGAATCTTTATCTTCTCCGCAATGCAGCATTTCGCTGCCATGTGTGGGATCATTTTTACCCAGGTAAGGATTCGTTCTTGCGTCGCCGGTTTTGGTATCCAGCCAGTAAGCTTCTTTATTTCCGTCAAATGCCATCGGGCAATTTTGCCAGTATATTTTTTCGCCTTTATAATTGATGGCCTTTAGCAGCGAATACATCTGCTGGTTCACCTGGTTAAAATCCAAACGCATTTCCTTAAGTACAGATTGTGAAAGCAAACTCACTGCATTCGATTTCACATCACTTATCAATCCTTCAACTGTACTTACCGGTGCTGTAGTATCTTTTTTCAATTCGTCCAGCTTAATGGCTTCAATTACTTTTACCATTGCGCTGCAGGCCGATTTAACTGTAGCAGTATCAGCTTCCACAAATGCTTCTTTCATGCTGAAGTAAGACGCCAGCATTGCTTTTATCGACGAGTCAAATGCCGGTGTAGCAGATTTTATTTCCAGCTTTTTGGCTTGTTCTCCTTCAAATCCCCCGCCTTTATTAGTGGCAAATTTATACCATACATACCCCGCAATTGCTAAAATAACGATCAGTAAACCCAGGAATATCTTCTTTATCATATCAGAAAAATTTCAACAAATTTACGATATAACATCGTTTACTTTAAAATGTTTGTTGATTAGCGTACTTTTGCAGCCTTTTCGTGAATGGTGAGTTGTCGGTCGTGAGTAATAAAGCGCCTGGCAGTTCTCAGCACTCACGACTGACAACTCACAACTCACTATTATGCTTTTAGGATTACAGAATGTAACATTTGAATTTGGCGCAAGAACTATTGTGGAGGATGCTACCTGGCATATTCAACCTAATGAACGTATAGGTTTGATCGGGTACAACGGTACCGGTAAATCTACTTTGCTTAAAGTACTTACGGGCCAGTACAGCCCGGCTAAGGGAACAGTGGAAAAAGGCAGGGAAACCACCATTGGTTTTTTACACCAGGATCTGCTGGGTTTTGATACCGAAGATTCTATTTTGGAAGTAGCCATGGGCGCTTTTGAAAGAGTAAAACAATTAGAAAAAGAACTGGAATTACTGGGCCTTGAACTGGAGAAGACCGGCGATGAAAGTTTAGCTAATAAATATGCCGACCTGTTGCATGAAATGGATGTATTAGACGGTTACAGTATCCACCACAGAACAGAAGAAATTTTACAAGGCCTTGGCTTTGCCAATGCTGACCTTGGAAAGCAATATAAAAACTTTAGCGGGGGCTGGCGCATGAGGGTATTGCTGGCTAAAATGATCTTAATGAATCCGGATGTATTGCTGATGGATGAACCTACGAATCACCTTGATCTGCCGAGTATTGAATGGCTGGAGAAATACCTGATACATTACCCGGGTGCAGTAGTGATCGTATCGCATGACCGTTTCTTTTTAGACAGGATGGTGAATAAAATTGTAGAGTTATACCAGAGAGAATTACATTTTTATACCGGTAACTACACTTACTACGAGCAGGAGAAAGCCTTGCGTATTGATATGCAGCAAAAGGCTTATGAAAACCAGCAGGATTATATCAGGCAGAATGAAAGATTTGTGGAGCGCTTTAAAGCAAAAGCCAGTAAGGCTGCCGCTGCACAGAGTATTGTAAAAAGACTGGAAAAACTGGAGCGTATTGAAAACGTGGAACTGGAACGCCCTAATATGCGTATTAATTTTGCTATTGATAAAATACCCGGGAAAATTGTTGCTACCTTAAAGCATGTAAGCAAGAGTTTTGGCGATACCAAAATACTGGAAGATACCGGTGCTGAAATTGATCGTGGTGATAAGATTGCATTGATCGGTGCGAATGGTAAAGGAAAATCGACCCTGTTGAGAATTATTGCCGATACTGAACCTTTTACTGGTGAACGTGAATGGGGGCATAATGTGGAAGAATCTTTTTATGCGCAGCACCAGTTAGAAGCGTTGAATCAGAACAACGATATTTTAGAAGAACTAAAAGAAGCCCGTAGCGGTAAAAATGACCTGGAGCTGAGAAGTTTGCTGGGCGCATTTTTATTTAGCGGCGATACAGTGGAAAAGAAGATTAAAGTATTGAGCGGAGGAGAAAAAGCAAGGGTGGCTTTGGCAAAAACCATTGCCAGCAAAGCCAATTTTTTAATGCTGGATGAACCTACGAATCACCTGGATATTCATTCGGTTGATTTATTGGTAGAAGCTTTGAATAAATATGAAGGCACAATAGTGCTTGTAAGTCACGACCGTTATTTTATCAGCCGTATTGCCAATAAAATATGGGACATTGATAATTATAAGATAAGGGAATTTAAAGGCACGTATGCTGAGTGGGAAGACTGGAAAGAAAGAAAAGAAAAAGCGGATGCCGCTGCATTAAAAGCCGAAGGCAATAATAATAAACAACAGGCAGCAGGCACCGGGCAGCAGGCAAAGGAAAAGAAGGCGAGTACCACTAATCAGCCGGCGGCCACTACTCAAAATACTGGTATTGATAAAGAATTAAAAAAGGAATTACAAAAACAAAAGAACCGCTTTCAGCAATTAGAAGAAAAGATTGCGCAACTGAACAAAAAGAAGGCAGAACTGGAAGCGGCACTTGCTACACCGGAAATTTATAATGATAAGAACAAGTTTTCTCAAACGGAAGCAGGTTATAAAAATGCCACTGCTGAATTAAAACAATTGAATGCAGAGTATGAAGTTGTTTTTGAAAAAGTAATGGAGCTGGAGGAGAAAATAGGTTGATCTCCAGAATATTTCTAGAAGATAATTATAACAAAAAACCCTTTGAATTTTCAAAGGGTTTTTTGTTTATTGAAAGAAGTTATCATTAATAATTTCTTGCTTTCATTTCCACTCTCCTGTTTTTTGCACGTCCTGCAGCTGTTTTGTTATCAGCAGTAGGATTATCAGAGCCATGGCCAGTTGATGTCATTTTGCTTTCATCAACACCTTTTGTAACTAAATAAGCTTTAACAGCAGCCGCTCTTGCTTCAGATAAAGTCTGGTTTTTTGCAGCATCACCGGTGTTATCGGTATAACCATCAATATCCAGTTTTAAAGAAGCATCATCAGTCATGATCTTAGCCACTTCGTTTAAAGATTTGAAAGATTTTGGTAATAGTTTAGAACTACCTGTTGCAAAGAAAATATTCTTAGCCGCAAAATTGATCTTGTCAACTACAGCCTGTGCAATTACAGGACATCCGAAGTTTGAAGCAGGACCAGCTTCGGTAGGACATTTATCTTCTTCGTCGTTTACACCATCCTTATCAGTATCAGGTATTGGGCAACCCTGGTAACGGGCAACACCTGGTACAGTAGGGCATTTATCATTTTCGTCGTTTACGCCATCTTTATCAGTATCCGGTACAGGACAACCCTGGTATTTAGCCAAACCTTTTACATCAGGGCATTTATCATCCGCATCAGCGATACCATCTCCGTCTTTATCAGGGCAACCCTGCAAAGCAGCAAGACCTGGCACATCTGGACATTTATCATTAGCGTCGATAACACCATCTCCATCCCTGTCTTTAGGTACTTCCACTACCGGTGGTGGTGGTGGCGGAGGAACTACTGCAGTTTTTTTGCCGATATTTTCAGCAAAACCAAAAGAGTAGAATAAATGATCGTCGAGGATTTTATCAGTTAAAGTAAACCTGTACTGTGCCTGTAAAAACAAGTAGGTAAGGCCGCTGAAGTTGAACTGAAGCCCCACACCAGCAGGAACATAAGCCCCGAATTTGCCGGTATAGTAACCGCCACCAACACCCGCTGTTAAGAATGGAGCCAGTTTTGAATTGTCTTTTATCGGACGAATATTAAGCGTAGGCTCTAATTCCAGGCCAATCTCAGTTTTATCAGATAAACCATATTTTTCCAAACGGTAATTATGGAACATTGCATTTAACCTGGTAGAGAAATCGATCTTGGAAGTAAGTCCTTTCCAATATGAAAAAGATAAGCCTTTGCTCATATTTCTTACTGAACTGTACACTTTACCGGTAAGCGGATCTTTGATACCCGAAGGTGCATTAAAATCTGCCAGGTTGAAGTGGATACCCACCAGGGAGCCTTTTTTTGGAGAGGCCCAGTTTTGTTGTGCCATGGCACTGGTGCAAAACAATGCAGCTGCCAGAAGTAACGTTAGTTTGTGTTTCATGTGTAGTGTAGTTTATTTTAAAAAGTTTGAGCCAGTCCAAACGAATACAACAGATTATCTCCTGCCACTTTTTTAGTTAAAGTAAATCTGTATTGTGCCTGAACAAACAGGTAGGTGGTGCTATTACAGTTTAATTGCAGACCAAGACCTGCAGGAACATAAGCACCAAAATCTCCTGTGTAATATCCGCCACCAACACCGGCAGTAAGGAATGGAGCTAATTTAGCTTTATCAGTAAAAGGCCTGATGTTGATCGTTGGTTCTAATTCCAACCCGATTTCAGTTTTATCTGATTGTCCTGTAGCAGCCAGTTTATAGTTGCTGAATATGGCATTTATTTTAGTAGAAAAATCAATAGTTGAAGTAAGGCCTTTCCAGTAAGTTAAAGACAACCCTTTGCTCATGCTTCTGAAAGAACTGTACCCTTTTGTGGTACCGGGGTCTTTAATAGTGTTAGGACTGTTGTAATCAACAAGAATAAAATTAACTCCGATCAGCTGAGGTTTTTTACCGTCAGCAGATTTTTTGGTTTTTTGCGCAAAAACGCCTGTACATAAAATAATCAGTGAAAGAAAGAGTGTCAGTTTTAGTTTCATAACCTTAGTTTTGGTTTATAGTTTACATTTCTCAATAAGCAAATATAATGTTAAATTCATGTAAAGGCAAAAATAGGCTATAAATTTTATGCCTTTATTTGAACACATAAACTTACACTTTAATGGATTTCCATTTGCCTCTTTTAAAAATTATTATACTCACCGCTGCAAGTATTGATTCTGCTATACCAATGGCCATATATACTCCTTCCTCCCCGAGTTTAAGGTACTTTACAAAAAGATACGCTATGGGTATCTGGATGAGCCAGAATACAAACAAATTTATATAAGTGGGTGTTTTGGTATCACCGGCGCCGTTAAACGATTGGGTTATTATCATTCCATAAGCAAAAAAGATATAGCCAATGGCAAGAATATGCAGGCATAAGGTGCCTGATTTTACTGCCACGCTATCGGTTGTGAAAAAACGCATCAATGTTTCTCCAAAAAAGAAGAATATAAGGGCCACCAATGCAAAAAAGCACAATGCCATAAAGGCTGTTCTCCAAACTGATTTTTCAGCTCTTTCCGGTTGCCCTGCGCCAAGGTTCTGGCCTACCAGTGTTGCGGCCGCATTGGCCAGGCCCCAGGCAGGCAAAATAGTGAATATGCAGATACGTATTGCTGTACCATAACCGGCCGTAACTGCGGTGCCAAAGCCGGCAATAAGTTTGGCCAGGAAGATCCAGCTGCAGCTGCCGATGATAAACTGGAACATTCCTCCCAATGAAGTATCAAGAATTTGTTTCATTAAGGTAACGCTGACAGTGAACTGTTTTTTTACCAGCTTTACCAGTGCCTTACCATTGAAAAGAAAATACAACTGGTACACCACTCCGCAGGCCCTGCCAATAGTGGTGGCCACTGCGGCTCCATGCAGGCCCAGTTTAGGAAAAGGGCCTATCCCCTTTATCAATAAAGGGTCCAGGATGATATTGATGGCATTGGCAATAAGCAATGATTTCATGGCCAGGTTGGCATTACCAATACCCCTGAAAATACCATTGTTTACAAAAAGCAGCATGATAACAATATTGCCGGTGAGCATGATCTGCGTAAATAAAAAGTTTTCCTGTACCACCTCTTTAGACGCTCCCATAAAGCCCAGTATTTCTTTGGGAAAAATAAAACCGGTTATACTGATGATAATGGAAAAAAATACGGCCAGCAGTATTGCCTGTGCAGCAATATCGCCTGCGGCGGTAAAGTTTTTTTCGCCGGCACGCCTTGCTACCATTGCGGTTACACCCATGGCCAGCCCCCAGGCAACAGAGTATAAAATAGTAAGCGAAGCCTCAGTTAAAATAACTGTTGAAACAGCGGCGGTACCTACCTGGTTTACAAAGTAAATGTCTACAATGGCAAACAGCGATTCCAATACCATTTCCAGTATCATTGGTACAGCCAGTAAAAAAATGGCTTTGTTGATACTGCCTGTTGTAAAATCGGTAATATCGCCACGAACGGCTTGCTGAAATAATTTAAATATAGATAGCTTTTTAGCGGGTATAATTGTTTCTGACATGATAATAAAAATTGAAAATAAAAAGATAAGATCCCTTTGTAAATAATAGCTGCAAACCACTTAAGGAAAAGGAAGGGAATAGTAAAACAGGCCATTAAAAATAATGGCGCTTCATCCTTAAGTGTAATTAAAACTTCATAGTTCGCTAAATTGTAGGCTGCAAATATAGAAATTTTTTTCTTTCTGATATTATGCAGTTTTTATTGCTCACTTTTTTTTAATTGCCTTATATTTGCAGCCCAATTGAGGTCCGGTAGCTCAGCTGGATAGAGCATCAGCCTTCTAAGCTGAGGGTCATTGGTTCGAATCCAATCCGGATCACAACACAGTACAGCGAAGTTTTACTTCGCTTTTTTTATGCCGCTTAGGATGCTTGATTAACCGTTGCGGCCGGTTGAAAAAGTAATTTTACCTATGGCAAGGTTGAGGGGAATAACATTAAAGTGATCAATAAATTACTCACTTTTTAACAGCTATTTACTAAACTTTGACTGCGTACAACCAGTTTCCAAAAATCTTCTGGCAAAGCGCCTGCATTTCTGCACCGAATATGGCAAGTACCTTATTTGTATTTCCTTTGGCGTAAATAATATCAGCAACACTGCTGTAATACCATGCCTGTTGTTCTTTGCTGGCATTAAAACGTTGCCATAAGGCTTCACCAATTCTCTCAAAGTCGTAAACTATAGAGCGGAGGTTATCTAATTTATCTGCTGCTGAAACCAACAATTGATCTATAGCCGCTTCATGCTCTAAAAAATGAATGGTATGTTTTTTCCTTTCTGCCCAGCTACTCTCCTTTTCTATCGCTTTCTTTTCCAGCTTGTCTAATTCTGTAGCACCCCTTACAATTTCTGCCACCTGCCTGCCAAATTTCTCTTCAACTTCTTCAATGGTAACATCAGTGTCTTCCACCACATCATGTAATAATGCAGCAGCCAGCACTTCGTCACTGCAATTATTTTCTGCTACCAGCTTGCATACGTTCAGCAAGTGCGTCATGTAAGGAATTTGGGTGCCTTTTCGGTGTTGATGCTGGTGGTGATAGGTGGCAAAAACAAGGGCTTTAGATACTATGCTCATTAAAATAATATTTAAACATTTTCAAAAAACTGGATTGCAAATTTGCAAAAATCAATGATTACGTCTTTGTCCAAATCAAATTCTTTTCTATTGCCAAGGTAGTTGTGTGATGATGGTGTTATTTCCTTTCCTTCCAATAATTCTGTTACAGTAAGACATTTGATATGCTTTTTTGATACCAATACAATAAACGCATTTATATATGGGTAGTTTTCTGGCAAGTCACTTTTCTTAAATTCTCCGTCAGCTCTAAATTTCACTTCTACAAAATGTACATCTTTGGTATTGGGATTTTGCATTACAAAATCAGGCATTCGCTTAATTTCCAAAGCTACATCTGAACGCACTCCCTTTAGCAGTTCCATAATACCAGGAATGGTATTTTCCATACCGTATCTAAACACATTATAGCCAAGACTTAAAAATAATTCCTGTATTAAAGTTTCCGCAATGCGTCCTTTAATCATGTTATACCTGTAGTTTTTATCCTTCAAACTAAGGCCTGATGACTTGTCACTTAAATGCGGATCTTCTTTCTTATTTTTTTCACTATAGCATTTAGTGCAAAGCCCCTTTTCAAACTTTGTAAAAGCACCACATTGAATACATTCTGCCATAGCATTTATTTAATGATTAAATATTAAACTGGTTACTATACAACCTTTTTACTTTTCAGATTATACACTACCCTATCAATCATATTTTCTACCTGCCTGAAAGTATTAATCTGCTTACGGGATTTTGATAAGGAACGCCCCAAAAGAAAGCAAATAAATGCAGGCATTATACTAACCACTAAAAGCAATACATCTATTATTGAAACAATAGTTCCATCCCATTTAGCATCAGCAAATAAATTGTGGACAGTGACATATGCCTGTACAACTCCAATCAGCGAATCTACTTTACTCCAGAAGTAAATTCCTACCCCTATCAAAATAATAGTTAATAAATAAGTAATCAATTCTCCCGTCATGATTACAGGTTTTTTGAAAAACCTGGTAAAAACACCGGTTTCAATTTTCTTCTTTGTTTCTTCCAGCAAAAAGATATTATGAGCTATATCAGGGTTTGCCGGTTCATTACTATCCCCTGTAAAATAAGCAGCGATGTTGTCGATAATTTCCTGCATAAAATGGATTTATATGTAGTGCCTGCAATAATTTTCCAGGAACTGATTTAATTTTTCGCATTCAAGGATGCGATGATCGCTTTAAAACTTTCCAACCCTGCTTCCAGGTTCTCTACAATATCCAAAGCCAAAACATCCGGATCAGGCAGCGACTTATCTTTTAACCAGGTAATATTCAAACCCGTTTTACCCTTGGCAATAATTTTGTCGCAGGTAATTTTCTCCAGCGGCATTCGGCAGTTCAGCGTCTATTTTATTACGGGCAAGTTGTACAGAGTTTTGGTTCAAGAAAAGGATTATTTATGTTGCAATTTAGGGAAATGTATCTATACCATGAATAAGTAATAACCCCTGTTCTATGATAAAGGATTGCGGGGATTATCAAGGTTAAAAATCAGGATTATAATGTTGATGAGCCAAGCCAGTTTATGCAAATATTTTGCCTTCAATATATCATAGATCATCGATCCAGCCTTCAATCATTTCCTCTACACCAAAAGTTAATTTAAACCCAAACAGTCCTAAAACGAGCATTGCAATTACTATGCACGAGATTGTAAAGAAAGCCTGTGTATTTGCAACCAAAAACAATATCGTGCCTAAAGCTGCAAGTAAAACAGCACCAACTAATGCATGTATGGTATACTTTTTTATAGCATAGCCCTGGTATTTCTTTATCCTAAACTCAATTGCTCTTCGTATCGCAAAACCGATATAAGTAAAAGGCAAGGTTATGCCAATTACAACCAATGCTAGTATAATGGAATAAATAGTATTCGTCCCCCATTTTGCAAATGATTGCAGGTATAGCGCCATGAAGTTTGCCATTGAAATTTATTTAGTAAACTGTTTAATAATTTTACTCCTGATGTCAGCAGACCACTTAACCCGATCATTATCCTTTAAGTTTTCTGCGAGAAAATCAAGTACTTTATACGGATCAGCAAGGCTCATATTTCCTTCTGGGTTTTGGGAGATCATTTTTTCAATCCTTTTAACCTTCGACCTGGAAAAAAATCCTTTTTGCCATTTTTGTTTTGCCGGTATGGTGTAATAAAAAATCAGTAAATAGGCATAGTTGCCAAAATTTATCGCGGCATTGGTTCCGAAATCTTTTTTATACCATTGCTCAAATTCATGGCTCCATAGCTGAACTTTTCCAATTAAAATTATAGAGCCATCTTTCATTTTTTTGTAGGGCACATTTGTATTTTTTAATTTGTAATTATTAGATTAACAATCTGAATATTTATGCAACTCATTTATCGGTTGCGTCGGGCAGTTTTACAGAAAAATAGAGCACTTTATCATAGCCATAACGTTTAAAAACAGTCTGCCAAAAAGTATAAAAATCGCCACTGTACCCTGCCTGTCGATTATTAGACGATAAAATTATATTCACTTCAATATTTTTAAATTCTCTAAACGATAAGTTGCTGTCAGTAATCGCAGCTATTGCATCAATTTTGGCTTTGATATTGACAGGTGGTTCAATACATACAGGTACCCTTCCATTTACGGTGCAACATTCGAGCATGTCAGATAAAATAAAAAGTTGTAAATGAGCAGTGTCATGAAAAGAATAATTTCTGAAATACCTTATAGCTCTTTCAATACAGTCGATGATGCAGCTATTAGGCTCACTGCGGTATTTTGCGGCCGCACTCGAAGATGCAATATTCAACAGTTTTTTAAGACTGTCGCTTCTTTCTGTAATGCTGTTCTCAAAGTTAATCTTTTCAGATGGCAGTGGATCGATTGCCATAGGCGTGTTTGTAAACAGGCAGCTGGAATTATTATTTTTACTAATAGTATAGAATTCAATTTTTTTTCTCGCTGCAAAAGTGGTTTGTAAAGAGATTGCATTTTGTTTGATTAATTCAATACTATGAGTAGTATCCACGCTGCTGGTAAAATCACAGAACACAATACTGTAATCTTTGGGATATATTTTGCTGTTATCTTGTGTTGGCTCTGGATCAAAAATGCGACACCCCATCCCCATTAATAAAATGCCAAGCACAATGATAAACTTTAAACTTAGTGTCATAATCCGCTAATTTTTATTATGTGATTATTTGTTTTTCTTGCTAAAGCCCTGTTACGCCAATGATCTGCCAAAAGAAAGAAGTCCAGGCTTCTGTTGCCGAAATCCGGATTGGCAGCACCCAGCTTATATCCATTATCGTAGTATGATAGAAGAATATCTCTGTAGCTATTCAAATATTCTTCCTTATCCCATTTTTCCATTTCACTTTGTATATCTGCCTGCTCCTTTTGGGCAGCAGTATATTCCGTCAGGGATCGAATATATCTTTCTTCTGATTTTGTGCATTTATTTTTAGTTTGAAAAAAGCGAAAGATATTTTCCCAAACAGAAAACCCGGCTGATAAACATACGCCACTAATAATAGGGAAGATGAGTGAAAGGAATACAAAAGTTGCGAGGTAAATACCGTACATAATATTCAAATGTCCATGATTGGCGAATTTTACAGATTCCACACGAAAAATACCCAGAATAACAACCCCAATAATAGTAAATATCATAATACTGTTATGCCAATAGCGTTTCCCTTTCTGCTCAGCTTCATTCTGTTCCTCATTTTCTTCCATCCTGCCTATTGCATTTTCTGCGAGAACAGAATTGAACATCTCTCTGAACTTGGAACGGGTAATTAATGCGTGTCCATATTTAAGGTCAATGTAGTTATCGTAAAATATTTTTATAAAAATTGTACAAAGTGATATACCGATAGCCATCGACAACCCCTGCCCCTGCCTGAAGTTAAATCCTTCTTCAAATAATTTTTTTGACAAAGGGATATCTGCAAATACCAGAAAAATTCCTGTAGCCAAACAAATCAATCCCCAAAAACCGTTAAAGCTTCTGGGATGGTGGTGTTTATAATATTGCAACAGTTCCAAATATCTGTGCTGCTGACTGTCCTCCTGTTCATTTCGATCCCGTAATTTCCTTTTTGCCTCTGCATCAGTCCTAGCTTTTGTATTTAAGCCACTTAGTCCTGTTTTGGCAAGTTTAAACAAGTGTTCGGCTCTGCTTTGTGCAATTACCGTAATTTCTCTATTTCGGGCTCCTTTTATGCCTTCCACTCCATCGCCTATCCCAGACTCAGTCATAAACTTTATGGAAAGCTGAAAATATTTTTCAACATCCGGGTGCAGAAGGCTCTTATTGTAATGTAATAGTTCATTCTCAAGATTACCACTCAATTGTTTTATTGAGTAAGGCACATCATCAATTTTATTTAATTGATCTTTTGGGTCGTCTACATTTTTTCGTTCCCGGCTAAAAGTAGCAACAAAACGTTTCCACCAGTTTGTTATTCTCCCCAAAAAACTTCTTCCAGGTTTATTTTCCTGAGGAGCTGAATTAGCTGTTTCCATTATCTAAAAGTTTAGTGGTTAACGTTTCTTCTTTGTCCTGGTGATTGTTATTTACAGGATCGGGAAAAAGCGGTTTAATATCATTTGTATAGTAATTATCAACCGGCCCAAGTCCATTTACCCTGTACCAGATACCCAGGTTATATCCGTCGAGTATGGCTGTTTCGGCCCTGATAGAAAGTAATTCCATATTTGCATAACGTTTAAGCTTATCCGTTTCCGAATTCTTAGCCCAGCTAAGAATTGTTTCAATATGTTGCAGGAGTTTTTTTATTTCCTGCTCCCGTTTTTCATCACCGGTTACTGTTTCGGCAGCAAGTTTATCCAACTGGTTGCTGATATCTTTAAACTCCTGTTCGTATTCCCGGTATTCAAATGCCAACAATTTTATTTCTTCGTCCAGGTCTGGAAAATATCGTCGTTCCCAATCAGCCAGCCTGGTCAGGTGCTGAATAGGTGAAATTTCCCCGACACTTGTGGCAGAATAACGATCCCTCAGCTTTTTTAAATAGTCCAGAATATTGGTAAAAAGTGCTGATTTTTTTTCTCCTTCAGTCTTTTTAGGGCGCAGGTCTTCCACACTGCTCACGCCACGCAGTAACATCGCTTTATTCTGCACCACGGCTAAAACATCTTCCACGATTTCCTGCATTTTGACGGAATAGTTTACTGTTATTTCAGGAATCTCAGGAGTACTGCACTCTGCAATTGAAATATCTAACCGGTCAATCTCCCGTTGTAAAAAACGATTTACAGCAAGTAGTCCCCTGAACCTGATACCGTATGCGAAAGGAAATGCAGAAAGCATAGCAACCACTATGAATTCCGGAATGGCAACAGCTATCGTTTCCTGCCCGCCCAATGTTCCCCCGTTCAAATTGTACATCACAATACTCAGCGTACATAGAATGAACAACAGTATGCAAGCGGCCAGTTCCCAGTTATATTTTAACCAGTTTATTACGCCCCGCTCCTCCTGGCGTTTTCTCATTAGCCGTGGCTCTACAATTTTCATGATATACAAACACATTACCCCTCCAACACCTAGTGCCACTGCTGTTCCTGCCAATACCCCTTCAATAGAAGAATTCAACCGGCTGGCACCGGAAATACCTGAACTGTTTAATGCCAGCAACAGGATTACTATCCCAATAATTATAACTGCAGGGGCAATCTGCAACCAGAGAGAGAACCAGCTACCGGCTTTCAATTCAGTAGAACTATCGGTGTTGTCACGAAGCATCCTTGCCCTGTATTGTGTACGAAAGACTTCCTCCCTGGAATTTCCTTTTTTATCGAAGAAATATTTTATGAGTTTATAGCAACCCCAGCTAATTACCCCGATCAGCAGCACAAAGCCTACCAGTAAACCGGCCTTGGTTAGCAAACCCGTTTGTGGCGATGCTCCTGTAGTTAGTAGACCATTCAGTAAAAAGAAAAAAGCATCCTGGTTACCAAAGTTGGCGGTTGAAGTAAATATTGAAAAGAAATAACCGGCCGCTGCAGCAACAGAAGTACCAATACCCAGAAGCACATAAGCATTGTTAGGGTTGATACCATCTGCGCCAAGCTGTTTCATTTGCTGGTGTACCTGTTCCTGCCTCTCCTGCAATTTTCCTCTTTTAGCCGTCCAATGAGTGATATGTTTATCCAGTGTTGTTTTTTCATCATCATATCGTTGCTTATTAATAAAGCGGGTCTCTGCATATACTTTTTTCTGCAGTTGCACCGCCTTGTCCATCTGTTTCTCTGCTTCCTCCATCCATTTATTCATCATGTCCTCTTTACCTGTTACCATTCGGCGCCTGACATCGAGTATTCTTTTACGCAATTCCTTCATTTCACCCAGCACAGTTTCCTTTCGAAGCTGCAGTTCTTCTTTTGTTGGGTCTGCACCATTTCCTGCAAGCTTTAATTGTTCCACCTCGTCCCTTAGCCTTGCAATTTTTTCATTGTACCGGTCTTGAATCTGTTGATAGATCGATTTCCAACGTTCCAGTTGATCAGTAAGTTTTTGTTGATACAGAATAACAAGATCAGCAGCTTTAATATCCGGTGTTCCTGCATCCCTGATAGCCTGCTGGAAGCCCCAGCGACGCAGGTCATCCATACCGGTATCCATCGCCATGATGACAGGATCATCACTTAAACGGGTAAGCGAAATTTCTTCTATTCCGGGGCTATCCTTAGCAGTAAAATCAGAGTCTTCTTTTATTTCGTCGTGCATAGTTGCTGAAATTTAAGTTCAGGATTAAAGTCATTAAACAATAAAGGGTACCTGTGCTGCAAATTTTTTGTTTCTCACACCTACGCAATAATATTGAGGTGCCTGGTGAAGTCCGGGCGGTATTCTGTCTTTAATAGCTTTTATAAAGGAGGCATAGTTTTGAGTGAGGTCTTTTTTCTTATATACCCGAATCAATTCATCTGTAAAAAGGCTGAGTTTCCGTCCGCTTCTTGATTCAGCAATAGCAAACTGCTTGTCGCCGCAGCCGGCAAGTAAAATAACGGAAGCCATTAGCCTGATTTTTTTGGGTGAGGGTAAGGATTTTAAATGCCGGTCATAGGTATCCCGATGCCTTTTGTATAGTAATAATGCCTCTGCTTTTAATACTTCGGTTACTGAGTTTTTATCCATCGTATCCAGTTCTCTTTGTGTCCAGTTGGATAAAAGCGGTTTTGCCACAGTTCCGGAATGGCAGCTGTCAGATACAAGTACAATCATTACTCCAGGTCTGAATTTACTCCAGGTATAATACAATTCATCATCAGTAAGCATACGATCGTATAATACCCAGGTTTCATCATAACCATCAGCTTCATCTCCATTGAGGTCGGGAAAGAAACTGCCGTGACCTGAATAAGTAAGTAAGAGCTTATCACCTGCATGAAGAAGCTCTGCTGCCCTGCTAAGCGCCATAAGAACGTTGGTGCTGGTAGCTTTTTTATTAATCAAGATGGCCAGGGTCTCATATTGTTCTTCTTTAGCAATCAGCTGCATGGCTCTTGCATCATTGTCGCAATTGGGTAACCTGCCGTTAGAACCATAATGGCTAACATCAATAAAGTTCAGCCCGATATGAATACTTAATCCCTTTGCCATAAACAGTGATTTGGGTTTTAATCAAAGACTGTACAAAGATTATCATTCACTTTTTTGCCTGCCAGAGGGTAAAGCAGGAATTTTCGGGGGGAGATACACGAGTAAACCGAACGGGTGTTTTTCCGGTATTTGTGGGGTGTCTTCGAGGTATTCTTTTATCGCCCTGCTGTAGAATCAACCTGGCCTGGTAAAAGCGGGGCCCTGGATTTGGAATAGCTGCCTGGTGAAACATATATTGTTGTACAAAATTTTATTAACCAACAAAAATTACATTATGCCAACACAAAACCTTCCGGCTGCTTTTGTAAGCAAGGCCACTGTAAACCAGAGAGTAGGAAATTATCAGAACCACAAACTCCCGACCCTGAGTGCTGCCCTTGGGAGAAGCGATACCAAATCCATTTGGTATACTGTTGAACATCTTGAGCAATTACTTGATGAACTACATTACCAGGAAGCCAGTGGTATGCGTGTATATTTCGGTGCCTATCCTTCCGACCATGATGACTATCCCGGTCAGCTTTGCCTAATGATGGTGCCCACCACATTCAATGGTACAACAAGTAATCATGAGGATATTATTATTGAAGAACAGGATGACTTTACTGACAGATTTGGAGCATTTGACCCTGAAGAGATTGAAAATATATATAAAAGTTTTAATTTCGGTTCACCTTGTCCTCCGGCATGTTTGAACCAGGATCCGGGGTTTCCAATTGATCAATGACCAAATATGCATAAAGCCATTTACTATATTTATATCATACCCCTATTTTTAAGTGCTATTTTCAGCCTGCGGGCTTTCAGGCTGAAATGGCCCTTACCTTACCGGGGGTTTTCTATATTCCTATATGTAACGCTGGCGGTTGAGTGTTTTGCTATACTTTGGAAGGACTACCTGTACCTGCATGAAACAGCGTGGTGGTCTTATTCAAGGAATAATATATGGTTATATAATATCTATTTTATTCCACAATATTTATTTTACTTATTTTTTTACAAAGCTGTGCTCGACAGCCCGTTTCTAAAAAAAATGATTACGGTATTTATTGTTGCCTTTACCATTTTTGCACTCCTTAATATCACCGTTCTTCAGGGATTATACACTCCGAATAATTATACCCTCACTGCCTGCTGCCTGATGATGCTCGGTTTAATAACCGCTTATTTTTATCAGTTGTTACACCAGAAAAAAATAATTCGGCTAACCCGTGAACCGATGGTATGGATATCGTCCGGCGCATTTTTTTTCCATCTCGGCTGCCTGCCTTTTTTTATCTGGTTTAATACCCTTGTTACCAGCAGTATGACCAAAGCCTTCTCCTTCCTGGCCATTGTAGTAGTTCTCAATTCAATCATGTATTCATCCTTTTCAATTGCCTTTTTATGGAACAAAAATTTTCAGAAATAGATACATTCAACCTTTTAATAACCACCATTATCCTGCTTTTTTTCGGCTGTCTGTTGGTCTATTTCCTTTTTCAATACCAGCGAAAGCGATTTCGCCACAGCCAGGAAATGCTGGAGCTAAAGGAAATATTCAATAAGAACCTGCTGCAGTCTAAACTGGAAATTCAGGAACAGACGCTTGGACATATAGCCAGGGAATTGCATGATAACATAAGCCCTCTAATCTCAATTATCCAGATCAACCTGGGTACCCCCAAACTGAAACGGGCACCCGAAATTCAGTCGGAATTATCGGAGCTGAAATCCAATGCCAACCAATTGATGACAGAACTTAAATCACTAAGCCTTACACTGAATACTGATCATATAATGCATTGCGGTTTTGTTGATGCACTATGGCAGGAGCTGGATCGGCTGGAACGCACCAAATTGTATAAAACTAAACGTACTTTAACGGGCGAGAAATTCAGGCTGAGACCGGAACATGAAATCATTCTTTTCCGGATGTGCCAGGAGTTACTCAACAACATCATCAAACATGCAGCCGCAAAAAACATCTTTGTACAGCTTGATTTCAATCCGGGTGCCTATCATCTGACTATTACGGACGACGGTAAGGGTTTTGACATTGATGGTGTTCAACACAACAATCCTGAAAAAAACAGCACCGGCTTACTGAATATCAAAAGCCGTGCTAAGTTAATAAATGCTATAGTAGAAGTTAGCAGCAGCCCGGGTAAGGGAACAACTACGAGTATAACGGTGTCGGATAACCAGTAAAATATTTTATTATGCCGTCTCAAAAAAAACAGATTAAAATAGCACTTGTGGATGACCACAACCTTTTCCGCAAATGCCTGTCTAATTTTATCACTTCTGAAGAGTCCAGTAATTATTTTGTGCTTTTTGATGCGGAGAATGGCAAAGACCTCATTAGTAAGCTGGACAGGAATTGCCTGCCTGATGTCGTAATTATGGATATTGATATGCCGGGAATGGATGGTTTTGAAACGGTACAGTGGTTACAAGACAAGCACCCTTCCATCCAAATCCTGGTAGTTTCCATGATCGAGAAAGAAGAAGCTATTGTAAAAATGATCCGTTTAGGAGTCAAGGGGTATCTCTCCAAAGACATCGATCCGGAAGACCTTTATGAAGCATTGGAAGTAGTCAGCAAGGGAGAATATCATTATACCCGGTTCCTCACGGGAAAACTTATCCATTCGGTATTAAAATCCGCTAATCAGCTAATGGAAAATAATTCTGCTGCCGGCATTGCTACAAAAAAGTGGTTGATGCTAAGCCAAAGAGAAAAGGATTTTGTACAATATGCCTGTACCGAGTCTACCTACACAGAAATTGCCGCTAAGATGTTTGTGGCGCCCAAAACAGTAGATGGATACCGGGAATCTGTGTTCGAAAAATTAGGGCTTAAAAACCGTATCGGGCTTGTTTTATTTGCGATTAAAAATGAGCTGGTGAAGCTTTGATTTTTATTAATTCGGCAGCTAATTAAACCAATCCATCGTAATAATAAACATCAATAATCGGATTATTTCGTTACAGTTTTTGGAAGCTGATTGATTAGCTTGATACTTCACCGCAAGAATAATGACTACAGGTTCAGTTTATTTTTTTTATTTAAAAATCGCAAATAAGGTGATCTAGGTTATAGTACAACTTAAGTTTAATTTCTCACTTTATTGATAAATCTTTATCGCCGGGGTTGGATAAAAGATCACAGCCGAAACAGATGCGGCAGAAAAATATTTTTCCGGAAGCGAGGAATTTTAAGTGGCTATTCGCCATACGCTATCAAAATGCTTTTAATTGAATGATAAAAAAGAAATAGAACAACCTACAACATTGAAATTTAAACTACCTAAGCAAAGTATTATAATCTTAAAGAGAAAATATAGGAAGTTGAAGAAGCTATATACAACGAGGAAACTATTGTATAAATGAAAAATTAAATTTCTCTGAACCGCATTAAATATATTATTTTGCATATTCGACGTTACACCAAAATTACTGCCACCCGAACCTGTACAATAATGAAACTTCAATTACTGGTTTTATTGATACTGATTTGCAATTTTCAACTATCTGCACAGATAATAAACACTTATGCAGGAAACGGAACCTACGGCAACAGTGGTAACGGAGGTCCTGCTACTTCTGCACAGCTTGGAGAACCGCTTGGCATAGTGAGCGACAACGCAGGTAATTTATACATCTGCGATATGGACAACAATGTAATTCGTAAAGTCAGCCCGTCAGGCATCATCACGGTATTTGCAGGAACTGGCGCATTGGGTTATTCCGGTGACGGCGGTCCTGCCATAGCAGCAAAACTTTATCACCCCACTTATATAAATATTGATCATGCAGGAAATCTTTATTTCACTGATCAGAATGCAGATGTAATTCGTCGTATAAGCAATACTGGTATAATAAGCAGTATTACAGGAAATCTTGGTTACGGATATACTGGGGATGGCGGACCAGTAGGCAACGCTAAGTTCGGAAGTATATCGGGCATAGGGTTTGACGTGAGTAATAATATGTATATTTCAGATTACAGTTTTGGCGTGATCCGCAAGGTAAATTCCGCCGGTATTATCAGCACCGTTGCAGGAACAGGCGTGTTAGGATATTCGGGAGATGGTGGACCAGCTACTGCTGCCCTTTTAAATGCGCCATATGGTGTGATCTTCGACGCTTCGGGTGCGATGCTCATCCCTGACGCACGTAACCGGGTGGTCAGGAAAGTCAATCCAGCGGGCATCATTAGTACTTTTGCTGGTAACGGCACAGCAGGTTATACCGGAGATGGCGGAAATGCCAGTGTGGCCAGTATGAATTGGCCTTGGTTTATTGTTCTAGATGCCTCGGAAAATCTTTATATTTCGGATGGGCTTAATGATGTAATCCGTAAAGTAGATAACGGAAATATTATAACAACTTTTGCTGGTAACGGCGTACACGGCTACGCTGGAGATGGCGGACTTGCAACGGCAGCTGAAATGAGGGATGTTTGTGGTATAGCTTGTGATAATACCAACAATATTTATATCGTCAACAGAGACTGGCCTAATGTTATCCGAAAGATCAGCAACTGCCTTACAGCGATTGTAAGTCAGCAGCCGGGTAATGTAGGCTTATGTAATGTTGGCAATGCTGTGTTTTCTGTAACTGAAACAGGTGCCACTAACCTACGCTGGCAACTAAATACCGGAAGTGGTTGGACTGATCTTGTTGATAATACAGTTTATAGCGGCAGTAGTACATCAACTCTTTCCATTACAGGCGCCACCTTCTCCATGAGCGGTTACCTATACAGGTGCCAGTTGACCAATACCTGCGCATCTATTTTTTCACAGGCCGCAACCTTAACAGTTTCAGCTCCTTCAATACCAGCTATTACGATCAGTTCTAGCAATGTCACAGCCTGCAGCGGATATCCTATAACGTTTACTGCTATTCCATCAAACGGCGGCACCACGCCTTTTTTTCAATGGAAAAAGAACGGCCTTATTACGGGTACCAATTCCTCTTCCTATACTGATAATAGCCTTTTGAACGGTGACATCATCAACTGTATCATGACTTCCAGTAACACCTGCGTTACTACGGCCACAGCAAACAGCAATATGTTATCGATACCGATTCTACCTCTCTTACCGGCTACTATTACGATAAGCTCTTCACTAAACAATATATGTAGCGGAACTCCGGTAACTTTCACTGCGCTTGTTGGTAATGCAGGCAGCACGCCATTTTACCAGTGGACAAAAAATGGTATAAACACCGGGACTAACAACATAGCTTATACGGATATAACGCTAGTCAACGGGGATATTATTGATTGCAGGCTTACCTCTTCCTACGCTTGCCCAGCCAATCCAATTGTGCAAAGTAATGTTCTAGCCATGAATGTACTGCCACGTTTAACTCCACAAGTCACAATCAGCAGTACCGCATCCAGCTTTTGTGCAGATAAACCGGCCACCTTCAGTTCCTCAGCCGGCAACGGCGGCACCTCGCCCATTTATCAGTGGACGAAAAATGGTCTTAACATTGGTACCAACAGCCCAGTTTTGACTTACAGCCCAGTTTTTGCAGGCGACATGATCGCTTGTCAACTTACCTCAAATGCCTCTTGCCTGACAGCGCCATCAGCCTCCAGTAATATTGTTATAGCCTCACTGTTCCCAACACCCACTGTTAAACTTGACCATACTGACTTTCTTTGCCAGGACGATATACG
The DNA here is from genome assembly GCF_054783275.1 of Ferruginibacter profundus. Taxonomy (NCBI): domain Bacteria; kingdom Pseudomonadati; phylum Bacteroidota; class Chitinophagia; order Chitinophagales; family Chitinophagaceae; genus Ferruginibacter; species Ferruginibacter profundus. The sequence goes on along the minus strand of NZ_BAAGQW010000001.1, from coordinate 700,078 downwards.
AACGCTCGATGCAGGTAGTTTCAGCAGCTACCTATGGAACGATGGCAGCAGAACCAGAAGACTACCGGTTAGCAATACAGGAAAGTACTATGTATCGATTACAGACGCAAATGGTTGTAATGCCAGTGACACCACGGTAATTAGTAAACTCCTACCTAAACCATACGGATTTATTCCAAAGGACGGCAATATTTGTAGTTATGGTGAGCTTGTAATTACCGCCAAACCCGGGTATTCTAAATATCTTTGGGACGATAATTCCACTACGGCTGAGCGCACCTTGAAAAAACCAGGATCATACAGCCTGCAAGTTATTGACGCCAAAGGTTGCAGTAATACAGAAGTCATTACAGTGTCACTCAAACAATGCTTGAAAGGTTTCTACATTCCGAACTCATTTACTCCTAACAATGATGGTATCAATGATGGTTTCAGACCGCTGCTTTTCGGCAATATCCTGTCTTACAATTTTACTATTTTTAACCGGTATGGGCAGATTGTTTTCCAATCAACAGACCCTTCAAAATTCTGGAACGGCAGCTTTTTAGGTAGCCAACAGAATCGATCCGTATTTATATGGACCTGCGGTTATCAACTTGAAGGAGAAGCAGCTGAGCAACGAAAAGGAAATGTACTACTGTTAAGGTAAATGCATCTTAAAATAATATCAGAGAAAACAGGATTGACCATTAAATTACTTCGCATAAATTTCTATCTTATCGACAATGACGCTGATAGCAGCGATTTATTCATGGCATTTTTTCTTTAATAAATTAATCTTATATAACTTAACAAAAATGATATGTTGTTTGATAATATATAACTGCATACAATAAGCCATAATTAAAATTCTAAATCAAAAAATATCAGAATTTAGATTGTTTATCAATTTACTTCATCCGCAAAATAATACCCACCTTTCAATATCCTGCAACTTGCTTTTTCATGTTTGGTTAGTGGCTCCATTGGCTTTATTGAAATAAATTCAACAAAACGAGGGCCGAGAAATCTCTTACGTACAATAAAGCCGCTTATTAATAACAATTCAGTGCCGGTTGGTAAATGGCCGTCATAATAATATTTATGTATCATTTCAAATTCAGGATAGTCCTGGGACCATGCATCTTTATTTCCTGTAACAACATATAAACTTCGGAAAAAACTATAATAATCTTTATATACGCCTTCCTTATTACAATACTTTTATTTATTTGTGGCCTATTTACGGCATATAATGAACGATGATTTGCACAACATTATTTTGAAGTAGAGCGATTGGCATTATATATTTCACCACAGTATAAACAAATGCACGTATAATTGTAATTCATTATTATTATCGAAATTTTATATAACGCTATCTGCCGACATATAACAACTACCACTACCCTATTACATGATTAAATATTAATCATTAAAAAACATTATGTAGTAAGTATTTTATTGATTGTCTATTTCAAATCTATTATAATAATTGTAAATAAAAAAAGCATGTTTTTGAATTAAAATTCAAAATGTTTCATCAACCTATTATTTCGCAAATGAATTATTTGATTTTGATGCAGAAACGAAGGAAGGTCAGGACTCTGCTTATTTTTTTAAATAACTGACTTATCATTTTAAACCTTTTAGACAATCAATTTCGGCTTAAAATTATACATGTATTTAGTATGCCTCAAATACAGTTAAATTAATTGGGAATCCATGACAAATAGTAGTAAAGTTAAATGTAAGATTGTTTGATTTTTAAACACTTAACTTATGTAAGTCTGTGTTCTTTTAATTATTTGCAATTTTTATACTGCTTCAAATTGCCTTGCCTTTTTTCCATAAAGATACCTGAATAGCTTGTGAAGTATTAAAATAGCCAAAGCTATAATAACTATATTTATAATTCGGTTAAAAAATACATTTGCGATAATTGCCGTTATTATTAAAATAAAATACCGGGACTCTTCTTTTAACCATTTTACATATTCCTTAGAAGCTGTTTTAAAGACTCCAGAAATGAGCCCCAGGGCATCCAAAAGTATTTTGGGAATTCCAAGTAATAACGTAATACATACTATATAATAAAATATATTATTGAAGTAACCAGTAAATACAATATCAATTGCAATTAAGAAAAAAATAAAAAACAAAAACAATAGAAAGAATCCCTTAATACTGTTTTTACCTGTTGCAAGGCTATAATAAATATTGAGCAATATAACAGAACCATCTGTTTGGCCATACAAGGTTTCGTGTGTATCATTGTGCCCCCCGCCAAATGCGCCAATAAAAATTATTTTCTGTCGGTTACTGCTACACAAATAGGAAAGATATCCTTCTTCTGCTGCCGTACCAAGCCTTATTTTAGAAGGGAGTTTCCCTTCCCTCATTACTGAATTTTCAAAAGTCACGAGACTATCGATTGATTCATTATCAAATAATATTTCTGGCGTAAATGTATTCCATACTCTTTCAAAATGCCCGTCTGGTTTATTTAATTTAATAAGGCCCATTGGCCCCTCCCGATCACCAATTTTTAAAAGCCGGCCATCGCTCACATAATTACCATTCACTTTTTCATATAAAAGAAGCGGCAGGCTTTTTACAGTATTATTATTACTTGACAGCGTGTATTCAATAAACCCTCCCCCTCTATTTGTATAATGCGTATTACCAGTCAGACCCGGATTTTGATTTATATCTTCAAAAATTGATTTTTCGAAAGCATTCCCCTCAAACTGACCGGCGAAAATTATTTTCGGCTTTTCTTTTCTGAGCAATAGCTTAATATACTTTTGTAAAGTTGAATCTGCGCTGCCAACAATTGATGAATCCGAGAACTTAAGGTCGCACACAGCAATTTTATAAAGACTATCGTTCTCAACCAGCCATTTGAACAGTTCGGCAAGTTTGCCTCTATCTGTTATTGATGTGATACCCGCTGCCCCCTCATCCTTTGCAGGTATTCTGGCAAGACCAGCATCTTCAGTTGTATTAATCAGGATGAAATTTTTACTTATAAAATCTTCATCATAAATGCTTCCTGGAAAAATATGCTCGTTAATAAATTTTTTAACCTCAGTAGATGTTTGAACCACCTTCTCTTCGGGTTTTGTTAACCACGAAAGCCTGAAAGCGTAAAGGGAAAGCCAACATAAAAAAAGGGCAATAAAAAAAATCATCACCCAAAAAGGATATTGCCTGAATGGATTTTTCTTAATCATAATTTACATTTTAGCATCCATAGAGCAAGACTCTCCCTATCAACTTTTTTGTATTTGCCGCATATGGCATTTTCAAGATAAGCAATACCAGTTGAATCCGTAAAAACAGTATCGTCACATTCCTTTAGTTCTCTGGCAATCAAGGCCAGCTCTTCTTTTTCTGATGAGTTCAAAAAAAACAAGTAAAATGTTCCGGGAATCAGTTTTTCTTCGCCATTATCAAGATAAAAAGCATTCAAACCGTATTGGTAGCTTATTGTATCCCCAAATATTTCCTTTTTAACAATTATTAACCCGTTTTTTTTATCATACTTTGGAAAATATTTTTGACCGCCGCCCTGTATTTTAAAGAAAATAGTTTGCGCCCTATTCTTATCGGCAGGTGGCATATTAAATATGTCAAGCTGCAGGCTATCGAAAACAGAAAGACTATCCGCAACTGTTTCTCTTAATTGCAAAAGAGAATTAATTTTATTATCCCCTTTTGAGTTTAATCCATGCATATTATCTTTATCTATTGCAGGGAATAGTTTACCGATTGATGATTTTCTGATCATATCCTTAGTCATACAATCACGGCAAAATAATACATACATATTCCCAGGAGTAAAGCCACACTCCCTTTTCAAGATATGCTCAGCGGAATCTATATTTTTACATTTTGCTATTTTTTCCTTAATAACTTTCTCGCTTTTAACACATGCTTTGCTATCATATTTAATTAATTGAATTGGTCCCTGTGCATGAGCACTAATATAAAAAAATACCAAACTTAAAAAAACAGGAAATTTTCGCATAAATATTAAATAGTCTTTATTTACTATTTAAATATAGGAAATTTTTATATTTTTAAGAGATCTTATATTAAAAATGGAATACTTTAATTTAAAATATTGTATGAATCTTAATAATCTAAGATATAAGTCAATCTGCCTGTTGCCTTATATTTTTTTATTTCAATATCTTAGCTATGGCCAAAATAATATCGGTAAAGTAACTATACCGCTCGGTCACTCAGCTCAAATAACGGCTGTAGACATTTCGGCAGATGGAAAATATATTATTACGGGAAGCTCTGATAAGACAGCCATCGCCTGGGATGCAAGAACAGGAAAGGAAATACGTGTATTATTTATTAACAGTCCGGTACGTGACCTGAAAATATCGCCTGATTCAAGATTACTTCTTATAGCAAGTGGGACTAATCTGTCCACTAATCTAAAATACACTTTATGGAGTATTAGAACAGGTAAACTGGTTAAAGAATTGCCATTTTACGGTAAAAAGGGTTTTGAATTCCTGCCGAGGGATGATATGCTTCTTGTACCAGGTTTTACAACAGTACCTAAAAATGTAAACTTGTTGCCTTTAGCGGAGCCAGAAAAAATATTTGAAACAGAAAAAGTAACTTTATATGATTTGAAAAATGATAAGGTGTTAAGAACCTTTGATATTGGGGAGAATTTTGATAATAGGTCAGGAACCTTTCGTAAAACCAAGATCAACTTTATAAATGTTAATGGTAAACTGTATTTTATTTCTCTTAGGGAGAAAACCTTATCCCGAGAAGATGAGCAGCCTGTTATTGATATTTGGAACGTCTCTGATGACCACAAACCACAATGGAGCATATTGCCAAACGAACGAATCAGGCAAATAACTTCTGCAGCCAGCAGTAGTACTTTTGTAACCTCTTCCAAAAACAAAGTATTCATCTGGAGTATTAGTTCGGCAAACCCGGTTGATAGTTTAATTGCAAAAGCATCAGATTATGTCGACGACGTACAAATTTCAGCTAATGGGAAATTCTTATATTGTCTTAGCTCTAACCGTAAAATAAGAAATGGCATAAATAATCGAGATGCTGAATCTTTTATGCAAATATGGAATTTTACTACGCACGAGGAAGTCTCATCCTTTAAAGTACCAAAGGACTTCAGTTTAAAAAATGTTCATTTTTCCCCACACGGTAATTATTTATTATGTACGAATGAAAATAAGACAACTATTTTTGATAATAAAGGAATAGAAATGTTTTCATTAACAGGACATTTAATGGAAACTAAAAGAATGTTTTTCTCAACGAATGATATTTACCTGGCTTCTTATGCTGAAACTGCAAAAGAATTATCTAAAAGATTAGATGTAATCAATGTTTTGCTTGGTGAGTCTAAAAAATATATGGCACAGGCGGGTGATACTCAATTTAATAAGATGATGAAAACAATGTTTGCAAACCCCATAGATAGTTTAAACAGTAATGCTAAAAAAGATAAGCCTATAGTTGTCTATTTGCCTGCATTCAATTTAGCAACGGCTACTGGCTTCATGGGACAAAGGTGGTTCAGTGACCTGGTAATTAATGGCACCAGAATCCCCATAACAATGGAAACTATTTCCCAAAACAAACAGCTACAGGTTATCAATAATGATTACAGGTCTTCTGGCCTTGAAGATTTTAATATTTTAGCTGCAAATAAGAATACACAAAATGTAACAGGGGGAATCTTAAACATCTCTAGTTCAGCTTTAAGCACAATTGAACCTGACACCAAATTAAAAACAATAGTTAATAACATAACCCATGATTCCCTTAATCTTTTATACCTCGACAGTACCGAATGGATCATCCTTAATAATAAGGGGTATTATAAATGTTCAAAAAATGCTGCCGCTTTATTACACTATGTCAGCAATAACGAAGAGATTATTTCCTTTGAGCAACTTGACCTTAAATATAACAGGCCTGACCTGATTTTAGAAGCACTGGGTAGCAAAGACAAAGCTCTAATAAATGCCTATCACAAGACATATACTAATCGTTTAGCCAGATACAAAATGGATATTAACGCAATTGAAAATAATATTGAAGTACCCGAAGTGGAAATTCTTGAACGAGATCAGATAAGCATTAATCAGCAAAATGAAAGTATGCATCTACATATTAAGGCTGCTTTTAAACAGTCTCCATTAAGTAGGTTTAATGTTTGGGTAAATGAAGTACCACTATTTTCATCAACTGGAATAAGTATAAAAGCTGATGCCAAACATACTTTTGATACCAGCTTCTCCATAAAATTATCAGATGGCAGAAACAAAATTGAAGTCTCAGTTTATAATGCCTCAGGTATTGAAAGTTATCGTTATCCTTTATACCTAAATTACACTTCAACTAAAAAGAAGGAACCCAAAACATGGTTTATTGGCATTGGTGTAAATAAATATGCTGACCCATTGCATAACAATCTTAAATATTCTTTAGAAGATATCCGGTCGCTGGTGACTAGCTTAAGCGCCAAATTGGGTAACCAGTTAATTGTTGATACCTTGTTTAATAACAATTTCACTATTAACAATATATTTTTTTTAAAAGAAAAACTTGCAAATGCAGAAATTAATGACCGGATCATTCTTGTTTACTCCGGACATGGCATTTTAGGAAAAGACGGCAAATATTATTTCCCAACTTCGTCTATGAACGCACGGGATTTTACAAATCCGGAATCAATGGCTATTTCATATGAAGCAATTGAGCAAATATTAGATAATACTTCTGCACGTAATAAATTATTTCTCATTGACGCCTGCCACAGCGGTATTGTTGACCCCAAAGCAGAAACTGTGCTAGATAGTACAACCACTACACAAATCATGGAAGAATTGTTTACGTATGTTGGCAGAGGCAATGGTGCCACTATTCTTGCCTCCTCTTCAGGCGATTCTAAATCGCAGGAGTCGGATAAGTTGAAGCATGGTTTTTTTATTCAAGTAATGCTTAACGCAATTAAGGAATTTAATACAATATCCGTTTCCAGTCTTAAAAATTATTTACTGGACCAAGTGCCACAAATCAGTAACCTCGTTCAACGGCCAACAGTAAGAAGCGAAAACCGTGAGGCAAATTTTAAAGTATGGTAAATGCAATTCAAAAATGGACTTTCGACTATTAATCAAACATAAATTGAATTTATCATGAAAAAAATATTGCTTTCCTTTTTGTTTTTTAACGTCGCATTTTGTTTAGCACAAGATAGCAGTGAAGTTTATTATAGTTCAGGTCTGGCCGCCAAAAACAAGGGAAATTATAAGGAAGCATCAATTTTGTTTACAAAAGTATTACTGAAAGATTCCTCAAATCATAATGCATTTGCAGAAAGAGCGTCCTGCTATAGCTCTCTCAAATTATACCCGAAGGCTATTGGTGATTATACGCAAGCTATAAGGTTGGCGCCTAAAAATGGAAATTACGTTCGGCAAAGGGCAATGGTTTATACCGATACGGATGATTATACAAATGCACTTAATGATTTCAACAAGTGCTACCAGCTATTCCCATTGAGTATTTATCTTAACGATATCGCTGTTTTAAATATGAAGTTTAAAAAATTCGATTTAGCCGCAGCTGCATTTTCGAGATACATACAGAAAAATAATTACGATTATAGGGCTTATTATTCAAGAGGGCTTGCCTATTTCCTGACGGAAAAATATGCTGAGGCTATTACAGATTTTGAAATAGCTCAAAAAATCGGTGGATCAGATTTTAAGCCAGATTTTGACTATAAAAAAGAAGCCGTCGAATTGATGAAGAAATAGTAAACTTTTCTATCGCTTATTTTATCAGTCGATCCAGTTACAAAGATTCCGCCTCTCCTCTATTTCGTATAAAACTTAATTATGTCTAAACTTTTTTTTGTAATCATTTGCCTAACGCCTCTGTTTACTTTTTCACAATTCCCCAATCTCATGCTGCCATATGGGCATACGCAAAAAATAAACAATGCCTGCTTCAGTAAGGATGGAAAGAAAATTCTGACTTGTTCAGATGACAAAACGGTTAAAATATGGAATACAAGAACAGGAGGTTTATTATGCAACTTTGCAAACTTAAAGGGTATGGCAACTTCAGCAAGCTTTAGTCCTGATGGAAAAAAAATAATCATAGGCCAGGCAGAAATGGAAGGTGCGCATTATACTAACAGTATTGCTATATTAATTGATGTTGAAACTGGTAAAAGCATTTTGCAATTAAAGGGGCATAAAGACTTAATAAATTATGTTGAATTTAGTTCAGATGGAAAAAGGATTGTAAGTGCTGCGGGAGATGGAACGGTGATTGTGTGGAATGCCTATAACGGAGACTCAATTGCAATCTTTCATCACAAAGACTTGGTTAAGTCTGCTCATTTCAGCCACGACGGCAAAAAATTACTAACCGCATCACGTGATAATACTGCCAGGGTATGGGATATTGTTAAAAAAAAAGAACTTTTTGCACTGATTGGTCACTCTAATGTTGTAAGTTCTGCCGAATTTAGCCCAGACGAAAATAAAATAGTAACTGCATCTTTAGATAGCACTATAATCATTTGGGATGCCCGATCTGGCAAAGCATTGAATACTTTGAAGGGCCATACGGCATATTGCCGTATGGCAAATTTTAGCCCTGATGGAAAATATATAATCAGCGCTTCAGACGATGATATTCCTAAAATATGGGACGCAGATAATGGCCGCTTACTTTACAATTTAAATAAGGAAGGATACAGGGTTGATAAAAAAGAAAAAGCTGACGGCCAGGATTTTATTTCGGCCAAATTTAGCCCTGATAGTAAATATGCTGCTACCACATCCTATGATGGTTATATCAGAATATGGGATACTAAAAACGGGAAGCTTATTCATCGACTCGAGGGCCATAAAGGCTATATCAGTTCAATTAATTTCAGCTTTGATAGTTTATATCTTTTATCGTCTTCCTTTGATTTGAGCTGCAAACTTTGGGATCTAAATAGTGGAGAAAACATTCAGACATTTGAAGGCCATAGTAATATCACTAAATTTTGTTCTTTTAGTCCGGATGGGCAGTTTATTTTAGGCACTTCTTTCCAAACGGTAAAAGTATGGGACAGTGAATCCGGTAAATTATTATATGATTTAGATGGGAAAAACGGAATTATTTCATCTTCTCAATTCAGTACGGATGGACAATTCATAGCAACAGTATCAAATAATGGTCGTTTGAAAATCTGGAGTACATTTTTGAAAGAAATAATGTATGACGTTAATACTTATATTGATCACCCCTATTCTGTTTCATTCAGCTTAGACGGGAAATATGTAATTGTTGGAGGCTATAATGATTACGACCTATCACCATCCATTGGCGATTGGCAAAATAAGGATACTGCAAAAGAAAAGATGTACGGATTTGCAAAAGTGTACAGTTCTTATAGTAGCAAGAAGGTTGACTCTTTGGCATTTCCATATGCTGTCCTGTCGGCAAGCTTAGACAAGAATCAAAATTTATTGGTAGCTACGTATAATAGTGCGCTGAGTTACAATGCAGTTTCCGGCAAGCTTGAATTTGCACTACAGCATGATGATTTTATTTCAACAGCATCTTACAGTCCTGATGGGAAGTATATCGCAACTGCCTATTTTGGAAAAAATGCAATACTCTGGAATGCAAAAACAAGGGATTCTCTGCATTTATTAAGTGGCCATACTGGGGCTATCTACTCTGCAACTTTCAGCAACGACGGTGAGTATATTGTAACAGCATCTGAGGACAAAACAGCCAAAGTGTGGCAAACCTCAAATGGTAAATTGGTAGCTACTTTGAGTGGCCACGCTAACTATCTCAGCACTGCTTCATTTAGTCCGGATGGTAAAAAAGTGATCACAGCCTCGGATGATAATACTATAAAGGTTTGGAACACATTTACAGGAGATTTATTATTCACGTTAATATCGATAGACGAACATGATTTTTTAATATTAAATCCTAAAGGATATTATGCTGGTAGCAAGGAAAGTATTAAACAACTTCATTACGTAGATAATCATCTTAACTTTATTGGTTTTGAACAACTTGATCTTAAATATAACAGGCCCGACATTATATTACAGTCACTTGGGAATAAAAATAATTTATTGATTGATGCCTACCAGCAAACCTATCTAAATAGACTAGAAAGATATCACCTTAGCCCGAACTCTTTTACAGATAATACAACATTGCCTGAAGCCGAAATAATTAATAAAGAACTGATCAGTTACAATCAACACCAGCAGAATATCAAACTCCGGATACATGCCAGTTCATACAAATCTCCTTTGATTAATTTTAACTTATGGGTGAATGAAGTACCGCTGTTTGGATCAAGGGGGTTGCGAATTAACCGGCCGGGTAATAAACCTTATGACACCACAATAACAGTTCTATTGACGGATGGCAAAAATAAAATAGAAACCTCAGTTACAAATTCTAATGGTCTTGAAAACTACCGTTATCCACTATACGTAAACTATGCTCCTGTCATAACTCCTGCGTCAAAAATTTATTTTATTGGCATTGCAGTAAACAAATATGCTGATGCTCTTCACAATAATCTTAAATTCCCCTTAGATGATATTCGGTCTGTAATTACAGGCCTGCAAAATAAATCCGGGAATAGGTTCATAATTGATACTCTTTTCAACAATGATTTTAACGTAAGTAATCTGAAAAGGCTCAAAAAAAAATTATCAGTACTTGGGGTAAACGATAAAGTCATAATCGCATATTCGGGCCATGGTGCAATGGGCAAAGACGGGAAATATTATTTTCCAACTAGTACGATGACTACCATTGATTTTGCACATGTCGAGGGAAAGGCGATTTCCTATGAAGCTTTAGAGGAGCTACTGGATGTTGTTCCTGCCCGTAACAAATTGTTTCTTATAGATGCCTGTTACAGTGGTATTATTGATGCCCAGGCTAAATCATTTACTGACCTGAATACCACAACCAGTCAGATTATGGAAGAGCTCTTCAGTTATGTAGGCAGGGGAACAGGAGCAACTGTTATCTCCGCTTCTTCCGGGAATGCCGAATCTCAGGAATCCGCACAATTTAAACACGGATTTTTTACACAAGGTTTATTAAATGCGATTAAAAAATTTGAAACAATTACTGTTAGTAGATTGAAAGATTATATTTTAAGTGAGGTCCCAATTATTAGTAAAAACAAGCAACAGCCTACCATTAGAAGTGAAAACAGGGAGGCAAATTTTAAAATATGGTAAAGATTTAGGGATCAATCTCATTGGTTCCAGAACTAAGACCTATCCTCAATCTAAAGTATGTTTCGTGATACAAGGATGTTTTATTTTAGTCTATTTAACTTAACCTAATCAATGTTATTTAACAGCTTTAATGAAAAGCATAAAGAAGCGATTTTCCTTGCTTACTGGATTTCAAACAATTCCGCCGCCGCTCAGGGCTTAGCCGTCAGCATAAAATGCTAAGTGCAACAAAATAAAATGAGTCAGTCGTACCCCAACAACTATCTGCAGTTTTTTAATGCCACCATTATTGATTAAAAAAAACATTTACTATGCTTTCGTCGTTATGAGCAATCATTTTCATTTGATATGGTCGCACTCTTTTTCCTTTACACCTTCCGACATACAAACCTCCATGATGACGCATAATACCAAACAATTTAAAAGTCTGAATGCCCATGAAGATGCAGCAGCACTTGAAGCCTATAAAGCAAATAAATACGATCGTGATTACCAATACAGGGAATGGGAATCATTAAGTATTGAGTTGCTTCCGAAAGCCATTTAAATGAAAAAGCTGGAATACATCTATTACAACACTGTTAAAGTCGGCTTGCGTATACATCCTGAGGATTATTATTATTATTCATATTTATAAAATTATATTTTAATGAGATGGATAATCTTTGAATGCCTACAAATTAATTGGCAGACTAATTATTTTATGTGCCTGCAATGAATGGGAATGTAGCAGTTTTTATTGTCCGGGTATTTCTTGGATGTTAAAATTAACTTCTTTTTATCTTGTTGCTATTTCGGGTAATCGAAGGTCCATGCGCCGCTGGTTAAAATCCAGACAATTATCGAAGAAGCAGCGAAAAGCGGCATTACCAACGCCGGAGGAAGGGTAAGTTGTTTTTATTTTACTATGCTATGGCAATTTTGCAACCTCTTTTTAGTGCATCATCGCTGGTCGAAGACCAGGCGATGGCGATTACGGGTGTTAGAGTTCGCTTGCGGATATTTGGCGAGTACCTACAGCGGCGGAGCGGTTTAGAATGGACGGATTATGGAGCAAGAATGTTTGATGGGTAAATAGGAAGATGGTTTGTGCAAGATAATAAGTCGATGAAATACACAAGTTTTTCTCCTTACAATTATGCAATAAATAACCCAATTCGCTTTATTGATCCTGATGGTAATGAAATCATTGATAAGACTTTAGATACACGGATGAAAAAGATATTTAGTGACATGAGAAATACTACGGCTATGAAAAAAGCACTCAGCCCTTTTGAAGGTTCTAAAGCAAATTATTCACTTTATTCTAAAAGCTTAGGAGATCCTCAAATATGGGGTGACACACCACACGAACCAGGAACATTGAAATCATCGTATACAATTTTTAATTCACAGAATTCAGAAGGTCGAAAAGAAAAACTTGCTGTGTCACCAGATTATACATACAGCTATTCAGGTTCAGATATTGCACTTGCAGGTGTTGTAATTCACGAAGCCTTACATGCATTCATTTTAAATCAAAGAGGTGAAGGGGTAGCTGGATTTGAACAGGGAAGAAATGATCCTGAAGACCATGAATTAATAGCTACAAAATTTCGTGACCAAATTGTTTCTGCACTAACCGATTATAATCATAATACGAAATCAGGCTTTAGCAAGGAGCAAATTAATGTTTTAAGTTGGGCAGGATTACAAGATACAGAAGCATTTAAAAAAGAATATGATACCAAAGAGAAGCAAGCGGCATGGAAAACTGAATTTGATAAATTAGCATACAAAAGCACAGTTGAAAAAGATAAAAAATAAACCATTATGAAACAAGCTAAATTTATTTTGTTTATTTTATTTGTATTCTGTTTTTCAGATTTGCATAGTCAAAATGTATTTTATGAAACGTTAAAGAGCATGAATAAGAATTTGAAGTATGACATTGCAATTAAAAATTTTATTCCAGTTGATTCTTTTGATATCAGTAATTTGAAAATAAAAATATCTGAAAAAGAAATAAAAAAATGCTTTAGTTCTAAAGGGTATTATTTAGTCAAAGTTGGGGATTATATTGAGGATTCAGCTTTTTACAATCAAGCAATGGAGGTCTTTAATAAAATTAAACAAAACCTTCAGAAACAAAACAGTGGCAATTTCGTTAAGATCGACGCTAATTGTCAAAATTATTTGTCTATTTATAGCGATGCGAAAAAATGTGAAGAAATATTCAATACTCATATGCGAAACTCAATTTACATTGAAATTTCTAAAAGTAAAAAACCTATATATCGCTTGAGCAGGAGGCGAGATTGTTATCTGTAAGAGACTTATTATTATCCGTTTGGGTTAACAATGCAGGGGATTAGTAGTAAGGCGGCGGGGGGACTTACTAATCACTTTAAGTATAATGGAAAAGAAGAGCAGATACAAGAGTTTAGTGATGGTAGTAGTTTATTGGAATATGATTACGGGGCAAGATTTTATGATGACCAACTTGGACGATGGCAAATATTAGATCCATTAGCTGAGGTAAATAGAAGATCAACACCTTATAACTACGCGTTGAATAATCCGGTTCGTTTTATTGACCCTGATGGAATGGATGTCGTAGAAATTAATGGAGGTACGAAATTCACAGGTGCTGACGCTGTTTCTATTATTAAAACAACGCAATCTTGGGAAGAAAGAAGGAGTAAAAAAGATGGTGATAATTTTAAGAAGATTGAAGATCCAGAGGATCCAGAACATGTAAGGCTAAAAGTTGCAATGAACGCAATAACTGCGTTGTTTAATAATCCTCATGGATGGGATTATGGAGTGAAGAAAGATAATATTGGGGCGGGAAATGAAAAGTGTAATAAATTCGTTTATGATATGGCTAAAGCAGCAGGCGGAGATCCAGAAGCAATTTTTTCTTTTAGAAAAATGGGATTTTTTCCACCTAGCGCAGGTCAATGGGCTGATCCAGATTTTAGAATTCCCCATTGGAGGCCTTTGAAACCAGGCGAGGATCCTTCAAGTGGTGATGTTGTAGCTGAACAGGTCACAGGGCATGGAGCCACTGGGCATGTTGGGGTTGTTGCTAATTATGGCAATACAATAAGCGTTGCATTGTTAAGGATAGTTACTGGAAATCCTAAAGATAGAGGGGAGACACTTACAATGAACGATTTTGGTTTTAGACCTGATACAGATACAAGGGATATGGGGAAAAAATCGCATGTTCTATTTAGGCGATATGACCCAAGTTACTAGCTTTTATTGAATGACATTTATACTGAAAATTAATGAAAAAAAATACTTTTATCAAAATCATAATTTCTTTAATTTTTAACATAGGTATGTTTACTGGTTGTAATTCTGATTATCAAAAAAAAAACTTTGATGAATTAATGATAAAATCAGGAAAGAAAGAGTGGCGAACTATTGAGTTCAGTGAACAAATGTACAACGATACAGCTTTTACGGAAGTGTATAATCACAGTAAATTTTATTATTATGATGTGATCTCATTTCTCAAAACAGAGAAATTTGAAGATACTTTGAAATATTCTCCAGTTTGTATCACAAAGTGTATTTGGGCTATGCAAAATTTACCATTGAAACAGTACATTGGTTTTTGTGATACAATTTTCACATTGTTTAAAAGTGGAAAAATTGCAAATGTCGAAATGTTTGAAGCCATATCCCCCAATTTTGGGAGAAAATATATCTATAGAGATAATTACAAGAACGTTGACGTTGTTAATTTACTTAATAGAATAAAAAGCGACCAAAAAATTTCAAGTAATTTGAGAAATGAAGTTGACGAAATATTGGCAGGGAAGTATAAGTGATAAAGTACTAAAACAGTAAAGCCCCATTCGTAATTGCTAGTAAGCACGTAACAATGATCATTAGCCTTTTTCGCCGCCGTAGGGGTGTGTCACGAATGAAAAGAGTAGATAGTTCTTTTCAATGTTGAATAAAAGATGGTGGTAGGCCCACCCCATACGCTTTGCAGAGAGTGTTTGTAAACCACCTGAAGGTGCTGTATTCAAAAGATATGGTGCTGAACGTTCAGGTAAAGATGCTGTGTAAACAGTAACAGGTAAGTGTAAAGAAGCTGAACGAAAGTAAACCAGCTGATGAAGTGTCGAAACGGCTCCTTGTTGTTAAAAGTATCGGATTCCTACGTTTGATACGACTAACTATGGCGGATAATCTGTTTAGTGGCTGCAGAACAACCGGCATTAAGGTGGCAGGACCTTTACACAGGCTTTTATTTGGAACGTGAGAGACTTCCCTATTGATGTGCCAGCAGCATTGCAGGAAGCTTTTTTTAGAGCGACTGCTCAACAAAAGTTCTACTGTTCATACTGCAACTCAATCTCAACCAAGTTGGGAGAAGCAACAGGAAGCGTCGGACGAAGCCATAGTGACAATGAAGTTTCTGTAATGGAAATGGAGTGAAGGGCTTCGGTTATCTGGTCAAAAGTATTTTATCACAACCATTAAAACAATGGGAGGATTGTAAAAGAAAATGGCAAAGTCATAACCAATCAGTAAGCAGGTGGGTGGTGTACGACAGCTATCTTAAAGTTACCGAAAAAGATGGGGCAGCAGGTATTGACAGGCAAAGCATTGCGATGTTCAATGATAACCTTAGAGATAACCTGTACAAAATCTGGATATCCTTATTCCTCAGCAGCTCGCTTCTTTCCGCATGCTGTTTCCCATTCTTTTTGCAAAAACCCTTGCACAATAAGCATTCTAAAACCCCAGCACCACGTTTAGTACACCTATGTTCTTTTTGTTGCATTTCAGCCATTTTAAACCTCTAAAAATAAACGGGGTAGCTGTTAGCTACCCCGTTTATGATAAAAAACCAATTTACTTTTTTCTCAAAAATCCAATGCCAGTAATACCTTTATTCTTTCAGCACCACGTTTGGCACATTACCGAGTTTCTAATTGAGGTAACTATCTATATAAGCAGGTGTTATCAGTTTAATATAACCAGATTTGGGTAAATTATTTTTTTTAGGAGTCCAAAAAAGGGATTTATAAATATTTACATCTAAGAAAAATATGAAGAATCTACTGTGTAAATTTATTTCATTTACTTTTCCAGCTTTAATATTTTTTGTGTCAGTGAATATAGTCGATTCCTTATTTAATTTTTTGTCTTTATTAAGTTCCAGGGTGATCGGGTTTTGTTTACCAAGCTTTGACATTAAAAATTCAAATTTTATAGTTGGTACCAAAATAAATCCCTTTTGAAAATTAATGCTAGTAACACTAAAAGTTTTAAGACTGTCATTTGGATAAAAATATAAAATAAACTTTGGTGAATAGTCTTTAGATGTCTTATCGGTAAAAGAATAAAGTTTTCCATTCATTTCTACTGAAGCTATGATATAAATTGTACTATCAATATATACAGAAGAGGAATTATTACCATTTTGGCAAAACGCTACTCTTGAAATCATTATGGCTAACATCAATATTATTATTTTTTTCATTTGTCTTATTTTGAACTCTAATTGTTTTTAATTACTTCGCCTTCCAAATTAACAGGCTCACCATTTGCATCTGATATTTTAGAACTAGGTTGATCATATTTGTTTGCTTTTTTATCACTAGCTAATGCATACTTTTTGTTTCCTTTTACTGAAAGTTTATTTCCGCCATCTTGCATATTGGCATGTTTTAAAATTCCGATAATAGTTTTATCAGTGATTTTTAACTTTTCTGCTAATTTACCCATTGCATTATGGCTCACACCCAATGTATGTAAAATTTCGTGTTCGTCTAATTTAATACCATCCTCATTGGTTCTACGTTTAAATGTACTCTCATCAACAACCATGATAGTATTTCCACCAGAAGTTTCTCCATTTGCATGCTTTAGGAGCATTCCTAAATCACTAACTTCAAAAAGTCGATTTCCAATTGGATCATCATTTACCATACCATCATGGCCTTCATTATCGATTGCTTTTAAATCAAAATTAATCTTGTACTCGTCCCCTCCTTTTGTTTTGAACGAATAATCACCGCTTAATTTGTTAAGAGATTCTACAGCCGCTTTTGTTCTATCAAGGGAGTTTGTATTATTATTATTCGCATAATAATTGCCAGTAATTGTAATGGTTTTAGTTTTTGGGTCTACAATTATTCCAAAGTCTTTTCCATCTTTATCGACAAACAAAATTGGATTATTTGCTGAATATTGGTACGGTGAAAATTGAAAGTATTTATCCGAGAGTGGATCAGGATTCATCCATCTTCCTATTTGATTATCATACATCCTAGCTCCAAAGTCAGTCCAATCTAACCCAGTCCCATCGGAAAACTCTTTTGATTGTAATTCTTTACTGGCGAATTTAATCTTATTATTCAGCTTATCAGCTGCTTTACTTGATATCCCCTGCATTGTTAACCCAAACGGATAATAATGCGTTTCCTCTAAAATCTGCCCTCTGGTATGTATAACCTCTAAATTATCAAAGAACACATTGATATTACTCTCGTTGCTACAGTAAACATAAAGATAACCATTTTTGGGTACGTTAATATACTGCATAACGTGGTTTTTCAGGCCACCACCGGGGCCGCCGCTGCTGCCATGCCCTCCTGTTGCAGCATCTACATATACAGGATCAAACTGGCAACTTACTAAATTAAATTGCTCATCAAATAATATATAGCATACACCTGCTTTTACATTGTTGTAAGGATTGGTGTTGGAGGAATTAGTTATAAAGTTACTCAGCGGGGTTACTGTACCGGATGTATTGCTATTCAGTATAGAATAAGTACCACCATGCAACACCGCAGGATTGGCGGCGGCGCCTGTACCCAAAAAAGCAGTTATAAGATCTCCTGCATTAAACGCATTATTGGTTACCGTACCGCTTGCATATTCGTACCAGGATTTAGCCAGCAGATCCAGTTTATCACCCGCCATTACCTTTAATACCATACTAGGACCGGTTTTATTACTAGCTCCATTTAACTGGTACATCTTTTGGCTATTGGCAGTTGGCGAACCAAATGTATTGGGGTTGTTGGTACCGTTATCATTTATATAATTAGGGGCATTGGCTGGTTTAGCTACTACATAGGTGGAGGGGTTAGGTATATCGTAATAGGTTTTTTCCATTTCCAGGAGGCTGCCTGCGCCTGTACCTTCAAGCGTTGCGGTGGGGTAATGATCTACCTGCTGTTCATCAGTTAATACCATTCGTACATTACCCAAATGATCTTTTATCATGTAATCAAAGGCAAGGCCGGAAAACAAAAAAGGATGGCTTAATGCCACCCATTTTTAACAAAATTAAACTTTCTTTTTTTGAAACTCTTTATTGACGGGGGTTTTAAAAAATACTAACACGAATGAAACATTACCCTAATGACTGCCCGACATACCAACAACGGCGAGATCAGGCGATGGCGATCACAGGTGATAGCGTTGGCTTGCGGATGTTTTGCGAGTACCTACAGCGGCGAAGAGTTGAGGAAGAACTAGTAAAAATATTTTTGTTTGATCACGTTGAAGAATTCTATATAATTAATCTCACATTTATCAGGGACACCCAACCTATCTACAGAAATTAATTCTCCTCGGTCATAAATCATTAAGCTCAAATAAACACCGTGCAAGGAAGTCTCGACCTCCCCCTTTGTTTTGTCTAGGTCTTTAATTTTAAAATTTCCAATTAGTCGTCTTATTTCATTAATATCATTTTTATTATAACTGCTAAAAAAGGTTTGGTAAGAAACCGCTGAATCAGATTTAACTTCATTCGAAAGGAATTTAATATTCATCGCATTTGTGATTTTATGGTTGGCATAGACCGTATCATTTTTTTCTCTCACGCTATATAATTCCAGGTTTTGAAAAGGAGTAGAGTGATAAAAAATCATATAAAATGAATTTTCCTTGATTTCTGATCCAGTAGGTTCACCCATATTTTTTAGTAAAATATTATAAGGGATACTAACTGACATAACGTGAGTTGAATTACTATTTTGTTGACAGTTCCCTGTAAAAAAAGTAATTACAAATAAGAAAGTTAAAGTTTCAATTCTCTTCATTTTTTATTTTTTAAATTGACTGTAAAAAAATATTCCATTTCCAGGTGTCGGATATGCAGAACTTGAACCACTTGAATAAGTACTAAATCCCACTCTGGCAGCAATAAATAATGCTTGTTGGGATTTTGATCCAGTTGAAGCTCTATACAAAATGGGATTAAAATCTTGTAATTCCCATTGACCTCCTGCACCCATCTGTCTTGAACTGGGTATCGTCGTAGTGGATAAAGTTTTAAGGGCTCCCCCATATGTAGTTTTAGTTGGGTGAGAGTGTCCTGAGCCAAATAAGCTTGCTTGGATTGCATTGGTTAATACGTTGTCGACTTGCTTATCTGGATTATTTATGGTTCCTTCACTTGTTTTAATTCCATCTAACTGATGAAATTGAAGTTCCTTCGATTTAGTAGAAATGCTAGCAACAAAAAGAGCCTCACTACCATCTGTTAGAGAGTTTTTACTTCCATTTCTTGGGTCATTAATTATGTTTTGCAGGTCTCGGGCAGAGTTACTACCAAAAAAAGCTGTTGATTCCTGACGTACTTCCTTTTCTAGCTTTTTATAATTAACAACCGGTTCTCCTGCATGATCAATATCTGTACCCAAGGAAGTATTTTTCGCTTCCAGATCATAATATTTATCAACATCAATATAATGTATCTGATTTTTAGTCTTGCTATTTATAATGTCTAACTGATTTCCTAATAAATCATAAACCCAAGTAGTATCTCCCAACGGATCTGAGTATAATATGGGGTTATTATTCATTGTACTATAAACACTTGTCATATCCATTGTTTTTGGATCTATTTGCCAAAACCTTCCGATTTGCGGATCTAAATTACGATAGAAAGCATCACACATATTTAAATCAAAGTCATTATTCTGTTCAATACCATTAAACCTAGCTTTATTAGCAAGAGAACCTGCACTCTTTGATGAAATCCCCTGCATAGTTAATCCAAACGGGTAGTAGGTCGTTTCTTCCAGTATCTGCCCCCTGGTATGTATCACTTCTAAATTATCAAAGAACACATTGATATTACTCTCGTTGCTGCAGTACACATAAAGATAACCATTTTTGGGTACGTTTATATTCTGCAGCATGTGGTTTTTAAGCCCGCCATCGGGGCCGCCAGTTGCACCTTTAAACCCACCCAGTTTTATGTATACAGGGTCAAACTGGCAGCTTACCAAATTAAACTGCTCATCAAACAGTATATAACATACACCTGCTTTTACCCCATTGTACGGGTTGGTATTGGAGGAATTAGTTATAAAGTTATTAAGCGGAGTTACTGTGCCGGATGTATTGCTGTTTAATATAGAAGATGTACCACCATGCTGTACGGCAGCATTAGCTGCGCCACCTGTACCCAGGAAGGAAGTGATAATATCACCTGCATTAAAAGGGCTGTTAGTGGCATTGCTGCCTAAATACTGGTAATAAGATTTTGCCAGTATATCCAGCTTATCTCCTGCCATTACTTTTAACACCATGCCCATGCCGGTTTTGCTGGTGGCGGAGCTAAGGCGCATCATCTTTTGGCTGGTGGCTGAAGGGCTGCCAAAAGTGTTGGGATTGTTGGTGCCATTATCATTTACATAATCTAATAAATTTGAAGCTTCTGTTGGTAAAGGCGTAGGCTTATTAACTACGTTACCGGTATTAATATCATAAAAGGTTTGCTCCTGTGTTATTGCATTGGCTTCTAAGGTGGCCGTGGGGTAATGATCTACCTGTTGCTCATCGGTAAGCACTACACGTACATTGCCTAAATGGTCTTTTACCATATAGTCAAATGCAAACCCGGTAAGGGTATTGGGCGCAGCCGTATTGTTGTATGCTGCCCGTACCCGTCCTTCTTCGTGGCCGGTAAACTGTAATTTATCTGCATAACCAAGGGCATTGTATACTGTAGTATTGTTGTAGTTTTTACTTTCGTACACAAAGCCGGCTACATAATCGGTGGTGGTGGTAACAGTTACTGTATAAGGACTGCCGCCGGCGGTAACGCTTACATTGTTTTCAACCGTTGTTTTCCGTAATTTATTCCCTGCTGCATCGTAGGTGTAGGTAATATTACCCTTACCCGCTACTGTTATTACCGATGGCAGGTTAAGGTGGTTGTACGTGATGGCACCGCCGGTAAGCTGATCAACTCCTACACTGCCTGCCAGGTCTTTATTTCTATCAGTAATCATATTACCATTAACATCATAACCGTAATCAGTAATACTGCCACCACTGGTTGTATAGGCAGCTTCGGTAGTTATAGGTGATTTGATACCATATTGTATATGGTTGGCACTGGTTCTAAAGTCGCCCAGTTTGGTAGTGGCAAGATCTTTAAAATCAATTACGTTTTGCAGCTTGTTGGTGTTGGCGTAATAGGTGTAATGCAGGTTATCAATCTGTTCGCTGGCATTTATTTTTAAGCCCCATTGCTGCATTTGTTTTATGTTGCCGTTTTCGTCGTAAGCAGAATTATAATCTATACCGTCACCCATTTTCATGTTATAATTTACCAGGTAGTTATTCCAGCTGTAATCTGCATTGTTCTGTTTAAAGTCGGCCCTTAATAAACGGTTTACATTATCGTAAGTAAAATCGTACTGGCGGTTAACGCCATCACCTTTACTCTTCCATAAAGTGCCCGCAATATTGCCGTTGTATTGGGGATTATTGTAGTAAGTGCCTGCATTGGCTGCAGTGGTTTTATCGTAAGCCAGCTCCATACCAAAATAACTATTGGTATTGGTGCCTGCTATATAATCTTTGTTTACTCCCAACAGCCAGCCCCTGATATTGTAATCATAGTTCAGTTTTTCCAGCCCTGCATTGCTGTTAAACTCCGGGGCCAGTATTTTTCTTTTTAACTGGCCCAGGGCATCGTATTCATTTTTTACAATTATTTTTTCCGGGGTTTGTACACCGCCGGTTTGTATCAGTTGTTTTTTTACCTGCAGCAACCTGCCCAAGGGATCGTATTCTGTTTTGGTGATTGTTTTTATACTTGCGCTGGTGGCTGTTTTTTTATGTTCTGTTACACTCATTAAAGACTGGCCGCTAAAGTTGTATTGGGTGGTGGCAATATCTATGCCGCCGCTTATATTGTCGGTCTTGCTTTGTAAGGCACGGCCTCGGTCATCGCAAAAAATGCTGCTTACCAGTTTCTGGTTGGTGCCACTGTTTAAAATATAGGTAACCGTGCCCGTTACCATGCCTTTTGTTTTACTGCTTGCTGTAAGTGGTTGTGCGTATAAGCTGCCGCTGGTGCTGTAGAACAGGCCGTCGTTACTATTGTCTTTAGTGGCAAAACTGCTGCTATAACTGCTACCGGTAGCCCAGTTATAATTGTCGTAAAAACTAATGCTTAGTAACTGCGGGCTGCTGAGCGATGGAAAACTTACTGTAGTAGTATAGCCAATGCCGGTACCTGTGAGGCTTTCAAAAGTAGCCGGGCCCGAACCGGGCATCTGGCTGTTTACATAAGTCTGCATGGCCGCCTGGCCTGTAGTAGTAGTATTGTTATAAAACCCTGTAATTACCGGCCTGCCCAGGTAATCGTACTTTGTAAATATCCAGTTATTGCTGCTGCGTAAATTACCATCCTGTGTTAATACTAACCTGTCCCATTTATCGTATACCATAAATACTTCTGCAGCACCGGGTACTTTTTTAATACTCATGCGGTTACTGCCGTCGTATTCGTAACGGAAGCAGAGTTCGTTCATTACTGTTGTGCTTAATACCCAACTGTTATTTATAAGTTGCACTACAGCTTTAGGCGGTATTACCAGCCGCAGGTTGTTGTAAATATCGTAGATATAATAAGTACATAACCAGCCGGTATAACTTTCACCCACTGTATTGTCTACCTGTACTTTTTTCAGGATCACTTTACCCTCCTTGTCTTTATATTCCACTACCTGGTGACCTTGTTCGTCGGTGGTATGGGTTTCAACAAGCAGGCCATCTGCGTAAGGCTGGCTGCCAATACTATAACTACCGGCGCTGTTTACTATCCATATTTTTACATCATCCGCTGTTGTGTTATTTAAATATTGCATAGATGTGCCACGCCCTGATCCTACCCAGCTGTTACCTGCTGCATAAGATTTTACGGGGCGATTAAGAGGGCTTGCTTCCACATCACTGTTACTATAAAAATAATTTTCGCCCTGGCCCGATAGCTGGCTGTTGTAAAAAGCCGCCTGCTCTGTTATAGGGCTGGCCTTAAGTAAGCCATCTGTAGAGGCTGCAGTATAGGGCAGAAATTTCTGCACTTCCCTGCCAAATACATCGTATACATTGGTGCTTACCATATCGCCACTTACAGCAGATGCGGTTACCAGTGAGCCCTGCTTTACCACCGTTTGCAGGGGCCTGCCCAAGCCATCTACATAACCTGTTGTCTGCAGTACTTCTGTTACCGGCCTGGATGACATGGTGGTGGCATCAGTAATGGGTATACGGGCATCCCATGTACGTACATAGTTGAGGGCCTGTTGGGCATATACCTGCGAAGTAAATAATACCGCAGCAACAAAAAAGTATTTTTTCAGCATACTAGTAATCTTTTATATCCAGTGATCTTTATTAAATTATTTAAAATAGCAGCCAGCCTGTTAATTATTCAGGATAGCATTTTGCACTGCAGTACTTAACGGACTAACACTGCTGTCGAACCGGCCTACAATACTTCCGGTTTTGTCTATCAAAAATTTCTGAAAATCCCTTTTCACTTTGCCTTCCATTACATCATTGGCAATCTTATTACCTAACCATTGATAAATTGCGTTGGCACTGTCTCCTTTAACACAGCTTTTGGCAGCCACAGGAAATGTAATGCCATAGGTACCCTGCATCAATGTTTTTATTTGCTGATCATTGCCGGGTTCATTGCCAAAACTGTTGCTGGGGAAGGCTATCACTACCATACTATCTTTATGCCGCTGGTATAATTGCTCCAGTTCTGCCAGCTGAGCCGCACCACTACCGGCACTAGCGGTATTTACGATCAATATTTTTTTATCTTTATAACTATTGAAACTGATACTGTTTTTATCAATATCTGTAACGCTCAGCGAATAGATACTTACGATAGTTCCTGAGAAAATAACTGTGGCTAAGACGAGTAATTTAAACATGATATTTTTATTTTTTCAATTATTAATAAGGCCCGCAATCGGAAGCTGAACATTCTGTATAGTCAGCGCTATTACTTCCATCACTCCAGTGGTAATGATAAGTGCACAACCATTGCCCGGCAGCACAGCCCATATTACCCTTTCTGTCAAATACTGATGATGTGTATATTTTTATACCTGTTTCGCAGGTGCAGTTAATTATTTTTTTATCATTACCGCTGCAGGTAAATGTTTCTGTTATTGTTGAACTGTTGCTGTTGTCACTCCAGTGATAGTGATAGTTTACTGTATATGAACCCCCGCCATTATTGGTAACGCCATCGCATACTTTTACACCAGTTTCGCATGTGCAGTTAATTAGTTTTTTATCAATACCACTGCAGGTAATGGTTTCTGTTATTGTTGGTCCGTTGTACCCATCACTCCAGTGATAATGGTAACTTACTGTGTAAGGGCCCGAACCCGATGTACTTTCACAAACCTTTGTACCAGCTTCGCAACTACAGTTTACGAGCCTGTACTGCGAACCCGTACAGGCATAACTTGCCGAGCTGATGCATTTACCATTTTTGTTTGCATATTCCTGCCCGCCTGTATCTGCTGCTGCTTTTGAGTCTGCATCCGCTTGTGAGATCAGTGAAAAATACTTGCCGAATGGAACAGTGTAAGCAACTGCTGCAGCCGAATATCCTGAAACACAGGTTTGGCAGTTGATGTATTGTGTAACCGCTGTATTAAAATAAATAGTTGGTGCTGATGAATTATCCGGTGTAGCGTACACATATTCATTCTTTTTTACAAAATTGCCGTCCTGGTCTTTTATAGTAAGCAGGCGGTTAAAAGAATCGTAATTGTATGTGTTTGTTTTATTATTAGGATCTGTTATTGATGTTACACCTACCATTGGTTTATAAGTATAAGAGGTTACCCTGGCGTTGGGAAGAGCAGTTCTTACCAGGTTAAGTTCTGTTTGCAATGTTGTACCATCCATTGTTTGCAAAGCAGTAACTGAACCTCCGGTTAATTGTGCAACAGCATTGGCGTATGTAGCACCAACTATTTGTGCTACAGGGTACTGTGAGTTATACCCCCAGATAACTGCGCTGACAATACCTGCTTTATTAGTAAACTGTAAAATATTGCCGTTAGCATCATAGAGGTCAATAGTTCCTTCTGTTTCAAGCGTATTTCCTTTAACTGATTTTTCAACCGAGACAGGCACATAGTTATTATTTCCTGCATCGCCGTAATTAATTTTATCAAAGGAAACTTCGTTTGAACCATTCTCTGTTTTTGAAGTAACCAACTGGGTGATCATGTTTTTTGCTTTCATGGCGTTGGGTACTGTTCCTGTAAGATCGCTGATATAAGTGTTGGTGGTTTTGAGTGTTTCGCCTTTACTGTTGGTGGTTTCATTCCTGCTCAACTGCTGGTGGTCTTCATTATCAAAATACATATTGGTAACGGTAGTTACAGGGTTGGCGCCATTCTCATCGTACAGTGTTTCAGTTTGGGATCTTAAGTGTAACCAGTAGGAATCGATATCATACCGCATGGCATCAAACCTGTTTGTGGGGTCATCATCAGGATTACTGGGATTTACTGTTGGAGCTGATGGGTTTGAACAAGGCCATGAAGGCGGTTGCCATGTTCCTACATTTCCATATTTCGCATTGATAGTGTATCCATATAATTTAGTATGTAACCTGTCTTCAAGTGGTGCATAGGTATACTGTGTTTTTTTAATGGGGAAAAGAGCGCCTGATGCAGGTTTTTTATAAATGATCTCTTCGCTTAGTTTGCCATTTAAAGGAGCACTCCAGTTACTAAGCGGTGCACCCATGATCTCATTTAACCACCATACCGAAGCATTTACATCGCCACCAGCATAAAATTTATCCTGTATAGCTCCGCCTTCAAAATTTTCGCCATTGCTTTCAATTACATAAGCATAACTTATGGGTGCCGAGCCATAGTTATAAAGGTTATTTAAAGAGCCTGAATACATTGCCCAGTAGTGGCAATTTATGCTGCTGGTATTAACATAATCCTTCCAGTAAATGGGTGTGGGTACGGGCATCAATGACGACAAATTAAGTTCGTCCATTTTTGCATAATAATATCTTTTTATCACTGGCGTTTCTCCGGGATTGCTGGTTGATACCCTTTTTACTCTCATACCACCTACAATTTTGTTAGTTGTAGTGCCCGTATGTGTTTCAGGATAAAATTTCAGTTTAATGTCAGTAGTTTGTGCTGCACCCTTAGCTTTATAAGTCAGCGTGTATGTACCCGGGTAAAGTTGGTTAGGGCGACGTATATAAACTGTACCAGGGTTTGAAGCCTGGAAAGGTTCTGAAAAAATCGTGCTGGAACTATTGGATAAAGTTACAGTGGCTTGCATGTGAACGGGATCATAATTGGTCGCATCCTGTGTAGTGCAGGTGATAACCAACTCCACTTCCTGGGCTTTGTCTATAGTAAAAGTATAAGTGCGGGTTTGTTCTGTTGTATTGCTGGTACCTGTAACATTGCAAACGTATTCATGATAAGTTTGAAATGAAGGATCAGCTACTATATCGTTTCCCTCGTAGTCGATCACATCCACCCCCCCGGTTGGATATACAATTTTGGTAAGTAACCCCTTCCCACCAAATGCTGAATCAGGTTCACGGTTAGCTGTAGCATTTGGAAAACGTTCCTGCATATAAAAACCTTCGGGTTTAGGTATAAGAGTAGAATTAATCCTGCCGTTGAAATAGCCCCAATGATCCTGTGAATAGGATAATCGCGGCGGCCTGCCGCCGGGATCCTTATAAACAAATTTATGGGTCTTGCTGAATGCATAGTCGCCGGATGATTCTACTAAATCAGTAAGGTAAGGCGTGTAAGACTGCCCGCTTGATGTTTGACTCAGATAGGTCGCATTGGCCTGTTGCTGATTATAAGTGAAATTAAATACGCCTGTAGTTTGGCTTCCGGTTAACTGGGTTATAGAAGAAACCAGCTTATCACCACAATCTGAACGAGTGGTATAGGAGAACTGCACACTATTGCCTGCTGCGCTTATCGAGCTTAATAAGACGCCTTGTGTTTCCAGCAAGTTTATACAGGTAGATGAACCGGGAGCTGCCGGACAAGTATAGAAGGGATTAAATACTCCATAGTTTTGTGTTTCGCTCACGCCTGTCTCATAGTTATAGGTAAGACCCGTATAAGATAAATTGATCGCTTCGCCATTCGGATGCTCTATTTTGATGAGGTACCAGGCATTGGGCAGGTACGTAGAGAAAGTTTTACCACAGGTATTTAACCTCTTTGTTTTTTCTGTTGCTGATGAGCCGCCAAAATAATACATGATGCCATCGGTGGTAGTGATCTTAAAATTCCATATGGCTGAAGTAGAAAAATCCTTTTCTATTTTAAACTTTTCGGCGGGAATAAGAACAGGTTGATTAGATGCATCAAATACAAAACTTCCTGAAATGCCATTCATGCTGAAATTATACAAATCCGGCTCCGAATCGTAACCTGTACTATTACTGGAAGACGTTACTTTATCAAAAAATTCATATGTACCGCAATTGGGGCCTGCAGTAGAGAAAGGCGGTACCACCCTTGTGGTATTTTCGTCTGCCCATCCCCTTATGGTACGTGTAATTACGCCGCCGGCACTTAAAGACCAGCCCATACCTACCCTTGATGCAATCTCATCTACTTTTATTCCTGTAGAGCTATAACCGATAGATACGCCTGCAGATAGCTTAATACCTTTAACAGTAAACAACGGGATATTGATAGCCGGGCTGCCGGTATTTTTATTGAGTGAAATTTCACTATGCTTAATTATCGCTGCCGCATTGGGAGCCGGTGGTAAAAAATCCACCATCTTTTGAAAGTTATTGGCGTTTTGTGCTGTGGCGTAAACAGACAGCAGCAATAGCAATGCATTATATATTAATTTCTTCATACTGGTTCTTTTAAAAAATCATATTTAGTTTTAATCGCTTAAAAATTGTACCCCACCCTGAATACCACCGGCTGACTAACCGGCACATGCTGCCTCGCTAACATATCATACAACAATTGCAGCTTTGTTCCCTTCGTCCATTTGGTTTTTACATGTATCTTCTTAGTCAATCCCACCAAACCGGCATTTTGCCAATCATTAAAAGATTGCAACTGCTGAATATTTTTAAAGGCTGCATTGTAATTCATTTCGTATCCACCGCTTATGTAAAACTGTTTCTTCAGTTTCCAGTCTACAAAACTCCTCAGGCCAATACCCTGGTGGCTGATGCTGATATGTTGAATGCTACCTAACCCCATTTTGTAGCTAGCGCCAAGGCCGATAACTGACTTGTCGTTCAATTTATAGCCAAGGCTTAATCCAATATCTGCAGTAGTGGGCACAAGGCTGTTGTTTTTTGCAAACTGAAAATTGTTGATGAATTCCAACCGTTGTTTGAAGGTTTGTGTTTTGGTTTGATTCGGTTTAAAATCGGGTATTTCCGTATTACTGCCGCCGGCTTTAAGAACTTTATCTTTTAATTTATTCAGTTCTGCCTGAGCCGACTGGATATTTTGCATAATTTGTTCACGGGCATTGGGGCCACCGGCTGCAATCTGTTCCTGTATTAAAGCGTTTACACTGGCTCTTGTCTGTAAGCCAGATAGATTTGGCGTTGCACCACCGGCGATGGATGGCGAACCAAAGAGTTTTGCCAGCATACCATTCTGCTGCACAAATTTTGTAAAGGCAGGTATCTTGTTTAAGATGGTTAGTGCTGTTTCTTCTGCCTTCTTTTTATCGTTGAAAATCGCTTTGTAATTTTTCAGGATCTCTATGTAGTAGTAATTTTCTTTGGATATCTTTTGCAGGTATTTATTATTGCCCAGGTATTGCAGCGCCTGGTCCATTAATTGCTTTCTGCGTTCTTTAATGAACTGTTGCATAGCTTCGCTGCCGGCTTCCTGTTCTTCTAGTGCTGTTGCTTTTTGCCTGGCCTTCTTTACCGGCGCAATTAGCTTTTCATCCAGCTTTTCTTTTTGCTGCTCTAAGTAGCCTAAACTAGTGGTTAGTTTATCCCTGTATTCATCATATTTCATTCTTTGCGCTGCAACCACAGCTTCGCCTTTCTTATATTTTTCTAATGCTGCCGCAAACGTGAGTTGATTATTTGCAAAAAGGCGTTGGGCTGCTTCGGGATTTACTTTCAACAAAAGGCTGTGGATTTTATTTTCCCATTTGCTGAGTTTGGTTAATGTTTTTTCAGTTTTATTAGTAATTCGATCAGCGTACTGATCTATCTTTTTATCTACCTGGTGTATATATTTTAAAGGAACCTGTTGCAAAGATTGCAATACAGAATCTGTTTGTGCTTCACTGAGATATGAAGCGCCAATAAGCAGTATTAATATAAAGAGCCGGGTACGACTCATAAGGTAGTTGGTTTAATTGTTTTACAAAGGTTTTTATTAGGATTGATTTAACCTTGTGAAAAACCTCAGCATTTTCTGTTGTTTTTCCCAAATGCCTGATCTGTCGCAAATTATCTATCCGTAATCAATACTCCTACATTAACTTAGTAACTGTGCCATTTTCCAAGATAAGTGCGTCAGAAATCCAGATAACTGTTAAGCCCGGCCAATCAAAATAGTTGCATTAGTCCAAAACTTATACGCAATACAATACCTTTTGCATCGCTGCATCATTTTTTACCAAGCACTAGAAAATACATAAACACACTGTAACAGCAGTACGCTTACATAACTAATAGGCTTGTTTCAGAATATTTCTTTTCTTGAATGTTGAAAACCTTAGATGAATTACAATGACGGATTACTAACATTAACCAATACCTGCACATTGTAAAATTAAAAATAAATGAAGTTTTTCAATAAACAATATTTTTAAATGTTATTTTTTTAGATTTCTAAAACGCTCCTTTTAGTCAGTATTTTTACTGTCGTTTGCAGAAAATCTATTACTATTGAAGTAGAAATAAATCTACTTCATAAACGGATGGGATTGTGTTCGTAGGTCTTCGTTCCTAATGTTGTCTGCTTCCCTAACTGAACTTATTTGCAGAAGAGAGTTACTGTAGTTGTGAAAAAAAAGATTAAAGATGCAAAGTGGAACCCTTAATTTAGCCTTTTCGAACCTAACTGAAACAAAATGGAGTCAGAAAAGGATTTTTCTCAATTTTTGTTTCACCGAAAAAAATGGAGTAGTTAATTTATTGACATACAGGGATATAAAAAAGTAGTAAGAATCCAATCCGGATCACAACACAGTACAGCGAAGTTTTACTTCGCTTTTTTTATGCCGCTTAGGAGGCTTGATTAACCGTTGCGGCGGGTTGAAAAAGTAGTTTTACCTATGGCAAGGTTGAGGGGAATAACATTAAAGTGATAAATAAATTACTCACTTTTTAACAGCTATTTACTAAACTTTGACTGCGTACAACCAGTTTCCAAAAATCTTCTGGCAAAGCGCTTGTATGCAGGTACCGTTCTGCAGGTGTGTCATGTAAGGGATTGGGGTATCATTGCGCTATAGATGCCGGTGATGCTCTATGGCAAAAAGTAAAGATCGTGTTACAATGCTTATATAGTTAATCTTTATTTCAAAGCATACTTAATAGAGTCGTTCAAAACTGTAGTGCTTATGTAATGCATGGGCAGCGCCACCGAATAACCATCTTTTATGGTAATCTTTTCACTGGCAAAATACAAGGAGTCGTTTTGCAAGGCTACGCCTACAATAACTGCCGGTTTTCCAATGGGTAATTTAATATACTTGCCGTCTTTTTGCGTAAACGAATAACGACCTGACTGATCAGCATAAGCAGATAACCTTACATTCATATCAGGTATAACTAATGAACAATCTATAAATTTAAGCTGAGTTCCTGCTCCATTCGTTACATACATTTCAGCCTTCCCTGCTTTAGGGTCATCGTAAAAACGATCACAATTTATCCAACCCATTGTGGTTACAGAAAAGACTGTGGCCTCGTACATTTTTAAAAGCTTTTGATTATTGGCTCTCATATCTTTTATACTTTGCAATATTTTAATTTTTGCCTGGCGCCGGAAATTATAGGTTAGTATTTCATTGATCTCTCTTTCGGCAACACCTTTAGCTTTTAGTAAATCGAAAGCATTGACGGCATTCAGATTTACACCGTGATCGTTAACCAGTTTTATCTCTTTTTTGCTCTGTTGAGGAAAGTATTTTAACTCTCCCATATAACTATCCTTTAATGATGTTTTGCGAAAATCAAAATAGTAATTGGTATCTGTCCAGTTAATGTAATAGTGCTGCTTATGTTTATTCACAGAGTCGCAGAATGCAGCAATTTTATCTTTGTTGTCATTAAAGTAATCGATATACATTTTCTTTGCTATAGAATCTGATTGGGCAAGAGGCCTGTTTGGGTTATTATAATAAACCCTGAACAAATCATAATTATCCTTTTCTTGAAAACAATCTGCCTTATCGAAATAGAAATCGCTATTTATGAAATAACTCATAAAGATTGTCATATTTAAAAGCGACCATACCCGACCCCTGAATTCCTCTGTGGCAATATAGGTATTTTCATATTTAGTATCGGTGAAGCTCACTATAGAAGTATCATAATAAGCATACTTATCAGAGCCATCCGGATAACTGGTAAAGCAATGCCATATATAATGGTTGCCTTCGGGATAAAGCAGGTTAAGCGGCAATGGGATGGTATAATCAAACGCCGACATTGAACTATCCACTTTCCAATTAGTGCCATCGCCGGTAAACATTTGAAATCCTTCTCCAGCATTCATCGTAGGCATAGCCACAGTTAACGAAACGTTTTTATTCAATTGCAATTTTGTGTTTCCTGAACTGGCATTTACATACATCATCCCATTGGAGAGTAATAATTTATCCTCTGACATTGTAGCTAAACCAGATGTAATAAAATCCTGCAATGAAAAAGCCTCCACAAGCTCTACCTGAACCTTGCCGGGAACAACATCGCCATTACCATCGACAAAACAATTTGCAGGCACTAAAATTTCAGTGCCATTAGCAGCCTTGATGGTATTGGCTTTTTTATTGTCGATTTCAAATTTCTGTACCTTGGGCCTTGCCTGGTTATAAACTGCTTCTAATGGCCCCGGGGTAAATGGTGTTTTAGTAACGATCTTCTTATTGGGATCACCGGTACAGGATTGTAAGACCCACAGGAAAGAAATTGCTGCAAATATGTAAGTTCTCATAAGTGAAATATTTCAAATCAATTTAACGCATTGGATTGGTTTCTAATTCACTTTCATCCATTCCGCTCCCTTTAAAATGCTGTACGTTCCTCGTATTGTGAAAATGTATACCTGTTTATCGGTAGAGGTGAAACAACTTTTAACCTTGTACACCATATAGTTTGGTAAAGTTGAGGGTTTTCGTTCAGGAAAAGAGGACTTTACTATTGAAAATACGTAACTGTATTTATTTGACCGTTAATAATGCATCACTGAATGTAATTTTCAATTGTGCTTCTTTCCTTCTCTCTATTATCAGCCTCCACTAAGATATTGATTCCCCTTCTTCTACAATTGCAACAATAAAAGATTGATGAAATACTAAAATATTTAGTATTATTGCTATGTTCAACAACTCATGATCGCATCAAAAGCCGATATTATTGCCCAGTTACAAAAGGAAATTCTTCCTTTGCAGGGCTTTAAAACATTATCAAAAAATGGTGGTAATGATATTGGGCTTGGGCCAATTAAAAATGCTTTCCCCAATGCTGCTTTTCCTTTGGGTGCTGTGCATGAATTTTTATCAACCACAAAAGAAGATGCCACCGCAACAACGGGTTTTGTTTCCGGTATACTTTCTTCTCTGATGAAAAAAGGTGGCGCTGCCATCTGGATAAGTGCTTCCGGAACCATCTTCCCTCCTGCCCTTAAATCCTTTGGCATTGCTCCGGATAAAATAATTTTCATTGAATTAAAGAAAGAAAAAGAAATGCTGTGGGCCATGGAAGAAGCATTGAAATGTGAAGGACTTGCAGCAGTAATTGGAGAAATAAAGGAATTAAGTTTTACCGATTCAAGGCGCTTGCAATTGGCGGTTGAGCAAAGCCAGGTAACAGGTTTTGTTTTGCGTAATAACCCCCGCAGTGTACATACAACGGCATGTATTACACGCTGGACAATTACTTCAATAGCCAGTGCCTTAGCTAACGAAATGCCGGGAGTAGGTTTTCCCCGGTGGAATGTGGAATTATTAAAGGTCAGAAACGGTAAACCTGGCAGCTGGCAAATGGAATGGGTTGCGGGAAAGTTCAGGCATATTCCTCCAATCAGTTTATTAGTACCAGTACAACAAAAGAAAACGGGATGATATGCCAAAGCGTTTTATGTCGATATGGTTCCGTTACCTGAGAACAGACTGGTTTATTCGCCGCCAGCCTGAACTGGCTGCAATACCATTTGTTTTGTCTGCACCCGATCATGGACGAATGATAGTAACAGCAGCCAATGTTTTAGCACAACAACAGGGAATTGATCTTGGTATGGCTGTGGCAGATGCAAGAGCCATCATCCCTTCATTAAAGGTTTTAGATGATAAACCCGAACTCGCCAAAACATCATTGACAGGCCTTGCAGCATGGTGTATCAGATTTACACCTGCTGTAGCTATTGATCTGCCTGATGGGCTCTTAATGGATATAACCGGTTGTGCTCATCTCTGGGGCGGAGAAAAACAATACCTGGAAGAAATCAATAACCGGTTTAAACAATTTGGTTATGATGTAAGGATTGCTATTGCAGATACTATTGGCACTGCATGGGCTATTACAAGATATGGACAAAATAATTGTATAATAAAAAGCGGAGAACAAACAATAGCACTAATGCAATTACCGCCTTCCTGTCTTCGTATTGATGCAGCCATTGCAGAACGGTTAGAAAAACTGGGGCTCCGGCAAATCAATAATTTTATCAGTATGCCACGTCCTTCTTTACGGAGGCGCTTTGGTAAGGAGTTATTACAACAACTGGATAAAGCATTGGGCCATGAAGAAGAAACCATAATTCCAGTAACACCTATTGAGCCATACCATGAGCGCTTACCTTGTCTTGAGCCTATTGTAACGGCTACAGGCATTGAAATAGCATTACAACGATTATTAGATGCTTTATGCAAACGTCTGCAGCAGGAAGAGAAAGGTCTTCGTATGGCGGTGTTTAAATGTTATCGTATTGATGGAAAAATTGAAAAACTGGAGATAGGTACCAATCGTCCTACCTGCAATACAAAGCATCTCTTTACATTATTTGAAATAAAAATAGATTCTATTGAACCGGCTTTGGGAATAGAATTATTTACGATTGATGCATTAAAAGTAGAAGAACTAACAATTGCGCAGGAAAAATTATGGGAAAATCATTATGGTATTGATGATGTTGGCTTATCGGAATTATTAGACCGGATAGCAGGAAAGATTGGTGCCGGTAAAATACATCGTTATGTACCTGATGAACATTATTGGCCGGAGCGTTCTTTTAAAGTAGCATCGTCAATAGATGAACCGGTACAAACAATATGGAAGATGGACAGGCCAAGGCCTTTACAATTATTATCAAAACCTGAAGTGATTGACGTAACAGCGCCTATTCCCGATTATCCACCCATGAACTTTCGCTATAAAGGAAAACTCCATAAAATAATGAAAGCCGATGGACCGGAACGTATTGAACAGGAATGGTGGTTGCAACAAGGACAACATAGAGATTATTATGCCGTGGAAGATGAAGAAGGACATCGCTATTGGCTATTTCGTTTAGGGCATTATGATGTAGCCAAATCCTATCAATGGTTTATTCATGGCTTCTTTGCTTAAATAATTCCGTTATGCTTTATACAGAATTACAGGTAACCACCAATTTTAGTTTTCTTCGAGGCGCTTCGCATCCCGAAGAATTAGTGGAACAAGCCGTATTGCTTGGATATAATAGAATCGCAATAACAGACCGCAATACGCTTGCTGGTATTGTTCGTGCTCATGCGGCAGCAAAGAAGGTCGGTATAAGGATTATTGTTGGCTGCCGCATTGATTTGCTTGATGGCATAAGCCTTCTTGCCTATCCAACCAATAAAAACGCTTATGCTCAAATTTGTAATTTACTTACAATTGGAAATAGACGTGCTGAAAAAGGCGAATGCCATTTATACAAAAAAGATATTTTTCAATATTCGAGAGATATAAAATTTATTGTACTTCCGCCTGATGCATTAAATGAGCAATTTGAATTTGAGCCTTCCTTTGAAGCATCATTAAAAGAATACCGCAACGCTTTTGGTAATGATCTTTATATAGCAGCATCAAGAAAATACAATGGCGATGATAATAAATACTTATTTCGTTTATCACAGTTATCCATAGCGCTCAATATTCCTTTAGTAGCCACCAACGATGTGCATTATCATGAGCCTGGCAGAAGACAATTGCAGGATATTGTAACCTGCGTTCGTGAAAAGTGTACCATCTACAATGCCGGTTATCGTTTACATCCCAATGCAGAAAGATTTTTAAAGCCGCATGAAGAAATGCTAAGGCTTTTCAGGCAATATCCCGATGCCATACTTCGTACAAAGGAAATTGAAGATGCCTGTACCTTTTCTCTGGATGAATTAGTATATGAATATCCCGAAGAGATTACTACAGCAGGACGAACACCACAGGAGGAATTAACCTTTTTGGCTTGGAAGGGCGCTAAAGAACGCTATGGAGAAATTATCCCTGAAAAAACAATTGCAGCCATAAATTATGAATTGAAATTTATTGCAGAAATGAATTATGCTGCTTATTTTCTTACGGTGCATGATATAGTACGCTATGCAAGAAGTCAACAGATCCTTTGCCAGGGCCGTGGCTCTGCAGCTAATTCAACAGTTTGTTATTGTTTAGGCATCACCTCTATTGATCCGATAAAGTTTGATCTATTGTTTGAGCGTTTTATTTCTTCTGCAAGAAATGAACCTCCTGATATTGATGTGGACTTTGAACATGAACGCCGGGAAGAAGTGATTCAATACATCTACAATAAATATGGCCGTGACCGTGCAGCCATTATTGCAACCGTTACACAACAACATCAGAAAGGTGCCATAAGAGATGTGGGCAAAGCCATGGGATTATCGGTAGATACTATCAATCGTTTATCAGGTTCTATCTGGGAATTTACCGATGAATGGTTTGAAGGGAAACGATTGAGTGAACAAGGTATGGATCCGGGTGATGTGCATTTATTGAAAGTATTACAGCTTACCAAAGAATTCATGAGCTTTCCAAGACAATTAGGACAACACACCGGAGGCTTTGTCATTACCCGTGGTAAACTCAGCGACCTTGTTCCTATTATGAATGCCCGAATGGATAACCGCACCTGTATTGAATGGAACAAAGACGATATTGATGCACTCGGCTTTATGAAAATAGACGTATTGGCACTCGGCATGCTTACCTGCATACGAAAAGCATTTGATCTGGCAAAACAACATTACCATCTTGAATTGACGTTGGCCAATATTCCGCAGGATGATCCTGCTGTTTATGAAATGATCTGCCATGCAGATACCATTGGCGTATTTCAAATTGAAAGCCGTGCGCAACAAAGTATGTTACCAAGATTAAAGCCCAGAACATTTTATGATTTGGTTATTGAAGTAGCTATTGTAAGGCCCGGGCCTATACAAGGCGATATGGTGCATCCCTATTTACGTCGCCGCAATGGTGAGGAGCCAGTTGAATATCCTTCCAAAGAATTGGAAGATATTTTAGGAAGGACGCTTGGAGTTCCCTTGTTCCAGGAGCAAGCTATGAAGATTGCTATAGTTGCAGCCGGCTTTACTCCTGCTGAAGCTGATGGCTTACGAAGGAGCATGGCTACTTTTAAAGCACATGGTTTAGTAACTCAGTATGAAAAGAAATTGATAGAGGGCATGATGAAAAACGGATACAGTCTCGATTATGCCCAACGTGTTTTTAAACAACTGGAAGGCTTTGGTAGTTATGGTTTTCCTGAAAGTCATGCTGCAAGTTTTGCATTACTCGTTTATGTTTCTTCCTGGCTTAAATGGTATTATCCCGATGTATTTGCCTGTGCCATACTCAATAGCATGCCCATGGGTTTTTATCAACCGGCACAACTGGTTGGCGATGCAAAAAAACATGGTGTTGCAATAAGGCCTGTTGATATTAATTATTCTATGTGGGACAATACACTTGAAGAATTATCCGGGAAATTTCGTGTACTACGTTTAGGCTTCAGGCAAGTGAAAGGTTTAAGACAAGATGATATTGAAGTGTTGGTATTGAACAGAAAGAAACTATACCATACAATAAATGAACTTCGGGATATTGAATTATCAGCAGCAGTACTGGAAAAATTAGCAGATGCAGATGCTTTTCGATCTATTGGTTTAGATAGACGTGAAGCATTATGGGAAGTATCCACCAAAGACCGCCCGGTTACAATGTTTAGTGGGCAAACTGCGGCAGATGCAAACGGAGAAAATATTTCTTTACCCATCATGACAACATCCGAACATGTGGTGCATGATTATGCAGCAACTTCTCTTTCTTTAAAAGCACATCCTGTAAGTTTTGTAAGGGAGAAGTTAGATCAGCTGCACATTTTATCTACTGATCAATTACCAACGCTTAAAGACGGCGCATTAGTAAAAGTTGCAGGTCTTGTTTTAGTACGGCAACGGCCAGGCACCGCCAGTGGTATTTGTTTTATGACCATTGAAGATGAAACCGGATTTGCCAACCTGGTGATCTGGGAAACGCTCTTTGAAAAGTTCCGTAAAGAAATTATTCAATCCCGATTAATAATGGTAGAAGGTAAAGTACAAATTGAAGGCGAAGTGATTCATGTGATCGTTCAACGTTGCTTTAATTTTTCTTCATTATTGAGAAATCTTACCCCCAAACACAGTGACAATCTGCCGGTACTTACATTGGCTTACCCGGATGAAAAATCAGTTCCACCGGGGTTGGAAAAAAGATCAGCAACTAAGGAGATGCCTCAGAAAAAAATATATCCGGAGGCGAGGAATTTTAAGTGATGTTGTTGGCACCTCATCATTTTAAATCCATGTGATTGATCAAACTAATTAATAAAGCTATTTGTTTATGTTCTGCATGTTTAAAATTAATTCAGCTTATCGTAATTAATTTTGAATTTAATCTGTAATAGTTTTTTCTCAATTGCTATGAAGGAATTACCTTATTAATGTAAAGTTTCCCATACGTTGGTGTGATGAAATAGAATTTCCCATAGATCCAGATAATTTATTTTCAGTAAGTGTTGCAATAATTGCACCCAATGAGTTGGTAATTTGAACGCCCTGAATAATATAACTGGAAAGCAATCCGTTTAAAGAAACTTGCCGGATGATAATGAATACTCCGGAATTTTTATCCATATACCAATAGTGCGCTTTTATAAAATGCTTATCAAATCATTTCATTAAAACTGCATTTTTGATGTCGATTTATTGGATTGATATATCTCTTCACAAGAATAACAAACCGTTAGCTCCACAACAAATCATTACTATTTTTGCTGGTAAAAAAGCACTTATACAGGTACCTGCAACCGCCCTTCTTTCTGAACTGAAGATTCAACTCTCTGCATCCTCCCAGATTACAGAGCTTATTCTCCAGCTGTTTTTTGTGTTAATAAATTGAAATAGTTTATTCCCGGAGCCTTCAAAGTACGCTCCATTTAAACAGCCTCTTTTTTTATATTTTGAGTAACGCCGGGCTATGTTTCCAATTATCATAGTATCCTCTTCGGTTTCAAATTCCTCAAATTCAATCAATGTTCCA
This sequence comes from Ferruginibacter profundus, assembly GCF_054783275.1. Taxonomy (NCBI): domain Bacteria; kingdom Pseudomonadati; phylum Bacteroidota; class Chitinophagia; order Chitinophagales; family Chitinophagaceae; genus Ferruginibacter; species Ferruginibacter profundus. Next base: position 660,673 of record NZ_BAAGQW010000001.1, on the reverse strand, counting down.
TCAGTTAAAATAGTTTGTCGTGGTTTAATAAAAGATGCCAGGTTATACACTATTTCTTCCTCGCTGCTTTTTTTAATGATGATGGTTTCGGGGATACAAAGCATATATAGTGTATCACAATCAACCTGTCGCTGATTTAAATTGTTAAAAACATTATAGAATGCTTGTATCAAATCATCTATAATTAATTTGTCTTTTGTGGTTGTATAATTATTATTCATTTGCTTTTATTTAATTACAAGCCGGTTTAATTCAAATTACTGGTAAACAAAAAATCATAGCCGGTAGTTTTCCTTCATTAAACATAAAAATAATTGCGTTGTATATTGGCCTGCTGTTTTAAAATATTTTTCAAGCCTGCCGTATTCTGTAAATCCAAATTGTTTATACAGGCGTATTGCGTTTTCATTTGTATCCACAACGCCAAGTGCTATTTGCTCTATTTGTTTATTTTCAAAAGCCTTGTCAATTACCTGTTGTAATAGTTTTTTGCCAATACCTTTATTAGCATATTTAGTTTCTACAAACAATTGTACAATTTCGCCCCTATGCTGTTTTTTTAACCCCCTGGCAGCAATAAAACCACAAATACCAACCATTTTTCCCCCGGCAGAAAAAGCACCCACGGCAAAATTATTATCGTCTGCTTCTTTAATAGCCACCTCAAGTTTCAAAGATTTTGAATCAAACTCTTCCTCGTACGTAGCGCCAAAATTATCCGGGTACTGCATCAGGCAACTGAGCCTTACTCTTTTGTATTCGTTATAGTCAGCAGATATTAATTGACGATAAAGTACTGGTTGCATCTGGTAAAAAAATTAAAATGTAAAAATATTAATTTTCAATTAAGTAATAGTTTGCAGCCTTTACAGCTTGCGCCTGTTTTTCGCTGTTTTATTCTTACGGTGATCCGCAATAATAAACATTGAATACCTGAGCCGCAGCATATGTATTTTGCCACTTCTTTGGCAGCAATAAAAATAAAAGCCGCCTTTCGGTAGCTTTTATTCCTGTTATCCTATTTAAACCGTAAACGAAAAGTTTTGTACAGCAGCAATTATTTTTTTATGTAGCCAAACAAACCGTGTTTTTCGCCATCGGGGCCAGCAGCGAAAAACAGCAGATTATGATCAACAACGGTTGAGGTGGCCGGGGCAAATGCTATTCCCCAGAGACGCTCAATTTTTATGGGCTTACCATGGGCACGAAGTTGCCCCTGAAATTCACCTTCGGCATTGTAAGCATTAATGTGGCCGTCGCCAAAATTACCCACCAGAAATATATCCCCGGTCCTGGAACGATCCCCAAAAAAGCCGGCCGGAGCTTTTGTAATTCCCCAGGGAGCGTTTAATTGCCCCTGAGAAATAAAACGTTTTATAAACCTTCCGTCGGGATTATAGATATCAACAAATCCGTTTCGTGGCGATATAACGTCGGCGCCTGTACCAGGTTGTCCGTACATTACATAAAGCTTTCCATCAATGTTCTGAATATTGAGTGGTACATAACCATGTGGAAGATAAGGGTCAACAAATGTTTTGTTTACCTTTATCATGTTTTTATCAAACACATCAATTTTTCCCTGTGAAAAATTAGCAGCGTATAAAAAATTATTCCCTCCGTCTGCAGCCATTGCCAGGCCGAGATATACTTCACCGGAAGAATCGTCAGCCATTTTTATTGCGGCATTGCCTCCGTTCCATCCGGAGATCAATCCATCAGCCTCTGCAAAAATGAATCGTGCAGGATTACCATTGGGAAGTTTGAAATCTGTAGTTGCGTTAGCCACTATACCCGTAGGATGCCCGCCGGATGCTGTTGCATGAGAAGGAATTGTTACCACAGGCCTGGCTGAAGTACCATCAGCATTATAAATTGCACTCACTCCTTTTCCAAAAGATGTAACCCAGGCCGGTCCGGATGCAGGAAAAGCTATCCCCCATGCATTAACCAGGTTGGTATCAATATGCGCAGGGTTATATTCGCTATTATCTCCAACAAGATTTACCTGTTCAAAATCTTTCAGCGCTTTTCTATCATCAGGATCTATTTTAGCATCCAGTTCTGATATTGATTCTTTACCGGTGATTGGTGATTCAAGGTTACTTTTCTGACATCCCCAACCAAATAATAATACACTTAAAACAACAAGGCATTCTTTACTTAAGATTCTTTTCATTCTATTTTATTTTTTTGTGAATAATTAACTCTTTGCAGAGCATTTAAATTTTTACTGTGTATGCGGCAAAGCCAGTGCACCGTGGTGCAGAAAATTACACATCCTGTTGCAGCCGATTCTTGCTATCGGCGAGTTTGCTATTGGAAAGAAATCATTTCCTGTTTTTGAATAATTATTTTTATTCAAAACTTAGTTTACGTATGCGATGGTTACCAAGATCTGCCACATATATTTTACCCTGCGCATCTATCGACAAACCATTAGGGAAATTAAATTTTGCAAATTCGCCATCAGCATCCAGGAACCCGGCAGTGCTTCCAGCAATGGTAGAAACTATACCCTCCCGGGTTATTTTCCGAATACGATCACTATCTGTCAGATAGACATTTCCCTGCCCATCAATAACAAGATCACGAATATCTATGCTGAATTTCGCCGAATCAGCATTCCCATCAGCAATACCCGGCTTACCGCATCCTGCAAACGTAGTGACGTCGCCTGCAGTGGAGATTTTCCGGATACGAAAATTGCCCCTGTCTGCTATGTATAAATTTCCCTGCCGGTCAAATGCAATTCCGCCTGGAAAAGATAGTTGCGCAACACCAATATTGCCATTTCTGAAACCTGCAGTATTGCCGGTAATGGTACTAACAACACCGGTTACACTTATTCTTCGAATACGATTATTGATAGCATCTGATACATACACATTACCATTCACATCGGTAGCTAAGTAATTCCCTTGACCGAAGCTTGCGGTATTGGCATCGCCATCTGCAAATCCCGGTGTTTCTGTTCCGGCATACACTGATACTCCCCGTGCAGGTGTTAGTTTACGAATGCGTGGATCATCATCATCTGATGTAAAAAGATTTCCATCTGTATCAAGCGCCATGCTATAGGGATGTTTAAACCGGGCTGCTGTACCAATACCATTTTCAATACCAAACCCACTACCGCCTGCAAAATTGGACACTCCTCCATTTTCGATTTTACGAATACCGAAATTGAGGATATCTGTAACATACATTATCCCGTTGCTGTTGACTGCTACATCAGCAGGGAAATGGAATGTTGCGGATAACGCAGGACCATTGACAAACGACGCAGTACCATTTCCAGCAACTGTAGTAACGATCCATTTTTTTTCATTTTTGGGTGTTGTATCTTCAGATCGGGCTTTTTTGCAACCAGTATTCTGCTGAACAATTACAATAACCAGTAGAACTATACATACCTGGGCTCCTGTAATTTTATTTTTTTTCATTTGATTTTTTTTAATAATTACTGTGCGCTATGGCTTATTAATCCGCATTGTTGTTTAAAAACCATAGGGATCTACCGGATTTTCTGATTATTGCTTTACTACTTTTACGGTCTTTTTTATTTGTCCATTATTCCATTCTAACAACAGGGAATAAATACCTCTTGCCAATGTTGACACATCCAAAGCAAGCTGGTTACTCCCACTTAATAGGTTCACCCTTTGTGTTTTTACCAATGCACCTTTACTATCGTAAATATTTATAATACCCGGTGACGCATTACCGGTTGTAATATTTATAAACAGCTTGTCGTGTACAGGATTAGGCTTAACACTGAGCAGGTCATTTGTAGCAGTACAAGATGAACGGATGGTGTCTGTCTGATGTACTCTTCCGTCCAGATCGTATTCTACAATACGATAGAGATTATTTTCCAATGGCGCATAGTCCGTAAAGGAATAAGTTTGTTCAACACCGCTGTTGCCTGCTGCTACCTCGTTGCCAATTACTGTCCAGTGAATACCATCAATACTTCTTTCAATATCAAAATGACTGCTATTTTGCTCTTGTGCTGTTTTCCAGGTAAGTATTGCTTTACCTGACTGACAGTTTGCCGTAAACGAAGTAAAACGTACCGGTAATATTAGCGGAACTGAGTCTTCTGCATTGGTTATACCGGGCAGATCGGACAAGAACATAAAGAAAAGTCCATTGTCACTGGCAGCCCAAAGTTTATTTCCGGCGATATCCATCTTATAGGTAAAAAAATTGCGTACAATACTGAAGTTGACAAACGGATTTTGAAGAGAATCTTTTTTGATATAAAAAAAATCCGTGTTAAAACTAATGCCGTCGAAATTACGTGCCGATAAAAATATTGCCTGCTTTGCATTTACAATTGTTGCTGCATTGGAAATAAGGCTGCTGCCGGCAAGCGTCCAGTTAAGCCCATTATCTGTACTCATATAAAATCTGCCGCTACTGCCTGCCAAAAACAAACTATCATGTGCAGTGATTATATCATACACTCTTTCATTAGGGCTGATCTGGCCAAGCAGCAACCTTTCCTGCCACACAGTATCACCAGCCGGCAGATAATCATACATTGCATTTGCACCTGTTCCGGCAACCAGTGCATTATTATTACCAATAATGGACGTGATAATTAAACCTGTATTAAGGCCGTCGCTAAAGGGTAGCCAATCGTTTCTGCCAACAGGATTTAATTTGCAAATAATTTTCCCTAAATCCTCGGCTGTAGCTGCATACAAATCTCCTCTATATTCACAAAAGTCATTTACGGTTGCAGATGAACCTAGCCCGGTATTAATGCTTTGCCAGGTTGCACCACCATCCGGGCTTTTGAAAACACCATGTAATGGTGCAGCTGCATACAATTCATTTTTGAAAACAATAATATTGTTAATGATGGAACTAACCGGCGAAAGCCCCGGAATCGGAGTGGTTAAATTCCAGGTCTGTCCATTGTTATTGCTCACATAAATAACATTTGTACCACCGGCATATACAACGTTATCCTTATGAAAAAGCGTAAAAACATCAGACGCCGGTAATTGTTGAACCCTTGTCCATTGGGAAAATAAAGTTGAAAAAGATAGTAGTAATACCAGTGTAATTAAATATTTCATAAAAAATCCGAATTATTCGTTTGAAAAATCACAGGGATCAGCAGAGTCTTTGATTATTGCTTTGCTACCTGTATTGTTTTTTTTATTTGCCCATTATTCCATTTTACCAATACGGAATAAATACCTGTTGCCAGCACCGTCATATCTGTGGTAAGTTGGTTACTGCCGCGTAAAAGATTGGTGCTTTGTGTTTTTACCAATGCCCCCCTGCTATCGAAGATATCTACAGTAGCAGGCGATAGATTATCGGAAACAATATTTATAAAGAGTTTGTCGTGTACCGGATTGGGCCAAACACTTACCAGGTCTGGGGTAGTATTACAAGATGACCGGATGGTATCAGTCTGATATGTTCTTCCATCCACATCATATTCCACAATACGATAGAGATTATTTTGCAAAGGGGAATCGTCAGTAAAGGAATAAGTTCTTTCAACACTGCTATTGCCTGCCGCTGCCTTACTACCAATTACCGTCCAATGAATACCATCTACACTTCTTTCAACATCATAATGGTTACTGTTTTGTTCCTGTGCTGTTTTCCATGTAAGTATCACTTTGTGGGATTGACAGTTAGCCGTAAACGACGTAAACCGTACCGGTAATATCGGTGGAACCGAATCTTCTGCATTAGTTATACCTGGCAGATCGGATAAGGACATAAAAAAAAGACCTTTATCGCTTGCATCCCAGATTTTATTACCAACAATATCAATTTTCCAGGTAAAGTGATCGGTTACAACACTAAAACTGCGAAATGGGGTTTGCAACGAATCTTTTTTGATATACAGAAAAACGGTGTTGAAATTTACAAAATCAGTAAAGTATACTGCAGCAAGCAATGCCTGTTTTGCATTTACCAATGAAGTATTAAAGGCATTCAGCCTGTTGCCAAAAAGGGTCCAGCTTAAACCTTTGTCGGTACTAATAAAAAATTTACCGGTAGTACCAGCCCAAAACAAAGTATCATGTGCTGTAGTAATATCATAGGGCGCCTCAAAAGAACTTACCTGCGGCTGAAGGGTTCGCTCCTCCCAGGTATTGGAACTGGCAGGCAGGTAATCGTATATACCATTGCGGGATGTACCGGCCACCATTGTAGTGCTGGTGCAGGCGATAGCATTCACAATTGAACTCAAACTGCTAAGGCCGTTGCTGAATGGTAACCAACTGTTACCATTAACCGGATTTAATTTGTAAATAAATTGTCCGAACGTTGTTGCATACAATTCTCCTTTGAATTCGCAAAAATCTGAAACATCCAATGTATCATTGCCTGAAAAAATTTCCTGCCAGGTTGTACCACCATCAGCACTTTTTACAACGCCCCTGTTAGGAGCGGCAGCATACAACTCATTTTTATAAACTATGATACTTGTAACCAAGGGGGCTTGCAAAATAGTACTGGTAGAATCCCAGGTGAGTCCATTATTGCGGCTGATATAGATCAGCCCCTTTCCCCCTGCATACAGCGTATCACCTTTATGATAAAAGCTTGCAATTTCAGAAGGAGGCAGTTGCTGAATCCTGGTCCATTGCGAAAATGAAGTTGAAAATGTAAAGACCAGTGCCACTGTGATAAAAATTTTCATAAAAATTAATTTGATATTCGTTGAAAAAACATAGGGATTTACCGGATTTTCTGATTATTGCTTTGCTACTTGTATTGTCTTTTTTATTTGTCCGCTATTCCAATCTACCATTATGGAATAAAAACCTTTTGCCAATGTTGTTACATCAACAGCAAGCTGGTTACTGCCACGCAAAATATTTACCTGCTGTAGTTTTACCAATGCCCCCCTACTGTCGTAAATTTTAATATTGGCTTTCGATGCGTTTACTGCAACTATATTGATAAACATTTTATCGTGTACCGGATTGGGCCAAAGCCTGAACTCATCAGTTTGGTTACAGCCTGAGCGAAGTATGCCGGTGTATTGTACGCTCCCATTCAAATCGTATTCAGCTAAACGATAAAAATTATTTTGTAAAGGATTGTCATCGGAAAAAGAATAACTACGTGCTGTGCTGCTGGCACCTGCTGCAGGCTTGGTACCAATTACAGCCCAACTGGTAGCGTCACTACTTCTTTCAATATCGAAATGGCTACTGTTTAGTTCCTGTGCAGTTACCCAGGTTATGGCAACTTTATTGTTATCGCATTGTGCATTAAATAAAAGTAAACGCACAGGCAATGGGTTACCAATAGCTGATAAAGTAAATCGTCCAAAATTCCCAATGCCGTTTTTGCTGACAAAATTGTTGGCAGTATCTCTTGATGTAAAACCCAGACTTGTCCAGTTGGTATTATCCTGACTTACAAAAAAAGCCAATGCATTTTCATTAAGTGAATTTAATTCCGCATTAAAATAATTAAACCGGAGTGTTGCATTAAGATTGGCATTGTTGGCAGGAATAATATCGTAATACCGTTGGATTGAACTTCCTGAACCCGTACCATTTATTTGTGACTGATGCCCTCTTCTAATTGTAAGGTTGCCAAGGTTGGAAGCAGAAGTAATAAAAATTCCCAGGTTAGCAGGATTGGCATTGTTTGGTGCATTCAGATTGGTATTAAATAATACTTCGCCACCAAGGTTGCCAAAAGCCCTGCTGGTTTCCTGTTCGCCTTCAAGATGACCGGTAGCGCCAAGATCAACATCAAAACCATTAAGATTTAATAAACCCGATACAAAAAGAAGGCTTTGCTGTACAGCAATCGACCTTTGTAACCGTACTATACTATTATTCGTTTTATTTATTTCCAGCTGGTTAAATTCAACAGGCTGGCTACCGCTGATGGTAGAATTTCCATTGCCTGTGAAACTCGTTATGCTATTGCCCGCAACAAAACTTCCATTATTTATAATATTGGTATTTAGCAAGGTCAGTTGTGTATTTCCAGAAATAAAAAATTGTGCGCCCGGCGTTATCGTTAACTGTGCTGAAATTTTATAAGATGCCAACAGCAGGAATACCATCATTTTTATTTTCATACTTCATTTGTTTATTATTAATTAATTTGACATAGCACATTAGTAATAGGAATAGAAATATTTAAAATCAAATGATTGCCCTGTCATGGGGCCGCTTAACCATTTGCCGTTGCCTTTTTTTTGCAGTGGTGCATTATTGCTATCGTATATATAGCTATACTCTATCTGGTAATCAGCATTATCTCCGGTATGAATTATCATCCGCTCATTATTTTTCTGTAATTGCAGCTTCGCCAAATACACAAAGTGATCGAAGAACTCCGAATGAAGCAACTGAAAATCATCAACATTCAGTTTATTATCATATAGCTGATAACGATCTGTTGAGTTTTGCTCACTTGATCCATTAATCATAGGCCGATGAGTGCTAACTTCCATAAGATTACCATCAGCATAGTATGAAAATATCATCCGCTTATCAAGTATAAAGCCAGCTGCTGATTTTACTTCACGTTCCAGCTTTGTAAGCCTTGTACCCTCATAAGTGAGAAAAACCCTGGTAAAAACTATACCGTTGGAATCAGCATAGTTAATATTGCTTACCCTGCCATTATTGTCGTAGAAATATTGTAGTCTATCCTTGTTTACAAGAATATTATTTCTCATCTCCCTGATATTGTCGCCCTGATAAACAACGTCATACCTGGTGAGATCCGAAGCAAAGGATACGAAGTTTACTCTATCCAATGAATCATATTCAAAATGGTAATAAGGAGAAGGCAAAAATGGAATCGCAATTTCTTTCAGCAATACTAACGGCTTCGGTTGCGCCGGAGGCGAAGGTTTGTCGTCTATTTTATTTCTTTTACAGCACAACAAGACTATGCTTATTACCACGGCCAATAAATATTTGTAACGCATACTTTTATCTTTACTCTACACTAAATGATTAATGCAGTATTTTTTTTGATTTAGAAAAGGCTCAGTATATCCAACTTAATTATCCATAGAAGATGGAACACTTAAAAAATAAACCTAAAAAGAAGGTCCCGGAAAAATCTAATTTATCTTTCCAAAAATTGCTTTGCCACTTTGTTGTGCGTATGCCGGCATACCTACTAAAAAGCGCTTGCTTGCCCCGTCAATTGCAACCGCGTTACCAAACTTATCAAATGAGCGGGCCTGCGGATCTTTTGCGTTTTGCAGTGCCTGCCACTGTAAACCTATCCTGTCATAAATTATTACGTTACCAAATGCGGCATTTTCGTGAAAGGCATCTCCAACTACCAGGTAATTACCGGATACGCATACACTATTTCCAAATGTGCTTTGTGCAACGCCGGTGGGATCAGTTAATTTATCCATAAAATCCCACGACCCCCCGTTTAACCTGAAGGCAATTGCAGCACCTTTAGCAACACCATTAGCAGAAGGTGCACCTATTACCGCAAAATTGTCAGATAGTGATACCGTAATACCAAAAATTTCATTTGCATTGCCGGTTGAATCGGTAATTTTTTTATTGAATACCCAGTTGCTGCCGGTAAGTTTAAAAAAGCACGCAGAACCCTGGTCGGTATTTGTTCCGATATCATCCTGGCTTGCACCCACCAATATAAAATTGCCGGAAATTGCTACGCCGCTTCCAAAATCATCTGTCGGCGCCCCTGAGGGATCGGTAAGCTTTTGCACAAACACCCAGTTGTTTCCATTAAAATGAAAAACACTTGCTGAGCCCTGATCGGTATTTGCACCAATATCATCTACTACTGATCCCACTACTGCATTGTTACCAGATAGCGCTACACTGAATCCAAAAAAATCCGAAGCGGCTCCGCCGGGGTCGGTTATTTTTTGCATAAACACCCAACTGCTTCCGTTAAATTGAAAGATAAAAGCGGCACCCTGATTGGCATTTGCACCAACACTGTCTGTTGCTGCTCCTACAATGGCAAAGTTGCCCGAAATAGCTACACTGTTTCCAAAATTATCATTTGCTGTACTACCGGGATCGGTTAAATGCTGTGTTTGTATCCAGTTAGTTCCGTTAAACTGGTAAATGGCAGCATATCCTTTTCTTATCGTTCCAACACCGGGAACGCCTACAATAGCAAAGTTGCCCGACATTGCAACACTGGCTCCAAAGCCATCTCTTTCTGCAGCAGCCGAGTCAGTTACGGGGTAGTATTCAGCAATACCATTCATACTGCAATCGCCCCAACTACCAAAGCCAACTCCGCCAACAGCGTTGGTGGTGTTATTTTCTTGCCAGCTTGCATTACCCGCAGCATCACTGGTAAGTAATTTTCCATTACCGGCGTTGGCAGTAATTTTTACGGCATTGGGCTTAAGTGTATCTGCTTTTATATTACCAGCTACATGTAATTTTTCTAAAGGAGTGGTTGTACCAATTCCTACATTTTGTGCAGCACTGAACTTAACTGCACACATCGTGAACATAATAAGAGACAATATTTTTTTCATTACATCTAAATTTTAAAAATGGATTAATTGTTGCAAGAAAATTTATCAGCAAAGAAATTCCGGCTCAATAAACCACTCACTTTTTTAATTTGTTTGATTAATTATCAGGAGCACCACTATTTACCCAACAGATTATAGTATTTTTTTCCTGTGCACTTAAGCTGCTTCCCCGTGGCATTGCGCCCGAAACAACTGCATTTTTTATCGCTGCTGCAGCATTACTGATTTGGGTAAAATTGGTTAGTGCACCAGGGCCATTGCCGCTTCCATTGCCATGGCAACCAACACTTGTAGCACAGGAATTTTGCATAATTGGCAAAACCTTGGTTGCAAACCGGCTATCAATACCATCACAAGTCTGGGCAGTTACTTCCGTTTTTACAGGATTTTTTTTACACCCTGTGCATAAAGCAGAAAGTGATATAGCTAATAATATGATACTTGTACGCATAAAATTTTATTTTCAATTTTGAATAATATTTTGCAAAACTCTGCATTCTTCCTGCTGCTATTGTCAGAGGTATTCCCTATTTAAAAAAAACAATTCCCTAGCTGATGATATATACCAGGTACCTGTGTTAAATTTCTACACCTGAAATCTCATGATGTTAATCTTACAATAAACACTTTTAATGCAGGCGTATTTAGTAAAGAAAAAGGAGTTTTGCAGGTGTCACTACTTTCCAGGCACATGCGGCTATTGGCTCTGGTTCCTGCCATGGTGGCTAACACTCACTCGTTATTATTGCGTAATCTTAACTTTACGCAATATATTTCCGCCGGCACTTATTTTTATGCTGTATCTTTTGTTTTGTGTTTCCAATATTAACCTGTAAAAATTACCTTCGGCATTGGAAATTTCAAGCGCACTTATAAAATCAGCCCTGGAAAAATTTTTGCTAAATGTTTTCATCACTGCCAATGGTAACTCGTCAAATATCAGGTACCGTGCACAACCCTCCAGCTCACCGGTTTCCGAATTAAAATAAGCTTCCACCATATGGCCATCGAAAGCAAATATTGCAACCTGGTAGTCTCCGAGGTCACTCCATCGTACTGCGTTAACTCCGGTAAATTCTTTTTGGAAAGATTCTTTTACCTTACGATTTACAACAATCTCATCATCCGCAAGTGCTGTAGTTACTCCAACCGCCATCATAAGTATTAGCGATAATAAAATCCTTTTCATGTCCTGTTTCTTTATTGTTTTTATATTTATGGCATTTTTTATTGTAAAAAATAATTACTACCAGTTATCAGATACCATTACCTGTTACCGGATCAATTACTGCCTTTACTTCTGCAATTGTGTTAATTGGAAATTTGCCTAACCTGGCATGTTCCCTTATCACATCTTCACTTTCTGCCACATGAATACAATAAATTTTATCTCCTGTAACAAAAGATTGTATCCAATGATACGGTTTGCCTAAATGGTTAATAACTTCACATGAAGTTTTAGAAATTGACTGCAATTCTTCCTTAGAAAGATTTCCGGCACCAGGCAGGTTTCTTTCAACAACAAATTTTTTCATACCTAAATTTTTAATGATGATTTAAGAGTACAAAATTGTGGCAACCGCCTCTCTTTGCTGTAAGATGTTTCCCCTATTTATCAGATCAGATTCCCTATTTTATCATTAAAGGGCAGTATCGGTATGTTTGATCAGAACGACTAACATTTTTACAATTCAATGGTTGAAAATTTCTCAATAAAGTAAGCAGTGTGCTTTGCATATTCAATATTAAAAGTTTCCATCTTTTCATTTCCAAATGCAACAATCAGGTTTTTCAGATCAGCAGTTTTAAATTTGCCCTCACCTGGTTGCTCAAAATACTCCCGGTTAATTAGCATTTCATAATACCAGTTGTAGAACTCAATTGCCCAATCAAGAATTTCTGCTAATCCTCCCACATAAGCTGCATAATTTTTTTCGGTATTTAATAAAAACAAGGGCCTGATAAATTTTTCTGCCAGGCAATTGGCAATCATTTCAATAAACCAGGTTTCAGGATTGTATTCCATGATCTTCATTGCAATAATTTTTGTGATGCATATGTCCACAAAATTGCCATCACTTCTACTGTTTAATCACAGAGAAGTGCCCTATTTAAGAATGAGAGATTACCTATTTTATGATTTGCAGCCGGAGCGCTTCGCTTACTGCTTTTGTACGTGAGTTTACGTCCAGTTTGAAGAGTATAGAAGATATATGGTGATCAACTGTTTTAGCGGATATAAAAAGCCGGCCGGCAATTTCTTTATTTTGCAGGCTTTCCTTCAGCAATTGTAAAACATCTAATTCCCTGTCGGTTAAAAATAAAGGGTTTGACTGTGTAGTTTTTCTTATACCGCGTGGGATATTTTTAATTCCCGCAGTTCTCATTTCTGATTTCATTTTTTCATGTACTGCATCGGCACCTAAACCCTGAACAATTGTGAGCGCCTTTCGCTTATCATCTTCATTTCCTTCAAATAAAAGAAGTGCTTCATTATATGGATTTTCTTTCTTTTTCCACAACGCAGCAGCCTTTTGCGCTTTTGATACACTGCCTGTTTCATAGCCTTCGTACATATGTTCAAGTGCAAGATGCTGACCTCTTGCCTTTAGCAACCAAAATGCGAATTCACTGTTAGCATATATATTCCCCATTTTTTCGGTCCTTTTGATCGTACTGTCGATAGTTTCCTCGTCAATAAACTGCTGTCCTGTTATCCATTCATATTCCAAAAAGGCTGTCATTACCTGGATAATTCTTTGCAGCTCCATCGTTTCAAATGCTTTACTTTTTGCTTCTGTCAGAATATTGAGCAAACCTTCATTATCACCTCTTCGCATCTTAACCGTTGCCAAAACTGTAAGGATGTAAATTTCAATAAGTTTAGTCTGTTCTCCATTTTTCATAAGCATCTCCGCAACATCGCAGGCTTCATTCCAGTTGCCTGTTTCCAGTTTTAGTCTTGATTTAACTGTCAGCATATATATAACCCATAAATCCAGGTCATTCTCTTCGCAATATCGAATACCTGCTTCTAAATACTTTTTTACAAGTTCATTATCCTTAATAATAATTCCATTGTACGCAAGGTTGGTGTATGCCCTTGCAGCATGTTCGTGATAAGAATTTTGTAATGCAATGCCAAGGTTTAGTTCAAGTTTTTCAACTCCTTTTTGGTGAAGAGCAGGGATTCTGATCTGTGCAGAACCTACATTACCTAATGCATCCGAAAGGATCGCATTATCAGATAACTCTTTTGCCATAGCAATGGCTTTTTCTCCCCAGTATATGCATTCGTCAAGTAAATCGGAGAACATCTTTAGCTGTGATAAATTACTGTAGGCCATTGCTTTTGCCCGGGAAGAAGGCTGATTATCGAGCACTTCAATGGATTGTGTCGCAAATTCTTCAGCCTTTTTCAGGTTATCATTGATCCACCATAGCCATGATAAAAAACGCAGGCAATTCCCGATTTTTTCTTTATCCGAATTTTCTTTTAATAATGGCAGCGCTTTGCTGCTGTAAATTATGGCCTCTTTGGTTTGGTTGGTAAGGTAGCACTCATAGGCATAGGCTTCATATAATTGTATCAAAAAATGCTTGTCATTTCCCTGGTAATATTCAATTGCAGATAAATACAATTTCGATGCTTCTGTATGAGCGCCGACAGCTGCCGCACTCCCGGCCGCTAAAAGAGCGTATTGAACCACTTTTTCATATTCATTCGCATTTTTTGCATGATGAACAATTCTTTCTATCTCGTCATTTTGCTCAAACCTATCCTGGAAAAGATCAAGTATCCTCTTATTTAAAAAAATCCTTTTGAGCGGCGATAAAGAGCTTTCAATTGCTCTTCTGAACAATTCATGTTTAAAATAGATACGCCCTTCGTTGATAATAAGAATATGGGTATTAATACAATTTTCAATAGCCGATGCATAGGCAGGCTCAATTTTTTCGAGATATTTTATTTCAAAACTTGAAGGAATAACGGAAAGCAATTCCCAAATCAGTTTTGTATTTTCCTTAGCACTGTTATATGTAGAAAGAATTGCGTTTTTTATATTGTCAGGTATCCCCTTACTATAACTTGCTAATATTTCATTAACATAAAAAGGATTACCGCCCGAAATTTTGTAAACATCCTCGCCACTATACCCTTTTTCGAGAGCCATTTTTTCAACTGCCTCCCTGGATAATGGTGCAAGTTGCAAATGGGTGAAAGAATCCGGAGGCAGGTGCCCCAAAACATTCCTAAGAGGATGCCGGGAATGGATTTCATTATCACGATAGGTAAGAATGAACAGGCAGGGTAATTGAGTAATACGCCTTACAAAAAACTTTATAAAATCAAGTGTGGCCTCATCTGCCCAATGTATATCTTCAAAAACAATTATTATTTTTTCTTTCTGATTACTTAATTCACGAAAAAAACCTGCAAATAAAGCCGAACGTTCTTCAACATGATGGCCACCGGGTTCAACATTGTGGTTTACCTGCCACATTACGTCATACAATGGTGCCAGGGGCCTTGGGGTAAACAAAGAATCACATACTCCCTGGTAAATATTGCAATACTCTTTTTGTGCCTTACAAAATACTTTTACCAAAGCAGATTTACCAATACCTGCTTCCCCACTCACCAATACACAATGCCCTTCCCCCGCTTCAATATTTTTAAAGTGTGTTTGCAGCAACGCTAAAAAACCGTCTCTTTCTATCAGCTCCATATCGCAATTTGTAAAATAGAGTATAATTATTCCAAAATAGGGAAAACACCTTAAACGTCAAAGGAAAACAAAAGGTTGCTTTGTGCATTAAATCAAACTTTATTATTTTAAAACTTATTAATTATGAAAATTTTCTTCGGGCTGTTGACCAGCATGATCTTTATTCACCCGTTTGCAGGAATTGCACAAACAACTACAAAAGACAAAATTATCAACACAAAAGGGAAACATCTTTACATAGATGTTCATCAGTTAACCCCTGGCAAAGTAAAATATGATGAGGTGGCCCAGGCTCATGCCAAAGATCTGATCGCCGAAAAAAAACATGGCGTACATTTTATTAAATACTGGGTTAATGAAGATAAAGGGCTTGTGTATTGTCTATCGGCTGCCGTTGACACGCAATCAATTGTAAAAACACATGCCGAAGCTCATGGCCTGCTACCTGCACATGTTTACCGCGTAACAGATGGCCAATATGCAGACTTGACCAGCGAAAAGAATTTATTCCTGGATATTCATTACCTGGGCGCCGGAAAAGTAACTGCAAAGGATGTAGCGGCTGCACATCAAAAAGATCTTACGGTACAAAACAAATTTGGTGTAAATTTTATTAACTATTGGGTAGATGAAAAAGAAGGTACCGTGATTTGCCTGTCCCAGGCAAAAGATTCAAGCTCAATTATTAAAACTCATAGTGAAGCGCACGGGCTTATACCGGCGCTCGTATTAAAAGTTAAACAGGGTGAATAGCATCCCCGGCACTTTTATATCGGGCTGCATTTAAGATCGGGATCCACGATTGCAATAACATTTTATAGTTTGTGTAGCTACACTCTATAAAATGTTTGTTGCAATAGCATTTGGAGAGAAAAAACGAGGCTCAAAGTGTTTCACCATTTTTTATTTAGCAAATGAATTATTTGATTTTGATGCAGAAACGAAGAAGCGTAAGGACTCCGCTTATTTTATATCTTTCTTTTAAACTGAAATTCCTTGTCTTGCTGATAAGTTTTGAGTATCACCGGGAATAGAAAATGACTACTGAGTTACTATCCTTTCAAAGCAATTTACTGCCTGTAGTTTGCAAAATCAGAACATTAAGCAGCAGAGTTGATCTTATAGTTTAACAAATAAAAGTCTATCTTAAAGAATCAAGTGTTTTATTATTTATAGCTATAGCTATTGCCGGTTCAAATCTTATGCCGGAAGATATGGTCAAATTGCAAACTATGAAATTCCGATGTGCACTTTCTTACTCATCGAAGCAGAATCCGGTTCTTTGCAACGTTGATTTTAAATGTAGTATCTGAATTACGCTTATAGAATTTCAGCACAAAACAAAGAGGAATATCTTCTGCCCTGTACTGTAGTAACGATTCACTATTTGCTTTTATAAACCTCAAATATATAGCATAGCCAGGTAACGCTATCTTTGTACAGCCCTTTAAAATACCAGGGATGGAAGCTGGGTGTAACATACAGGCTAGTGCCGGGATATCTTTCGGAAACATAACGATCCTTACTATCAATAGCAGGTAAATGGTCTTTATCAACAGGCTCAAAACCCAGTTCTTTAAACTCATTTAGTAAACTATCAGCCATTTTTTTTGTATGTACGGTATGGGCTGTACGCCATGAAGCCTGTGGGTTTACATCCACGTAAAATGTGGAGGCAGGCATTGTTAACTCGTTGCCAGAGCTATCCCTTATGGTAATGCTCTTAGCCGCATTAAACTCGCCTTTATACCCTTGTACAAAATCGGTAGTATGGTTTTTCATAAACAATTGCACACAGGACAGATCATTACATTCTGCAAGTTGCACCAGCGCTGCAGCGTTGAGCATATCCTGTTTCGGTGCAAGTTGCTCAAGGGTTGATCTGTCTTCCGCCTGTATGCTATCCAATTCGTCAATACTTACGGCCCGCTTGTTGGTGGGGTTTGCGCAGGCCGTCAAACCAAATAAAACAATAAGAAAAAAATATTGAGGTAGGCAATGCATAGTTTATGTTATTGCTTTACACGATAAAAAAGCATAGTAGTTGAATCGGAGTTCGTATTGGCTTTCAGGCTGAGTACATCTACATTTCTTTTGGTGGCATAGGTAGTTTCTATAAAATGATTAATGATGGTATCGCCTTTATCGCTCACTGCTACCAGGCGGGAATATTGCCAACTATCATTACCCGCAACGGCGTCCTGTATAATATACTTCCCTGCATATTTAACAGGATCTTTCGACGTACCCTCATCTATCTCGTAACTGAAATTCCCATCACGTTTCAGGCGAAAGGTTACCAATACGTTACCGTTTTTCTGCGCCCATGTTCCAAGGTGCGAATCGCCATCATACATATCTGAGCGTACAATATCTATATCCTGTATTTTTTCTCTTTTACGATCCATCCAATGCCTGACCGCAAGGAACGCAGCTACACAAAGGAGTGTGAAAAGAAAATATTTAATGTTATTTGTCATGCCCTTGTTTTAACTGCTGCTTTCAGCTGCAAGATAAAAAAATCAGCAATTGGAACGCATCTAAGTAAGTGCCGGTTTTACTCCTCTGAATGAAGACATTTACAAGCTTGTTTCTTTTTGTTCATCATGTAGCAGCAAGTTTTATTTATTTGAATGCACAAACCCTATCATGTTCCTTTGCTGGCCTTGTTTCTGTCGTTCAAGCTCATTAATATCAAATTCTTTCACATCACTTAAAATTACCGTACTCAACATTTCGGGTGTGCGGTCTTCTTTGCGCATTACAGCCAGCCGTAAGTTTTGATTCTTTACACACTCCGCTACTATCTGCCTTACCGTACGTGCATTGCCAAAGTTGGTGTCCCTGTTTTCAAACAACCAAATCAAGTAATTTTTCAGGTGTGCCGAAGCCTCCTCATCCGGCGATACACCTTCGCCAGTAAACAATGCCGTAGTAATGCTCCACATTTCTTCAGGTGTATAATCCATAAATTGAAAATACTTATCAAAACGGCTGCGTAGTCCGGGATTACTGTCTATAAAATCCTTCATATTGTGTGGATAGCCGGCCACTATTACGCCTATCCTGCCGCGGTTATCTTCCATATATTTTAAAATGGTAGCAATGGCTTCGTTGCCAAAATCATTTTCTGAAAGGCCCCTGCCTGCAAGCGAATAAGCCTCGTCAATAAATAAAATGCCACCGAGCGCTTTATCTAATTTTTCTTTTGTTTTGGTAGCCGTTTGCCCTACATAGCCTGCCACCAATGTTTCCCGGTCCACCTCTACCAGGTGCCCCTTTTCCAGAATACCCATTCCGGTGTAAATGCGTGAAAGCAGCCTTGCCACTGTAGTTTTACCCGTACCGGGGTTACCGGTGAAAACAGAATGCAGGGAGAACTTATGGAGAAAATCTTTACCGGTTTCCTGGTAAAATTTTACCAGTGTTACCATTTCGTTTACATCATTTTTAATATTGGCCAGCCCCGTCATTGCATTGAGTTCAGCAAGGCTTTCGTGCAAAATGGCTTCCGGTGTAAGGGATGTGGTATCATTTTGTGCAGCCGTCATTGGTTTGCCTGCTGCGTTACCCGGTTTCCCTTTTTGCATTGTTCCATTCCCCTCTTCCCATTTATCACCCATTTGAAAGGCCTGGCTTCCAACTAAGGTTTCCATGAAATACACCTCCACACTATAATAATTATTTGCCCATTGTCCGGGGGTTGCGTTACCCCATCCGCTGCTGACAGCATAAGTACGGTCCTGCGTATTGGGTTGCACATACATTAACTCTGATGACTTGCCTTTGAACAACCCGGTGCTATCTAAATAGTGAAAGAAAAATTCTGCATAAAAACCCTTTTCTGTCTTGCTTTTAAATTTTATTTCGGCACATACATAGCGGGTTTCATCCTTTTTAAATATGCTATAGTTTTTTCTTTCTGTATCTGCGTTTATCGTCGGTTCACTTTCAAATAATTTCATGGATGCTATTGCAATATATCCGTTGCCGGTAAAAGCATCCGGCCCAAGGTCTTCTACATGAAAAATTGTTTCGGCAACTACCTTATCATCTATTATTACATTCCATGAAAAATCGCCGGTCCTCCAGTAATCTCCGGGCAAAGAAGTGCCCCAGCTTTCCCGTATGTAAATAATATTTTCAGTTTTACTTACTGTACGGGTTTGCGGCCGGCTGCAAAGTTTTGTGGGATTGGAGGTTTTGGTTGTACACTCCAACGTAACGTTCAACTCCCAGTCTTCTTCATCAAACAATTTATTAAAAAAAGAAAATTCCACAAAAATGTAACTCAATTCATAGCGATCAAATACACTCCGGTATTTTTTACTGCCATCGGCCATCCATTCATCGCTGCCATATACTTTTAATCCCCTTACAACAAATTTTGATTGCATTGCATTTTCCATAATAAGAACTGCTTATATTTTTTTAAATTTCTGGCACCGTTGTATATATCAACAAAATACTGATCCCCCTGTTATAGTCACCTATAATATTGCGGTTACATCATCGGGTATAATCATGCATGCTTTTTGTTTCGCCATCCCCTGCAGCTTCAATATCCCCTGCTGTTGTTTGTAGTTTTTTTTTGGCAAACTATCCTTTAATGAATTTCAGTAAAGAGTCAACACTCCTATTAGTAGTCTTCATGCGATCCGGTACAACACCTCTTAAACGAACACTGTCAACAGGCCTGGGAATATTTTGACTTCCTGTAGCCGGTTTCATTTTAGCAGCACTCCTGGCGCTATCAACCGGGCTTGGAAAAGCCTGCGTTTCATTTTTAACTTGCTTCTGTTGCTTTTTCAACTCCTGACTACTCCCTTCCCTATGCTCAATTACACCAGTACTTTTGGTTTTTTCCTGCTGTGCTTTTAACCCTCCAAAAAGGAAAAGTAAGATTGCCAATAAAAAGTATTTTTTCATACTGTATTTTTTAAGATCTTTTATCGCTACACGGAATTTTGCATAAAAGTTTTCATTGCAGCAGGTATGTATACGCTTAAGAAACATTTATACTCCGTTTCGTAACCAACAATTATTAATTCATTACTAAAAAATTATTTTTACAGATTCCTGTTTAAATATTGACTCCTGAATTCAATCGTTTCTTTAGCTGTCTTTGATATTACAGTGTCTTTATCTACAGACAGTTTCCCCAGCAGCAATGTTACTTCTTCATTGTCGATAAGCCTCGTTGCAAAAACTGCAGCTTTTCGTATTTCAGCCGACACTAAAGGACTGGAGATATAAGAAGCAAAGGCCGGCAACAAACGGTAAGCGCCCGTGTTACCATACACGAGCAATTGCTGAAGTGTATCCTGGCTGTTCTTCATATTTTCAACTACAACATCTGTCAATTCATCTGCCTTTTGTTTATCTGTGTGCGCCAGGTTTTTTATCATGCCACCCAGGGTAAGCTGGGCTGTTGTAGTAATGAAGGCATTTGTTCTTTTGGTAAAAGCCAGTTCTTTAACAATGTCAGCCGCCATTCCGGTTGGCGTTGGTGTGGTGGCCAATACCGGTAGTAATTCAGTCATCACCGCTTCGTCATTTCCACGCTCTGCTATTATCAAGGCCAGTTCATTTATGGAAAAAGAAGTTTCAACAGCAGCCATAGCACGACTTATCACCCTGAACATCCCAGACCCCGGCGCTGCATCCTTAAGTACTGCTGCCATTTTGATACAATCTTTTTCAGAAAGCCACGCCAATGCCCTGAATTTTTTAGCCAGGTCATTTTCATATTCCTTATCATGCATTTTCATTACTCTCATCTTCAGCATCAAAGTTTCAAGGTTGTCTTCAGCAAGCGTATTTTTATAAGCCAGCCTGTTTATCTCTTCGTCTGAAATAGGATCGCTTAATGCAACTGGTGCCAGGTATCTTCCCGAATGTTCAAGCTGTTTAAAAGCTGATATGTCTTGTTGGCCAATGGTTCTTACTGATAAGAGTTTATACTCCATACTACTTCCCGAAGCAACAATGGTATCTGCACCAAACAAAGTAACAATTGATTCTGACGTTTGTATTCTTTGAACTGTGCCGGATGTAGTAGTAACGATCGTGGTTTTACTGTCGGGCAGTAACTTTTGTCCTTTTTTTGCTGATTTTATTTTTATAAACCCGGTATTTATTTTCGTGTATTCCACACTGTCTTTCCCCTGGTGAACTACCTTATAATCTGCTTTAAATAACCCAACAGTATTTTCTTCAGTTACCTGCCAGCTATTCTTTGCGCCGTGAAGGAATACCGCCTGCGTATTGCTGAGTATATTTTTTACAATACCTGCTGTTAAATAAGATACGGCCGTGTCTGTCTTTACAGACAGTATATTACCTGCAATGGTCATATCTGCAAAAACAGGCAGTGCCATTTCTTTTATGATCATACCTGCATCTACAGGCAAAGTACTGTTTTCAATTTTTACATAAGGCTGTATTAATTCAAAGCACACATGCATACTGTCACCTGAAGCACCAAGGATTGTTTTTTTTATATTACATTGAATATTCACGCCTATCACTTGTACTGAAGATCTGAAAAAAAAGGGTTGTGCCTTAACAGTAGAGTCTGTATTATAAAGCATCTGTATATCGCTATACCCTGTGCCTTCGCTGGTGTAGGAATAGACAAGTTGTTCTCCGGCTTTTCCACTATCAAAAAAAACAGGTTTACTATTATAACAGCTACCCATAGGTGCAGATAATAACATTATTGAAACAAGTATTATTCGCATGAAAAAACATCAGGAATGAACACCTGGTTTACAGATTAGCTAATACATAATTACTGCCGCCATCCACAATGGTGCCGGATGCTTTAAATCCACCCCATGTAAAAAAATTAACCTGTCCTATACGATGGCATGCATCCACTACCGGAACACAAACATCAGCATAACCATACAGGCGGCCGCTTAATACACTCAGGTCGTAACCCATATAATAGTTATAGCCAACAACAATCTGGCTGGAGGTTTGAGACCAGATGCCCACATAACTGCTAACAGGTATATTGCCATGTATAAAAGTGAGTTCCCCTCCTACACCAAGCTTGGCCACTCCGCCAAGCGATACACCGGCTTCAATATAACCTTTCAGATCTACTACAGGGCCGGCTTCCAAAGTTGCAACAGTACGGTAAACGCCACCATTGTAATTAAGACCCACCTCTCCTTTTACGCCTATTTTGCCACTAAAGCCAATGCCGCAACAGATAGGCATATTTACCGGGAAAGATTTATCAACAGATCTTGCATTGGATTTGCTAAACGTTTTTGACTGTGTAACGCTTTCATTCATGCTAAGGATAGTAATACCTGCCACGAGGATCTGTGCTTTGGCTGACATCTGTTTGGTGGAATCGGAAGGCGCATAAAATTCAACTCCTCCTGATAAAAGATCCAGCGAATTGCCAAAGAGCCCCCCATATACTTTAGCATTGGCACTTACCCTGAATTCTGACATACTTTTTCCAGGGCTTTCCGGGTTAAACGGATAAATTTTAGCATGCCGCACCAGGCTTACTTCCACACCAGCTTTAAAAGTTGACATAATGCCAAACGACCAGTCCTTTGCAGATGTTTCATCGATCACTTTCAAGGCAGCCGATGAAGAATTATTGCCGGTACTTAAGGTCAGGTTCTTATTGGGATTTGTAACTCCGGTAACCGGAAACCGTTTCGCTGTTTTAATACCACCAGCAGATGCCGCAGCTGATGCGGATAACACTCCCGAAGCATTTACTGCAAACCTCGTATCCTCCAGCTTTTCTTTCTCTGCATTGTTGTATTGCCCAAAAGGGTTTAGCGTAACGCCGCTTACCTGTTTGGTAGTAGCCGAAAGCATCTTAAGATCGCTCTCTGATCTTAACGGGCTGATGCTTTTCGACATTTCCGGTACCCTTCCATCCAGTTCGGAAGAAGGTGTAACTATATCGATTACTAATGCCGACTCCTTATTCCTGATAGAATAACCCTGGGCATTCTGTTCTTTTTCAATCTCATTCAATTTGTCAAAAACCACTTTGGCCTTATCATTTCTGTCATTAACGGTGATAGTTTCATCCGGGTCTATCCTTTTCCCCTTTTTATCAACCATTTCAATTGGCCTGAAGGCAACAGGCGCTTTTTTTTCTACTCTGCGTCTGCTGTCAGATTCCGGAATGGTCACCTCCCGCAGGTTCTGCTTCAGTACAGGATTTTGCCCTGCGGTTTGCTTTAGCCGCATATATGGGTCCTGTGCTGCTGCCTGGTGAATACCTGTAAAAAACAAACAAGGGAGAAGAAAAAAGAATATTTTTTTCATGGTTTTTAAATTTATCTGATGACGAATAACATTTGGTACGTTTACAGAAAGTCGTTAATAATTTTGCTGACGTCAGCAATTTATTTTAAGATATAATCTGCTTAGTTTTGACCAGGGGGTTTAATTGCAACAGTATCGGTAAGTGGCACTTTGCTTTGAGCAGTATCACTGGTTACCCTATTTTTTTTATCCTTCTTTTTAAAAAGAGATTGTATTTTTTTCCCTGCTTTGTTTAATACCGTATCAGTCACATTGTCTGCCGGGCTATTGATGGTTTTGTCTACAACCTTGTTGGTGGACCGGTCAACTGAATTGTCAACAGCAGTCTTTGCTTTTGTTTTGAGCACCTTCAACAATTGCGCCTGCGCCATACTCACTGCCCCAACGGAGAAAAGGAAAATAAAAATTATTCTTTTCATAATTTCAAAAGTTTTTATTTAACAGCATGAACACGGGCTTTTTTTATTGCCAGTCGTCATTGCCTCAGACTGTTGCACATTGTTTCGCTCCTTTACCGGTAATCAATAGGCTGTGGTACCGGATTGAAATTGCAAAGCCGGTAAACTTAACTATTTATCGCATCTGCCAGTTTATCCACGCTCATTACACCGTAATTAAACTCGTGCTTTGAACCATCGGAAAGGGTTAGTATAACTTTTTTTGCCAGCAGACTTTTTTGTGTGTCCACACGGACTATATCAGCTTTATCAATCAAAAAAACGATATCCTTATCTTCCTTATCAAACGCAACATGGTAAGAAGCAGGATTATATGCCGCATCATACACCGTGCGGTATATTAATCGCTTATTGGTAACCGTAAGTTTTCCATTGAATTTTTTTTCTGCCGATGGCGAATAAAAAATAGCCCAGGTATCGATCGCCGTTTCTCCTGGTTGTAACATTGCCTGACTCATGAGAATAGCTTTTGAATTTTATTTTATTACGCTGCAATCAATAGCAGTTCCGTATCCGCTGGTTGCCACATTTACATTGCGTACATAAGGCTTGCCGTATTTGCCCCCGCCAAGATAATCCTTTGCTATACTGACATCCCCTATAAAACATTTACCTTCTCTTTTATAGATCGTATAAACATTTTCTGCCAGTAATTGATAAGTAGGCACATCCAGGTCATTTTTTTGAATGATCCAGGTTGTATTAGGACTGTTATTGGCCACTACAAACTTAATGAGCGCATCTCCTGAAGAGCTTAACTCTGCTTTTATCATATCCTCCAATGCTGCAGGGCTAAGCATTGCATCGGGTAATTTGCGGGATGTTTTAGGCCACCAGTCGGGCATAGCGTGTAACATGAACGCGGTTGTTTTTATTGCCTGGTATACTGCTGTAAAATTCTTTTTTATTGCCGCTACATCGCCAGCGTTGAAACTGAAATGAAATGCACCTTCTACACCAGGCCAGTCGCTGGAGTTGGGCAACCCATTTCCCCAGCCATCTACAGGCCTAAAGTAAAACTGTAGCTGGATGGTATAGTCGCCGTTATCGGGAAATTTATTCTGGTCAATGATCTGGTACATTGGCCCGCCGATAACGTGCATTGCATCAAAACCATATTCATAATTCATTCCTATACCGGTAGTGGCATTGGCCGGGTCGGGCAGAACGTCAAAGTTGAAAGCTGTTTGCTTGATCTCATCGGGTTTAAGCATTACAGCGTTATTATTAACCTGTGCATATTTGCCTTCGCTGCCTTTTACAACCCCAAATGAAAGCATCACGTAATAATTTTTACCTATGGGTTTAAGCTTAAAAGCTTCTTCTATGGTCTGGTTCTTCAGCTCTAAACGGCCATAGATAAACCCGCTTGATTTGAAATTTGTTTTCGCTCCCTCGTGGCTGTTGCCAAAAGGTTTATCAGAAAAATAAAATGTGGCGTCCGGAATCATCATAATGTCTTCATACAGAAAATATTTTTTGTTTATAGTGATGTTTTGGTCTGTCATTGTTTTTGCATTTATATTTTTATTTTCCTTTTTGTCTGCAGCGGCAGTTGTTGCATCTGCCGGCTTATCGGTTTGGGTGTCCTTACCGGTATTAGTTTCTGTTTTTCCGGATGTACTTTTTACCTTATTTACTACAGCGTTCTTTGCTTTATTGGACAAATTTCCCAACTGTGCATAACCGGCATAAGAAAACAGGAATAAAGCAATGGTTAATGAGAAAACTTTGATTATTTTCATTTCTACATTATTTAAGCATGATTATTAAATAGCAAGAATAATTTTTGGATAAGATGTTCATGTGTTTATAATTTATTTTTTTGTTTGCTACAACTTACCAGACTTCCCGCAAGAAGTGATTCGCTATAATTATCAGCGGTTGGTATGCAGATCTTATATGCATTTGTAGGCTGTTCCAATTGGTGTAAGTTTTAGAAACAGAAATACTCAATGCTAAAATAAAAGCAGAATTTCGTGATTCTAAAAACTAATCGCTTAAACGAAATATTTCCGGATATAAAGCCATAAATGGCAACACATGGTTTTAAAAGGTCAAAAATGTTGTTTGTCGGAAAAAAGGGTAATTGGTCGTTTTATTGTTTATAAATGGCTAACGATTATTTAACTTTGAGCAGAAAGAGTGATTTATTTTTTAAAAGTTTTGACAGGGCAAAAACACTAAAATTGATTAGCAGATGAACAGGCTGTTGCAATCCATTAATATCTTCCTTTATAACGATTTTGTTTTTTCTCCCCGCTACAAAGTGTTGCGTCATGTTACCTACTGGATTATACATACGTTACTTTGGGCCGGTTTTTGGATAGCTATTGGTGCCCCCGGTTCGTTTGGCATGGAGGTAGTTAATATGTTTATGTGGATACCCTTTTTTATTTTATATGGCTACCCAATGGCTTACTGGGCAGTTCCATACTTCTTATTAAGAGGTAAAATATTCGAGTTTTTGTTATTAATACTTCTTTGGGGAATAGCAGGTTTCTATCTGGACGTATGGTACAAAGATTATTTTGTGATACCTATTCAGGAGATGAGGAACCCGGACTATGTATTGCCCAAAGGCCCACTGGCCTGGTGTTTTTTATGTATCACTACTTCAGCAGCAATCCCTATGATCATAAAATTTTTTAAGTACTGGGATTTTAAGCAAAAGGACTGGCTTAATGCACAGCAGGAGAAAGTTACGGCAGAGCTGCAATTATTAAAAGCGCAGGTGCACCCACATTTTTTATTTAACACCTTAAACAATATCTATTCTTTTTCCTTAGAAAGCTCACCCAAAACTCCGGGATTGATTTTAAAACTTTCGAACCTTTTAAGTTATATGCTGTATGATTGCCGGGCAGCAGAAGTAAGGCTCGAAAAAGAATTGGATATAATGAAAAATTATATCGAATTAGAACGGGAGCGATACGGTGATAAAATTGATATTTCCTGGAATGCAGAGGGAGACATACAGGATATTTTCATTGCTCCTTTATTGATGATTCCTTTTATAGAAAATGCGTTTAAACATGGTACTTCCGAACAAATAGAAAAATCCTGGTTAACGGTGGATATATCTGTAAAAGAAAATAAACTGAAAGCGAAGATCGCTAACAGTAAAAATGAGTTTGCTCCGCAAAGAAAAAATGGTATTGGTATTGAAAATGTAAAAAAACGGCTCGAATTTATTTATCCTGGCCATCATGAACTGAAAATTACGGAGGAAAGTAATTTTTATGTGGTCTCTCTTACCATCCAATTAATCGGTAATACCGCCGCTATTTATCAGATGAAACAACCGGTCATTTCACAATCGCTGAAATATGAAGATTCGCTGCCTGCTTATAGATGATGAGCCACCTGCTTTGAATATTTTAGCGAGGTATATCAACGATATAGCAGCTTTAGAAATCGTAGGGCAATGTAATAATGCTCTTGAAGCTATCGAAGTTTTGCGGCAGAAAAAAGTAGACGTTATTTTTCTTGATATAAAAATGCCCCGGGTCATTGGTACGGAGTTCTTCAGAAACCTGGCGCATCCGCCCAAAGTAATTTTTGTAACCGCCTACAGGGAATATGCGGTAGATGGTTTTGAACTGGATGCGGTAGATTATTTAGTGAAACCCGTTTCTTTTGAACGTTTTTTAAAAGCGGTAACTAAACTGAACCGCATTGTGGGTAATGAAACGACCTCTGCATTCATTGAACCGATTTCACCTGCAGAAGCTTTTGTTTACGTGAAGATGGATAAAGGCATGAATAAAGTCTTTATCAACGAAATAAAATATATTGAAAGTTGTAAAGACTATGTAACGATATTCCTGAATGATGGCAAAAAGCTGCTGGTACGACAATCCATTACATCGATAGAAAACTTGTTATCAGAGCATAAATTTTTGCGGGTTCACCGATCCTACATTATTTCATTAGACAAGGTCTCCGGTTATAGTAATCTATCCATTAAGCTGAAAGACTCGGAGGTTCCGATAGGCCGGTTGTACAAGCAAGTTGTTATGGGCAGGTTGAATGAATATTAAAACGAACTTTTGCATTATCAGGTACTGAAGTACAACCCCTGGCAGCAAACATTTTAATTGATATGCTCTCCTTACTTCAAATAGTAATAAAATTTCTCCGCTTATCGATGTTTCAACAATTTTTGTTGAGTATTTTAATTCCTTGTTGCGGCATTATTTTCTTTAAATGGTTACCAGGTGCTATCCTTTTTTATTTTATGCTGGAGATGGTTAATTACTGGTTATGCAACCTGATATTGCTGCTGGGGTTTGCAAAAGCAGCTTCGGCAAAAGAACGCTGGCAAAATGCCGGTAGCTTCAGCTTTTGGTTTTGGGTTTCCTTAATTGGCTTCTATTTATATGTAGCATTTATGTCTGATCCCAAAAGTGCTTCCATGGCAACCAATATTACTTACGGACAAATAACAGGCGTCACCTTGATTTATTGGATTCAATTCGTTATTTTTTTATACAGAGCCAGGCCTCAAAATAAAACAGCACAGGATGTTGTTATCAAAGAGGTATACTACCGGTTAATAGCTGTTTATTTTACACTCTTCTGCATCATAGGATATGTTTTTGTATTCTGGTCGCAGACCGAAGTGTTGAATTACGCAATGGCATTTGTACTCGTTTTTGCTAAGAGTTTGGCTGACCTGGTGCTGATTTTGATTCGCATGAGTAAAGAAGACCGAACAATAAAATAGTTTCAGCAAGGTAATATTTGAGTTAACAGATACGGTATTTGCTTTGTAATAAGTTCACAAAATGCGGCAAATTAAACCTCTGCATTGGCAGAGATCTAATTTGCCGCGATGACAAGACCATTATAATGCCTGCGATGAGTTGATATTCAATTTCCCCAAAAAATCAATTCTTCGCTTATTACGGAATTTGTAAACGAATCCAATCCGTTCAATTTTAACCATTGACTTGATACAATCACAGGTGCTGGTACATTATTGCTTGTTTGTTATTTTATTTATTGCCCATAAATTTTCCTGGTAGAAACTTCTATGTGAGCATTCAGGTTGGTATGGGTCTGTCCTTGCTCCTTTATTTTCTTTATAGTATCTCTAAGGGTTTGTTCCAGTTGCTTAATCCTGCTTTCAGAATGTTTGATATCTTCTTCCGATTCATGGATAGTTCTTATTTTATTTTCGTGAAAAGCAATCTTAGTTTTAAAAATGGCGGTTAAAAGTTCTTCTGCTTCTGCCACCGTAAATGTGCCACTGATCAGTTGTATTTCCATTATTATGATTTTTATTGTTGAATAAATTATTGACCTTGTGCTGCTGTAAAACCGGGCTCACCATCAAATAAATAAAGGTTTTCTGTTTTAATAATATTCAATGGCAGCTCATTGATTTGTTGCAGTACATCCAGTATATCCTGGTATTGGAGTACTTTATTACCTGCACTTTTAAACCTGCACCTCCAATGATCGGTACAAAATGTTTCGGGAAAACCGTTGGGCCAAACTTTGGTGCCGCGGTTGGTGATCATACTTAATTGCAAAGTATCTTTCCTCACCGCATCAATTTTTTGCGCAATAGCATCAGCGGAAATATCTTTCGCATGAAGAAAGACGTCTACCCCTACCAGTTCTTTTACGGCTGCTGGTTGTGGTGTGATTTTTATATTAAACCCTGCGACAGATTTAGAATAATCAACGGCCTGCAGAGTGCCCGGCCTTTGCCCTAGTCTTTCAATCACCGCATCTGCAAATTCGCTGGTACCCAATTTTGATGTTGAAGTTCCTTCCTTATAAATATCATAAGTATGGATACCCTCTTCCAATGTTTTCAACCATGCATTTTGTATTGTTTCCGCCACCTCTTTTTGACCGATATACACCAGCATTTGCACAGCGCCTAATAATAAACCTGATGGGTTAGCCTTGTTACTACCGGCAATGCGTGGGGCAGAACCATGAATGGCTTCAAACATGGCAAAACCGTCCCCTATATTCGCACTGCCCGCAAGGCCTACTGAACCAGTGATCTGTGCCGCCACATCACTTAATATATCACCATATAAATTGGGCATTACGATAACATCAAACAATTCCGGAGTGTCTGCTAATTTTGCAGCACCAATGTCTACAATCCAATGTTCTTTTTCCAGATCGGGATATTCTTTTCCTACTTCATCAAAAACCTTATGAAAAAGGCCATCCGTCATTTTCATGATATTGTCCTTGGTGAAGCAGGTCACTTTTTTCCTGTTGTAGGCCCTGGCATATTCAAATGCGTAACGGATAATTTTTTCAGTTCCGGGTCTCGAAATCAGTTTCAGGCATTGCACCACTTCATCGGTCTGCCGGTGCTCTATACCGGCGTACAAGTCCTCTTCATTTTCCCTTATGATCACGACGTTCATCACCGGGTGTTTGGTTTGTACAAAAGGGTGGTAAGAAACGCAGGGCCGCACATTGGCATATAAGCCCAACACTTTCCGGGTAGTTACGTTCAGGCTTTTATAACCCCCACCCTGCGGCGTGGTGATAGGTGCCTTTAAAAATACTTTGGTTCTCCGAAGCGATTCCCAGGCAGCCGGAGCTATACCTGCTGAATTACCGCTTAAATAAACTTTCTCCCCAATTTCAATTTCTTCGATGTCAATCTGAGCGCCTGCAGCCTGCAGGATTTTTAAGGTGGCGTCCATAATCTCCGGACCAATGCCATCCCCTTTAGCAACTGTAATTTTTGTCATGGGTTAATTTTTTAGTGACGCAAAAATCTGTAGGAAAATCCATATACTTTCATTTATCTTTACTATAGAAAGCATAAACTATATTTATGAATTATACTTTTCACCAGTTAAAGGTTTTTATGGCGGTGGTAGAAAATCAAAGTGTTACCAGGGCATCCGCAGCATTGAATATGACCCAGCCTGCCGTATCTATCCAGTTAAAGAATTTACAGGACCAGTTTGATATTCCTTTAACCGAAGTGATTGGCAGAAAAATATACATTACCCAATTTGGCCAGGAGTTGTACCAGATTGCGGATAAAATTTTACAGGAAGTAGCCAATATTGATTACCGCACCCATAGTTTTAAAGGTATGTTATCCGGCCGTTTGAAAATATCAGTGGCCTCTACCGGAAAATATGTGATGCCCTATTACCTGAATGATTTTTTAAAGGCAAACGGCTCCATTGATTTGATGATGGATGTAACCAATAAAACCAACGTAATTGAAAGCCTGCAAAACAATGAGGTGGATTTTGCGCTGGTATCAGTGTTACCTGCAAATCTGGATCTTGAGCAGGAGATATTATTACCCAATAAACTTTTTTTGGCTGGCGCTACTGACAGCGGTTTAAAAATAACCAGGCGTATGAATAAATCAGTGTTTGATGAACTGCCACTGATTTACAGGGAGGAAGGTTCCGGAACCAGGGTTACGATGCAACAATATTTTCAAAAAGCCCACATCGTTCCTAAAGTAAGATTTGAACTGACTTCGAATGAAGCAGTAAAACAGGCAGTTATGGCCGGGCTGGGATTTTCTATACTATCTATTTTGAGCATTAAAAACGAATTACAGCAAAAAGCCATCATTATTATTCCCGTACAAGGGCTACCGTTAGTTGAAAACTGGCGGTTGGTTTGGCTAAAGCAAAAGAAAATGTCTGTTGTAGCAAAAGCATTTTTAAATCATATACAGAGTAAAAAAAAGATAATTTACGACCGGCATTTTTCCTGGACGGGAAAATATTAAGGTAAATTCCCGGGAATGGCATCCATCACCCGTCTATTTTGAATAGCATGCCATTGCTGATTTTATTTATTGAGAAAATACCTGTCCGGTTTTATAAAATCATTTGCATATAGTATAATGTCTTTTTCCTCAAAACTATTATTACATTCGCTCCACTTCCAAAATGGCATACGCCGGGTAGTAATGGCTTGTTTTTTGGTACAGATAAAATACCATTAGCCAATGCAACCGTTAATTTCAAGCAATGAGAGGGCTTCATTGATTTTCTAATAATAGTCCTGCATTGTATACTCCCTGGCATTGCCATTCCGGCTGAAAATTAATCCGCTTGTAAACAATAGTATTCCAAAACAGGCATTTCCCCGACTGTTAAAAACAGTGCCTTGACAATTGCACTTAAAATCTATATCGCACAAAAGCTTCCATCGCCTCATACTGGGTCAGTCCAAGTTGTGCATACAAATCAGCGGTATTTTTATTTCTCTCTTCCGCACGTTGCCAAAACTCCCTGCTGTCGCTACCCTGGAAAGGAACCATATCTTTTTGCGATTGATGAATAAATATGCCATATCTTTTTTTCTGAACCTGGTCCGGGCTCATAGGGATTGCCATTTCAATTTCTTCAATATTCCATTCCTGCCATGCTCCTTTGTACAACCAAAGCCAACAATCATTCAACCATGCATCTCCATCTGCTTTTATTTGCCTTAACGCTTCAAATACTACATCAAGGCAAACTTTATGGGTGCCATGAGGGTCTGCAAGATCGCCTGCACAAAAGACCTGGTGCGGTTTTACTTCCCGTAAGAGTTTTATTGTAATATCCACATCCTCTTTACTCATCGGCGCTTTTTCAACGGTTCCTGTTTCATAAAACGGCAGGTTTTGAAAATGAATATTATCATCACTAATGCCCACATACCTGCAGGTGGCTTTAGCTTCGCAGCGGCGTATCAAACCTTTTATCTCCCTGATCTCCGGCGAGTCAACAAAGTTTTTTTTCTTTGAGGCGAGATAACTTCTTACATCTGAAAGTATTTTTCCTGAATGGCTGGTATCTATTCCGGAGATTTGTTCAAAGCCAACGGCAAAATCAATGAACCTCGTTACAAATTCATCAGTTACCGCAATGTTGCCAGAAGTCTGATAGGCAACATGCACATCATGCCCCTGCTCGTGTAAACGTTGAAATGTTCCACCCATACTGATTATATCGTCATCAGGATGCGGAGAAAAAATCAATACGGTTTTTGGAAACGGCATTGGCCTTTCCGGATGTCCGGGAATAATACTATTGGGTTTACCTCCCGGCCAGCCTGTAATTGAATCCCTAAGCATATAATAAACCTGCAGGTTAATTTCATACACATCTCCTTTTTCTACCAGCAGATCTGCAAGCCCGAATTCATTATAATCCTGGTTGGTAAGTGAAAGTATGGGCTTATGTAATTTAAGCGCCATATTCACAACAGCTCTTCTGATCATCGCAGGCGTCCATTCACATTCTCCGGTTAACCAGGGAGATTTATTCCTGGTAAGTTCAACTGCAGCTGCTTCGTCCATAACAAAAACACAATCCCCATGTTGCTGTAAAACGCTTGCCGGCACCTGTTCATTTACATGTCCTTCTACTGCTTTTTGAATAACAGGGGCTTTAGCAGACCCCCACGCCATTAAAACGATACTCTTTGCTTTCAGGATAGTGTTAAGCCCCATTGTAAGAGCCATACGGGGCACTTCCGAAATATTTGAAAATTCATAAGCATTTGCAATACGGGTAGAATTTTCAAGATTTACTAATCTTGTTTTGGAAAATATACCGGAGCCAGGTTCGTTAAACCCAATATGCCCGTTATTACCAATACCCAATACCTGAAGATCAATACCTCCTGCAGCTTCAATCTGTAATTCATAAGCCAGACAATGTTTTTTTACTTCGTCCTTAGATAAATTTCCATCGGGTATATGAACATTGCCAGGTAAAATATCCACATGATTAAAAAGCAGCCGATGCATAAAACTGTGATAACTCTGCAGCGCTTTTTTTTCTATAGGAAAATATTCATCCAGGTTAAAGCTGATTACGTTTTTAAAACTCAACCCTTCTTCCCGATGCAGCCGAACCAGTTCTGCATATAAACTTATAGGTGTTGATCCTGTTGCCAAACCCAGCACACAAGGCATTCCCATTTGTTGTTTCTCTTTAATTAAATGCGCAATCTTACGGGCAACATATTGGGATCCCGTTATTGCATCAGGAAAAATTTCGCAGGGAATCTTTTCAAAACTATCACTGAGATTGATGCGTTTTTGATTTACCACCGCTAGTGTTTCATTAAAAGTTGAATGCATAAATTATTATTTTATTAATGTTCCTGCCGGTTAAAATTCCGGCGGCTGTATTATTTAAGAAAAACCTACAGATCTTTTACCTCAGCTACCACTAAATAACCCGGTAGTTTATCCATTTTTTTTATTGCATTGATCCATTCCATTTGTACGCTAAATATCCTTTCTCCATTAACATCCCATAATTCAGGACTGCAAAGACAACCCATTGATGGTGTGTTGGGATAATATTGTTGTTTACTGTAAAAGGCCGGATCAATAGTAGTACCATGCGCAATAATTTCCGAACGCCCCAGCCGGCCCGCCCAAAAACTTTCCATCAAAGCGCTATACTTTGCCAGTGGCCCGAGCATTTTTTTATAGTGCGTAATAAATGCTGTATCTGTTTCAAAAAAAACTGAGTTGCCATTTTCAAATGGCAACAGCATTTGCAGGTTGGTGGTTGGTCCGATCCAGTTATTATCAGAACTATCCAGGCCGGTAACTTTATACAAACCTTGTGGCGTGTTGCCGTTACTGATATAATAGGGTAAGTTGCTGATAGACCTTGCCAGCTGTGTAAATTGTAAAGGCCTGCCATTGCTATCCGCTACCCATTGGCTCTTTTCATTGCGTATCATTAAATATCCCGGGCGGTTTCTGTCTGCTGACTGAAAACTGCAAACAACTGTTTTACCACGAAGAAAACCAGTATCTAAAAAAGCACTCTTTGATGGTATCGCCTTTTTCTTTACTTTCCATCGCTCCTGGTATATTTTGCCGTAAGCGGTATTTAAAAAAGCATCGAGTCCGGAAGTTTTAGGAAAAATATTATTACTTGCAAGATATTCCAGCGCCATTGCTTTCACTTTATCGTTGGCCAGTTGTTCCCATACCCGGCTTACTTCATTTGCAAATTGCCTGGTATATAATGTGTAAAGCATTTCCAGGTATGCCCTTTGAAAATCCGGCTGAAAAAAGGGCAATTGCAATAGCTGACCGGGTATTTTTTTATCATATCCTGCAGGACGGTACAGCATCAACTCCATGGCCCAAAAAGCGCCGGTATATTTTCTTAAAGTAGAATCGTTTACCGGCAACACTATCGTAGCTTTAATTTGAGTAAGCAGGTTACCCGCTACAGCATCTCTCGTTTGTTTTGAAGCAAATGGAAAGCTAACTTGTTTTTGCGCTTCCGATTGCCCCAGTAATATAAAAGAGCATATGAAATAAGTTATCTGCTTTTTCAACACCTTATTTCTTTTTAATAAGTATAACACTCATTACCGGCCTTTCTACTCCACTGTCGCTAGGCCTTACCGTTAGTTTATTCCCTATTACCATTGAGGTGGACCCGCCTCCGTCAAGGTTTATGGCATTGGAACATCCCAGGCTTTGCAGCATGGCAGCAAGTTCTGCCAGGTTTAGCCCTACATAGGTTTGCAAAGGATTGGTACTTTCCACACCTTCCACAGCCAATATCATAATAATCCTGTTATCATTATACCCTATTGCCGAACGGGCTCTTGAAGTGCTATTATCTATGTTGATCAGTTCGGCTTTATCAGTAATATTAATAGTTCCGTTTTGTAATAACACTGGTGAACCACCAATTGCACTTACCACATCCCAGGCTGTTCCCCCCGCAGGAAAAGTTTCTGCAGGTACCTGCTGAGGCTGGCTGCCTTCCACATTTGGACTGGGATTTGGATAACTAAAAATATTCTCGTTTCCTGCACCTACATGATAAATCCATGATATACCGGGAACGCCTAAACTATTTACCCCAAATGCCGCCCTTGTTGGATAATAAGGTACATTATTGCCATTAAAGTTTCTGTTAACTGACTTTATGTTGACAGCACCAACAACGTTGTTATATTTTACCAGGCTATAAGATTGATTGCCCCCGAAGAACCCACCATTAATACTGGCATATACCACACCAGGTTCCTGGGCAAAAAAATCGCTTGGTTTCCTGGCGGTAGTTGACAGTGTTGGTTTAAACTCAAAGCCACTGATTTTGCTATCATAGGCAAGGCAATATGCCTTGGTATTGCGCCCGGCAAAAATGCTGTCAAAAGTGTATACCTGCATACCATAAGGCAGTGCTCCTGAATAGCCGGGTGAATATTTCCAACCTTGAGGTAAATTTATTAATGGAGTTACAGGAATGGAAACTGGTTGTCCTGTATTGGTGGGACTGCTTTTTTTAGAACAGGATAACGATGCTACCAATAGCATAAAAATCATGCAGCAAAAAGAAATTCGTTTCATTGCCATCAATGTATTCATTTGTAAAAAAATTATTTATTATAAAATTTACCTTTCATGCGATAAAGCGTTTCAAAATAAAAAAACACTTCTCCTTTAAATCCGTATTTCCTGTTGAGTTGTATCATTTGATCGGTTAACTCACGGGTGGATTGATAGCCATCACCTAAAGAAGTTAAAATGCCCGGAAATACTTTATGTTTCATAGCCGGTGTAACCAAAACGTCTAATTCCTTCAGCACCTTTTCGTAATCTTCAATCTTGTAGCGGTACAATTGCGGAATAATATAATCTGCATAGCCTTCCTTTAACCACTTAGGCCAATCCTGCAAATATTGCTCCTTGCACCAGGGATAAATACTGGGCGCCCAGGAAACAATACAGCCTGGTTTCATAGCTTTTACTGTTTGATAGATTGTTTTACCAAACGCACTTAACTGATCAGCCTTCCATTGCAACCAGGATGAATCTTTAGCGTCCTGAGGAGGAGCCTGTCCATTGTGTTCCTTTGCATACAGCTGCATAGTACAGGCATCATACCCGCCTTCAGCTGGCATTGCAGGCAAACGGTCATCGCCCTGCACACCATCTACAGCATAGTTGTTCACCACCTCGCTGATCATTTTTTTTACAAACAATTGCACCTCCGGATTGATACCGCTCCACCAGTAAAATTTATTTTTCTGCAGTAGCTCGCCCTTATTATTTCTGCCTGCCCATCCCGGGTATTTCTGTAGCCAGATTGAATTGGAATCATTATAAGCATAGGAAAAACCAAACTCAAACCAGGCATGCACTTTAATACCAGACTTGTGCCCTTCGGCTATAATTTCTTTTAAAGGATCCCTGTTAGTAAATGCAGGAGATTGTTTTACACCAATATAGGCTTCCACTACTTTGCTGGGATACATAGTAACACCGTTGTTCCAAACCACCACATAAATATTATTAATGCCGTTTTTTTTACAAAGCTTTATCCCTTCAACAATATTCTTCTTAGATTTTAAAATATCGCTGGCCACATTAGTGATCCATGTTCCCTTTATAACCTCTTGTTTTTTTTGTGCTTTAACACAGGCAACCAGCAAAAATGTAACGCCAGCAACTAACAGTAGTTTTTTCATAATTTAATGATTTCATTTTTATATTCAGTGTACCGGTTATACAAATGATGCGCCTGCACATAGGATGATTGAGGACTCATAAAATGAGAAAATTCAAAAGTGATGGCTTTGTGGTACCCAGCCCTTTGTGCAGCCTCCAGCTTAAGCTTTAATTTTTCAAATTTTATAGGTAGAAATTTTATAGGCATATCCCTGTCAAAGCTTTCAGCATTGGTCCAGCATTGCAGTCCGTATTTATCGGCCAGCTTTTTGTTAATAGTAAAAAAACTATCCAGATCCGAATAGTCTATGTGCCCATCCTGAAATGCAACTGCGTCTACTGCTCCCTGTATACCGCTAAAGATCTCATTCCATTCTTTTTCATGTTCGGCTACACTTATCGCATCTGCTTTGGTAAGATGCCCGCTGGCTGCCAGCACTGCTTTTTTACCATCTATCCAGGGCGAGATAAAAGTGGGCAAGCCATTACTGGTTTCCTTACACATCGTTCCCAGGTTTCTGAATGCATCAATGGCGCCTATAGTTTTACGGCTGATCTCCATACTCAGGTACCACCCTTTGAAAGAAGGATGATGCCCGTAATTGTTCCAGGCTTCCTCTATGATAAACTTATTGTCTTCAATTTCATTCTGCAGCACGCCCGTATCCCAGTAGTGTCCGCTATCGTATAAGCCAAAATAAAATTGCATGTTGTGCTTATCTGCCAATGATAAAAACAACTCTACCAGGTCAACCGGCGGTTGGTAACACTGGTATTTATTTTGCAGGTATTTCGATGGGTAGGTCATAAATTTCCGGTAACCGCACCTGATCAGAATCACCGTATCAATACCTGTCGATTTCATGTGTTCAAAATCTTTTTCCCATTCTTTAGCACCCCAGTTCTGATGGGGTATATCATGACTGATTTCATCAATAAATGTTCCTGTAATGAGCATACATCATAATTTAATGTGCATTTTTTAAAATCATTTCATGCAGCCTTTTTCAATCAACAGCTTTTTCCATTTCATATACCCCGGTCCATTAATATGCAAACCGTCATTGGTATATTGCTTATCCAATTTCCCTGTGCTATCTAAAAAGGAACTGTACAAATCGACAAATGTTATTTTTTCATCCTTACAAAATTTATCCAAATAAGCATTTATAAAACGAATGTGTTTGTCTTTATTCTGGTGTTTCTGAAAATCTGCAAATTCATTATTGGTGGGTAAGATACTCTGCACATATAATTGGGTAGCGGGTGAGCTTGCCCTGATCTGCCGGATAATTTTTTTGTAATTGTTGATGATCACCGAATCAGGCGTATCTTTTGAAATATCGTTGATACCGATCATGATGAATATTTTTTCTGGCTTTGAAGACATCACTTCGTCTAACCTTGCCAGTACGCCAAAAGTATTATCACCTGATATGCCCCTGTTCTTTACATTTTTATTTTGCCAGATCTCTCCCCACTCCCCTATATCAGTAATACTATTACCTAAAAAAATGATCTCATGTTTTGTATCAGGAAGCAGGCGAAATAATGTCACTTTTTGCTGATAGTAGGTTGAAGCATAAGTTGTATCGTAAGTATTTTGAGCTACCGTAAATTGCGAACTCACCAAACTAAAGACCAGCGCAGGTAATTGTTTCATCATTTTAAGTTTACATTTTTTCTTCAGCTGCAGGCTCAGAAATCTCGGGTTCATCTGCCACTTTTCGCAATGGTACAAGCCAGGTTACTAAAAATGCCGGAATGGTGGCTACCAGTACCCAGATAAAAAATTCTTTGTATCCCAGGTAATCGCTTACAAATCCACTAACCATGGAAGGGATCATAAAACCAAGGTTCATTAAACCGCTGCCAAATGCATAATGGGCCATTTTATATTTACCCGGTGCAATGTTTTGCATCATAAAAAGGATCAGGCCAACAAACCCGAATCCATAACCAAAATATTCGATGGCCACTGCGCTGCCGATAACGTATAAGTTTGCTGGAAGTGTGATGGCGAGGAATGCATAAGCTACAAATGGCACATTAAAAAAGGCACAAAGAATAAGTAATGTTTTTTTAGTGAGTCCCTTGTCAGATACAAAATACCCCGCAATGATTGAACCTGATACAAAGGCAATAGAGCCGAATACACCATATAAAACGCCGATTTGTGAAGTAGATAAACCCAATCCTCCTTCCGCTCTTGCAGCTTTAAAAAAAAGAGGGGTTATTTTTATAGCCTGTCCTTCTGCAAACCGGTAAAAAACGATAAAACACAAACTGAACCAGATATTCTTTTTTTGAAAAAAGGTGATGATCACATCTTTTAAGGTTGCTAAACTTTCCTGTACAGAATGAACCTTTGGGGATTGTTCTTCTGAAGGAAGTACCATTTTATTATACACCCCCAATGCAATCATAATGATACCATACATCATCATAACGGTCATCCATGCATTGCGTACACCAATCTTTTTCTCCAGTTCACCGGCTAAATATACCAGCACTCCACCCGACAATACTTTTGCAATATTATAAAAAGCACCCTGCCATCCTACATATTTTGCCTGTAGTTCAGGTGACAGTTCATTCAGATAAATGCCATCAGCGGCAGTGTCATGGGTGGCACCACTAAATGCGATTATAGAAAGTATGCCAATGGAAATACTAAAAAAATGACCGAGTTGAAGCGAAAGGCCTGCTAAACCAAATAAAATTCCTGTAAATATTTGTGTTGCGTAAACAAAAAATTTCCGGGTTTTATACATCTCCAAAAAAGGGCCCCACAATGGCTTGATCGTCCAGGGAAGCATGATCAGTGAGGTCCAGAATGCGATCTGGGCATCCGGAATACCCATATTCTTATACATTAATGAACTGGCGGCTGCCAATGCCACAAAAGGCAAGCCCATTGCAAACCAGGTGGAAGGAACCCAATATACCGGCGGTCTTTTTTTTGATTTTTTTACAAGCAATATATTTATGTTAATGGTATTTAAAACTGAAAGTTAATAAAATTATTTATAAAGAATTAATATTTTGTAAAATAATTTATTTAAGTTCGTTAAATAATTCATCATTCAATTCAAACGATTATGCGCTATCATTCCAGGTTATCTTTACCGGTTTACTTATTATTTTTAGCAATATTGCTGTCTGTAAATTCCTGTAAAAAAGGAAGTAGTGGCGGAACTAGTGGCGGCGGCGGTACCACCCTGCCTCCAACTCCGGTGTGGGACCCCAATGCATTACGAGGTGCATGGATTACCACCGCCGCAAGCACTGCACTGGATAGCAGAGACAATATTAAACAATGTGTACAAACATGTAAAGCTGCCAATATCAATAATATTTTTATGGTGGTCTATAATAACGGGCGAACCATTTACCCAAGTTCCGTAATGCAGAACCTGATTGGTATACCGATCTTAGAAAGATATGCAGGAAGAGATCCCTTACAGGAAATGATTGACGAAGCACATGCCGCAGGCATAAAGGTACACGCTTGGTTTGAATATGGTTTTTCTTCCTCCTATTCTGCCAATGGCGGAGCAATTGTTTCAGCAAAGCCGGGCTGGGCAGCAAAAGACATCAGCGGAAACCTGGTGGTTAAAAATGGTTTTGACTGGTTAAATCCTTTTAACCCCGAAGTGCAGGATTATATGATCAGTCTTTTTAAAGAAGTAACATCGAAATATAATGTTGATGGCTTGCAGGGTGATGACCGTTTGCCTGCAGTACCTTCCACCTCTGGTTATGATAGCTATACCAGTAACCTTTATTTTACAGAAACCGGTTCCAACCCGCCCTCCAATTACCAGGACGCAGCGTGGGTAAACTGGCGGGCAAAAAAATTAAATGGATTTTTAAAACGGCTTCGCACAGAGGTTAAAACCATTAAACCAACTATACAGCTAACCATGTCGCCAAGTCCCTACCCATTCAGTTTAACAGAGTACCTGCAGGATTGGCCTACATGGGTGGACAGCAGTTGGGTAGACGCTGTGATGCCGCAATGCTACAGGTATGATATAGCTGCCTATACCTCTGTGCTCACGCAACAAAAAGGATATTACAGGAATAACGCCGTTCCATTTTACCCCGGTGTACTGGTAAAATCCGGCACCACTTTGCAAAGCGATGCTTTTATGAGCCAGATGATTCAACAAAACAGGACCAATGGTTTTAAAGGGGAATGTTTCTTTTTTTATGAAGGCGTAAAGGATAAGATACTGTGGTACCAGCAACAATACCCTTTCATCAAATGATAACAACAGCGCTTTATAACATTAAATCAATCTATTGAAAAAGATATTATCACTGGTATTTATCCTTAATACCGCTCTTTTTTCTAATGCGCAACAGTTTACTGAATTTGTGGATGTCTTTTCAGGCACGGGAGGTCACGGTCATGTTTACCCGGGAGCAACCGTTCCATTCGGCATGGTACAACTTAGTCCTGATAATGGCGATGAGGGCTGGGACTGGTGCAGCGGTTACCATTATAGCAGCAATACCATTGCGGGCTTCAGCCATATGCATTTAAGTGGCACCGGTATTGGCGACTGGTGCGACATTTCTGTTTTACCTCTTACAGATACCGCTGCAATAAGAAACTCGAAAATTAAAATCCCGTTTTCTCACCACAATGAAAATGCCCGGCCAGGCTATTATAAAGTAAAACTGGATAACGGGGTGCAATGTGAATTAACCACTACCGAAAGGACGGGCTTTCATCGTTACACTTTTCCTTCGGCTACAGGCTGGCTGAGATTTGATATGGGATTTGCCATAAACTGGGATAAATGCACGGATGGAATGGTACAATTAATTGATGAACATACATTGGTTGGATACCGCTATAGCACAGGCTGGGCAAAGGGACAAAAAGTATATTTTGCGGCAACATTTTCACAACCGGTTAAGCAGTTTTTTTTTATTGATGATTCCACCGTTTCAAATAATAAAGCGCAAGGCAATAAAGTAAAAGTGGCATTGCAATTTAATACTGCATTGTCACTGGTGGTAAAAGTTTCACTAAGTACAGTAAGTACGGATAAAGCGCTGGCAGAGGCAAAAAATTCCGCTTCGCAAGATTTTGTTGCTGTTGCCACTGCAGCTGAAATGCTTTGGGAAAAAGAATTACAAAAAATAAAAATAAATACCGACGATATTCCGCTGGCTAAAAAATTTTACACTGCTCTGTATCACACATGCCTGGCGCCGGTTATCAGCAATGATGCCGATGGAACTTATCAAACTCACGATAACAAACAACTGGTTTTCAAAAAAGGAAATAATAAATACACTGTTTTTTCCCAATGGGATGTGTTCAGGGCTTTAAACCCATTATTTACAATAACACAAACAAAAAGATTGCCAGACATGATCAATAGCATGCTGCAGCTTTATGAAGATAACGGCCTGCTGCCGGTGTGGGATTTGAGCACGTGGGAAGCGAATACTATGACCGGCTATCACAGTATCCCCATCATTGCCGATGCCATGCTTAAAAACATAAAAGAATTTGATTACAACCTGGCCTACGCTGCCATGCTTAAAAGTGCTTTTCAACCTCAACGTGGTACACCAGATTATATTCGATTTGGTTATTTGCCGCAGGATAAACACGGGTGGAGTGTAACAATGACGCTTGAATATGCTTATGATGACTGGTGCATTGCACAGGTGGCCAAAAAGCTCGGTAAACAAAACGATTATGAGATCTTTATGAAAAGATCGATGAGTTATAAAAATCTTTTCGACCGCAAATCCGGATTTATGAGGGCCAAAGACAGCACTGGTAAATTTATAGAACCATTTGACCCTTTATTATCTGAGCACGGTTTTGACGGACAATATGTAGAAGGTACTGCCTGGCAGCACAGCTTTTTTGTACCACAGGATATAGAAGGTCTTGCAGCATTATATGGCAGTAAGGAAAAGCTGGTAAACAAGCTGGATGAGTTGTTTGCAGCTCCCTCTGTGTTACATGG
Organism: Ferruginibacter profundus; assembly: GCF_054783275.1. Classification (NCBI taxonomy): domain Bacteria; kingdom Pseudomonadati; phylum Bacteroidota; class Chitinophagia; order Chitinophagales; family Chitinophagaceae; genus Ferruginibacter; species Ferruginibacter profundus. Next base: position 617,201 of record NZ_BAAGQW010000001.1, on the reverse strand, counting down.
CGAAAACGTTTCTGCAGATGTAAGCGGACTGATTGGCCAATATGCACATGGTAACGAACCAAGTCACCACATCATTTATATGTATACCGCATTGGGGCATCCTGAAAAAGCTGCCAGATGGATTAAAGTAGTTACAGACAGCATTTATAAAACAGGCCCGGATGGACTGAGTGGCAATGATGATTGCGGCCAGATGAGCGCCTGGTATATATGGACCTGCCTGGGTATGTATCCCATGAATCCTGCAAGTAGTAATTATGTATTTGGTTATCCCCTGGTTAATAAAGCAACCCTGCAATTACCTGGCGATAAATTGCTTCATATACAGGTAAAAAAAATAAAAAAGGCGGGTAAAACAGGAATTCAGTCGGTGCAGCTAAACGGTGTATCCATTCCTGTTACCTCAATAAGTCACCGGCAATTACTACAAGGAGGGAATTTGGTAATCACCGTCTGTAAATAAACCCAATATTTGGCGTTGATCTGCTACGTTTTCCAAAACCAACCTCTTTTGGTAAAGAAAATAGTTATAACTGATACGATACCTGTGAATATAACTCCTTTTAAAAAACCTGTTATAGCATTCGCATTCATGCTATCAAGTATGCTGATTGCACCGGTAAGGTGAAGCAGCGGAGTAAGCAATAAACTTCCGGCAACATAGGCCACCATTGGGTTTCTGCCATTCAGGCTTAAATAATTATTTATCCCCGAACCAAATTTAGATAATGAGCAACTGCTAAAACCAATTAACATAAAAAAAGCGAGTCCCGAGGTAACAAAATAATAACTGTAGGTTGAATGATCTTTTTTTATACCACCTTCATAAGCTTCAAAAAATAAGCCCAGTATTAACAGGTAGGCCCCTGCACAAAAGAACCGGTAACACAATTGAAAATTTGCCTGCCCTGCCCTTTTTATTAAAAAATGGATCGTCATTATTAAAATTCCTGTAACAATAAGATTTACTATCAGCTGCCTGCTAAATAAGAAGATGGTATTTGTAATAACTACAACAAATGCCAATAAACCAATGGTCATCAAATAATTTTTGTTCCCGTCAGATTTTCCGTCTGCCCTTTTAAATTGTAAGAACCAATCTCCGGCCAACGTACCCGGTATCACGATAAATAAATATTTTAAAAAATAGAACCGGTACAACCAGTCAAATTGTATTTTTCCTATTTGAGAAAAATTAAACAGGTCTTTGGTCCAGCTTGCTCCGGGTTCTTTTGCTGCCAAAAAAACCGCCATTATTATTGGCAATAAACCCAGTCTCACCCATACCTGTTTTTTGGTGAGCCACCAGGTGATGGTTCCAAAAAAAGCCATGTTGGCTAAAACAATAATAATGATATCCGATTTAGTAAACATAAAACCATTCCCATTAAATTTCAGAAAGAACAACAATGCTATTGCAATTAAATATGCGGCCAGCTTAAACCCTATAAACATATTTTTATACTTTTCTGTCTTATTACTAAACAATTGAAAGAATAATAAAACAAAAGCAGCAACAGATAATAAATATTCACCTGAGGTTGGTGTTCCTGCAATCACCCATGCCTTCATATGTTCGGTGAATAACGCAAAAAAAGCAAGCTGCAAAAGCCGTCTTGCTGCGATCCACAAAATTGATAGAAAACTAATTTCTTCAGCAACTTTCTTATTAAGGGCCAGCGGAATTGCCGCCCCCATACTGAATAAAAAAAATGGAAATACAAGGTCCACCCAGGTTATACCGGGAATCGTTTCAATAAACCGGTGCGCCGGTGGCGGCACCTGTGCATGATACATCCATGCAGGCAAGGTATCGCCATAGGATATACTTCCACTTAATATCATTGCCAGTATGGCAAAGCCACGTAAAGCATCAATGCTTTGATTTCGCTGAGTCATATTTTTTAGATTTAAAAAAAGGGCAGCGTATTACCGCCGCCCTTACCCAAACACTGCTGCTATATGAAAATTTTTACCATCCGGGGTTTTGTGTTAATGCAGGTATCTTATCTCTTTCGCCCTGTGGTATCGGGCATAGAATATGTTGATTGGCATTAAATATTCTCAGTTCCCTTTTTAAACGAAGTGCATCTCCGTTGGGCCACGAAATGGGTACATTATAGGTTGCATCAAAAACCGGGGGAGGTGCAGGATTGATCAATTCCAATCCTACTCCCGCAGTAAGTTTCATAGGAGAATTCGATTCGCCATATAATTGAACAGGCATTACTTTGAGTGCATAAGCGCCATCGTCCCACCTGCGCATATCAGGCAGATGAAGACCTTCGTTAGCTAATTCTACCGTCTTTTCTCTTCGTACCAACTGTCTCAGTTTTGTAACGTCAGCCAATGTAGCCGCATCAACCACAGGCATACCTGCCCTGGTTCTTACTTTATTAATCGATGTAGCAACGGTTGTGGCAGGAGAACCTTTTTCCAAATGAGCCTCTGCATTTAGTAATAAAATTTCTGCATAACGCATGTATATCCAACCCACTTTATACAAATTTCCTGCAGTACCGTTGATATCCCTGTCCTGGCAATATTTTTTCCATAAATTCCCCAGTCCGTTAAGGCGTGGCCCAAAAATATTGGCGCTATCCTGGTTGGCCGTTGTTGTAGGAAAAGTAATCACCTGGGTGGTAGGATTATAACTCGCCAGGAACTTGTCGTAAAAATCGAAAATAATACTGGTGAATCCCTGCACCACCACCGTATCGCCGGGTACTATAACAGTCTGGGCCATACGGGGATCCCTGTTCTTATTAGGTCTTGCAGGATTATATAATGGCGACTGGCTGATATTCTTCCCGTCAACACATTCAAATAAATCTACCAGGAATTGTGTGGGGAAATGACTGGACTGTCCTCCATTGTTCCTTGACCCCTGTACCAATTGCAAATAATTAAAAGAGCCTGCATCTGCATCACCAAATGGATAATAGAACATGATCTCTTTATTCACGTTAGCAGTTTGTCCCGCTTTCCTGAACAGGTTTTGAAATACGGGATTCAACCCGTAACCGCCATTGGCAATGATATTGTCAGTAATATTTGCTACGTAAGTATAATTTTTATCCAGCATAGCTAGCCTTGCCCCTACACCCATGGCAACACCTTTGCTTACCCTTCCTGGTTGAGACGGATTCCAATCAAGGTCATTTGCTGCGCTTTCAAGATCTGTAAGCAGGTAATTGATAATGGTTTTCTTGTCGGTCCTGGTAAAATTATAAATCTCATCCTGTGATGCAGGTGGCGCAGTAAAAAATGGCACATCACCAAAATAAGAAATCAGGTACCAATAAGCTAATCCTCTCAGTACTTTTGTTTCGGCAATAACACGATTATAATCTGCCGGTACCATTACAGATTTTGCAGCAGGCATATAAAACAAAAGATTGTTTGATCTTTGAATCACCTGGTAAAATCCGGCCCACAACTCAGCTGTGGTTCCTAAAGTAGCATTGTAAGTTCCTGCACCAATAGTGCCCGACAAACCACGCTCCATACCTATTTCAGTAAAAAGATCCATCTTGGCATAATAGGGCGTGGGGTTACTGAAACCCGGGCTGATTGTACGGGCACCAATGGCATTATAAACACCTGTCAGTGCCTGTTGCACCTGGTCGGCATTGGAATAAAAATCCCGTTGAGATATAGCCGATAGTGGCGTACGGTCAAGATACTTTTTGCATGACACCATCCCTGTAAGCGATACTAACAGGATAATATATTGTATTGAAATTATTTTTTTCATAAACTAGTTTTTTAATTAGCAGTTTTAGAATCTGAGGTTAACACCAATGGTGGCTGTTTTCATAATAGGATAAAATGCACCGTTAGTATTACTGATCTCGGGGTCAAACCCTTTCTCGTAATCGGATACTGTAAAAGGATTAACCACACTGGCATAAAACCGTAATTGCTGCACCTTTAGGCGATTCATTATTTTTTTAGGAAGCGTGTACCCCAGGGTGATATGTTTTACCCTCATGTAAGCGCCATTGCGCAACCAATAATCGGAAGATCCATAGTTTCCATTACCCCCCGAATAAAGCCGTGGATATTTTGCTCCCGGATTTGATGGGGTCCATCTGTCTAACACAGATTGTAAACCTGAAGCGATCCAGTTACCGGCATTAAAAGGCTCCACACCAACACCGGAAATATAATTGTCACGTTTTCCAACTCCAAACAGGAATACAGCAAGATCAAAACCTTTGTATTGTGCTGCCAGGTTTACACTAAATTCGTAACGGGGAAAATTATTACCCACCAGCACCCTGTCTTTTGCGTTGATCGTGTCGTTACCGTCAATATCCCTGAACTTAACATCTCCTGCTCCTGTTGTTCTGCTGCCGTTATAAGGGCTGGAAAAATTATCGCCTGCCTGGTATAAACCATTAGTAAGGTAGAGATAGTATGATCGTATTGAATACCCGGAACGTGATAATTGGTTCCCCTGAACAATGTCGAGGTTTTTAGTATCCAGTACTTTATTTTTTACATCCGATAAATTACCGGTGACACTATAATTAAACTCACCCACATTATTTTTATAGGTTGCGCCAAACTCCCAGCCATTATTTACCATGGATGCGGCATTGGCAGGTATAAAAGAGCTGCCGGCATAGCCTAGCGCATTAGCAACAGGGAAATCGATCAGCATATCTGTTACTTTTTTCTGGTATACATCAAAAGTGATATTCAGTTTGCTGTGCAGCAATGCCAGGTCAATTCCAAAATTGCGCTGTGAAGATTTCTCCCAGCTAACAGATTCGTTGGGAATGTTAGCCAGGGAAGAACCGCGGGAAATATTGTTGTTAAAATAATAAGCCGTACCTCCATCGATAGTTGCAACAAAAGGATAATTGCTTCCTACTTCCTGGTTACCCAGTTTACCATAAGAAGCCCTGAGTTTGGCATAGATGATGAAAGGTACTTTATCCATGAATTTTTCTTTGGTGATTACCCAACCGGCCGATACGCCGGGAAAAAAGCCCCATTGTTTATCTAATACCTGGCTGAATCTTGACGATCCGTCATACCTGCCGGTAAATTCCAATAAATATTTCTGATCATAGTTATAATTGAATCTTCCAAAAAAACCGGCAATAGCATAATCTGTGGCCGAGCCGCTAACGGTTGGCTGAAGCGAAGAAGTTGCCAGGTTCAAATATGGCCTGTTAGGATCCTGCAACCCCTGCCTTGAAGCTCCTACAGATGTGGTGGTATTATCCAGCCCCTGGAAACCTCCCTGTAACTTAAACTGGTGTACATTTTTTAAATTGTATGAATAGTTACCAGATACAAAATACTGGTTAGTTACATTACGGTTATTGGTATAACTCAATGCAGAGTCACCTACTACTGATTGAAAGATGTAGCTATTCGTAGTTGGATTGGGTGTGTAAGAATTGTAAGTACCCCTTGCAACATAGGCTTCAGTATAAGAGGCCCGGGTATTATAGGAAGCTTCCAGAATGAAATTTTTGAACAATTCGGCGTTCATCGCAAACCTTACTGAAATTGTAGGTGTTTCGGCATGGTTAATGCCTGATGCCTCTGCTGCACCTATTGGATTGATCTTATTGGATTGCCCTGCATCACCATACATTCCTTCACCAAATTTTCCGGGAAAATTTCTCGCCATTGAAATAGCACGTTGAATGATCTCGGTGGGTGCCATGCCGGCTGGTTGTATATTGGTGGATTTGGTATAATACAGATCAGTAGAAAACTTTACTTTTTTAGACAGGTTAACGTCACCGTTTAAACGCAGATCGTATTTTTTAAAACTATTATTTACTATAAGTCCCTGCTGATTTAAATATGTACCTGAAGCCAGGAAACTGGCCTTATCAGAACCACCGTTAATGACGATATTGTGGTTTTGCATCAAACCGTTATTTTGCAATACCAGGTCTTTCCAATCGGTATTGAATACACTCAAATTGTCTGGAGGAGTTGATTTGTATAAATCAATCAACGATTGCGGATACGGCACCGGCGATAAAGGATTAACATTGGTCACTGCCTCGTTATTCAGCACCATATTATCCACTGCCGATAACAGATCGGGAAAATTAGTGGGCGTTTGTTTAGATACAAAACTGTTGAAAGCAATAGCGGTCTTACCGGCCTGTCCTCTTTTGGTTTTTATTAGTACCACCCCATTAGTTCCCCTTACACCATAAATGGCGGTGGAAGCTGCATCCTTTAGCACGGTAATACTTTCTATGATATTGGGATCAATATCATTCAGGCTTCCGCCCTCCACACCATCCACGATGATCAGCGGAGAACTGCTGCCCGTGATAGAACCATAACCCCTTATGATTATAGAGCCACCATCGGCACCCGGCTGGCCCGAACCCTGTTGCACCACCACACCAGGAACAAGCCCCTGCAATGCCATACTGGTTGACGAAACCGGCCGTTGCAGTAATTGCTCACCTTTAATAGTGGTAACAGCACTGGTGATATTACCTTTTCGCTGGGTACCATATCCCACTACTACTACATCAGATAATGTGTTATCTGTTTTTTCGAGTGTAACAGATAAGCTTGCACCGGTTACTATGATTTCTTTTTTGGTATATCCAACACTACTGATCACCAGTACCGCCCCTTTGGATGCAGTAATTGTGAACTCCCCTGCCCCGTTAGTCGTTACTCCTTTGCTATTTCCTTTAGGGATAACCGAAGCAGACTCCACAGGAAGGCCGGTAGCAGCGTCTGTAACCTTTCCTGTTACTTTTAAATCCTGCGCTTGTACCACCATAAAGGCAGTAAAAAGCAAAAAGAGCAGGAGCATTGATTTTCTCATAACGTTAAATTTGTGTTTTTAATAAAGCAATTGTTACTTATTTTATTTTTACTGGTAAAAATTTTCCGTTATACCCCACCGGTATGTTTTCAAATGGGCTTATCCATTTTTCCAGCATCACAGCAACCTCTTTACGCATTATTTCCCGTTTGCTATCAAAATTGGTAAGGCCGGCATCAAGCCAGCTTTGTTGAAAACTGGTTGAAGTGAGCATTTTGTTTTTACGCAATGCAGGATTACATAACCGGATGATGTTAAAAAGGTCATCGATGGTCAGGTATTTTCCGTTTGTGTAATAATTGACCGCTATGCATGCTTTGAAATCGTTGATAAAACTTTTAAATTCCACCAAAGAATCGGGATAGAACCAGGTTCTGTTAGCCCAGGCATTAGGCTGGCCGGTTCCTTTAAGAATACCGGTGGCGCCAATTTTTTGTATCGGTATAAAAAATGGATGGTCCGGTTTTACATCATAGTAAGGCATTATATACGCCCCGGAAACCAGCAATTGATTTTGCACTGCCCGAACCGGTATGTCGATGGCATTTTTTTTCTGCTGCACACATAATGCCGCCAGCGCACCTGCTGCCTGGCCGGTGAGCATTACACAAGGTTGCAACCTGGTGGTGCCGTTAACAACATTGGTTACACTGATCCCTTTTTCTGCGATGATAATACCTGCATATTTTTCAGGAATTAATGCACCAGACGGAACATTGAAAGAAGGCACCGGGTAAAAACCAAGATGCTGCGGCGCTTTGCTGTTTTCTTTATGGTGATGGTCTACAGGATAATCGCCTACTGCAATACCAGTGCGGTATAAAGGCGATTGATCATTAAAAGGATCTGCTATATTTTTAAAGTTAAAGCGAACTATACCTTTAACCCTTCTGCCCTCCCGGTAATACGGCATCATGGGCAACCGGTCTGCAGTTGGAAACTCATCTTTCGCCAGGCCCAGGTTTTTGAATCCGAACTGGGTTTGCAGAAAATAAATAAAGCGAATTGTTTTGTCCTTTGCTTTTTGCATTGCTTCCTCACGCTGACGGCTGTTCATATTAATCAGATCCAGGTAAATATCATTTCCTTTTGCGGGCCAGTTGATCATATATTTACCATTAGGCAACCTTCCATAATCCAGCATTTTTTTTGCTGTAACGTTGGAAGCGAGTGCTGCAGGGTTGCTGCAATATTCGTTGCAACAACAATCAAATTCCCCCGGATCATACAATGCCGGTTTTACCAATGTACAATCCGCTGCAGGGCCGTAATCCTTCAATATGGCTGCATAAGTGATATCCTGAATGATAGTGTTAGATTCAGGTACGTTTACATTTTCGCCGGTAATGCTGTTTGCTTCCATGCCTACATCAAATGGAATTCCGGCATCTGCCAAAACATCCCCCAATTCAGTAGCATCAATTACCTGCTTTGCATAAATGGTGACCGTTGATTTTGCCAGTTTATCGTAGAAAACAGCTCCTTTAACGCTATTGTGGTCTTTTAAGGTTTTAATAAATTCATACCTGAATAAAACTTTTAGTGCAGGCGTTACTGATACCATCGATTTAAGGATACTATCACCCACGTGAGGTTCAAACAAAGTATTACTTACCCAGCCTGTAGCAACTTTATCTGCGCCGCCATATACTTTATACAATCTTTCCCTGAATTCGCCCCAGATACCCGAAGGCATATTATGATTACCATCAAATGCGGGAACACCTGCAGCCGTAAACATACCTCCCAACCAAACAGAAGGCTCTGCTATTATAGTGGGCACTCCCATCCTTGCACTCTGTATACCTGCAGCAGTGCCACCTGTGCCGCCGCCAATTACCAATACACCGGTACTCATACGCCGTTGTGCACATAATGGCAGGCTATACACGAAGCCTGTAAGCAAAAGAGTAAAAAGATATGTATTGATCCGCTTCAAAAATTATATGGTATTAAATTGAGTCAAAGGTTTTCCAAACCTGGTATAACCCCCTTGGAATATGAAAACAGCCCTTCCATTTCCCCCCCTTCAGATCCAATAAAACCTCTCCACGCCTGTTCAGATAACCAAACCATTCTCCGTATTCTTTATCTTTAAAATGATTCCAGGTATAGTCATGTATTTTATGGAACCATTCCATGCATTTTTCATTTTTTGTATAGGCATATCCCTTGGCAAGGGCTACCAGGGCTTCCACATGAACCCACCATAATTTCTGATCCCATTCTAATTGCAGTGGAGGTGCACCCTTTATATCTAAAAAATAAAAAATGCCACCGTTAGTTTTGTCCCAGCCATATTCAATGGTATGAAGCATAATATTGCAGGCCTTTTCTATCAGTTGGTTATCATTTAAGCGTTTGCCCAGGTCCATAATAAACCACATGGCTTCAATAGAGTGGCCGGGGTTTAACAGGCGGCCTTCAAAACTGTCGCTGAAACTTCCGTCTTCATTTACGTTTTCCAAAATCAACCCAAATTGTGGCTGATAAAAAACATTCATTACTTCGTGAATAACAGATGGGATGAACCCGTTTACTCTATCTGCGCCAATAATATGCTCCAGTTCAAGAGACAGATTACACAATATCATAGGCAATGCAAAATTTTTAAGGTTCCGGGTACCGGGATAGGCCTTATTGTAAGTACCTTTCCAATTATGCTGCCGCCTGATGATGTTTTCAAAAGTATTTACCGCGATATCTTTGTAACGTTGTGTGGGCCTGGCTTTATCCAGTGCCGCAAAAGCCATGGTAGCAAAGCAATCGCTAAAAATATTATAGGGTTGAATCAGCGGCTGCCCGGTTTCTGTGACAGAAAAATACCAGTTACCTTCCGCATCCCGCCCGTAATGCTCCATAAAGTTTGCTCCGTGCAGGGCCATCTCCAGCCATTCTTCCGATTTTTCTACATTGTTATACATGGATGCGAAGCACCACACTTCACGGCCTTGCAGCCACATAAACTTATCTTTATCATATATTTTTCCACTACGATCAAGACATGTAAAATACCCTCCATATAACTCGTCCCTGCTATGGCTCATCCAAAAAGGCAAAATATTTTGAAGGAGTTCATTTTTATATAATGCACTGTAACGACTCAACGCTGTATCAACAGCTGGCACAATTGGCTTAGCAAGCATTCATTCTGGCTTTTATTTTAAAAGAAATGTAATTGCCGGATAAAAATAGTAAAAATTATTATTAAAATACAAAACTTACTAAATATTTTTATTTAGTAAGGGTAATAATGTAACTTTCTAAATTATTTGTAGCTTACAACTCTTACCAGCATTAATAATATAATAAACTGAGATAATGACCAGCCGCCGTCTATTTACATTGTTTAGCGACGATAACACTTCAGGGGTAGTGTATAAAAACAAGTCGCTTAAACGATTGATTATTAATCAACTCGACCAATTTGGTAAATACACCATTACAGAATTAAGTAAAGCATTAAATATCAGTGTGCCCAAAATTACCAGTCTTATAAACGAGCTTATAGAAGACGGATTGATAATGGATAATGGTAAATTTGATTCTACCGGAGGAAGGAGGGCCAGCGTTTACGGGCTGGTTTCTGATGCCTGCTTTTTTGTGGGGGTAGACGTAAAACGGTATTATGTCAACCTGGGATTACTTGATTTTAATAAAAACTCCATCGCATTAAAAGAAAAAGTACCCTTCAGGCTGGAAAATACACCCGATTCTCTCAAGTCATTACTTGTAATCATCAGAAATTTTATCCGCGAACTTAGCCCGGCATCCACCCAGGACAAAATATTGGGCATTGGTATTAATCTTTCGGGCCGCATCAATAACACCACTGGCTATAGTTACAGCTATTTTCATTTTGATGAGGAGCCTTTAGCAACCGTAATACAAAAAGAAATAGGTATTCAGACTTATATCGAAAATGATTCCCGTGCAATGGCATATGGTGAATTTTGCAACGGCGATTCTAAAGATGCACGTAATGTTTTGTTTGTAAACCTGGATTATGGTATTGGCCTGGGTATTTTAATAGAGGGTAAATTGTATTATGGTAAGTCTGGCTTTGGTGGCGAGTTTGGGCATATACCCATTTTCGAGAACGAAATTTTGTGTCATTGCGGTAAAAAAGGATGTCTTGAAACAGAAGCATCTGGTTTAGCATTGATAAGAAAATTTAAAGAAAAGATCAACCATGGTTCTACCTCTTTAGTCATGAAAAAGAAAAAAGACCTCAACGACATTACTTTACCGGATATTATTTCTGCCGCAAAAAATGAAGACATATTATGTATTGAACTGCTAGCCGAAATTGGCGAAAAGATCGGAAAAGGCATCGCTACTCTTATTAATATATTTAATCCCGAACTTTTGATATTAGGGGGTACTCTTTCAGAAACCGGCGATTATCTCCGACTACCCGTTCGTAGTGCCATCAACAAATACTCTTTAAGCCTGGTAAATACGGATACACAATTAAAACTATCGAAACTTGGGGAAAAAGCCGGTGTAATTGGAGCATGCCTTATTGCACGCAATAAAGTACTTGGTTTGTAAAAATAATATTCAAGTTTTAGAACCAATTTGCCCCGGAATAAAAAAGATGTGCTGATCTATTGACAACGTAGCAGATAACTAAATACTGCAATTATATTTGTACAATACACAAGACTAAATAATTGTTAGCGTTGACTACCTTAAACAATTTTACAGCCCATTATTGAATTTGCTATTTTTTTATTCTGCCGGGCTTTCACGGCCAATGCTATGATAAAAATAGTGATCGTGTATATCATCCGGCTTTTATGAATACAAAGAGAAACTACCCGGCTAATATCCCTGTTAGCAGACCGGCTTACCTCACAAGACAAAAATATGCCGTACCATCCCAGGTATAATAACTGGAAAAATACCGTGTTTCTACGGTTGCTCAAACCAAAAAAAAGATCAATCTTTAGAAATGACAAAGAAAAGTGCCGGTGCTCTTTTCTACTACCCTCCTGAAAATTTATATCGCTTACTACTGTATTGTGTTGTTTGATTCAGTCAATTACAAAGTGTGCTGTTCAGTTGAATTAATTACTAATTCTTAAATAATTTTTATGAACACTTTCCTGGAAACCGGTATTTCACTGGTGCTTATTTTTTTTATTTTCAGCATCATTACCTATGTAATACAGGAGCTGATAGCTGTAAACATGAAGTACCGCAGTAAAATGCTATGGAAATCCATGTCTCAATTAATGGATGGTTTTGTATTGGAGGGCCGTATGAAGTTAATGAAGCCTTTGCCTGCAGATGCCGCCACAACAGCAGCAACTACCAACACAAAGGATTTTTTTGAGCATCCGCAAATTCAAAGTCTCCAGAAAAATTTAAACCGGCTACCCACTTATGTACCGGCGGCCAATTTTGCCCTTGCAATAATGGACCTGGTTGCCCAAAAAGCACCGGCAGCAGTAAAGACAAATGTGTTGTTTACAGACTTTCGTGAAGGACTGAAAACATTTGTGGCTGCAAAAGGCGATTTGTATAAAGTACTCCAAAACCTGCTTGATACTTCTAACAACATCCAGGAGTTACAAAAAAAGATAGAAGATTGGTTTAACAATTATATGAATCGTGTAACAGGCTGGTACGAATCGCACACGGTAGTATCTGTGCGGCTAATTGCTGTGGCAATAACACTGATCTTTAATATCAATGTTATTAAGCTGGCCAAAATTATTTATAACGACGGAAAGCTACGCAACAGTATGGTAGCAATGTCAGAAAGTGTGGTGAATAATTCTAAGCCTGTGACACAGTTTTATACCACCACTTTTGAAAAAGAAAATGCTGATAAAATTGCTGACTTTAAGGCAAGGATAGACAGCGCTAAAGGGGATGCAAAAAAAGCTATTGAAAACGAAAGAGATTCGGTATTAGCTGCATTGGCAAAAAACTATACGGATAAAAATATTGCAGCTATTAAATCACTCACCAGCAGCCTGGATACTACAGGATTGCCATTGGGTTGGAAAAGTGAAACATTTTCTAAAGAAGTAACGGGTAAACAAGGCAGCAATGAATTTATAAATTTTTTACTGATGCTGGCAGGCTGGATCATCGGGGCCGGATGTATTTCTATGGGTGCCCCATTCTGGTTTGATATGTTGAACAAACTGGTAAATGTGAGACGAAGCGGCGTGAAACCCGGTAAATAATTGTACTAACAAAAACGCTTTACATCAAATTATTTTAACTGTTAAGTATGGGTGAGCAACCGATTGATAAAGGTATTACGGGTGAAAAAATAAAAGCACCGATCATTAATTGCCATACGCACATTTTTACCGGCGATCATGTGGCGCCTTTGCTAGGCAAATCAATAATAGCCTGGCCATTGTATTACCTGGTGAACTTTAAGTGGGTGTTTTATTTTTTCAGAAAGTATTACCGGAAATCAGACAAAGAGAGATTTGATGGTGCTGAAAATTTAAAAGCCCGGAATAAATTTGAGCGGGAGAGAAAATTTAAAAAAGATATTATCCTCTATACCCTGTATAATATCGCCGGCATTTACCTCACCCTTCAATCGCTGGATATACTTTGCCACCGGATATTTTCTGTGCCTGAAAAACCCGGTTGGTTTATAAAGTTGCTGCAAAGCCTTCATGATTTTTTACTCCGCATATTCCTGTTGCTGGACAGAAAGGAAATATGGTTGCAGGTTATTTTTCTTTTGCTGGTGATTTTCTTTTATAAATCCGGCCGCAACCTGCTTTGGGCTTTTGCAAAAATGACCATATCGGTACTGAAAAAAATACCCGGTAAAAGAACTAAAGAACTCTTTGACAGATACCTTACTATCGGCCGTTTTGCTTTTCATACAAAACAAAGCCAGACATTAGGAGACCTGGAGGGGCAGTACCCTGACACTACCGGCTTTGTTATTCTGCCTATGGATATGGAATTTATGGACGCCCGCCTGCCATCTAAAACCTACAAAGAACAGATGCAGGAGCTGGCCGAATTAAAAGCAAAAAAAGACAATATCTATCCTTTTATTTTTATTGACCCCCGCAGAATAGAAAAGGAAGGCAAATCATTTTTTGATTACTCAGTTACCAACGGGAAAGTGGTACTTGAAAAATGTTTTATCAAAGATTATATTGAAGGGCATAATGTAATAAATGAAAAAACTGCAACACCCGGCTTTGCAAAATTCAGTGGATTTAAAATTTACCCGGCATTGGGTTATTATCCCTTTCACCCGTTATTATTACCCCTTTGGAAATATGCCGAACAGGAAGGTTTACCAATACTTACCCATTGTGTAAGAGGCCCGATGTATTATCGCGGAAGTAAGAAACAGGAATGGAATTACCATCCTGTTTTCCAGGAACTGGTACAACCTGTTGCCGGAAGGCTGGCAACCCCGGCTGATTTTACTAACCTGTTGTTACCACAAATGAAGAATGATGAATTTACCGCCAATTTTACGCACCCGATGAATTTTCTCTGCCTGCTAAAAAAAGATTTTTTTGTAAAAGCAGTAGAGATCGCTTACGCTGAGGCCGATACGATAACAAAGGAAAACCTGCAGGATCTTTTTGGATTTACACCTGCCAATGGCAGTACTGCCGCCTCTGTTACTTCTTGCCTGGAAGACCTGAAAATATGTTTGGGGCATTATGGCGGTGGCGACGAGTGGTCACGTTATTTTGAAAAAGACAGGTTTAATCATAGTGCACAGCTGGCCGCAAGGCCGGATTTTGGAATCGATTTTCTTTTCTTAATAAAAAACGGACAATCTACAACAAACCGTTCGCTGGGTAAGCCTGAGCAACTCTGGAAATACACCGACTGGTATTCTATCATCAGCAGTATGATGCTGCAACATAAGAATGTGTACGCCGACATCAGTTATATACTACACGATGACGCTGCTATTTTACCACTGCTTAAACAAACATTGCAAAACAAAAACCTGAGAGAAAAAGTATTATACGGAACGGATTTTTTTGTAGTGCGTAATCATAAAAGTGATAAGAATATGCTGGCTGATATGATGGGCGGATTAGAAGAGGAAGATTTTGATCAGATAGCAAGAGTTAACCCCCGTAAATTTTTGAACCTGCCCTGATTGAAATAAATACTCATCATCTCTTAATAATTTATTTGTATGACAAAACCCCGATACCGCTGCCTGAGAGGCTATACCATTGACCCCGGCTTTTCTACCCGGCTTGATACGATGGTTATCAATGAATCTATTTATAAAATAAAATGGGAAGACCTGTTACCCGGCCCCATTGGTGAATATATTGAAGTGGTTGACTTTGACCCTGTGAATTATTGTTTTTACGAACCGGTTGACCTGGATTCAAAAGAAGTACTGGGCATGAGCGGCCTTACACCCAGCGAAGGCAATGCACAGTTTCACCAGCAGTTTGTATATGCCATTATTATGCAAACCATTGAAAATTTTGAAAAGGCATTGGGCAGAAAAATTATCTGGCGTTCCAACCTGAAATGGAAAAATGGTGTAGTTGATGAAAGCCAGGAGTACGTACAAAAACTGCGTGTATACCCCCACGCTATGATGGATGCCAATGCGTTTTATACTTCAGAAAAAGTGGCACTCCTGTTCGGCTATTTTCAGGCGGCCAATAAAATTGAAGGCTCTAACTTTCCGGGAGGCGCTGTTTTTACCTGCTTATCGCCGGATATTGTGGCACATGAAACCACCCATGCAATTTTAGACAGTATGTACCCGAGGTATATGGAAAATACCAATGCCGATGTACCTGCTTTTCACGAAGCATTTGCCGATATTGTTGCATTACTGCAGCGGTTTGCCAATACTAAATTGCTTGAACACCAGATTGAACAAACAAGAGGGCGCCTGGATGAGTATAGCATAATGGGAGAATTGGCTACCCAATTTGGCCAGGCATTGGAAACCGGAAGAGGCGCTTTGCGAAGTGCAATAGGAGGCTATGATAAAAAAACAGGCAAATGGAAAAAGATAGAACCCAATCCTGCTGCCTACCAGAGTACATTTGAAGCACATGACCGTGGCGCCATTTTAGTAGCAACAGTATTTGAGGCTTTTATGCGCCTGTATAATTTCCGGGTGCAGGACCTGCTGCGGATAGCCACACAGGGTTCCGGCATTCTGCCACAAGGGTCTATTCATCCCGACCTGGTAAAAAGGTTGGCTGCCGAGGCTTCCGATATTGCATCGCACCTGCTTTCCATTTGTATCAGGGCATTGGACTACTGTCCGCCAATTGATATCACATTCGGCGATTACCTGCAGGCGTTAATAACTGCAGATACCGACCTTAGCCCCGAAGATAATAATGGCTACAGGGTATCGCTGATAGAAGCTTTTCGTGCCTGGGGTATTTTTCCCGACAGGGTAAAAACATTATCGGTTTACAGCCTGCGATGGTTTGCGCCCGACCTTACAAAAAAAGAAGAAAAAGCCATGAACATGATGGCAGCATTTATAAAAGATGATGTGCGTATAATAAGCCGGCTGACTGACCGTAAACAGATTGCCACAAAATATAAGGAGCTGCAACGAAAACTGCACCGGTTATTGGATAGCCCTGCTGCTACGGCACCAAAAGAATGGGCCGCTAGCAAACTGCTTAAAAAAGACTGGGACAGATACCTGGAAAAAATAGGAGTTGTAAAAAATAACAAGCCTTATACCATACCCTACAACGACGATAAGATTGAATTTGCTGCAAACCCTAAATTAGAAGTGCATAATGTAAAACATGCATTTCGTATGGGGCGTGAAGACCGCCAGCTGGAACAGGTGATCATTAGTCTTACACAAACTCACCGGGTTGAAAAAGGCGAATACAGCAGTTTCAAATTCAGAAGCGGTTGCACCATGGTAATAAACCTGCTTAACGATGAAATGAAAGTAGAATATATCGTTCTGAAAAGGTTTGACAAAGATAAACGGTTGCCCAACCAGGCCAACTATCAGTTAGGCACAGGCGCAGCTACAACGATGCCTGTATCGAGTTATGATAATCCCCGGAAAAGTTTTACACTGAATTTTCAACACCTTCATGCACATTAAACACTAAACTTAAACGCTATGGCTGTATCTGTAAATATTAAAATGTACCGTATTGGAGAATTGGGCGATTGTTTCCTGTTGCGCTTTACCAGTGGCAGCGAAATAACGCACGTATTAATTGATTGTGGTTCGTACTGGAACAATAACAGTTCTATAGACCGGCTGAAAAAAATTGCTACTGATATAAAAAAGCAGGTAGCCGGCCAGAAGCTGGACGTAATTGTTGGTACTCACCAGCACAATGACCATTTATCTGGATTTATACATGCCAAAACTATTTTTAATTCCATTAAGCCCGAACAGGTATGGCTCTCGTGGTTAGATGACCCCAGCCCGGATAATAAACTGGGAAGGAAAATCGGCGAAGACTATAATAATTATCTTACCAGCCTTCGTAATATCAATAAGGAATTGAGCAAAGACTTTTTTGCCGATGCTGACGAGAAAATAAAAAAAAGCATCAATGGCCTGCTCGGTTTTTATGGCGTAGGCAACAACGATAAGATGAATGCAACCACCCAAAAATTACCTGCCGAGTTGCCGGCCCGAGCAAGGGAAGAGTTGCAGAAGATGGGAAGAAAAGCCCCTCAATATCTTTCTCCGGGTGAAGTATTTAATTTGCCCGGCATATCAAACGGCGCCGTAAAAGTATATGTGCTGGGGCCACCCAAAGACGAAGAGCACCTGTATAAAAAAGAACCCAGGAAAGATGAAACCTTTGACCACAAATTAGCCAGCAACGGGGTAAATGCAGAAAAGATGTTAAGTGCCATGAAAAAATTAACGGGTACTGCTAAAATAAAAAAAGATGAAGAGCCATTTCCTTTTGATGAACCCTACCGCAAGTCGGATAACTTTAAAGCAGTTGAGAAAGCTTATGACAGAGAAAAATGGAGGCAGATAGAAGCAGACTGGATCAACCAGGCAGAGCAACTGGCTTTGTGGTTAGATGGCTTTACCAATAACAGCAGCCTGGTATTGGCATTTGAAATTGTAAAAACGAAAAAAGTATTATTATTTGCCGCTGATGCACAGGCTGGCAACTGGCGATCGTGGAAAGAAATAAAATGGAAAAAAATGCCGGCAGATTTTAACTGGCTTACACTTATGAAAAATACCGTGTTATATAAAACGGGGCATCATGGAAGCCATAACTCCACGCTTGCAGAAGCACTGAATAATATGACGCATAAGGAACTGGTAGTAATGATACCTGTGGAAAAATCGGACCCGATGGTGAACTTTGGAAAGGGATGGCAGATGCCTGCGATAAATCTGTATAAAGAATTAAAGAAGAGAAGCCGTAACAGGATCATACGTATGGATGAAGGTATTGCAAAAGCCAAGGAATGGGATAAACTGCCTCACAAACCTACTGTAAATGATCTGTATTGCGAGTATGAAGTGAAAGAGTAAGGAGAAACATATTTATTGTTGTTGATGCGCAGGCATGGCGGGTTACTGTAAAGCATAAAAAAGAAATATCTGCATCAGATGCAGGCTGCCGTTATAGAGACCTGTTTGCTTTTTTGATCAATAAATATCCCAGGTGTCAATGCAAGGCTACTGGCCAGGTTGCGCCTTTTCCTGTTTTTATTGAGCATACGATTGCAAAATCGCTTTGGTATTACATGTATGCGTTAGAGTTTACAAGGTTAACTTAGGTAAAAGATACCGGCGGTATATTGTTTGCCTGGGATACCGAATCAATATAATGCATTTATAAAAGTATACCGCCGCTCTTTCAGTACCACGATATTTTTTTGCGAATGATGTTACTTTTTTCACCATCAATGGTATTTTATAAAAGATTCTATGTTTAAGCTGACCTTGAAATTACTATTGTTTGCGGTTATTATCGCCGGGCAAGATTTTCCTTTGCCATAGCAGTAATTGCCCTGGCTGTGGGGGAATCAGCTTCCATTCCTTTTGCAGCCATGAAATGGAGTAATTCATTGATCACTGTATCGTATTCCATTAATGGGTTGGCAAAATCCTGCACATAGCTAAGCCTGTTAGAAATATATTGCCGCCATTGAACAGGCACCTGCCTGTCACGCATTACAGTTTGTTTTAAGGAATTAACTCGCTGCAAAATAATGGTATCTCTTCCTGCCGGAGTACCTATTGCCGGGCCTTCTGCATTGGTAATATTTAATGGAGATTCGTCTGTGGTTCTGCCTGCATTAGTGTCATAACTTTGATCTACGGCAATATGTGTTTTTTCATGTGTTACTGCGCTGGCTATCATATCCGGATCAGTCAGGTGCTCACCGGTTGGATTGGCAGGATTAATATCAATTCTGTATTGGCGGCCAGCTAACGGTCCGGCAGGCGCACCTGCAACTGCACCGGGCGGCATGATAAAAGCAGTTTGACTTCTTCCCGCTGCAGCAGGATTAATATTTACATTGGGATTAACAGCAGGATCGTATTGATCCAGTTCATGATGCACTGATGCCAGCGTATTACTACGGTCACTCTCATGATATGCTTTATATGCACCATAAGCACTGCTTCCTAAAAAAACTGCACTACCAGCAAGTGCAAGTGCTGGTGATCCAATTGTCAGACCTGCTGTTGCTGCTATACCCCCGCCTAACATTCCTATACCGGTGAGTGCTTTTTTCCAAAAAGGAACACATTGAATGACCTTGCCTTCCAGCACATTTACATTTTCAACAGCTGGCGTGTGTAAGTTTTTTAGCTGAACTGCCTTATTACCGCGATTATCAATTATCGGACTGGTTTTGTTACCGGCTTTATTAGCAGCTGCCTGTAAGGATACCGCCGTTTTGGATTGTACTAAATTAAATTGTTGGTCACTCATATAATAAATCAGCTTTTAAATGGTTTTACAGGTGATAAATATTTTTGTAAGTTTCTTCCAGGCATACCAGAGCAAGAAGCATGGCACGGGTTTTTAATGAGTCTTATAGCCACCGTTCATTTTATGTGATTGCTTTTTTTCTCCATCTGCTGTATCATCATTTTTTCCCTGTCCTGCTTTTTTTACAGTGTTGGTTTTTTTTCCAGCTTTCTTTATACACTTCCGGCATTGTTTACCAGCTGCATTATCAGCAGCACTAATATCTTCTACATTACAGTTCGGGCATTTAATCATCTGGATAGTTGCAGTACTTTTTACTGGCTCTAAAGCTTTTTTGCTGCATCATATTTTGGTTACACCCACCACAATTGCAACCTAACGAATGACCCTTAATCCCTTTTCTTTGTACAGCATCGGATAAATCATTAGCCTGATCTGCCTCCGAACGCATTATTTCTAATTCACTTTTTTGCTGCAAAATTGTAGTGGCGTGCGCTATTCTTCCCAACGCCTTCGTTCCCATGATATCTGCTTCATGCTCCAGGCTGCTGTTATCATTCACTTTTACGCCGTTATGCATTTGCATCGTAGGCCTCACCCTGCCCTGCTTCTGCTGCACCACATGCCATGCTTCATGGGGCAAATGTTTTTCCTGCCCCGGTGCTATATGTATATCAGTTCCCTGCGCATATGCGTGAGCGTTAAGTTTTGCAGGTTGAGGTGAGTTGTATTGTACATGAACATCGTCCAGACTATGGCCCGAAATATTTTCTATTCCTGATTTTAAACTATCTGGCAAACCTGTACCATTGACTTTTTTTTGTGTACTCCCGCTATGGCGGTTATCTGTAATTGCGGCAGTGCCTTTTCCAATTTGATCGGCTGCAGCCTGCTGCACCACTTCTTTTTTTGTTTGGAGTAAATTTTTATGCTGACGGTTCATTTCAGGACTTTTAGTTTTTGTGAAATAGTGAGTAAAAACTATCTTATTTTTATTTCTTTCCCCACCAATCGGAAAGTCTTGGGATGAGCTCGCCGACAACACTAGGCAACCAGGAATTTCCGCTGGTTGCCCTGCGAAGCCTTGCCTGTTCAGCCTTGGTCACCGGCCAACGGGCGGCATCAATGTTTTGATTGAAACGGCTTTTACCATCTACACTTCCCTGGAAGTTTAAACCCCTTGCCACGGGAAGGCCTGTACGCTCAAATGCAGTTGTTTTTACCTGGGCGTTTTGTTTTGACCGGCGTGCTTCTGCAAGGCTTTCCTCTCCTGGTGTCATGGCAATATTGGCCCCATGCGATGCTGCAGTAAGATTATCCCGTTCCGACTCACCGCCTAAAGAGTCTCCCACAAGATGTGTCCACTGGCGGCTCATCAGCCTGTTGGTGTTATGCCTGATACCGCCTGCCTGGTCGCTGGCAGAGGTTTTGTCCATTACATAATTATTGTTCCTGCTGCCACCTTTGCTTGCCCCAACGTCCTGCCATCCGGATGTATTGATTTCTTCTCCGTGCACTACGCTGTAATATCTACGGGTTAATTTTTCAACCACACTTTGCTGGTCTTCCGGTTCATTAGTTGCCACTCCTGCTGCTATCCTGTCTGTTACTGCCGGGTATGCATGGCGTGCAGCTGTAGCCCCCAGCATCCACGGTAAACCTTTACCGGCCATCCAGGGCAATATAGCACCTGCTGTTGCCGGTGCTCCTCCCATGTAAGCAACTGCTGCCCGCCCGGCCATTCTTAAACCCCAGCGGCCAGCGGCTTTAGCTCTTCGTGATGCAGCCTCTTTCCAGGTATCATCTTTATTTGTAGCCAGCATTTGTGAACCAAGATCAACTGTATCACCCAATGCACCAAGTGAAAGATTATCGGCAACCGAATAAGCTGTACCAAGAACATTTTGCCAGGACAAGCTGTTGACTGTATTCATGTCCTGGTTTCCGGCACCGGCCCTTCCGGTGCCTTTGCCGGCATTGCGGGGCGTCCAGGCGCCATCACTGTTCCTGCGCTTTTTTCTCTTGGTAAGTTGTGCTACAGGGACAATTGAATTATGGTGCAATGACAAGTTTTGCGATCTGCTATTCCTTGTGACCATGCCATTGCTATTTTCCACAGCAGGTATAATACTACTACGGTTATCCGTAATTGTTGTACCATTAGCTGCACTTTTATTGGCCGCAGCCTGTACCGCAGTATTTGTTTTTTTGTTTTTTATTGTGAAGCCCTCAATCATGACGTAATTTTTTACTTACAGGATTAAAATCCAGTACAGTTACATTAACCGGGCCTGTTGCTCCCCTGTAGTCGATAGCTGAACAAAAATTATAGTTGGCAATATATTTTTCCAGCCTTGCCAGGTCAGGGTCATAATAACCAGGATCTGCTTTCCGGTTGGTCATTAATTTTGACAGGTAATCATTTACGATGGGATAATATTTAAATAGCGGGTATACTATTTCCTTGCTGCTTTTACTTTCATCCGTCATCACTGGTTCTGCGTTAAGTTCTTCATATACCATTGAATAAAATGATTTTTGCAATTCTTCCAGTGATATACCAGTGTCCTTTACCAATACAAGGCATAGTCTGGTATTGGTAAGCAGGTACCCTACCACGGTAAAACCAAACTGACCGATGCATTTATTAAGCGCCCTGCAGATAAGCAGTTTATAGCGATATGCTGTGTACGCTTTTCTCCATGGCCCGATGATGAAGACCAGTTCATAAACAGGTACCGGCCAGTCGTTATGATATTCCGGCCCGGTAAGTTCGTGTAACAAACTTTTGTCTTCCTTATTTATTTTTTGCTTACTCATCAAGCCGGTGATTTATCAGTATAGTTTTATTCTCTTTTTTAAATTCTTTTTGAATACCCTTCAGCAATTCTTCTTTGGTAACTACGGTATCCTGCCTTCTTATTGCCGACAGGCTGCAGTAGCGCAATACATTTATTATCGCACCGCCTGCCAGTTCATAATCATCAGCAATTTTTTGCAGGTTGATATTCTTATGCAGGTTACAGGTGCCGGAAAAAGCATTTTCCCACAACTGCAAACGCTCCGGGGCCGAAGGCATATTAAAATGTATGACCGACTGAAACCTGCGGGTAAAAGCTTCATCCATATTGGCCCGCAGGTTGGATGCCAGTATCACAATGCCCGGAAAGTCTTCAATACGCTGCAGCAGGTAACCCGTTTGCTGGTTGGCATACCTGTCGTTGGAAGAATTGGTTTCGGTACGTTTACCAAACAATGCATCAGCCTCATCAAAAAACAATATCCAGTTCTTATGCTGCGCTATGTCGAATATTTTAGAAAGATTTTTTTCTGTTTCTCCAATGTATTTGGATACCAGCAGCGAAAGGTCTATTTTATATACAGCCCTGCCGGTAACCTTTCCCAGCAAAGTTGCAGTAAGCGTTTTACCGGTACCGGGAGGCCCGTAAAATAATGAGCGGTAACCGGGTTTTATTTTTTTATGCAGCCCCCAATCCTGCATCAGCGTATCGCCATATTCTATCCAGGTTTTAATTTCCATTACCTGGTCGTACACCACTTCGTCCAGCACCACGTCTTCCCACTCCAGCCTGGTAGTGATTTTCTGTGCAGGAAAGGAAGGCGTATTTTCTTCTTCCACTTCCCTGCCAGTAACAAAATAATGAAAGCATTTACTGTTTAATCCCATTACAGCATTAAGCACCGGCATACCGGGTTCAGCTTCAGGGTATATTAACACCTGTTCTTTACGCAGAACACTTTCTTTAGCCAGCACTTCCATTGCTTCAGGCAGTAATTCGGGATAAACAGCCGTTACAATAAAACAAAAGGTCTGGCCTGTGGGTAAAAAGCCGCTGTGGCTTTTATCCACCACACCGCCAAATTCCGTGTATCCCCTGTCGTAAACCTGGTTTTTTCCGAAGAAGACATCCAATGTCTCGGGCCGAAAATGTGGCGCCATGGCCAATGCCAGTGCCAGCCTTTCCAGCATCGTCAGTTTCCATTTTTTTACAGCATTTGCATAAGGAGAACTTGCATCCGGTAAATCAGGTGGAGGTATAGCCAGCCAGTCTTCTTCGTGGCCCTCCTGCAGAAAATAGGACTTTATCACCTGGTTGATAACGGCGCTCAACCAGTCAATCTCGTTGTGAAGTGTGGCGATATTTTCCTGCGCAACCATCGTGAATATGTTTTTTATTTTGCCTAGCGATCATTTTTTAACTGCCATATACAGTAAACAGCATTTCGATATCGTCCATGCTGGTACCGGCCCATTTAAAATACTGCAGTGCGGTGTTAGGATTCAGCTGGTTAGCCTGCAACATATCGAGTACTCCTTCCCGTGTGTATTGTGGCCGGTGCCTGGTGTACACTTTATCCATCTGCAGATCACAATCATAAAATCCGGCTGCCCACTCCTCGTAACCTTCTGCCCGTGAAATGAGCTGGTTGATAAATATTTCTGCTTTATCGTCCTGTATCGCCAGTTTTTTTGCTTTAAAGAAAATGGCTTTTCGTTTATCTTCCCGGTGATGGTATTCGATATCTTTAGACTGAATTGTTTTTGCCGCAAGATGGCCGAATATATCCACCAGCCCGAAGTTTTCTGATTCGGTGGCAATTTCCAGTTCGGCTTTATCCGAACCGGCAACTGCCAGGGCCCAGTCTGATACAGAAGCACTTTCTGTAACCACATACAATTCCCTGAACGAATACAGCGTGGTGGTAAGCCTGATGATAAGTGCCTGCTGCAGATCGTTCCAGTTGCAGATCTTAATGGATTCGGGCTGATGGCCATTAAAAAGAAAACTGCCACGCTGCGCAAATGACAATACCTGCTTGCTGAATTCAAAACTGCTTTCAATGGCCCCCTGACCAACGGAACGGCCCGAGTAAGATTTATTAACACCATCACTGAAACTCCATTCGGCAGGATTAAGTTTTATGCCATACCCGAATTGTACATCTTCGGCAGGAAAGATATTGTGACGAAAAATATTTCCATGTACCATCATACCGCCGTTCTTAATTTGAAAAAAATCACCGGGCAAAAGGTTTTGATTCAAAGGCGCCGAAGGAATGAAACCTCCTGTACGCATGTAAAAGTTGCGGTAAAAGTTCCTGAAGATTGTATCCATAAAATAAATTTTAAAACCAGATCCATCACGCAGTGTTTACATTGCGTGACGGATCAATTTTTTATTTTTTATGCGGCAAAAGCTGCGGCATTGGCTGCCGCTAAACCAGACTGCAGTGAGTTAAGATTAACCTGTGCAGTACTGAGATTTGCCGTTGCCACACTGAGCTGTGCGATGGTTTCTGCCTTGGCACGCAATGCGGTATTGTAATTTTCGTCTGCCTGCTGCAATGCTTTTGCAAGCAGGTTTTGCAGGCTGGGCACCCGGCTGTTTTCACTTTCAACAATATACCAGGGGCCATCCTCGGGATTGGTGGTAAGTACCAGCTCCGCAACTTTAGCTTTCGTGTATGCATTTATGTTAATTTCCGACGGCACCACGGTAGTATTCAACAATATAGAAAAGCCAGTCTCCCCAATTCTTTCATAATCACCTGCAATGCCGATTTTTGTTCCTGAACCAGACAACCTGTAGGCCAGGTCATCAAAGTTGATGGTTTTTTCGAGCAGTTGCCCCTCAAGCGTATCTTTACTTTCAGACTTGAGCATAGTGCAGATCTGCTTTGCCGTTTCAACTTCTAAAAGCCATGGACGGTCAGGATCGGCCATAAACGTCACTTCCCTTCCATTCAGCAGGTTTAATTTATTCTCCGCATTTAATACAGCACTGGTAAGCACTTCATACATTACTATAGCTTGTTCAAACTCAAGCGAAGAACAGGCTTCAGCTTCCAGGCAGGATGCCTGTGCGGCAAAAGTGGAGTTAAGGGCCAGTAATGTAAGCGCTACTGCATTGTTGGCGTCGGTGCCCGCTGTGCTGGTCAGCTCCACCAATTCATCTGATATCAGCGGGTTAAGTGATTTTTGCCTTACCACCTGGTTGGTGAGTTTATTGATAAGCTGTGCCGAGAAGATCAATTTATCCACCAGGTTTTTAACTTTGGTAGCCAAAGTTTTCGCACGTGCATCGGCGTTAGACATTTCCAGGAAGGCAATATCAGAGTCCCTGAACAACGACAATGCGTTTTGAATTACCTGTGTAACCAGATTATTATTGTTAAGAGCAGTGGCACGGTAAGTAGTCGCTAACGTCAGCATCGCATCATAATCGGCTGACTTTGCCGTTAATGCTGTTACAATGGCCTGTAGTTCTTCCACCTTATGCTGTGCATCTAATACCAGGTTGGTAAGATAATCCAGTTCGGCTTTTTTATTTTCAGTAACGCCGTATTTTGGCTTTACGGGGAGTGTTGCTAAATTGAATGCTGTTTTCATGCTGTTATTTTTTTAATGGTGTAATTAATTTTATGCAATGCTTTGTAATCAAAAGACTTTGTTTTTGTAAAATCAGATAAATCATTGGTGAACTGGTCAAGAATTTCTTCCATTTCTGTTGAGTAAGTTAATACCACGGGTATATAAGCATTGCCCCTGATAAGCGGGTTACCAAAATTATCAGTAACATTATCCAGTATGGGAATCTTTATTTGCAATGCTTCAATTACTACATTTTCTTTGGATTCTTTTTTTGACCTGCCTTTTTTATCAGCCCGCTGACTTTCATCATTATCGCCGGTTGTCAAAGTCGTGGATGTAATTTGCGAAGGCAACGGCACAATGTAATTTGCACTGGATACCTGTTCGGCCAATTTAAGATTAAAGAAAAAACCAGGACGCAGGTTCTTTCGCCGCATTAGTTTATTCTTTGCACCCGATTGCTCCTTCTCTACAATTTGTAATTTTTTATTAAGGTCTGCAATGTCTTTTTCTATCGGCCTGATCTGTACCTCCTGTTCTTCTATTTTATTGCGGACATCATCCAGCAAAATATTCAGTTTCAAAATTTCTTTTTCACTTTCCGGCCCCCAGTTTTGCGCCCACATATCAATGGCGTCTTCAATTACTTTAACCTCTTTAAAAAGCGGGACAAGCTTTTCTTCCAGCGGAAGCTTATCCTCTTTCTTCAACTTGATAGCAGCTTTCAGTTCATTTATTTGCGGAATGTACTCACCTGCAAGGTCTGCCAGTTTCTCTGCCTCATCTTCAATCTTTCTTAAACCAGCTTCTGTAAGCAAGTCTGCTACCAGGCTGGATTGATCCGGCAAAAACATGCAACGATACTCCACTTTGTGGTTAGAAAGATCTTTAGCCACTTTAAAATCCAGCACCTGTATTTTTTCTTTGATCTCAATTTGTTTTTTATCTACGCTGTCAACATCCTGGTCTTCTTCCTTAATTTCAATATGATTTGCAGAAGGGCCATGTAAATGAACTGTTAACTTAAACTCAGCGGATGCTGCCGTTAAATAATTATTGAAATTATTGATCACTGTTTTGTATTCATCACACAATACCGCCATTACAAATATTACATAAGAGGTACCCAATACCAATGGCTGATCATCCGAATCCTTAATAGCAGTGATCAAAATATCTTTAGTGATCTTATCACCAGCCTGGTTAGCATTTATTTTAATAAACTGACGATTGTTACGCAATTTGATCGCTTCTGCATCAGCCAGCCCAAAAGTAGACTGCGCCCTGTTTTTAACCACCATGATGTAATAATCCTTAACCGGGTAACCGGGAGGCAATGGTTTATTGGTATCATCAATGATGTAAGCGCTTTTGTAGGCATCAAATGAAACGGTATAACTTAATTCATCTTTTACTGCAACGCTTAAATTTAAATTCAGCTCATTATTGGTGAGGTTATAAGCCGATTGTGCAGCATAGTAATCGGCATTAATGTATTCCACTTCTCCTTCGGCAGCTTTTTCCTGGTCGCTTGCAACAGACAATTCCGTATTTCTTTGTGTTACTTCAGCAGCGGCATCATTGAAATTGCCGGTGAGCGCTGTTAAAAGTCCTGCTACCGAATCATCAGTAGTTTTAGCATCAGCAGCCACAGTGGAAGCTGATACTTCGGCCATTAATGATGAAGCCTGCATAGCCACATTGGAAGCATCTTCTGCATCATAGGCTGTATCTTTCATCAGGTTGTTGGCTGTCACGCTTTGCTCATAAATATCCGATCCGTAATCAGCTGCACTAAGGATATTGAAAATACCACCCATGGTGCCTGCCAGTCGTACTATCGCATTTTTGGCAATTTCCACATTAGCCGCAGCAACAGCCATATTACTTGTTGCCAGCAAACCATGTTGTTTAAAATCATTCGCTGCAGCCAAAACATTTACTGAAAGGTTATGATCGATAACAGCAGTATCGTATATCTTTTTATAATTGGAATACCGCTTGCCGGATTTTTCCAGGTTCTCTGCCGCAGTTATTCTTTTTCCTTCGGCATAATACAGCGAAAAGATGGACGTATCCAGTTCCGCTTTTACATTTTTCAATTCCAGTTCCTGGTTGTTTAAAGAAGCTACCACATTGGAATGCAGGTTGTCATTATATGTATTCATATTGATTTGTTTTAATTTTTTGAATTACTGCAATTCAGTTAGCAGTTTATTTTTTAGTGCCGTATGCAACAACAGTTAACTGCTGTCTAAATGCTGTACCGGTTTTATGATATTCATATCCTATTATTTTTATTGTTTTTAATAAGGCCATGTTACATGCAGTGGCTTTTTCATCCACGGATATTTTATAATGGAAAAAGAAAACGGCGACTTATTAAGCAATATATCATAGGCCCGTTTTTCTATTGTCAATTGCCATTTGTCTTCCAGTTCAACCAACAGCCCATCCCGTACCAGCCAGTTTCCCCTGAAACCTGCTACAGAGTTTTGCCCAATAGCGGGCCAGTAATTAATGGCCGCCTGAACAAGCCCGTTGATGAGTGCTTTATCTGCTTCAGTAATTTCAATACCGTTTTTAACAGGAGTTGATAAAGGCAGGCCACACAATAATTTATTCAACGGAAGCAAATATTCTTCCGTTTGTGTAAGGCCTGTAATAATATATTGCACATAATGCACTGCGCTAGCCTGGCCTTCGGTGTTTTTGAATTGGCTGTTTTCAATAAGTTGTAAGCGGTCAAACAAGATTGGCAGATAACTATTGAGTAAAACGATACCGGCATTTTTTACCGGGATACCCTCTCCTGCTTTTCCTGTAAAGCCAGGTGTTGCCAGCCTTGTGCTGGTATTCTTTTGCTGAGACATTTCATTTTTCATCATTATATTTTTTAGAGGGTTACGGTACCGGCTTTCTAAAAACTTAAAAGTAATTTGTAATGAAGCAGGCAACAACGCCGATGCCTTACTTATACCGTCAATGAAATTATTTGTTGACATGCCATGGTGCAACTGCAATTCCCACATTAGTTCATTCCAGATATTTCCGGTAGAAATTATTTTCCAGTTATTGCTATTCCAGGCGTTGATGATCTTTTTAAAAAGTAGCTGCTGCAACTGTGCTGATGTTATCCCCGGAAGATTTATTTTACCCAATGCCCAATAAAATTCTTTTAGAATGTTAAGCTGTGACTGTTTTTCATTTTCATATTTGCAGATGGCTTGTGTAAATACATTAAAATTTAGCGTTTGGCTCAGCCACTCTGTTTGTGCGGTTGTAATATCATGCTTACGCATCACCAGCAGGGCATTGCCGGGATAATGCAGTACGATCTCCCTGATTAATTCCTTTTCTGAAAGCGAATTATTGTACTTTAACCAAAACGGCACTTGTTTGTTTACCAACAGGAACGAGAATAATTCATTAATAATTCCTTTGCGGTCCATCTCTCTTAAAATGTATGAAGGAGCTGCGATTTCTTTTGCATTCAATACTGTAGTAAGACCGGGCATTGCTGTTGTTAATACCCCGTACATTGCTGAACCATCAGGTATATCCATATTCCTGATTTGCTCCGCAACATCTGTTGCTTTAACCGCATGCCGGAGCGCTAACCTGGCAAAAGTGCCGGCTGCCATTTTTTTAATGTGCGTTACTGAAACTGATCTGCCATTTACAATATGCAATGCTACCGTCCAGCAATAATCCGCTAATGCTGTATTTATTGTACCAGGAAAGAGTGCTGCAACAAGTTGATAAAATATTCTCAATTCACGTATTGCACTGTTACTTTCTCCAGGCAAATCCTGTATTATCAAAAAACTGAATTGTTCAAACGACAGTAAAGGCCGGATGATATTAGCTATTTGCCGCAAGCTGCCATTGCGCCGTATTATTTTGCGCAGCAACCCTTGATCTGTCTTTAATGCAATGGCTATAAGTGTGGCCAGCTCAATCTTTTTTCCATGGTATTCTACCATCGTACTGCCGTTCTTTATTCCGGCTTCGATTATTGCACTCAAATCATCAGCCGCAATACTTAAACTATTACCCGGTTTAAAACGCTGTGGACTACCCGAAATAATTACAGCATTCATTCGCTCCAGCAATCTTTTATGCCGCAATGGAAACCGGGCAACAAAAGCAAGCGCAAACGCAAGCCTTACCTGTTCTTTATTGCAGCTACCCGGCGCAGCATGCAGCAGCACCTGCCAGTACAATTCATGCAGTTGCTGCCTTGTTGCAGCCTGGTCATTTATACCTTCATATTGCAGCAATGCAGTGTATTTTTTTACCAGCAACAGCATTAATGCATTGCCGTCCTTAAGGAGGTAATCCAATACTTTACGGCTGCCTTCGTTATTGGCGCCCCTGAAATTGCGGCAGCCGGTTTCGTTAAAATGTTGCAACAGGTATTGTGTAAGATATGGCTGTGCATCGGCCCTGAGGCTGATCAAACGCAGTACTGCAGCATCGTTAAAACCGGTATTTGTTCTAAAAGATCCACCGGCAATTTCATGGCTTTCCCCCGTGCCATGTATTATTTGTTCCACTACTAAAAGCTCATCGGCAGAACATTGTACACCACTTTCTCTGATAAGCCGGCGAAATGTTTGCTTTACTGAAAGCCGTGGGTAGAGCAGGATGATCCTTAAACCCTGCTGTTGCAGTTTTTCTTTTGTAAACTGCCGGGTAAAACGGGCATTGCCATTTGCTACTGCTTTCTCAAGCATTGCGGCAAAGGATAACACCAGGAAGCCTTTTTCCTGCCCCGCTTTTTCCAATAATATTCTTATTTCGTTGTCATTTAAACCGTGCAGAATTATTTTATTCATCAACGCTTTATTTTCACATGCCGACAGTGTGTTCAGGAGCAAGCCGGGATTAAAACGAAAACTGCGGTGCAACATATTTTTTAGGCATTCAAACGTTTTGTGTTTTACCAACGCAGCCGACGAATGAGTAAAATGTTCAAGCATGTTGCGGAGTTGCCATTCAGCGGCACTCCCATCCAATGACTTAAGTGCAGCAAATCCGGCGTCACTCAGCTTTTCATACAGTTCAATTGATACCGGCGTATGCATTGACGTAGGCATCCCTGAAAAAGCAAGCATTGCATACCATTGTGCAGCATTGGTAGCTGTCGCAATGCTGATACCTGTAATACAATGATGAATAAATGCTGCTGTTGTAAATGCGGCATTCCCCTGCTTACGGATGAACTGCAAACCTGATTTCCATAACATTTTAATATTCACCGTGCGATTGTGCATAGCTGCAGTCTTATGCAAAAAATGTACTACCTGCGTTAACTCTGCTGCCCTCGCAGGGATCAACGATGCCAGCAAAACTTCCATTGAAGTATTCGTAAGATCTTTTTCAACAGCAGCCCATACCTGGTCTTTATGTTGTACAGATTCCACCAGCGATAAAAATCCTGAACGATATTCATGGCAATACCGAACCAGCATTTCATTGAATATTTTTTTACCTGCACTTGTTTTTCTTACTACAGGATCATTGAACATTCCTGTTAATACAGCCCGGGTATCTGCAGCGTTTTTTATCGATTGATTATCATGTATTTTGTTTTCTTCAGCAATACTTTTCAGGACTGAAATAAAATCGCTCTTTACATTAGCTTTTGCTGTAGCCAGTTCAATCGCCTGCTCAACCAGTTTCAACAGTGCGTTGTAACCGATATTGTAATGGGCAGCCATTTGCCTGAGATTACTTTTAATAAAAGCCTGGCGGTTAAAAAAAGAGCCGCGTTCTTCCAGCAGGTAATCCAGCACCCATAGCCACAGGTTACGTGAAAAACCAGCCGCATTGGTTTTTACAATATTCGTCTGTACCTGCAGTTGTGTAAGTTGCCGGGTGAATCTAAATATCTCCCAATGGTTGCCAGGTTCAAGCCCTTCAACAATATCCTGTATAACAGGTTCGCTTACCTGCCAGGCGATCCTCTTTCGCACATTTCTGTCTGCTGCGCCCAGTTCTTTAATTATGGCAATGGTATTTTGCCTGTTGTGCAATAATTGAAACTGTAACAACTGGTCAACTGACCCCATATCTCTGTCGTAGTTCCATTGCATAAACCCGGTCAGCAGGAAACCGGTTACCAGTTGGAAGCCCGTTGAATTGCGTTCAATAATTTTCAATTCATTATTGCTGGCAGCACTACCTGATTTAAATGCGATGTCCCTCATTTTCTCCCGGAGTTTTTCGGTGAGCCTTTGCGCCAGCATATCCTCAAGGTCGTGATAGTCTATTTGTTCCAGGTCTATTTCCAGCCGGTTAATGATCCAGGTTTGATCCGGCGGGCAAATACTATCAAACACTCTGCTGATATGCCGCGGCAGCTGAAACTTGCTCCATGCACTAAGTTTTTCCTGCAATGCAACAGCTTCCGTCTTACTATCAAAAGAAGTATTCCAGCCAATAGTTGAGATGATATGTGTATTGCTGTTCTTCATTTTGACCCGAATGGCTGAATTTGATTTAAAATTGAGATGAGTTCAACCGTAGCATTTTGCAGCAGGGTTTCGGCAACGGTATCTGCCGCATGATACCGCATGCAATTATGCCACAGCACAAATGCATCAATCACTTCACCTAGTACCTGCTGGTTACAGTAGCAATGGCGATAAGTTCGTGTTGCAGGTAGTTCTGTTTGCAGAAAAACATCCATAGCCGATTTTATCTTTAGTTCATCTTTGTTTAAAAGCGGAATAAAACCAGGAAAAACAAAAACAATATCTGTGTCAGATACCCATCCCTCTTTCACCCTATTGTTCTGTTGCAGGCAGGAAATCAGCAAGGCTGTTTCTATCATGATGCAACCACGCATTTGTGTAATCAGCCAGCGGGCCTGCCGCAGTTCATTATCAGTAGACACATCGGATTTTGCTTTTTCAAAATTTTGTAGTATAAATTCCTGGTACCGTATTTTTAAAGCAAACAACAGCGATAACTTTAATTCAACAGCAGCATAATTCACGATATCTGCAGGAGATATTTTTTCTGCTTCGTTGATCTTACCGGAATTAAAAATAAAATCGATGGTATTGCCTTCAGACAACAGCTCATCATACCCGTTGTTTATTTGATGACTTTCAGGGTTGGTTTCTTCTCTCCAACCGCTTAATTTATCTGCGCTTAAAAAATTACAGGACTTCTGCCTGTTATAAGACAACAATGCATAGTTCTGAAGAAAGAGGCTTTTGATGATCACTTTGTCTTTTAAGGCATTTCCCGAATAAACAGAATCGCAGATGTACGTATCAATTACCAATGGCGACTCGCCATGCCTTGCCAGTAAATGATCGAGTATATTGTTGCGGCGTTCCAGGTCGGTATCTGCATTTTGCATCAGCCGCATGAGGCTGCTCATGTAAGCGTTGTAGGGATCTTGGGTATATGCTTTCCAGGAATGATACTCCGCTTCACTTTTAGTTTCTTCGCTATAGCTATAGTTAAAAGCATCGTTATTTTTAAGTAAGGGTTTAATGCCTGGCACACTATACAGTGATTGATAAAAGTAAGTGGGTGCAAACGACATGTAAGGAACCGGTATGGTTTCATGTTCACGTTCATAAGGGCTTTTCATGTTCATTAATGCAGCAAAGTCCGACGGCGCACCGGTGAGAGCATTTTTAAATGAAAACAACCTGCTGATATTGGCCAGCTGCGAAAACTGGTTGGCCAGCACCTGGTCAAATAAGGTAAGATACCCTTTTAACTGCCTTGCCTGCGCCACCTGGAAAGTAGAAGCATCCGGTGCTGTACCATCCGGGCCTGTGGCAAAGATGGCCGGAAAAGTATTTTGTACAGAATAGTAAGTGTTAATATCCCTGAATGCACCTGCAGGAGCTGTTGCCTGTAACGCTTTGCCATATACTAAATTGATGTCTGAAACCGCATTGCCGGGAGCCGGCGAAAATATCATCTCTTCTGCCCTCAGGGTTATAGCATGCCCGCCTTTTTTAACCTGTAGTGGCTGGTTGCCCGTTGCAGATCGCACTGCATTCAGCGTTAGTATTTCCTGTTTGGCACAACGCAGCTCCTGCAATATAACGTAGGGCAAAATAAAGAACGATAACTGGTTTACCGCGGTTACACCTGCCACCTGCATCACCAATGGCGCCATGTCAATTGCCCTGATATGATCCTTTTTTGTGCCCAATGCTTCCGTTAGTATATAACCATTATTAAGCAATGGTCCGTTCCATGTTTTATCTGTATCAGCATCGGTAGCGGATAATGAATAATAACCGGCCGGCATTACTTTTGGAAAGATGTAATTATTTATTTTTTCTGTTACCTGTTGCAGTACGGTATATTCATCTGCATCTCTTTCAATTTCAATATTACCGCTGATGCCAAACTCAACTGGCGTAAGCGCTTCAGGAAAGAGGAATAATTCACCAATATTGCGGCTTTGATTGAGATAGAAAAATGCAGCATTGCAAATAGCTGTACTATTCATCCGGTCTTTGGAATTGATATGCAGGTAAACTTTGTATGCAGGAATGTTAAAAAACTCAGCAACGGATACTGGTTCAATAACTACATTGTCAATACCGGTTATACCATCGATCAGGTATTTACAGTAATCATCAATGGTTACCGGCGAAGTGGTCAATATTTGCTGCGGCAGAAAAAACTGGTTGGCGGTTTCCAATTTACCGTTGGGGCCAGTGAGTATATCTTTAATATCAAAATCATTACAATAGCCTAATTCGGTAAGGGCATAACACAATTGATCCAGTATGGTTACACCAGGATCGCCGGGATTAAGATTGGTCCATTTGCTGCTACCGTATTGCTGTATCAAAGCAAGCCCTTCATTTTTCAGCGCCCTGAAATCCTGGTTAACGGGCAATGCCGTATCTG
Source organism: Ferruginibacter profundus (assembly GCF_054783275.1). Classification (NCBI taxonomy): domain Bacteria; kingdom Pseudomonadati; phylum Bacteroidota; class Chitinophagia; order Chitinophagales; family Chitinophagaceae; genus Ferruginibacter; species Ferruginibacter profundus. Next base: position 582,160 of record NZ_BAAGQW010000001.1, on the reverse strand, counting down.
ATATGTATAGACTTTCGCTCATACTGCTATTTTCCAGATAATATTATTTTGTAATGATGGTACAAATAAGTGCGCCGGCGATGATGGAGCAATAACTGTTTCATCTTTTTGCATACCTTTTTTCGCCTTCGAGTTTTTATCAAAAATCCATGTGGTGAATCTCACTTCACTTACCGCCTCCACACCTTCCACCTCCCTGATGCAGTCCGCCACACCCGAATCCGAAATACCCTGGTCAATGGTAGCCTGTTTTTGATCACTGTCGATCCATGGTGATAAGTAGATATTCAGCGCCATATCGATATCCTGCTCCACCAGTGCCTTTTGATAGTTCTTTTTTAGTACAACCGTTATTGTCACTTTCACATATTCGGGCTCAAAATTGGCAGTACCCGGCCTGGCAAACGGTGATGCTTTTGCAGCGAGGTAATCTTTTATTTCAATTTCTTCACATTCGGTAACAAAAGGCAAAAAAGCATTGGGTGCAAAATACCCGGCTGCTCTTTTTACAAGCAATACAATTATTTTATCCCGGCGGGGAGTATATATTTTAGCATAAAAAATATAGTTGAATTTCCGGTTGATGATGCTGAAGTAATCGCCGGGGGTAATGGCCCTGTCTTTTGTCTTTATCCTGTTGCTGACCCTGGCATTCATGCTTACAGCATTTTCAGCCGCTTTTCCTCCAAATGAATCAAACGGTTGTGTTATGGTGGCGATTGAAGGAACAGGATAAAATGGTTTTACAATGGTATTGGCTTTAATATATGGTGCCTGCTGATCTGTTAAATAGGATGTACCGGAACGGATCACTTCTATGCCGTTGGTATTGAGGTAAACCGTTTCAGAATACAATGATGGTTCGTTTTTTACGGCAATGGATATCCAGTAATTATTGCCCTTCATTAAAGGACTATAGCTGTCTATATCAGCCGGAATATCAAATTCAATTATCCCGGAACAGGAAAAATTATTGGTACCGTCCCTCAACAACGTTAGCGGCCGCCATCCTTTTACAGAGAGGTAACAATAAAATATCTTTTTCCCTGTAGCGTATATACCAAGCCGCCTTGTCATCTGAAAATACAGGTTAAGCGTATTGCCTGTTACAAGGTTTGCCAGTTCTATAAACAAAGCGCCGCGATAGTTGAATGAAGGGAAGAAAGGAATACACTGCACCGGAATACCGGCCGGCAGTTTTTGTGCATTGTTGTATGTTAAATAAGTATTGAAAGGTGAATATAAAAAAACCTGCAGCGGGTAGCTACCGGATTTTGAAGCCAGTTTATAACTATAAGAAGCCTTGTACCCGCCCACAAGTGTGCGCAGGTTAGGCACAAAGGGCAGGTTAGCTTGCGGAATCAGATCCGGCTTTGAGTTATCATTTGCAGCTTTAATAATTGCAAGCCCGTTCAGCAGGGCAATATTGGCTACCACCTGGGCATATACAGATGAACCAAAACCAAGGTCCGGCCCGGTAAGTGTCATTTTCATAAACCCAGAAGTACTGGCATCTGCAAATGAAAGCGGCGAAAGCTGGATAGACGGATCAGGTGTAAAGGCAGGCATTGCATCCGGTGTGATGGCAAAATAACTTGCGGCAGCCAATTCACATCCGAACGGTGCTATTGGATTTTTTACGCGGAACAAAAACTGTCCGTTACTATCAGCCGGAACACAACTACCAGGTATACACGAATTGGGTAACCGGCTGGGCGATACCTGTATTCCGGATATATCTTTTTGCTGGCAAGGGGAATCAAGCACTGCATATTCTTCCGGCGACTTCATGGCAAAAGCCTGCCACCGGGTATCCTGCAGCAACTGAAAATTGGTGATAAAAACGCTGTTGTTAAATGGAAGACAGCCAGACATTTCCGCTTCAATCTCCTGTATTATTTTCGTGAATATTTTTTTTATCACCCCATATAAAAAGACTAACAACTTCCAAGGTGCTGTGATGATCCAGAGCAAGGCGGCCAATAATTTTTGCCAAAAATTTTTACCACCTCCGGCATTTTTATTTTGTTCATCGGGAGACTTTTCCGATACAACAGGCGCCAAAGGCTGCGGGTATTTTACATATAAATACTTGTTATAGGAATGATAATATGCCTGGAAGTTTTCGGGCAGGTTATCCCAGTTCAATTTAAGGGTAAAGGAATTAAAAGGCTTACTGAATATTTCGCTGTGCCCGATAATAAAATTGCTGTTGCGCATTGGGGTTGACCCGAAAGCGGGATATGGCGTTTTGGTGGCAAGCGCCCCGCTATCGTTATACAATAAAAAATTGCTGATGCAGTTAACGTCCACATCAATGTCTATTGTTTCTATTAAAGGGGCAATGCCTGTACCGGGAATTTGATCAAACACTATTTTAAATAACGGCCAGAGGCAGTTGTAACCATCAGGGTTAACCGAAAAGGCCTGTATGGCAGGTTGTTGATGATCTAGACAGATATTGATGACCACTGCGTAATTTAATGATGATATACTTATAGAATATATCTCCAGTTGCTTACCCGATAAACGCAGCCAGCCGCTGGCGGTGCTTAAATACATTGCTGAGGCTTTCAGCAGTGCGGTAAAATTTTCCAGCTTTTCATCACTTAGCGGTGACAATACAAACTTTATGGTAACCTTTCGGTTTCCTTCTGTAAGATAGAGCATGGGTGATGCCAGTGCCATTCCCGTACTTACTACCCGGCTGCCTGTTGACGTACTGCCGCCAAAAGTTTCCCAGCTTTTTAGCTGTCCGTTTGCGGTGTACTGCAAAGTGGTGGTATCTGCAACTGGTGTAAGTACTAACTGTTCTCCCTTTTCTTTGTTGTTTGCATCTGCTGCAACAGAAAGTGTTGTAACACTTACGATGCCGGCCGGGTTTATACAAACATTACCGGTACTATTAAATACAACAGGATCTTTATTGCCGTCAAGGCCTGCATCAAAAGCAGTTCCTGCATCAAGATTCAATACCGCACCGGGGTTCATCAGCGTGGCGCATATAAAAGCTTTATCAGGCTGTGCAGGCCATTCGTGTTGCTTTAAAATATCACGGTAATAAAAATCAAGATGTTTTTTTGCAATACCATTGAGCTGGTGCTGCTGATTTTTTAACAGGTTTACAAACGTTCTTAACAATACGGTATCAGGAAAAGCACCTGGCTTATTGGCCTGTTTAAAAAAATCACCGGAGGAATGCTTAATTATGGTGTTGAAGAAATTGAACAGGTTATTGCCTGCAACCTGCAACACGTCGTAACATTTGTCGGCTGAAATGTCGTCATTTGCAAATTTAAGATCCTTATCAAAGCCAAGTACATCTTTAAAAGTGCCGTTGCCACGATGCTGCAGCCAGAGTGCATTGTCAAAATATTCGCTTACCACAGGCTGACTATAAATTTCCCGTTGCCCCGTAACAAACAGCAGTCTTTCACGTAAAGCTTTAAATGCCCAGTAATAAGGGCTGAATGATGTTTTAACCAGGCCGGTAACATACCACCTGAGTTCATACTCTTCCCCGGTAAGCTGCATAAAATGCGTCCAGCATGCCACCTGTTCCAGCACTTCATTGAACCGTACAAAAAACTGTTCGATTATTTTAAATTTCAACGCGGTGCTTCTTTCAGCAAAAACAGGGCGTTCAATTTTAAGACAGGTTTCTTTATATAGCGTATAGTAGTAACTGTAAGGTGTTTTAGAAATATGAGCTAGCAAAAAGACAGGGTCTTTTAACAGGAATGGTTTCCAGTTGCCCCGGATAAGATTGTTTTGATCGTAAAAATTTATACTGCCGGCAAATTCAGCCAAAAACCATAACCAGTCACTTTCAGTGCGTCCGTCAATCATGCCGGGGCCCGGAACAAGGGCCTCGTTTAATGATTGCATTGCGTTGTGTTGACTGATCATATTCATTGTTTACTTTACTAAGCTGGTTCCTTCCCTGATATAAAACGGGTATACATAATTATGCCTTGTATTGGTCTGGTTGTATTCATAAGCAATTCGTATTTCAATTAATCCATTCAACAAATCAGTGTATTCCACCTCTACATTTAATACCGTTATTCTAGGTTCATTATTCAGCAACGCTATTCTTACCGCATCACTTATTTCGCCTCTTAAAGCATTATCCATATTTTGAAAGAAGAATTGCTGAATGCCCAATCCAAAACCGGGTTCAAGGCAACGTTCTCCTTTTCTCGTTTGCAGAATAATAGCAATATTGTTATTGATATTCTGCTCATAGGCTGTTGTTTGCAACTGGTAATTACCGGCAAAGAATGTTACCGGGAAAGCCCAGCCTGATCCCAAAAAATTTTCCTGGTATTTTTTATTAGTGTTATCCACCTATCATTACATTAAATGCGCCCACTACAATTTGTCCGCCATGTGCCGTTTGATCACCCATACGTGCTGCCGGCATGCCGCCGATCATTACCGTTGCCGAGCCTTTGATGATACTATCGGGCGGGCCAACACATACCAGCATATCACCTACTCTTGCTGCCGGTAACCCTCCTATTAATACATTGGCTGCACCCGGGCCGGTAACGGGGCCACCCACATGCGGTATAGGAACTACCGCCGGTGTCTGCATCGGGCATTCATGAAAATCGGTTAGTCTTGCTGCTGGTGGCATAGTATGTTGTATTAGTTGATCATTATCATTCCGCCTTTAAGTGTTAACTCACCACTGCCGCTTACCTGTGCAGTTGCACCCTGCGCTGTATATTGTGCCGAAGCTGTTTCCTTAATATTGATGCCCTGTACTTGCACATCTCCTGCCGAAGCTTCAATTTGTACACCCTGGTTGCCTTTGAGTGTAAGTTTTTGCGCAGCGCTTATCGTAATGTCTTTACTGCTGTTCATTACAATGCCACTGTCAGACATTACAATGCTGTTGGAATTCTGGTCTTTGACGGTGATCTTTTTATCCTTATCGCTTAATATCACCGTATTACTACCGGGTGTAACAATGGTCAATTCTTTGTTCTCATCATCAAACTTTACCACTATGCCGGATTTAGAAACGATGGCCTTCAATGGATTTTTTTCTGCAGGCTCCAGCCCCTTAAATGGTTTTTGTTTAGGGCTGCTGTACATGCTGCCGAGTATCACGGGATAACGGGGATCTTCATTTAAAAAGCCCAGTATCACTTCATCTCCCAATTCGGGTAAAAAGAAAGCACCGGCACCGTTGGTAGAATAAAAATTTGACAGCCTGGCCCATATCCCTTCACCGTTGGTATCAAACATGGGGACGTCAACGAGTATACGATATTCAGCATCCGGGTCGCCAAACATTTTTTTAACCGTGCCATTAAAAAGCCCCCGTGCACCGGGCAAAAGCCCCGAGGCCGGTGGCGACATCACATCCGCTTGCTGGGTAAACCAGTTAGGCGAAAGGCCGAGCGTAACATCGGTGAGCCAGTTACCATCGGCAATATTTTGTATCACGCCTGATACAAGATAGTCGCCGTTAAAACGTGTGCCCAATCCCCCGAGCGTAATGTATTTTGCAGGCTCCACCAATGCTGTGCCCTGGAATTTTGCTTCACCGGTTATTTTTGAATATTCACTTTTTACCAGTTGTGCTTTACTCCATGTGGTAAGATCACCGGAGCCTATCGGCGCTGTGCTTTGCAGCGGGTAATCCGGCAGCCCTAAAGCAACGGATAATTTTTTGGTCGACAGGTTGCCCGGTCCCGTTACAGAAGTTGTGGCCTGGCCGGAAATGATTTGTTGATTTTTAAAATCCCATGTACTGGCCTTCACACTTCCCAACTGGTTAATGGCATTGAGGTCGGCATTAAACTCCATCAGCTCACTGCCGTAATTTACCAGCAGCACGGGGCTGGTATCGGCATCGGGTTTTGTTACCGAAACCTTGCCGTTAAGCGTGGTCACAATTAACCCGTTGGCTTCGGCCAGCGATAAAATATAATCCCAGTCTGTTACGTAATACTGTACCTGTTCCGGCCACACCGTGCCTGTATCCGAAACGGAAGCGCTTAATCCGGCATAGGTACTGATAATGGAACTTATTATTTCACTATCCTTTTTTTTGCTGTAAGTAAGGCTTTTTCTGTCCACAATCATTTTAATGGCTTCATCCCTGCATTCCACTTCCAGCATCGATCTTACATTCATGTCTACACGAAGTGACTGCCCGGTAATAATGCCGGAAAAGATCACTTTATTTTTATTATCATAGCCGGCTTCAATACTGATCTTTGCACCCGGCAAAAATGTGGCCGATGAGCTTGCTTCAAATTTACCGGTGGCGGGATCTCCGTCCAGTATCACTATTTTAGCACGTGCCACACGATTGACCATCTTTTCTACCTGTATAGCGTATACGCTGATGGTATCGCTTATTGGCGACTGGTCCACTTTTACTATGAATGTGGCTACACCACCGCTTTGTATTGTTGTTGCTGCCATTAGCCGGGTTGTATGATGGGTGGAAAAATCAGATTTCTTACGCCGTCCAGGTTCCTGAATTTATTCAGCTTATTATATTTTGCAGCCTGTATGTACCAGGCATCACTGTTCCATACCTGCAGGCACATTTGCGGCAGCGTCATCCCTTCCACCACGGTTAAAAGATGTGTGATATCGGGAGAATTACGGCCATCAATTTTACTTACCAGCGAGGGCGAATCATACTGGCTGAATGAAAGAGAGATCTTTGCCCGCAACGGGTTGCCATCCGGGCTGAACAAAGTGTATGAAATATCGTAGGAAGTCAGTACACCTTTAAAAGTGATATCTGCCCCCCATTGTATCTTCACAAAATTGGGCCGGTGTATATCGCCATTGTAATTATAGATGATCTTTTCCAGTGCATCGATCTCGGTTTTCATCCGGGTACGTGTGGCATCCACAATACCGGTACAATCGATCACCATATCAAAATTCAATTTTTCGCTGGGCGTATTTTTATACCGTTGCGAAGGAGCGCTTGAATCAGGCGCCTGCTCTTCACTGTACTCAATAGTGGATTGCCATTTAAGGGAATCAGGGTTGATCATTACCGTGTATACGGCACCGCTAACAGGCGTTTGAAAATTTTCGTCTGTATAGCCGGTTATTTTCATTAATTCGGGGCTGGCCATATACTTTCCTGTTAGCGTTTATAGTTTTTTTTCTTTTCGTTCTCCTGGATCACTTTCCTGCATGCAGCAAGTAATTGCTTTTTTAGATGCTGCAATTCTGCCTCCCTTAAATGGGTTCCCTGGTTTTTCCCACCAATGGTTACTTCCGTCCTGATGATCAGTTCTCGTATTTCTATTGGCATTATTGCTATACAAATAAATTGGTGACTGTTGTTGACGTTGAAATATTAAAATAGGTATAAGCCAGCTCTATGGATTCTATAACAATCCCGCCCTCCTGCGATTTAAAATCGGATACCGAATATTTTACAGGATAGGCATTGTGAAAGGTCCACGACATGCATACCATTCCTGCCGCATCCAGCAAACTCAGTGTTACGTCATGCGGCCTGATGGGAATAGCAAGCCCCTGGTCAATACACCTGGCACACCATGCCATTAATTGCGATCCGCCGGGGATTATTGCTCTTTTTAATACCAGGTTCTGGCTGGTGGTTACCGTAGGAAGCCGGTATTTAAAACGGTTTTCACCACCACCAACAATTTCTTCTATGCCCAATTCCTTGGATAAACCACTTACTTCCTGGAAGGCAGCATCCTCGCCGGTAAACGAGAGTTTAAAATAAAAACTTACCGGGTAATTACTTGCCATTTGCAATGATTAACTGCTCGTGGGCTATTTCAAGCGTATCAATGGCCACTTCATTTCCATCTGATTTAAGATCGGTACTGGTAATTTTTGTGGGCCATGCATTATTCAGTGTCCACTGCATCGTAACATTGTTACTTTCATCCAGTAACCTGATGATCACCGTTCTCCTGGTAATTGTATTCATCTTAATCTCATCATGCCATTGCCAGAAAGAATTGTCGTTTACAAATACGCCCCTCTTCATGGTTACATTGCCATACTTGGTCATGCCGGGCATTTTTTCGGTGGAGAAAAGCGGGCTATTACTGTTGCGGTATTCAATAACCTGGTTTTCCACATCCATTCCTGAAATTTCCTGGAAGGCTACTTTTTTTAATTGTGTGCCGAGATCCACTTCAAACCTGAATTTCGGCATCGGCCATGTTGCGCCTTCTATGCTTCCATCATCTGCCATAGTTGTAGTTTTTAATTTTTAAAAAATAGGTGTAGTGAAATTTATTTTTTATGATTTAGCCATCTCCTGCTGGAAGGTGATGACTATAAATTCTGCAGGATGTGTTACAGCAACCTTAACCGTAACATTCATAAAACCCGATAGAATATCTTCCGGGGTCATTGTTGTACCCAGGCCACAGTCCACTGAAAAAGCATCTCCGGCCGAAGCGCCCTGCAGGCCACCGATCTTCCATATACCGGTAAGAAAGCTGCTGATCATTGATTTTACGGCTTCCCAGGTATTCTTATCATTGGGTTGAAATACGTAGGCCTGTGCAGCCAGTTTACAGGATTGTTCCAGGAATATCAGTGTTCTTCTTACAGGCAGGTATCTCCAGTCATCACTGTTGCCATCTAATGTTCGGGCGCCCCAAACTAATATACCAATGCCATTAAAAAGCCGGATGGCATTAATGGATTTACCTGAAACAGCATCAACATTTAAAACCTCCTGCTGCTTTCCTGATAAGGCAATAGGTAAAGAAGCCGCACCAACTATTGATACATTGGCGGGAGCCTGCCATGGGCCTACATTACTATCTGTATTGGCAATCACACCTGCCATGGCACCGCTGGGTGGCAGTATATTGGCATCTGTTAAAACATGTTTTACAATAAGGCTGTAGTTAGGACTGGCATTTAGCAGGGCACTGTTATTTTGCGTTACCGTTAAGCCACTGGAAGGATTTTGAATATTGGCCAGTATTGCGGTAACTGCAGCACTGGGACTCGATGGCGGATTAATAATCGCTGCCAGTTGATTCAGATCGCCGCCAAATAAATTCGTGTAATCAATATCGTTATTCTGCATTGCCGTAGACCCTATGAAAGGGTAATAGGCGGTGCCATAGCTAAGGCCCGTGGTGCCTGTGTTGGCCCTGAATGCCGTAATATCATCCAGGTATTGCACCGGGTCAGGCGCATCGCCGCCAATTACATCGAATATGGAAACTGAAGTACCCATATTGCTGCTTTGCAATAACATGCTCTGCATCAGTGTTCCGTTATTAGCCACGCTTAATAATGTTGCCTCTGGGCAGATATACATGGTGGGCTCCTGTTCGTTTGCCAACGCAGCAAGGCCTTTTTGTAAATCGGTAAGCTGTACATTAGGGTTCACTACCTGGTCACCAGGATTGGCGCCCTTACCTGACGGTGCCCCGTAACCGCCAACGGATACAACATAAGCCGTACCTCCCCCATTTTCATAAAAAAGCTTAATACTGTTATACAAATAATACACTGTATTGGGATCCGGAACTATGGAGTAGAATATACCGTTCAGCTGTATATAATCGCCTTTAAGGGGCTGCGCTTTTTGCTGCACCAGGTAATATTCCGGGCTATATTGTTTTGCAGCATCTGCAGGTGCAGGCGGATCGGGCAGGCAAAAGTATGCTTTAAAATCGTTTATCGAAGTGATCCGTACCGGCACATTGGTATAGGATTTACCCTGGTAAACAGCCTGCGGTGTATAGCCAATAAAGGCGGGTACGGCTGTTGGTACCGCAACAACTGAATTGGGAAAGGCATTGATCTCATTGATATAAACGCCCGGTGATTTGATTGCAGCTACATTCATAACCTGATTTTTTTGTTGTTAACTTAAATAAAAATATACATGGGTGAAGAAAATTGAGTTACGCCGTCTACCTGCACAATATCAAACTGCGAGGGAACCGGGCAGGGCAGCCATTTAATTATGGTCTTAATTCTTGCCGGGCTTTTTACAGTATCATTTAGCCTGCTGCCGCGGTTCACTAAAGAAAATTGCTGAACCAGTTTTTCGGTTAATGGTAACAATTGTTTTCCGGAATTAAAAAAAAGTGCTTTTTGGCCGGTAGCAATGGTTACTGTTTCGGGGCCTTCAAATGCGGTGCCGTTGCTCCCCTGCACCAGCGGATCATTCAATGGCAAGGCACTGTTGTTGATGAAGAAATATTGCCATTGCGTGGCTTTGGCTTGCAAGCGGGCAATATAAGCCGGGGTATTTTTATCATTGCAGGCATTAATAATATCTGAAAAATAGATTAGTACCGAACCTGCTGCCCGAACATTTGCAGCGGCTGAGAATTGCGTACGCAACAGTATTTGCCCTGTTGCAGGCACTGCAGTTGCCGCATCACTGTTAAATTCTAAAAGACCGTGCCAGTTGGCCGGCAAACTGGTATAAGTATAAAAAGCCGCATCAGTACTTTCAATAACAAAATCGAATTGCGTATACCCTGTACTGGTAGTTATATAGTTCAGCAGACCAACAGTATCCCCTGCCGAACCGCTATAGAAAGTAAACCCATTACCATAATTATTTTGCTGCATTATAAAACCGTATTTTCTTTGCAATGCGGCAGTAACCGGCCCGGGTTTAAATGTAAAGCACCTGCAGATGTCTTTAGTAAAGTAGGTATGCCATACTTCAAACGAAAATAATACCCCGGGTTTATTTACTGTCATACAATAGCTTCATTTAATGTACCGGAAATAGCAGGCGTAAATCCTTCCACCTCTGCTCCTCTCAGGGTTACCATTCTTATTTTGTAAATAATAGATGGCTGGTATTTGGCCCCCATTGCCGTCCACAAACTGTGCATCTGGTGATAGGTTAGTTTTTCTACGTCATATTCCAGTTTAGTGATACCGGCAGGAATTTCAGGATTGGTTTTATTATCGAGAAAAGTATTGACCTGGAAAAACAAAATGGCGGCATCCAGGAATTTAAGCCCTTCCTTATAATCATCAAAACTGGTGCTCAGCAGTATGTCTAAATTAAACCTTGCACTAATGCTGACATCGGCATACGAACCATTGGGCAATTTTTCTTTTGTGGTATAAAAAGGCCGTACCGATTCTTTTTCAATATTGATGAGTGAGAGCACGAGTTTATTTTTATTGGCAGGTGGTATTGTTCCCCCCGGTTCAATCAGTATATTCAATTGCAGCTTGCTTTCATCCAATGCAAACCTGTTTTTTAAATACTGGTCCAGTACAGTGCTGGTAAACTCAAGTGCCTGGTTGATCATTCGCTGATTGTTTTATACTTTACCATTCCCCGTTCCTGAGGGATGTCCGGGTCAGCATTTTTTAGCTGCTGATGGTATTGATGACCTGTTGATGTAAAAATATACTTACCCTGTGATATATTCCCAATAAAAACGTATACGAAACGTAATCACAACAAAATAAACATAGACAAAATATAGACAACCAAATAGAGCCAGAGTCTTACTTCGAAAAAAGACCGGTGTTTTAAACGACGGGTAACTGATTTTTTTGAAAAAAATTGACTGTAGCCACAAAGACACAAAAGCCAGACTGAAACAAATGCAACGTGTTTTTCTTTTGTGTTGTTGCGCCTTTGTGGCAAATACTTTTCACTGCGAAGCAGAGAAAAAAAAATCATAAAAGATGACAGCCTGTTATAAGTTTTAACAGGCGCTTCATGTATGCAACGTGTAAATTAATTAACCGCCTGGAGGAAAGCCCGTACGCTTTTTTCTTTGGAGAGAAATAATTTCTTTTTCAACCGGTACTTGTGGGTGCGTACACTTTCGATATTGATGCCCAGCAATGCCCGGATATCGTCGTTGGTCATATTCATTTTAAGATAGCAGCAATATTTAAGGTCTACTTCGGTAAGTGAAGGAAATTTATTGGTAAGGCTGGTTAAGAACCGGGGATTTGTTTGTACAAAATATAATTTAAAATCATCCCATAGCTTCTGATCGTTTATGCAATTTTTTATGGTGTTTACAATGCCATTCAATTCAGTTTTTACGGGTTCTTCCACCCTGGAGTATAAATTGGCAATGCGCTGCCTGATCTTGTTCAGTACATCAATTTTCTGGTCCAGTTCCAGCACCATCCTGCTCATGTCCCTGTTTTCTGGCAACGCATAAGGCTGTGCAGCAGCTTCGGCCAGACTCATTTTGGCTTTGCCTGCACCCAGCATTAAAATAGAGTTGATGAATGAAAGAAACCAGGCTTCTTCCAATGCCGTTTGCAGCGGACAGGTAAATACAATATTATCTTCGGGCCATAAAAGCCCGCTATTGTCATTGCTGTGGGTTATGCAGAGCAAGGGCGTTTTTTGTGCCGTATACATGCGGCTTACATTATCCAGTACCGCCTGCATATTATTAAAGCAAAGGATGACCAAAACAGGGTTAGCTGATCTTGAAACGAAGAATATATCCGCTGCCCTGGTAACCGTAATAATATTGGTAGTCAGCGAAACCGATTTTTTTACCCTGTTTAAAACAGAGAATAAATGTTGTGGGTTATCGCAACCGAATACTATATTATCTGCAACGGGCATTAAATTAGTCAATAGTTATTAATAGTAAAAGAAAACCAACCTGTTCAACAACCCCGGGATACCGCATAAAATAGTTTATACGTTGCCGTGATTAAGAAAAGGTTTAAGAATTTTTTTGCACGAAAAGCTCATGCGACGGTCATTTCATATGCAGCAGATCCTGTTGTATTCCCGGGGTCGGATTAACGAAATAATAACGGAGTTGAATGAAACCGAAGATAGAAAAATAAGATATGCCATTACTACCTGAAATTAAAACAGGTATTTCTACCTGTTTTTGAATTCTGTGGCAAACTGCAGAAAAATGGCCCTGAAAGTAACCTGTGATTGACAAATTGTATTGTTTTTAAGTAAATTACAACCAGATAATTTGTATTAACACTTCAATTCAACTCTATGCTTAAACAACACCCCTTTCTACCGCTTTTTCAAAAATTTATCGGCGACAGCAGCAGCGGCAAAAGGCTGAATAAGAACGGCACCCGGATAAAACCGCAAAGCGTAAACAATTACCGCTATGCCTGTAAACTGGTGGAAGAATTTGCTGCCGTTAAAAAATTTAACCTGGTGATATATGAAGTAAAGGGCAATAATAAAAGAGAGCACGCCACTTTAAAAAGCTACTGGAAAAAGTTTTACAAGCAGTTCACTGCTTTTTTGCATACTGATAAAGGCTGCTTTGATAACTATACCGGGCAAACGATAAAACAGGTACGTACTTTTTTTAACTGGCTGAATAATGAGCTGGGTATTGCCACCGGCCCCTTCCATAAAAGTTTTTATGTACCAAAAGAAATGGTGGCCATCGTAACCCTTTCTGTACAGCAGTTACAGTTTTTAATTTATGATACAGATTTTGAACAAAGCCTTTCGGCAGCCCTGCAGCGCAGTAAAGATTTTTTTGTTTTTGGTTGCACCGTAGGCCTCCGCTTCAGCGACCTGGTGAAATTAAAAAAACAGAATATTGAAACCCGTGACGGCAACACCTACCTTAAAGTACGCAGCCAGAAAACGGCTACCGACACCATGGTAAAATTGCCGCCCCATGCCATTGCTATTGTAGCAAAATATAAAAAATTAAAAACGGGACTGCTACCCACCATCTCCCTTTTCAGGTTTAATGCCAATTTAAAAAAGATGGCAGCGCTGGCCGGGTGGACTGACCCCGTACCCAAATTAAGAACAGTACGTGGTGTTGGCATACAACAAAAAAGCACCGCCCCTACCCGCTTTTGCGATTGTGTAAGCAGCCATACCATGCGCCGCACCAGCATTACCACCATGCTTACGAGTGGTATGCCCGAGCATGTGGTGCGTAAAATAAGCGGCCATACTAACGACAGCAAAGCGTTTTTCCGTTATGTAAACCTGGCACAGAGTTTAATGGATGTGGAGATTGATAAAATGCATAGCCGGTTTAATAACCCTGCTACTATGGCAATGGCTTAAATGTGCTATCTTTAATGGTCTCTTTTTTACTGAAAAACCGGTTTAAAATGGTTGTTTTCAGGTAGAAAAATGTATAAAGATTAGTTCTTTGATTGGGTTGTGATTGTTTGGTGGAGAGAGTTATGGGAGGAATGATTACTATCCATTTGGGATGATAATGCCGGGGAGAAAGTTTACCCAGGGAAGTAGCTATAGGTATGGGTTTAATGGACAAGAGAAAAGTGAGGAAATTGGAGAAGGGTTTACTACGGCCGAGTTTTGGGAGTATGATGCAAGGTTAGCGAGGCGTTGGAATGTAGACCCAAAGCAAAAAGCCTGGGAAAGCCCTTACGCATGTTTTTCAAATAACCCAATAATAAATATTGATATACATGGAGACTCAGATTCTACAGTAACTACACCAAATGGAGGAACTATGATTCTCCCTAATGGTGCCAAGATAATTGGTATTAATAATACTAATCAGGGTATAATTGAAGGAGTGTATAATAAAGATGGCAAACCTGCTTTGATAAATGTTGCACAAGGAAGTGTATTTCGGTTTGAACTTAATGGGAATGTCTATAATTCTTTATACGATTTAGAGTCTGCTACGTTTGTAGGTTATGGGAAAAATGGATCTCTAGCCCCTAGTTTAACAGCAGCAAGTTCTGAAATAGTAGAGACCCATACAGAGTGGACAAAGCCAAGTACAGAGGAGTCTGGTAAAGTGTTTAAAGCTGGGATGACTTATACATTATCTAATTCAGAAATACCTGGTGTAGCACAAGCTGGTACAATAACTACTGCAACAGTAACAGGGGTTGCATTTTTAGCAAGCAGTTTATTAATTGTAACAACTGTGCAAGATTTAAAGATTACATCACCAGCAGTATCAATTGGCGGATACTTTTTAGATATGGCCTCACAAAGAGGTAAGAATAGAGGAAAGTTGGATCCACAAGAATTAGCGCAGATTGCGAAAAAGGTCGCCGCAGGTACAGCAACAGCACTTGAATTGCAAAAATGGAAAAGGCATCAAAAAAATACTAAAGAACGACCATCAAGACAAAGTAAAGATTAAATATAAATGGAAAAGAAATTAATAGAGAAACTTAACTCCGATTATACTTTAGCACGTAAAGTTTTAAAAACAGTACTTGCAAAAGGCAAGATGAAGCCAGTTGAAATAAACACTTTACTTACTCTTAAAAATAACCTAATTATTTCCGAATTTTTAGAAAGCTATAAGCATTTTACTAAAGAAGACTTAGTTTCAATTGAGTTGTTTATTGTTAATAATTTAGATCATAAGGATAGACTCTTTGTTTCAGATTTAATCGAATTTGCTTACGAATGGAATTTGTCTTTACCTTACGAAAAATGTATTGCTTTTTTAAAAAAATTTAATGGAGATAACACATATGTGCAATTGGCTTCGATCGATTATGTTTTCTTGAACTTAAAATTCCAATTTATAGATGAGATTTATATTGCCCTCAATGCAATTTTGCAAAACCCACAATGTAATCAAAGTAATCAAGTCTTAGCGGCATTTTATTTATTCAGAATTACATACAAAAAAGAATTTCTAATAGATTTATTAGACCTTGTAGTTAATGGAGATTCTGACAATAAAAAGTTACTTAAAAATATTCTAAAAATAAATTACAATAGCTCAAAGTATTTTGAGTATTATGATACTTTAAAATCTATTGGGTAATCGAAGCTTTGTACGCCGCTGGTTGAAACCCAAGCGGCGGTTGATGCGATACTACCCACGGCGGAGGAGGCGGCGAGGATTGGTGCGATTTTACCCACGCCGTTGGTTGAAATCCAGACGGCGGCGAAGATGGGTGCGGCGGTTACTTATGCCGGCAGAGAGAGTCTCTTTTTAATCACTGTAAAGGCGGCAGTGTTTTAATTTGGGGTAAATAATTACTTCGTTTATAGGCTCCATATAAAGACGACTTGAATTGGTCAGATATTTTGAATTTAGGCACTGTTTTTTGATTTTCTAAATAATAGTCAAAATCAACAAATGAATCAAAGACATCATTAAATTCATTATTTAAAAAATTAAGGATAGTACACAAGCTATCAACTTTATTGTTTTGATATTTTACCTTCAAGTAAATGTAGTCGCCAACATAAATTTCATTTGCTTCAGCCTTTTTTATTTTCTCATATGATTTTAATGTTGTTTTTTCGTTAAACAATTTTTGAATTTTATTTAACAAAGTATCAGGCAAGGTTGTAGTGAAGTAGGCTATCGTATCTTCCCTTTTATTTAATTCAAAATTAGTCACTTTTCCATCCGCCGTTATTATGGCATAAGATGAAATCAGTAAACTGTCATCTTTACTTTTTGGTTCAAAATTACCAATTTCAATTTTTTCAAATACGCCCTTATGTTCGGGTTTATTTATTTGCCCTGAACATCTTATAAGTGCAGACAATGAAATTGCACAAGTTAATATGTTGAATACTCTTTTCATTTTTTTAATTAAGTTTATTAAAGTTATTGCAAATTTGTGCAAGATTCAATTCTAATAATTAAAATTGAACCTTGTAATCTTTTTTTAATTATTGTCCCCAAGTAAGCCCAACATGTTTATATACCCATTGTGCAGGTTGATGAGAAACTGATCCGGAAACTCCAGATGTGGTATAACCAACCCCAATAGCCCATTGGTCTAGTTTATCGTTTGTCATTATTGAACCGCCAAAAAGAT
This sequence comes from Ferruginibacter profundus, assembly GCF_054783275.1. Classification (NCBI taxonomy): domain Bacteria; kingdom Pseudomonadati; phylum Bacteroidota; class Chitinophagia; order Chitinophagales; family Chitinophagaceae; genus Ferruginibacter; species Ferruginibacter profundus. The sequence goes on along the minus strand of NZ_BAAGQW010000001.1, from coordinate 565,414 downwards.
TGCCACCAGATATATTATAACCAGTGCCGGTTAAAAATCCATTAAGTTGTTTTTCGTTAGGATTTGATGGTTTTGTCATAAAATAGTATGTTAAACTTGCTGAAGCAGTTGTCCCAGTTGCTGTAGCATTTAAAGGTGTTATATAAATATTACCGTGTCTATCATTGGTTACAGATAAAGCACCTGTAAAAGGTATATTTAACTTTTCTGGTAATATTCCCTTGGGAAGCTGCATTGGACTAGAAACATTGATTGTAAAAAAATCTGGATTTCCTCCACCAATACCAATGCCTGGTGGCGATGGTGATGTTGGAGTATTGGGATTCTTGTTAGGATCACCATTTGATCCGCCAGTTCCTGCCCCTTCTTTGTCTCCATTAGGAGAACTTCCATCATAACCAGAACTAGGCTTACCTGGAGTAGGCTTTGAATTGACGGGAGCTTGTGTAGGAGAGTGATTCGTAACTGGTTTTTTAGGATCAATATTATCTTTGTCAAGTATGGGTGTAGCATTTCCCGGTGTTAATTTCCATTTTGTTCCATTTTTATCGGCATATCTATAATTCTTCCCCCAATATTCTTCCCCTACTTTCAAAACCACATTTTTGGCATTTGTATGCGGCTCCCAAGTTGGTGTAAATGTTCCGTCAGCATTCTTTCTCGTAACCCAATCCGATGGTTTGTCTCCAAGAATATCACTATTGAAAATAGGGTTTCCCAAAAAACAACTATATAAACTTGTAGAAACATCAGGCTTGGGATCTTTATTCCATCTTCTACCAATCCTGCTATCATATTCCCAAAATTGTGCAGTAGTAAGCCCTTCGCTAATTTCCTCACTTTTCTCTTGTCCATTAAACCCATACCTATAGCTACTTCCCTGGGTGAACTTTCTCCCCGGCATTATCATCCCAAATGGATAGTAATCATTAGCCGTAACAATATCGGCTCCATAATAATCAGTTAAACCATCGGGGGTGCTGTTGTCTTTTACGTAACTACAGCCAAAACCGGGATAGCATTGCAAATGGTATGTGCCATCATCAACAGCAATTTTTCTATCGCTGATGGTGGTTAATACATTACCCAGGTGGTTGCTCAGTTCAAAGATCTTTTCGCCTCTTGTAAAGGTACTAAATGTAGCCGAACCAAAACCGGGGTCGGTTGTAACCGCTATTGGTGCCACAGTAAGCTCCGCCGGCGTGGGTAACCGCCGCACCAATCCTCGCCGCCGCTTGGGTTTCAACCAGCGGCGTACGAAGCCAGCATAAAAGCTATGCGCAACAAAATCAAATGCAACCAATCTTTCTTCCATTTTATCTATCCAAATAAGTTAGACTTCACCATAAATCCGGAAGATTTTTTACACAAGCGCAAAATGAATCCAACATACCCCATCCACTACCCGCAGTTTTTCACCGCTACTATTATTGATTGGAAGCATTTACTTTCAGATAATCAGCATAAAGAAATCATTGTAGATAGCCTTAAATTTTTAGTGGCCGACAAAAGAATTATTTTAAATGCTTTCGTTATCATGAGTAATCATATACATCTCATCTGGCAACCCACATTTGCCTACTCCTTATCCGATATCCAAACCTTCCTGATGACGCATACCGCCAAACAATTTAAACGTTCGCTTGCCAATAAAGATGCCGCAGCACTTGAAACTTATAAAGTAAATAAATACGACCGCAGGTATCAATTCTGGAAACGGGAATCATTAAGTATTGAATTGCGTACTCATGCGGTGTATATGCAAAAGCTGGAGTATATTCACTCCGCCGGCGTGGGTAACCGCCGCACCCATCTCCGCCGCCGCTTGGGTTTCAACCAGCGGCGTACGAAGCCAGCATAAAAGCTAAACGCAACAAAATCAAATGCAACCAATCTTGCTTCCATTTTATCTATCCAAATAAGTAAGACTTTACCATAAATCAGGAAGATTTTTTTACAACCGCAAAATGAATCCAACATTCCCCATCCACTACCCGCAATTTTTCACCGCTACCATTATTGATTGGAAGCATTTACTTTCAGATAATCAGCATAAAGAAATCATTATAGATAGCCTTAAATTTTTAGTGGCCGACAAAAGAATTATTTTAAATGCTTTCGTTATCATGAGTAATCATATACATCTCATCTGGCAACCCACATTTGCCTACTCCTTATCCGATATCCAAACCTTCCTGATGACGCATACCGCCAAACAATTTAAACGTTCGCTTGCCAATAAAGATGCCGCAGCACTTGAAACTTATAAAGTAAATAAATACGACCGCAGGTATCAATTCTGGAAACGGGAATCATTAAGTATTGAATTGCGTACTCATGCGGTGTATATGCAAAAGCTGGAGTATATTCACTACAATCCGGTTAAGGCTGGGTTATGTATACATCCTGAAGACTACTATTATTCATCGGCTAAATTTTATTTAAATGGGGTAGATGATTTTGGAATGCTAACACATTATTTGGGTGACTAGTTGTTTTATGTGCCTGTAATAAATGTGAATGCGGTAATTTTTATTATCCGGGTTTCTTTGGTGTTAGGGTTGACTTCTTTTTATTTTGCTACTCTATTGGGTATGCAAAGCTTCGTTCGCCGCTGGTTGAAACCCAGGCGGCGGCGAGGATTGGAGCGGCGGTTGATGCGATACTACCCACGGCGGCGGAAAACCCAAGCGGAGGCGAAGATTGAAGCGGCGGTTGATGCGATGTTACCCACGCCGGCGGACGGCCATAAACAATTTTTATTTCTTGCAAGTGATAACTGGAAGACGATCACCACCCACTATCCATTACCGATTACTAGATCATACAAACATTTACAAGCATCCATTTCATTAGTAAATTTTCTCAAACCAGACTTATTACCTCTTTCGCTATAATATACCTCCCAACCATCTTCTACTTTATTTAGGCAATAAGCCTCATTTGGCAGTCCACCTTCTAATGAATATGAATCATTTAAAATCCCCTTTTCTTTCAATTTCTGTTCTAAATCTTTCTTTGTCATTAGTTTGATTTTTTTATTATATACCCACCATCAAGCAAATCTTTGATAGATTGATTAAGTTTATATTGAGTTCCGCCACCAACTTCATCGAACCATGGCGCAGCACTTCCTCCCAAACAATCTATTCCGCCGTCGTGGGTAGTATCGCATCATTCGCCGCACAAATCCTGTCCGCCGGCGTGGGTAGTAGAGGTACCTGCATATTCTCCTGGTTCTTATAAGCCGAGGGGTAACCCACGAACTTACCCAACAAAAGAAGGAAATAATGCTAGTATTTATGATATTTTAACTAAGGATAAGAAAATTTTAACGGTTACCAAAATAACTACTTCTGAAACAGTAAAAGACGTTTTGGGTAACATTCACCAAACTAGTTATTATTTTGTACAAGACAAAAGTATAGTAAATCAATCTGACACTAAAAATGAAGGTGGACATTTTAAAACAGCAGGAACAAATTGGCATTTTTGGCAAACGGATCAGCAGTTGAGTCAAAGCCAGGGAGTTATTAAAAAATCAACGAATCAATTTGGAATGATAGTTTGCGGTGGGATGGCAATTGGAGTGGCTGCGCCTTTCGTGATTGAAGCATTACCTTCACTTGCCACGGCATCTGCAACTTCAAGAGCTGGAGGGGTCGGTGTTGATTATCTATCTCAAGTAGCTGGAAATTATGTATCAGGAAAAACAGGAATGGTGGAGGCTTGGTATGGTAATATAAATCGTAATTCATTACTTGTTTCGGCTTTTAATCCAGGTTCAAGTATTAAACAGCTTGCAGTAAATAACACAGTCAGCAGTTTTTTTTCAGCAACTCCTGAAGAAGGGTATAATGGAATCGGAGGAGGAAAGAGTTTTCTTGTTGCGTCTTTGCAAGCATTTTCAGGAACAATAGCAGGTAGTGTTACCAGTCGAATCCCTCTGAAATTAGACAAACTTGGCGGAAGATTAGCTAACGTAAATTCACTTTATGGAGCGCAAAGTCCATTGTCAATGTTTTTGCAAAACCAAATTCGTAACACAAAATGGATAGGAACGACGGTCGGAGTAGTAACCGCTGGAGGAGCAAACGCAATAAATAATCAAATAGAAAAAAAACCATAAGAATGAAACAGGAACAGATAAAATTTGCATTTCTTCTGAGTTTTGTTGTAGTAGCATTTTTTATTATCCCTTACTTCATTCGTAAAATAAAAAATAAAGACATTAAGGAGAATTCAAAGTATGCGATTTGCGAAATTTTCAAAAAGACAAGTTCATTGAAAAGTGGAGAGCAATGGCACTATAGGTTTAAATATAAAAATAGTATTTATGAAAGCTATCGTTCAACACATATTGATTACGATGTAAGTTTAGGTGATTTTTTTTAGTAAATTTTTCAAATATTAACCCAAATCATTCTAAAGTCTTATATGACTACAAATTAAATAGTAATAGATTAGAATATAAAGATAGTGTTTGGGATACCATTCCTTTATTAATATTACATAGCGGATTAATCAAGGAATAGCATTCGGCCCCGCTCCGCCGTCGTGGGTAGAATCGCACCCAGGCCGCACCCATCTCCGCCGCCGCCTGGGTTTCAACCAGCGGCGTACGAAGCCAGCATAAAAGCTAAACGCAACAAAATCAAATGCAACCAATCTTTCTTCCATTTTATCTATCCAAATAAGTTAGACTTCACCATAAATCCGGAAGATTTTTTACACAAGCGCAAAAATGAATCCAACATACCCCATCCACTACCCGCAGTTTTTCACCGCTACTATTATTGATTGGAAGCATTTACTTTCAGATAATCAGCATAAAGAAATCATTGTAGATAGCCTTAAATTTTAAGTGGCCGACAAAAGAATTATTTTAAATGCTTTTGTTATCATGAACAATCATATACATCTCATCTGGCAACCCACATTTGCTTACTCCATATCCGATATCCAAACCTTCCTGATGACGCATACCGCCAAACAATTTAAATGTTCACTCGCCAATAAAGATGCCGCAGCACTTGAAGCTTATAAGGTAAATAAATACGACCGTATGTATCAATTCTGGAAGCGGGAATCATTGAGTATTGAATTGCGAACCCATGCTGTGTATATGCAAAAGCTGGAGTATATTCATTACAACCCGGTTAAGGCCGGCTTGTGTATTCATCCTGAGGACTACTATTATTCATCAGCTAAGTTTTATTTTAACGGGGTAGATGATTTGGAATACTGACACATAACTTGGGTAGCTAGTTGTTGTTTTATGTGCCTGTAATAAATGACAATGTGGTAATTTTTATTATCCTGGTTTCTTTTGGTGTTAAGGTTGACTTCATTTTATTTTGCTACTCTATCGGGTAATCGAAGCTTCGTACGCCGCTGGTTGAAACCCAGACGGCGGCGAGGATTGGTGCGATTTTACCCACACCGGCGGAGAGTTATAGATATGGGTTTAATGGGAAAGAAAATGATAAGGATATAAGTGAAGGTGGGCAGGATTATGGAATGAGGATTTATGATGTAAGGGTTGGGAAGATTTTGAGTGTGGATCCACTTACAAAGGAATATCCTTGGTATACGCCATATCAATTTGCTGGAAATAAGCCAAGAACGGGGATATAAGGCTATAGAAAAAATAAAAGTTGGGGACAAAGTGTGGAGTTATAATATACTGAAAAAAAGAAGAGAGTTAAAAAAAGTTGTAAAAACATACTCCCTAAAATATAATGAGTTATACAAATTGTATATTGGGAAAAATTTAGTAGCAGTTACATATGAACATCCATTTTTTGTGAAAAACAAATGGGTAAAAGCAAATCAATTAAAAGTTGGAGATAGCATTATCACTTATAATATTGATAAAAAACCGATTGATTCTATTGTTATAGTAAGAGGGGAGTTTAATGTTTATAATTTTGTTGTTGCAGGAAATCATAACTATTATGTATCGGAAAATAAAGTATTGGTACATAATGGACCGCCGTGTAATTTTGGATTTACTTGGCAAAAGGCTGGAACTGTTTTAGCAGACAAGCTTGCTAAAGGTATTCATGGTGACGTTTATCATAAAGGAAGACAAATTGGAGAGGCAGCCTTTAAAGCATCAGCGGATGGGGAAAGAATAATTGCTCAAGTTGCGTTGATTAAAAAAAAAGCGCCCAAAAATGCAGCTTCGTTAATTGTTAAATATGGAGACGATACCATTGCTCAAGGCACTCCTTTTTATGAAGATTTATTACGACAAACGACCGATGCAATTAATAGCGGCAGCTTTAAGGGTACAAATAGATTATTGAAATTAGAAAACCTACAAGCAACTTTACAAAAAATATTAAATAGGTGAATATTACAAATCTTATTTTAAAAGGTATATTGTCTGATAAGATTTATATCGCAGGGCCAATTCAAAATATAGTTGGCACGAAAGATAATAAACAATTTATTAAGTACAAAGATCAAGATGGAGATATTCCTGCTACTTACTCTTTTGTTACCAATAATATTCAGTTCGAATTAGCAGTTCTAAATGGTAAGATAATTGGGATAAGCAGTAAATTTTATTATGATAATGAAGTAGAATTTTTAATAAATGGTAAAAAGGGCAAAGTTTTTTTTCTAAATAACAAAACAAAATTGATTGAATTTATTGATTTTTTAGATTTTAATAAATTTTCTTGGGTAATTGATAAGACCGATACAGGGGGTAAGTCTCTCGGTATTTTAGTAAATTCGGTATGTAAAATCATGTATTCGTTCGAGGTTGAGATGCCAGGTTTCTATTATATAGGATCTTTTGATTTAAACCTCTATAATAAATTAAGAAAAAGTTCGTCCGATGTGGGAAGATAAGTTCTCCGCCGTCGTGAGTAGCGCCACATCAACCGCCGCCACAATCCTCGCCGCCGCTTGGGTTTTTCGCCGCCGTGGGTAACATCGCATCAACCGCCTATGTTGAACAGAGGCCGAAACTATTTTTGGTGCTACGTACGCCGCTGGTTGAAACCCAAGCGGCGGCGAATGATGCGATGTTACCCACGTCGGCGGAAAAGCTTTTCTTATTTGGTACTGCTACGCTTTTAGATTTCGGATTAGGGGGTGCAGGAAAATTAGCCCCATCTCAACAACAGAAAATTGATGTAATAGGCGCAACTCTTAATTTTGGAACTGGTCAAATAAAAGATCAGTTAAGTAGTAAGCCTGAGGACAAAGCAAGACCCAGGAAAAAAGAAAAAATTGCTAAATCTTTAGAAATCTTAAAAAAATTGTGACTTGCAAAATTTTGATTTTTTAATAATATTTTTTTTACTAGCATACTTTCTTTGTAGGAGGTTTGCTATCTTAAATAAGGGAGCATGGAATAAATATAATAGATTTGCTTTTTTTATATTAGCTACAACGACGATTTATATTAGGATTTTGAGTTTTGTTTTTATTAAAACCGGATTTACTGAATTAATTGTTTTTTTACTTGTAGTAGGGATTGTAGTTATTTTTATTTTGGCACTATTTAATAGAAAAAAAATATAGCATTAGTTTAGCCTTACAGCTGGTGCGGAGAATATAAACTGATCAATGATTCTCTCCGCCGTCGTGGGTAGAATCGCATCATTCGCCGCACAAATCCTGTCCGCCGGCGTGGGTTTCAACCAGCGGCGTACATAGCCATCATAAAAAGCAAAGCGTAACAAAATCAAATGCAACCAATCTTGCCTTCATTTTATCTTTCCAAATTAGTTATACTTCACCGTAAATCAAAAAGATTTTTTTATACAGCTATCAGATGAATCAAACATACCCCATCCACTACCCGCAATTTTTCACCGCTACTATTATTGATTGGAAGCATTTACTTTCAGACAACCAGCATAAAGATATCATTGTAAATAACCTTAAATTTTTAGTAGCCGACAAAAGAATTATTTTAAATGCTTTCGTTATCATGAGTAATCATATACATCTCATCTGGCAACCCACATTTGCTTACTCCTTATCTGATATTCAAACCTCCCTGATGACGCATACCGCCAAATAATTTAAACGTTCACTCGCCAATAAAGATGCCGCAGCACTTGAAGCCTATGAGGTAAATAAATACGACCATATGTATCAATTCTGGAAGCGGGAATCATTAAGTATTGAATTGCGAACCCATGCTGTGTATATTCAAAAGCTGGAGTAAATTCATTACAATCCGGCTAAGGCCGGGTTGTGTATACATCCTGAGGACTACTATTATTCATCGGCTAAATTCTATTTTAACGGTGCAGATGATTTTGGAATGCTGACACATTATTTGGGGGAATAGTTGTTGCTTTACTTGTGTGTATTAAAGCTATTGGGGAATGCTATATTTTTTACTACCGGGTATTCTTTTGTTGTTAGGGTTAACTTCTTTTCCTTTTGTTACTGTATTTGTTACTCGGAGCTTCGTACGCCGCTGGTTGAAACCCAGGCGGCGGAGGGGAAAAGAATTTCACTCGTTTGCCTCTGTACAACTTGGAATTTTAACCCAACCATCATAGGGTAAAGTTTTTTTTGAAATACAATCTGGAACTGGATAATCCTTTAAAAAAACAACCTCTTTTAATGGTTGGCCTTTTATGATTCGAATAAAAAAAAATTTACCGTCACATTCTCCACACATAGAGTTTGCAATAGAATTATATTCTTTTCCTTGGTAATATATTTTTATATATAAACTACTGCCAGATCCTGCAGGCTCGTAGTGATCTACTTTGCATATAGTTATGACCCCCTCATTATCTAATTTACAACTTCGGTAGGCTACAAAAATAGCGAATACAAATACTATAAACATTCCTAAGTATCGCCCTTTTTTCTCACTATTTTCATTACCAATGTCTTCCATAATTATTAAACTATTGTTTAAGCAGTATATTTATTAATGGTTTTACATCAAACTTATTTTGGTCATACAAAATATCAATCATAAAATCTCTACCTTCGTTACTACCAAACGCAGAGCCAAATCCGTCTTTAGTGCCAACCTTAAATCCGCCATAAATTAAATCAGTTGTAAAATCAGTAAGGGATTTTGTCCTAAAAAACACAGAAGTTGTTACACCACCTTTAAAATCAAATGCGGATTTTAAAAAATTCAGTTCCTAAGCTACCAGCAACCCCTCTCCGCCGTCGTGGGTAGAATCGCATCATTCGCCGCACCAATCCTCGCCGCCGCCTGGGTTTCAACCAGCGGCGTACGAAGCTTTGCATACCCAATAGAGTAGCAGAATAAAAAGAAGTCAACCCTTTGCCGCCGGGGGTAACATTGCACCATTCGCCGCACCCATCCTCGCCGCCGCCTGGGTTTCAACCAGCGGCGTACATAGCCATCATAAAAAGCTAAGCGTAACAAAATCAAATGCAACCAATCTTGCCTTCATTTTATCTTTCCAAATTAGTTATACTTCACCGAAAATCAAAAAGATTTTTTTATACAGCTATCAGATGAATCAAACATACCCAATCAACTACCCGCAGTTTTTTACTGCTACCATTATTGATTGGAAGCATTTACTTTTAGACAACCAGCATAAAGATATTATTGTAGATAGCCTTAAATTTTTAGTAACCGACAAAAGAATTATTTTAAATGCCTTCGTTATCCTGAGCAATCATATGCATCTAATCTGGCAACCCACATTTGCCTACTCCTTATCCGATATTCAAACCTCCCTGATGACGCATACCGCCAAACAATTTAAACGTTCACTCGCCAATAAAGATGCCGCAGCACTTGAAGCTTATATGGTAAATAAATACGACCGTATGTATCAATTCTGGAAGCGGGAATCATTAAGTATTGAATTGCGTACCCACGCCGTTTATATGCAAAAGCTGGAGTACATTCATTACAATCCGGTTAAAGCTAGTCAGTGTATACAGCCTGAGGATTACTATTATTCATCGGCTAAATTTTATTTTAACCGTGCAGATGATTTTGGAATGCTGACACATTATTTGGGTTGCTAGTTGTTGTTTTATGTGCCTGTAATAAATGATAATGTGGTAATTTTATTATCCGGGTATTTTGGGTGTTAGAATTGACTTCTTTTTATCTTGTTACTGTGTTGGGTAATCGAAGCTGCGTACGCCGCTGGTTGAAACCCAGGCGGCGGCGGTTGATGTGGCGCTACCCACGCCGGCGGATGGCTATGTACGCCGCTGGTTGGAACCCAGGTGGCGGCGAGGATGGGTGCGGCGAATGATGCGATTCTACCCATGACGGCGGAGGAGATGCTGTTCAAAGGGTAACGGGGGGAACTTTAAATAATAATTCAAAAACCAAAAATATATCTTTAGATGTATCTAGCATTTACGTAAGAATTCATTGGATGAATGCTCATTCTGCTGATAATCAGCATATGCGGGCATTCGTTGATATGCTTGTAAGCCATCCTGGCATTACCTTGCGAAACAGTGAAAGAATTTATGAAGGAAGCACCTTATCTCCGGTAATAATTAATTCAACAAAGCACAAATAATGGGACATAAAATATTTAAAGTATCTTATTTGTTATTTATCATATCGATGATAGTGATTTACTTAACAAGTGTAGCTGGTGTAATTAGTTTTGGAATTGATGGCAGTACAATAATTACGCAAATTGGAATAGTACTAGTAATTATAGTTTCTATTCCAATATTTTGGGTTGTCAATAAAAATCGAAATGAAAGTTCCTCTATTAATACATTACGAAGCTGTTTAATTGTACTAATGGGAATCGTAATTATATTTTTAGTGAATGATTTTTTATCACATAATTAGATAACTATTCAGTAGCTATGAAGCAAACTCTTTGGTAGTGTTCCAAAAGTATTGTCGATTTTTAAAACCTTTGACAGGAAAGGGTTTCGTAAAATGCGGAGTATAATTTCTATAAAAATGGATGGTATGTTACTATCCATTTTCTTTTTTTTAAACAGGTAGGATGTAAGCTCCCCCTGTAAAAGTGTAGCTTTTTTTTATTGCTCTAGCCTTGCCTGCGTATCTTTTTGAAATATATAAGCCTTCAGCATGGATTTAACGGCAGTTAAATCCTGCTTATCGAGCAACTCCGCCGTCGTGGGTAGCATCGCATCCTTCGCCGCACCAATCTTCGCCTCCTCCCCCGTGGGTAACATCGCATCAACCGCCGCCACAATCCTCGCCACCGCTTAGGTTTTCGCCGGTATCGGTAGCATCGCATCAACCGCCGCACCAATCCTCGCCGCCGTCTGGGTTTCAACCAACGGCGTACGAAGCTTTGCATACCCCATAGAGTAGCAAAATAAAAAGAAGTCAACCCTTTGCCGCCGTGGGTAACATCGCACCATTCGCTGCACCAATCCTCGCCGCCGTCGGTGCTCCGCTTCGATGAGTCGCCGCCGCTTAGGTTTCAACCAACGGCGTACAAAGCTTGCATAAAAGCTAAGCGCAACAAAATCAAATGCAACCAATCTTTCTTCCATTTTATCTATCCAAATAAGTTAGACTTCACCATAAATCAGGAAGATTTTTACACAAGTGTAAAATGAATCCAACATACCCCATCCACTACCCGCAATTTTTCACCGCTACCATTATTGATTGGAAACATTTGCTTTCAGACAACCAGCATAAAGATATCATTGTAAATAGCCTTAAATTTTTAGTAACCGACAAATGAATTATTTTAAATGCCTTCGTTATCCTGAGCAATCATATGCATCTAATCTGGCAACCCACATTTGCCTACTCCTTATCCGATATCCAAACCTTCCTAATGACGCATACCGCCAAACAATTTAAACGTTCACTCGCCAATAAAAATGCCGCAGCACTTGAAGCTTATAAGGTAAATAAATACGACCGACCGTATGTATCAATTCTGGAAACGGGAATCATTAAGTATTGAATTGCGTACCCATGCTGTGTATATGCAAAAGCTGGAGTACATTCATTACAATCCGGTTAAGGCCGGGTTGTGTATACATCCTGAGGAGTACTATTATTCATCGGCTAAATTTTATTTTAACGGTGCAGATGATTTTGGAATGCTGACACATTATTTGGGTTGCTAGTTGTTGTTTTATGTGCCTGTAATAAATAATAATGTGGTAATTTTATTATCCAGGTATTTTAGGCGTTAGAATTGACTTCTTTTTATCTTGTTACTGTGTTGGGTAATTGAAGCTGCGTACGCCGCTGGTTGAAACCCAGGCGGCGGCGGTTGATGTGGCGCTACCCACGCCGGCGGAAATTCTAACACACTGTAATGCATAACCTAAAATATTAAACTTGTTGATGCATTTGCTTTGCCATCGTTGTTGGTACGCCTGCACACTTGTACCTGCGCTGCATACGCAACAACGGCGTGGGTTGGCGGCTACCAACTAAGGCGAGCAATATTCTTTAAGAGTTGGAGGAGCCTTAAAACCCGGTAGCGGGATAGGGGTAGATGTAGGAATTGATGATATGCATAATTATTGTACTATGGGTGCTAAAATATCTTTCTCAGGAGGTGCTGGAGTTGCTACCCCTATCAATGGATTCTTCACATCAGGTATATCAGATAGCGCAATAACAATTTTAAAATTTTGGTAATTGACATATAAACCATCTATAAATTCTTTTTGGAATAAGATTTCACTCGCAATTTTAATTTCTTTTGCGCTGGGGTTTTTTGTAATAATTTTTCAAATTTTTATTCAAAAAAAAAAATGAAAATGATTTGAGGAAAAATCAAATTCAAGGAATATTAATTGGGAAAAAAGACTTACATCGGGGTAATTTCTTAATGGTAATTAAAGATAAAAATGAAATAAAAAAAATTGATTTATCTGGGTATGATTTTTTTTATGAAAAAATACTATTAAATGATTCGTTGGTAAAGGAACTTAATTCTTTTAGATTTTTTATTTATAGAAAAATTCTAAAAGGAAAATATATTTATGAAGGTGTGATTGGGTATAAATAAATTTCGCCGCCGCCTGGGTTTCAACCAGCGGCGAGGATTGTGGCGGCGGTTGATGCGATGTTACCCACGCCGGCGGAGAGATTGGTGCGATTTTACCCGCAGCGGCGGAGATAATTTTGATATTTTTTGGTGGGGAAACTGTTTTTTCTTCTTGTTGCTATTTTTAGTATTATTTATAGTTGATTTTAAGTACTGTGAAAATTTATTTGAAAAAAAATTGGTTAGCCCTTTTTTGAATACTTGAATTATCCACCCACGCCGGCGGAGAAATTCAAAATGCACCAGCAGGATAATATTTTTTTATCCATTGTAAACTATCTGGAAAGTGCATGTGCAATTCTTCCCATCTTTTATCGAAAATTAATAAAACATTATTTGATGGGTTCGTGCTATCATACAAAACCGGAAAGTAAGTATTAAGCAATTTATCACGAACATCGTAGGGTAAATCAGAATCTACACCACTTTTAAATTCTTTTTTGTTAACCGAAAAAATATATTTGATCACAATTTTTCCTCCTTTTAAAGAGCCTCTATTTATTTCATAAATATTGGCATTCACAATTTTGTAATTTTTATATAGGTCTCTACTTTTTACATATTTAAAGCAAAAATATAATCCAATAATGCTCAAAGCAACGGTATAAAAAACCGGTTTAAATTTAATATTGTTAATTTTCATGATTAAGTTTTTTAAGATGGGGATGAAACAACTCCTCCCCCGTGGGTAACATCGCATCAACCGCCGCCACAATCCTCGCCACCGTTTAGGTTTTCGCCGGTATGGGTAGCATCGCATCAACTCTCCGCCGGCGAAACTTGCCGACATCGACGAAATAAAAACATCTTGTTATACCGACTATTTTTTATTTAAACTATCAATTGTATTTATTGGCACCAATCAATTATTTTCGTTTGATATTTTATATTTTAAAAACTCAGTTTTTGTAAATAACATCATTGAATTCTCAATATTCCCTTTTTCATAAATTACAGGTAAAGATTTATGAAGAAGAGTATTATTGATAAAGGAAATATCACTTTTCTTAGAGAAAGGAATCGAACTTTTATTTTTTAATTTTTTACCATTTATTATATAGGAATATGTAACAAATACCTCAATATTTTGAGGAAAAGTTTCCATATTTTCAACGTAACCATTTGTTACCAAAAAATTATTTTCCAGATTTCTGGTTTGCCGGTAAGCAATATATAATGTAATTACTATAAAAAGGAAAAATAGTAAGTACCCTCTTTTTGTTTTACTCATTTTTTGGGAGATAAATTTTGCTCTATTACATTAGACATTCCCTGACCAGAGGCTTCCATAGCATTACCTAGAATTTTATTCATGGCACTTCGGACAGTAGAGTTAATAATTATTTGACTATTAAGAGAAGTTATGGCTTTGCTTGCTCCGCCACTAAGTAAATTCCCTGCTGCATTTGAAGCAAACCCAACCAAACCTTCCTTATTTAAGTTTAATATTGAACCACCTGAAGATATATTTTTCACAGAAAGATTAGTGAAGCTTCCTGTGGCTCCCCACAAAGCATTACTTACAACGTTACCATTTCCAAAAATCCCCGCTGTAATGGTACTCCCAAAGTTTACTTCATTTAATGATTTCCCTTGAACTACGGTTTGATTAATAAAATCCCACGCTGCATCTGTAGGGTTAAATCCTGGTTTTGGAGCTAAATACGCAGCTCCATTTGATATTGCACTACTAACTGTGGGTGCTGCTGCGATAATACCTGGAAGGGCAGCTAAGCCTACCGCTACGCCAAAAACCCCAGTACCAAATTGTTTAAGAGAGCTTTTTGTCACTTCCTGGCTTTGACTTAATTCCAGATTTGTTTGCCAATAATGCCAATTGGTTCCTGCTGTTGTAAAAAGAGTATTACATCCACTAGATACATTGGAAGGGTTTATTAAATTGGGGTCTTTAACTAAATAGGTAATTACAGGCATGGAAGATTGTGTGTTGTTTTGAGCATTTTTATAAGTAACCATCCTTGCAATAGTATAAGTCTTACCCATTTCTTTAACATTATAGATTCTGGCATCAGCACCTTCTTGAGTTACATAAGATTGTACTTTACCTACTGGCTCCATATTTCCTGGGGAATTAAAAGGTTTTTCTTCTCCTCCATCTAAATCTATAAATTGTATAGGTTTATTTCCTGCAAATGAATAAGGGGTGTAATGAGGATAGCTTTTTGTCAATGGATCTACGCTTAAAAACTTACCCAACCTACTGTCATAGACTCTTAACCCATAATCCTGCACCCCTTCGCCGGCATCCTTATCATTCTCTTTTCCATTAAACCCATACCTGTACCCACTACCTGCAGAGTATTTCCTGCCCGGCATTTGCATACCAAAGGGATAATAGTCATTTGCTGTAACAACATCGGCAAGATAATAATCAGAATAGCCATTGCTATTGCTGTCAACACCTATGTGTTTATCACTGACTGTAGCCAGCACGTTACCCAAATAGTTGCTTAACTCAAAGAACTTGTTACCAGTTGTAAATGTAAATAATTCTGCGTTACCACCGGTTACGCCAGGCATGTTTATATAAGTGCGGCTTTCGGTTTGCACATTTACTTTTATATTGTATACACCTTACCAGCTGCTGCCGTACAGGCGTATTTCGGTTTGGGTAAGTATATTGCCGTTAGGGTTGTAGGTTACCGCTTCCTTATAATCCTGCAATGCCAAGGGTGTAAAGGTATTGGTGGCGCTGTTAATACCATTAAAGGCAAACATATTGGTAATACGGTCAACTGGTCGTAATTATAGCCGTATACTTTGGCACTGCCCAGCTTGGGCACACTTACTACCATGGCGCCAATATTGCCATTAAATAATTCCCTGGCGATGTTTGGCGTGTTGTCGTTACCGGTAGCCATCTGCATATTCAATGCAGCAAAAGGGTTGGCGGCTGTCAGGTCAATACGGTTATAATCGCCGTTAAAATAATTCAGGCTGTAGCCATAGGCGTCGGTAGTGCGTATATTGTTGCCAAATACAGGGGCATTGCCGGTATTTAGCGGGTTGTTATTGCTGCAGCAATAACAACTGGCAAATAATTTTTAAAGATGCTTGCCTTACCGTAAATACTACTCCCCTCCCAAACAAACAGTGTAACTACTTTAACAATCAAAATACTTTATCCACTTGCTCTACCTGCTAAAACAAACCCGGCATAATGAAGCGCATGCGATAGCAATGGGATAATTTTATGCAACAAAAAACAAAAGTTGCATAAAAGTTTATGAAGATGATGAGTTGCAACCAGTTGCATTTTTAATGGTGCATATAATTATTGCTGCGTCATTTTTTTTATAATAACTAGTATAAAAGTTAAATTAAATTACTTACTTTGGCTGTGGATTTACCAAAACCTTACGGGAGTTAAATAAATTGATCCATTAAGCACTGGCATAGGCCGCTGTGGTTGGATAAGATTTTTACTTACCCACTTTTACGATTGCTTATGAATAATGACGACAACTTGTGGCTGGGGCTAAAGCAGGGCGATAAAGAAATGTTTTTAGCCTTATACAAAAAATACTATCACACCCTTTTGTTTATCGGGCTTAAAGAAATGAAAGATGCCCAGCTGGTAAAGGATACCATTCAGCAATTGTTTTTATACCTGTGGGAAAAAAGAGAAACCATACAGGAAGCCAACAACGTTAAATGCTACCTGGTCACATCATTTTTAAGAAAGCTTACCGCCGATTGGAAAAAATCCAAACAGCCTGGTGCGTTGCAGGTGGTATGGAACAGCTACCCCGACGAAGATCCGCAACCTAACCCCGAGGAAAAACTGATACGGAAGGACGAACAAAGCCATTTATTTAAATTGCTGATGGACAGGATAAATGAACTGCCCAACCGTCAGAAAGAGCTGATAGTACTTAAATTTTACGAAGGCCTTACCTACGAAGAAATTGTACAACGTACCGGTTTATCTCACCGCACGGTATATAATAAAATCCATGAGGGATTAAAGAAACTTAAATCAGATATGGCAGCGGGCCAATTCCCCCGTAGTGCTGCATTACTATCCCTGCTCACCCTTTTGGCATCTGCTGCCAGCATTGCTCCACCGTCCAGGTACCTTTAGAGTAGTTTTTTATTGCCTGTTTGGTATTAATACCCCGTTATTGAAAAATACTTTTAAAATAACGGGTAAAAAATGCGTGCAGCTTACTCTGTTTAATAATTGATATACTAATACTACATTATGAACGCTGATAAAATGAGCATTGAGGACCTGTTGTCTGACGAATCTTTTATTAATTATTGCAAAGAAAATTCACCCGCTGATATTGCTTTTTGGGAGCATTACCTGCAGGTAAACCCTGCACGAAAGCAGCTGGTGGAGCAGGCCAGGGAAAAATATATCCAGCTGTTCAGTGCCCTGGCCAATGCCGACCTGGAAGAGCAGGCCGCACGACTGAAAAACAGTATTGAAAAAGGGGAAGCCGCCCCGGTGATACAGATGGAACAATTTGAAAAACGCAGGCAGGCCAGGATATTGCCTTTACTGCTAAAAATATCAGTTGCAGCCATGCTGGTAGCGGGATTATTTTTTGCTGCAACCTATTTTATAGCGGGCAAAAATAAAGGCATCAAAACCTATATGGCGGCTTATGGTGAAAGAAAGAATATTCAATTACCGGATGGCTCTATAGTTACCTTAAATGCAGGAAGCAATATCAAGATAGATGAAAAATTTGGCGCCGCCACCCGTGATGTTTACCTGGAAGGAGAAGCATTTTTTGAAGTAAAACACGACTCCAGCCACCCTTTTATTGTGCATACCACTGCCATGGATGTTAAAGCATTGGGAACAGCATTTAATGTAAAAGCCTACCTGAATGAAAAAACTACTGAGACCGCTTTAATAAGAGGACTGGTAGAAGTAACACTGAAAGAAGATAATAACCTTAAAATGTTACTGTACCCCAACCAGAAAATAGAATGGCAACACCTGAATGGCAATACAAATTCATCAGTAGCAAAAAGATCAACTACCGCAAACGCAGCTGATAGCCTTAAGAAAAAACTGGTGGTAACCAATACCGGCGATATTAAAGAAATAGCCTGGAAGGAAAACAAATTGATATTTGAAGATGAAGATTTTGATGGTATAGCTGCATTACTGGAGCGATGGTATGGTGCCAAAATTAATTTTAAGGATAGCTCCATCCGCAACTATCGCTTTACAGGAATTTTTGATAAGGAAGACCTAAATACAGTACTTGATTATTTAAAGGAAGCCCGGAATTTTCACTATACTATAGAACGTGGAGAAACATTGATAATAAACCTGTCAAAATAAAAATACAGGGAAGAATGCGGCAACATTCCCCCTGTACTAAAAACTTTGAAACAGCTTTTATAAGATAAAAGAAGTTTCTATTTTTTAATTTAAAACCAAAATAAAGGTATGAAAAAAAATCATGCTTATGGACGGAGTTTTGCACCTCCTTCTTTAACGAAGCTGCTTAAAATTATGAAACTAACTTCAATTCTTCTGTTTGCCTGCGCCATGATGGTACATGCCGGAGGTTTCTCCCAGGATGTGAAAGTAACCCTTTCGCTGAAAGGAGTAAAGATGACCACTTTTTTTAAAGCTGTAGAAAAAGAGACCAATTACCGCTTTACCTTTTGTAACGACATTATCCCGTCGGGAAAAATTGTAACCGTAAATGCCAAAGAGACCCCATTATTAGAGGTAATGGATGCTGTAATACTGCAAACCAAACTTAAATACAGGTTTGATGAGGCTTCGGGTGTATTTATTATTTCAGAGAAAAAAGACCCTGTTTCGGATGCTGCATTAATGCGCACCATTACCGGTACCGTAACCCAGGAAGGTGGCGAGCCGCTTGTTGGTGTATCGGTACAGGTAAAAGGAAATACCAAAACCACTACAACAGATAAGAATGGTGCATTTACTATTGAAGTAGATGACAATGCAAAAGTGCTGGTATTCTCCTTTATTGGCATGGCCACACGGGAAGTAAATATCGAAGGCAAAACTACTGTAACTGTAGCAATGTCTTTATTGAACAAGGCGTTAAACGAAGTAGTGGTGGTAGGTTATGGTACACAAAAAAGAACATTGGTAACCGGTGCGGTTTCCAGCGTAAATAGCAAAACATTGAATGAACTGCCGGCATTATCTATTTCGCAGGCACTGCAGGGCCGTATTGCCGGATTGCAGGTAACCAACAACGGTAGTCCGGGTACCGAACCCATTGTGCGGATAAGGGGTATCAGTTCTATCAGCTTTGCCTCAGACCCTCTTTATGTGGTAGATGGTTTTCCTACAGGAGACCTTGCTGCTATTGATGTAAAGGATATTGAATCGGTAGATGTATTGAAAGATGCATCGGCTGCAGCAATATATGGTTCAAGAGCCACCAATGGCGTAATTATGATCACCACTAAAAAGGGTAAACGCAGTGGCAAGATCAGTGTAACCCTGGACTCTTACCTGGGTACACAGGAAGTTACCGAACGCCTTTCTCTTTTAAATACATCGCAATTTATGCAGTATGCAGTTGCTTACAGGGGCAGCCAGGTTCCCCGCCTAACTGCACCCGATATTAACCAACCCATCTACCCGGGAGCAACACAAACCTACGGGCAAACCAATACCGACTGGCAGGATGCCTATTTTAAAAAAGGTGCTATGAACCAGCATAATATTGGTTTAAGCGGTGGCAATGATATTTCACGTTTTTATGCTTCTGCAGGTTATACCAATCAGCAAGGTACAGCACCCGGTGTGGCCTATCAACGGTATAATTTCCGCATTAATTCCGATCATGTTATCAGTAAGATATTCACTTTTGGCGAAAACCTGTATGCCGCTTCCGGCGACCAGGCCTATGATAATAATGAAACCGGCTCCAGGACCAACCTGGTAAATGTTATAAGAATGATGCCGCACATCCCGGTTTATGATCCCACTTCAAATGGTGGTTACAGGGGTGTGGATGCCACCAAAGACGGCGGCGACCCTACCAACCCGGTTGAAGATGCCGCATTGAAAAATCCGGGTAACAGAACTACGGCAAAAATTTTAGGAACTGCTTTCCTGGAAGTTAATTTTACAAAATGGCTTAAATACAGGTCAACCTTTGGCATCGACTATGCCAGTGGATTAAACTACCGCTTTGCCCCTATTTTTAATGATAACGGAGCAATTGCCGGGTCAAGTGCCACACAGGCCACTGTTACCAATAACCGCAATATTTCAACAGTACAATTATTTACCCAGCAATTATCGTTTGATAATACATATGGCAATCACCATATAAATGCCATTGCGGTGTTTGAAGACCAGAGCCAGAAAACAAAGCAGGAAAATGCCAGCGGCAACCAGCCCTCCAACGAATTAAGAACCTTAAATAATGCTACTAACGTTTCGGCTCAAACGCTTATTGGCGAAAACACCCTGTTATCTTACCTGGGTCGTTTAAATTATGATTATAAGAGCAAATACATGCTGAGCGTTGCTGTAAGGCGTGACGGACTTTCTGTGTGGGCACCAGGTAAAAAATGGGCCACCTTTCCTTCTGCCTCAATAGGCTGGAGAATTGACCAGGAAGAATTTATCAGAAGCATGCCGGATATTTCTGAATTGAAATTAAGGGCCGGTTATGGTGTTACAGGCCTTAACGGCCAGGTACTGGGTAATACGCCCTGGTTGGTAAGTGTGGCTTCCAACAGTGCCTACTATCCTTTTGGCGGATCAATTACCGGTGGTGCCGCTTCTTCTATACCCGGGCTGGGAAATACTGACCTGGAGTGGGAAAAAACCAAACAGGTGAACATCGGCCTGGATTTAGGCATCCTTAAAAACAAGGTTACGCTTACAGCTGAATATTATCAAAGAAAAACGGACAACCTGATCTTAAGCGTTCCGCTTCCTCCATCATTCGGCTACCTTACCAGCACTGTAAACCAAAACGTTGGTTCAATGAAAAACAGTGGCTTTGAAGTTCAATTGGGATATAACGACAGGGAGGGCGTTCTCAAATGGTATGCCAGTACCAACCTGAGTTTTGTAACCAACCAGGTTACACGTTTAGCCGAAGGCGTTAGTAATATAGAAGCCGGCGGAAATGCAGATTTTGGTTCTTATAATATTACCAATACTGCGGTTGGCCACCCTATCCAGGCTTTTTATGGCTGGGTGACAGAAGGCATTTTTCAAAACGCAGGCGATATTGCCAAGCATGCCAAACAAAATGCAGGCACAGCCCCCGGCGATATTATGTTTAAAGACCTGAATGGTGATGGCGTGATTGATCTTAATGACCGCCAGTTTTTAGGCAGCTTTATTCCTAAAGTTACGTATGCTTTTAACCTGGGGGGAAATTATAAGAATTTTGATGCTTCACTTTTCTTCCAGGGCGTACAGGGCAATAAGGTATTTAATGCTACCAGGGTAATTACCGAAGGTATGGTTCGTTTTTTCAATGCCGGTACACAGGTATTGGATGCCTGGACACCAACGCATACCAACACCAATATTCCACGTGCCATTTCTTCTGATCCGAATGAAAATGCCCGTCCTTCTACAAGATTCTTAGAGGATGGTTCATTTATGCGCCTGAAAAATATAATGATAGGTTATACTGTTCCTGTAAAATCTTTGAGTACTTACACCAAAGGCACAGTTAAGAGTTTGCGTATTTATGTATCGGGGCAAAACATCCTTACGTTTACAAAATACACCGGTTATGATCCCGAGGTTGGTAACCGAACTCCTAATTCTTCATTAACCAATGGCATCGACTTTGCGGTATATCCTCAGCCTAAATCATTCCAGGCAGGTATACAGGTGAATTTTTAAATAGTATGAAATTGTAAGTTTTTATAAAACAATTATAACGTTATGAAACAAAACATAAATAAAACAATAATAGCGGCGGCCCTTATACTCAGCTGTATGGCGGGCTGTAATAAAAAACTGGATGTGCTGGATAAAAATAATCCCACCACAGAAAGTTATTTTAAAACTGCATCGGAATTGCAGAACGGCGTAAATTCTGTTTACTCAATATTACGATCTGCCGAACTGGTTGGCAGAGAATGGTTTTTTACACATGATATGAGAGGTGGTGAATGCGCTTCAGGTGGCTCTCAGCTGGAAGCTCCCAGGGCCGAATTGCTTAAGCAACCATCTCCTGCCCCGGCCAACGCTGTGATGTCTAACGTATGGTCCGGTTGTTATCAAATGATCAACAGGGCTAACCTGGTATTAGGTAAAGCGCCGGCAATTACTGATAATATTGCACTCAGAGACCGTACTGTCGGAGAAGCCAAATTCTTAAGAGGATGGGCTTATTTTGAACTGGTATCACAATGGGGCGATGTGCCTTTGTATACCGAAACTGTTACTTCTGCTTCAGGTTTCAGGGGCAAGTCGCCTGCTGCTGATATTTATGCATTTATTATTAAAGACCTTACAGAAGCTGCCTTAGCATTACCTGCCACCTACAGCGCATCTGACAATGGCAGGGCTACAAGTGGCGCTGCCAATGCTTTGCTGGGCCGGGTGCTGATGCAAAAAGGCGATTATGCTGCCGCCAAAACTGCTTTGCTTAAAGTATATGGCAAATATTCGCTGGCGCCTAATTACTCATGGAATTTTGATGGCGATACCAAGGATGACAATAATATAACAGTAGCCACAGGCCATGAGTTTAATTCGGAATCAATTTTTGAAGTGGTATTTGTTGACAAAGGCGATAATAATTTTAACTGGGGCTATAACGGAGAAGGTTCTACCAGTCCTTTAAGCACCGTTCGCAACCAGGAATATGGCATTACCTGGGGTAACGTAATTCCTTCTGACAGATACCTGAATGAATTTGAGGCCAATGATCCAAGGTATAAGTTATCCATATACGAAGAAGGCGATAATATCCTTACCGGTGTTCCTTCGGGGCCATTGAAGTTAACAGCCAGTATGATGAATATTGCTACCAGTATAAAAGGTGGTGTTACACTAAAAAGATTTTTTCGCAAGTATAACATCTACGAATACGTGAATTCCGGTTTTCATCCCGGAGGTATCAACCAGCGTGTAATACGTTATGCAGATGTATTGCTGATGCTGGCTGAATGCGAAGCTGAGATAGGCACTCCCGCTTTAGCAGCAGGCTACATTAATGAAGTACGTAACCGTCCGGGTGTAGCAATGCCGCCAGTGGCACCGGCTACTAAAAACGATGCGCTAAAAGCAGTGATGCATGAAAGGTCCGTGGAATTAGGCGCCGAAGAAGTGGCCAGTATAGATAATCTGCGTTGGAGAAAGAAAGGATACTTCCCTTCTCTTATACCAGAAAGGGTACCGGGACAGGTTGACTTGTTCCCGATTCCTGCAATTGAAACGTCCACTAATCCTTTAATAAAATAAGCAGCGTTGTTTTGGGTAAACAGCAGAGGCTATTTCGGTAGCCTCTGTTTTTTTTGCCTGTGAATTGGCCCGGTATTTTTAAAAGTATAACTTGTAAGCAGCATGAAAAAACTTTTAACTGATAACAACAGTACCATACTTTTTTTTGCAGTCATTCTTTTATTGCTATCGTGTAAGCAGCAACAAAAAAACACTTTGTTTACTGCATTGCCGGCATCCGTATCAGGTATTAATTTCAGTAATACTATCCACGATAATGATTCTTCATATTCTTTCATCAACGAGTTTGGATACATGGGCGGAGGCGTAGGCATCGGCGATTTTAATAATGACGGGCAGAAAGATATTTTTTTTACGGGCAACCAGGTAAGTTGCCGCCTGTACATCAATAAAGGCAATAATCAATTTGATGATATTACCGAAAAGGCCGGCATAGGCACCAATGTATGGTGCACCGGTGTAAGCATTGTGGATATTAACCAGGATGGCTACGATGATATATATGTTTGCGTATTTGGAAAAGACCTGATGCACCGTTCAAAAAACCTGTTGTTTATCAACCAGCACAACCTCACTTTTAAAGAAGAAGCAGCAACCTACGGCCTGGCTGATACCGGATTTTCCACACAGGCAGTATTTGTAGATTATGACAGGGACGGTGACCTGGATATGTACCTGGCCAATTATTTATTGAGTGCCAGGAATTCCAACAGTATTTTTCCACGTGACAAAAGCGGGTACTCCCCTGCCAATGATAAACTCTATCGTAACGATGGCGACAGTGCACATACCGGGCATCCTGTTTTTACAGATGTATCAATGGCTGCAGGTATTAAAGAAGATGGTTACGGCCTTGGTGTTAGCGTAAGTGATTTTAATAATGATGGGTGGCCCGATATTTACGTGGCCAATGATTTTATATCCAATGACGAATTACGGCTGAATAACCATAATGGTACATTTACAAATAGTATAGCTGCAGCAATCCGTCACCAGTCTTATTCCAGTATGGGTGCCGATGCAGCAGACATCAATAACGATGCACTAGCGGATATCATTACCCTGGATATGCTGCCCGAATCCAATAAGCGGAAAAAGACCTCTTTTTCATTCATGAATTACGAACGGTATGAGTCGGAACGGGCCATGGGCTATGAACCGGAATACATGCGCAATATGCTGCAACTGAATAATGGCAACGTAGCAAAGGGTGATACCGCCGTTCCTTTTTTTAGCGAGATAGGACAGTTAGCCGGCATCCAGGCTACCGACTGGAGCTGGAGTGTACTGATGGCTGATTTTAATAACGACGGATGGAAAGATATTCATGTTACCAATGGTATTGGCAGGGATTTTATCAATGCCGATTTTTTAGAATTCAGCAGTAATATTTTTAATAGTGTGCAAACCAGGGAAGAACAGCAAAACGCCATACGAAAAAAATTATCCTCGTTAAAAACAGTAGACCTGCCTAATTATTTATACCTCAATAACCAGGACCTTACTTTTTCCGATGCATCAGACAGCAGCGGCATCAACGAACCTTCTATGTCCAATGGAGCGGCCTATGCCGACCTTGATAATGACGGTGACCTTGATCTTGTTGTAAATAATATAAATAAACCTGCGTTCGTATTTATCAACACCACCAATCAAAAAGACAAGCCATCCGGCGCTCATTTTTTAAGCGTGCAACTACAGGGCGACAGCCTTAACAAAAAAGGCTTTGGTACTAAAATACGAATATACAATAACGGTAAGGCGCAGTTGCAGGAACAAAATCCTGTACGTGGCTATTTTTCATCCGTTGACCAGCAATTGGTTTTTGGATTAGGAAAATATGACCATGCTGATTCGCTGGTGATAGATTGGCCTGATGGTAAAAAACAGGTATTACAAAATGTGAAGGCTGATACTACGTTAACCTTGTCATGGAAAAACGCCAGCGTTAATACCAACAACGCCAATACCGCAGCTTCTTTTCTTTTTTCGGATATTACGGGGGCTTCCGGTTTGGTTTATAAGCACCAGGACAACCCTTTTAACGATTACACGCTGCAACGTTTGCTGCCACAAAAATATTCGCAACTCGGTCCTTTCATTACCACGGGAGATATTAATAATGATGGCAGGGCCGATTTTTTTATTGGCGGGGCATTTAATTTCTCGGGACAATTATTTACGCAACATGCTGGTGAAAAATTCACTTCAAAAAATCTTAGCGACAGTATCAAGTTTGAAGAAGATATGGATTGCATTTTATTTGATGCTGATAAAGATGGTGATAGCGACCTGCTGGTAACCTGCGGGGATATGCAATACGAAGAAAATTCTGTGCACTATAAACCGCGTTTGTATATCAACGATGGCAAAGGCAATTTCAGGCCGCAGCCCAATGCCATACCGGATTCGGTACTAACCATTGCCGGCTGTGTAAGTGCCGGTGATTTTGATGGTGACGGCGATCTGGATCTATTCATTGGGGGCCGGGTTTCAAAAAAATATCCCTTATCACCCAAAAGTTTTTTATTGCAGAATAACCAGGGCATTTTTACTGATGTTACTGCAAAAGTTTGCCCTGCATTGCAAACACCGGGTATGGTTACTGCAGCGGTGTGGACGGATTTTGATAAGGACGGGCAAACCGACCTCGTAATTGCAGGAGAATGGATGGCGGTGCAATTTTTCAGGAATGATCACGGGCATTTGATTGATGCAACGGCATCAACCGGGCTTACTGTTAATAATGGCATGTGGCGTAGTTTAATTGCCACCGACATCGATAATGATGGCGATATAGACCTGGTGGCAGGCAATCTTGGTTTGAACTGCGAGTACAGGGCAAGTGCAACAACGCCCATGCAATTGTTTGCTACAGACCTTGATGGTAACGGCAGCGTTGATCCTTTCTTCTTCTATTATATAAAAAGCGAAGACGGTATCAGGCATTCTTACCCCGCTATCAGCAGAGGCCGCTTTGCCGACCAGGTGCCGGCGATAAAAAAACAATTTCTTTTAAACGAAGATTATGCGCATGCTACTTACGAGGAAATTTTTAAAGGCAAGGCTCCCGAAAAAATACTTCAGTTCCGTTGCGATGAAACAAGAACCTGTTATTTTGAAAATACGGGGAACGGCAAATTTATCAAACATGCGTTACCGGTAGCCGCACAATTTGCACCGGTAAATGCCATTATTTGCGACGACCTGGATAATGACGGTTATAAAGATATTTTACTGGCAGGCAACGAATACCAGGCGGAAGTGATGACAGGAAGATACGATGCTTCTTATGGTTGCTTCCTCCGGGGCAGCAGTAATAAAACCTTCACTTCGGTTGCCCCGGCTACCAGTGGCTTTATTTTAAATGGCGATGTAAAAGATATGTCGCTTATCCGTTTGGCAAACGGAGAAAAAATATTGGTGGCCGCTGTAAATAATGACTGGATGCAAGTATTCAGGATAGGTACGGCCTTAAAAAAAACGAAATAGAATGATCTGCATAGTGTAACGTTAAAACGTACAAAAAGTAATACCCGTTTTCTTTGCAAACCCGTAAATCACCAGTTGCAAAGAAAACGGGTATCTGTTTATACAAGGAAACATATTAAAATTTCATGCGGCTATCCAATACAATTCCATCCGGGTTGATCATTTTACTTTTACACTAATTTTTATTTGTGTAAAGGAGTGCGGGGGAAAAGTACAGGTAAGCTTATTGTTTTTTACATCGATAGTAGTTACCACCGGTACATACTCATTTTGTTTATCAAATACAAAACCTTCCTGTAAATCCTTTCCGGTGATGAGGCTGGCTTCTGCCTTACCGGTAAAATCTCCCGAGGTATTTGCAATTTCTGATGTAATGGCTTTATCCTTATGCCGGTTTACCACATTAATAAACACCGTATTGGTTTCTTTGGAATATGTGCTGGTTACATCTAAATAAGGTATGCCTTTGTATTTTTCTGTATTGAACGTATCACAGGCTACATAAGTGTCAACAGATGTACCAAGACAGTTGTTGGAGTAGGCTTTGAAAATATAAAATAAGGGTGATTTAAAAGTACCTTTCTTCGGGTCGCCGGACAGTAGCGAGGTTAGCATGGTGAAGTTGCCCATTTTCACCACATCGGCATGACGAATAAAAGAATTGAATGATTGCGCCACAGGCAAAACACTCATAAAGTTTCTGCCAAATGACCCCCATTCATCTACAGAAAGATAAATCGGATTTTTAAAACCCTGTGTGTTGCTGACGGCTTCTATTTCCGCGGCCGTTATTTTTATCCTGTCATCAAAAATTCTTGCACCGTCCCCCATATGAGTATAATAGTCGGTTGAATTTTCCCAGTAACTATGGATAGAAAGATATCTTATTTTATCGCCGAGGCCCATCAATATTTTACGGTTCCAGTTGTCCCATTCGTTCTTACTGTACCAGGAAGAGCCACAGGCTACAAGGTCGATATTATTATCTACGGCCTGCATGGCTTTGGCGGCTTCTCTTGCCACTTCAATATAATCTTCTGCATTTTTATGGCCCAGTTCCCATGGCTTGCCATCTACTTCATTACCCAGGTCCCATATCTTTACCTTGTATGGTGCAGGATGCCCGTTTTTTGCACGCAGGTCGGAGTAATAAGTGCCTTTGGGATAATTGCAATATTCCAGCCAGTAAGCCGCATCCTGAATGGTACCAAGGCCCAGATTAACGGCCACTATATTTTCGCTGCCGATTGATTTATTTAATGCAAACCATTCATCAGTACCCACCTGGTTATCGTCAATACCACCCCAGGCCATATTGATACGTGCAGGCCGCTGATTTTTGGGGCCAATGCCATCCTGCCAGTTGTACCCCATTAAAAAATTGCCACCCGGCCAGCGCATATTCGTTACCTTTAGTTCCTTCATGGCATCAATATAATTTTTCTTAAACCCGTTTTCATCGGCCAGTGGCGACAATGGATCGTACAGTGTACCGTAGAGTGTGTTTAATTTAGGCGAATCGGGCAATCCCCTTCTGCCACTGATCTGGATGGGTTCCATAAAAACCCCGTAAATTTTAGGATCAATCTGCCCGATGGACCTTTCCGTATCGATCTTAATTTTTGCTGTTTGTGCACTCAGCAGCAACGGCAAAAAAAACAACCCGGTAAATAGTAACTTTTTCATACAACGTTTTTTTTATTTTTATGTGAGCAAATCAGTTGGCAGGGTAACCTGTACCTTATACTTTACTGAAAATATTATTCAAATTTTATCCAGTCAATTTCGGCCTGCCCATTATTTTTCCAGGTGATAAAAATATTTTGCATACCAGGCTGGAATTTTATTACTGGGGCTTTTATTATTTCCATGGCTGTGCTTTTAGGAATATTTATTTCTGCCAATACAGTACCGTTACTACTTCCGGTACGTATTTGCAAAATGCCGCCTGTTTCAGATGCTGCTTTTACTACTGCTTTCTTCAAAGTTTTTTTTCCAAAATCAACACTATTATATTGTACCCATGCACCTGGTTGATTGAAAATTGTTTTCCACCCGGCGAACCTGTTTGTGGTGTCCATAAAATCGATGGCAGTACCTTCATTGCTGATGGCGGAATACCGGTCAAACTGTATTTCTTTTTTTGCATCGCTTATGCCAACACCCCGTAAAGTGGGTATTACTTTTTTAATGGTGCCATCGGCATTAAAAAACAAACTATCAGCTCTTACAGAACGGGCTTTATCAAAACGCGGAGAATAATTTCTATCATGATAAAATAAATACCACTGGTTTTTGAATTGAATTACGGAATGATGATTGGTCCAGCAGCCCGTAGGAGATTCATCCATGATAACACCGGTAAATTTAAATGGCCCCAAAGGGTTATCGCCGGTGGCATATTCCAGTCGTTCAATTTTATTTTCCACATGCGGATATGTGAGGTAATAAATACCGTTGCGCTCAAAAAGATAAGGCCCTTCTTTTAATCCTTTTGAAGGCAGATCGCCTAATGTTTTTACTTCGGAATCCAGCTCCAGCATATTTTCTTTCAGCTTAGCCCCGTAAATGTTTCCGGCTGACCAGTAGAGGTAAGCCTGCCCGTCTTTATCGATAAATACATTAGGATCGATGCCACGAACATCTTTTATGGGTTCCGCCTGCGGCACAAACGGGCCGGTTGGTTTATCGGCAACAGCTACGCCTACCCTGAAACCACGGCCGTATGCAGTTGTATCTTTAGGCGATGTGGGAAAGTAAAAATAAAATTTACCATTGCGCTCAATACAATCCGGTGCCCACATGCTGTAACTGTCTGGCTTTACCCAGGGCACATTGGTTTGCGAAACGATCATGCCATGGTCTGTCCATTCAGTAAGGTCTGCTGAAGAAAAAACATGGTAATCCTCCATACAAAACCATCCCACACGCCCTTTGCCTTCTGTTGCCAGTATATCGTGTGACGGATAAACATACACCCTGTCGCCAAATACTCTTGCAGAGGGATCTGCTGAATACATATTTCGTACAATGGGGTTTTGTGCCCTTACCATGTTTACTGATAACAGTATACAAGAAGTGAGTAACAGCAGCGGGCATTTTACATATTTCATGAGATGTATTTTAATTTAAGCAGGTTAATTAGGTTATTCATTTTGAAATATTATCTGCAATACGGAAGTAGTCAAAATCAGCATAACCGCCCTTTTCTTTAGTGGCGTAATTAAACAGCGCAAACCGGTAACCAATGAACTGCGGAATGGTATACGCCATCTTTAGCTGCGTACCAATCAATGTCCATGATTTTCCATCGAGACTGTAAAAGAAATCAGCCAGGTCTTTTTTGTCGGTAAAATTGCAGTCTGCTTTAAAATATACCATGTTTTGGTTAAGCGGAATAACTGCCGCTTCAACAGGTTTACCTGTGCCGGCATTGATCATTACAACAGATTTGTTGCTGCCGTCTATCCGCACACCCAATAAACCAAATTGCTTTTGTAATAATCCCAGTCCTGCAAAGTCACCGTCTTTCATTTTGGAAACATCAAGCGATATAGTACCCGAACAAACCGGGCCGATAGTGCGCTGTGTGAGTGAATTTCGTGCCAGCAAAAAAGAAGTATCGATCCTTCCTGTTTTTAAACGGAGAAATCCTTTACGTTCTGTAACCGACCATAAACTGTTATCCGGGTTATGATTCCATTGCCAAACCAGCGGCAGTGGTGCTTCATTTTTTTTGCGGGTGAATTCATCTGAAGCCACGATACCCGGAATTAAACTTTTATTGGCGGGCAGTTCCAATGTTTCGGGCACTTTACCATTTATGCCCAGTACCGGCCATCCATCCTGCCACTTAACAGGTACCAGATAAGGAATGCGGCCAACAGACCCGTAATCTCTAAACAGGTATGCGTACCAGTTACCATCAGGCATATCGATCAGTCCACCTTGTGCCACGCCCATATCCTGCAATGCCACCCTTCCTTCCCATGGGCCTGTTATTTTATCAGCACGATGGATAAGTACGGTACGCATGCCACCACGTGGCCACACAATATTGAATAGATAATATTTGCCCTTTATTTTAAAAAGCTGCGACCCCTCTGCTTTTAGCATAATATTGTCTCCCGCCGGCGAACTCGAATTTTCTATCAATACCCGTTCTGTTTCAGATTTTACATCGGTTAAACTCTCATTCATTTCAAATATTCGCAGCTTACCGGCACCGGTAATCAGGTATACTTTACCATCGTCGTCAAAAAAAATCGTATGGTCATGATACGAGGGTTTGAATGAAACTGTTTTCCACGGACCTCTCTCAATATTTTTTGTAGAATAGATATAAGTCTTGCCGGTGGTTTGTGCAAAAGTGGACACATAATAAATACCTTTATGGTAACGTATACAGCTGGCCCATGATCCTCTGCCGTAAGTACTTTTACCATTTGTAAGATTCAGTTCATCCATATTTGCCAATGTATCATAAGCATAATTAACCAGCTTCCAGTTTACCAGGTCGGTGGATTTCATGATGGGTACACCCGGGCTCATATGCATTGTAGTGCTGCTCATGTAATAAGTATTACCAACACGAACGATTGACATATCCGGTACGTCTGCAAAAATCACCGGATTTTTTGCTTTGACATTGTCCTGTGCTATTAAAGAATTCAATAAAATTGTAGTGATAATAAAAGTTAAGCCTGCATATTTTTTCATCGTACTTTATTTGATCATTAGTGAATAAGTCTTTCCCGGTATGGTCGGAATATCATACAGCAATGTTTTTTTCAGGTCTGGTGCAGCAAGCACTGCTTTTGAAGAGATCACTGCATCTTTGGTTGCCGCTACCTGGTAAAATGGATTATTGTTTTCGCCATCAGCTGGCCTTAATTGTCCGTTTGCTAATACCAGTTCATTGGGAACCCTCAACCGCAGGTTACCACCAATAAGTGAACGGATAATTACTTTAACCAGTTTGCCCTCTTTCCATTTCACCAGTACAATTTCAAAACCGCCTTTTGCTTTAAGTCCCGAAACAGATCCGCCTTCCTGCCATGCATCCGGTAAAGCAGGCAACAAATGAACCGCACCGTCAGAACTTTGCATCAGCATTTCAGCTATGCCCGACGTGCAACCAAAGTTGCCATCGATCTGGAATGGCGGATGGGCATCAAAAAGATTATTGTAAGTGCCGCCTCCGCCGGGATTGACGCCTAATGGCGTGAGTTGATGCTGAATTAATTTATAGGCATGATTACCATCCTGCATTCTTGCCCACCAGTTTACCTTCCAGCCCATACTCCACCCGGTAGAAACATCGCCACGTTGCAACAGTGTGTTTTTTGCAGCATTAAATAATGCCGGCGTACGATAGGCAGATATTTGATTGGATGGGAATAATCCATACAAATGAGAAATATGCCGGTGGTTATCTTTCGGGTCGTCAATATCGTCTAACCATTCCTGTAACTGGCCATACTGCCCGATATACATGGGCGCAAGGCGGCTGCGCATTTGCTCAAGTGTATCCATAAAAGCCGCATCCTGTTTTAAGATGGCTGCTGCGTTTATTGTTGCAGTAAAAACATCAAATACAATCTGATTGCTCATGGTAGTACCTACATCCAGCGAAGAACCCTGGTGTGCTGCAGGCGCATTTTCAGGAGATTCATCAGGATTGATCACCAGCCAGTGATTAACGGGATGCTCTACCAAAAAATCAACATAAAAAGTTGCAGCACCTTTTAAAACAGGATACACTGTGGCCAGGAATTTTTTATCGCCGGTGTATAAATAATGCTCCCACAGATGCTGGCTCGTCCATCCGCCGCCCTGGTTCCATAATCCCCAGAATGCGCCGTCCACCGCACCGGTAGCACGCCAGATATCGGTATTATGATGTGCCATCCATCCCCTTGCACCATACATATCTTTTGCAGTTTGCATTCCTGCAATGGATAATTCTTTCACCATTTGTAAAAACGGTTCATGCAATTCGGAAAGATTTGTTTTTTCTGCCGGCCAGTAATTCATTTCGGCGTTGATGTTGATCGTGTATTTGCTGTCCCATGCCGGACGTAGTTTATTATTCCAGATGCCCTGCAGGTTTGCAGGCTGCCCGCCCGGTTGCGAAGAAGAGATGAGTAAGTAACGGCCAAATTGAAAATACAGGGCAGCAAACTGCGGATCGTTAGCAGTATGAAAATTTTTCAGCCGCTCGTTTGTGGGTAATTGTTCAGCGCCAGTACTGCCCAGGTCAAGTTTTACCCGGTTAAAATATTTTTGATACGCAGCAACATGCACCTTTAAAATTTCAGCAAATGATTTTGCCCTTGCTTTTATAATATATGACGCGGCCCTTTCATTCTCATTGCCGCTTACATCCCGGTAGTTATTAAAGCTGGTGGCAATGGAAATATAAATGGTTACTTCGCTGGCATTTTTTACAACCACTGCAGTATCGGTAGCACTTACCGATCCGCCATTGGTTTTAAAATCCACAATACCCTTATAACGCACCATTCCCTTCACGCCTTCATGATCGATAGTAGTGGCGGCAAAAGTCAATTGTTTGGATGCTACTGTTTTTACTTCCACCTTTGGTTGCGGGGAAGAATAATAAGCAGTAAATGAAATACTGTTGGGTTTACTGGCGGTTAAGTGCATCACCACCACCCTGTCGGGAAATGAAGCAATGGCTTCCCGTGTATACGTCACATCACCAACGGTGTAACTTGTTTTGGTTACCGCTCTTTCAATATCCAGTTCCCTGTAGTAGTTGCTGAAATTTTCCTGCCCCGGAAAGAATAAATGAATTTCACCGGCAGGCTCAAACATCTGGCCATGAGATTTTTTGCTGATGATAACCCTGTTCGCCAGTTGCTCTGCCTGTTTTTGTTTTCCGTCCAGGATCAGTTTCCTGATCTCAGAGAGAGAATCCAATGCCAATGGGTTATCGTTGCGGTTAGGGCCGCCACTCCATAAAGTGTGCTCGTTCAACTGTATCGTCTCTGTGTCAACGTTACCATAGATCATAGCTCCTGATCGGCCGTTGCCGATGGGCAATGCATTTTCCCAAATTTTTCCCGACGGTTGGTTATACCATAATTTTAATGCAGCGCTATTTTGAGCACAAGCAACATTTAATAAGGCTGTTGTTAAAAGCACCAATACCGAACAATTTATTTTTAATTTCATACTTACTGGATCTTTTTGATCTGCTTAATTATTTCGTTTTAACTCTTATTACGGTTAAAGACATTGGCTGGCACTGAAAGGCAAAATGCTTTCCTGCTTTAAACGCTGTGGTTACAGGCATTACAGTACTTCCATTTTGAATACTATTTTCCGCATCAGGTTTTCCGGTAAGTATAGTTTGTTCGGCAACAGGATCAATTTTCTTAAACCCTGAAAGATCGATTGTCATTACCTTCGCCGCATTGCCAAAATTCACCAGCTTAAGCACCACATCTCCTGTCTGGCTGTCCTGCACACACGAGGCTGCAAGGGTTGTATCAGCATTGTCTTTTGAAATAACATTGCTGAAATACACATCACCTGCATTGGCTGCAAACATTTTTTGCACGTAATAATTTGGTGTGGGAGAAACTTTTACATTGTCGAAGAAGATCATGTCGGTTTTCCATTGTGTAAAATTATTTTTTGCAAACAATGGTGCATAAGAAGACAGCCTTACCACATCACCATTGCGTTCCAGTGCGGTCATATAGGCTGCTTCGGCAATGGCATTACGCAACTTGTTTCCCCATGATGCATATTCGCCCAGGTAAACCTCAGTAGCATTTCGTTTATAGGCATCGTACCTGCTTTGATTGCCCATAAACCATTCGGGGCTGGTGTAATAGTGTTCATCTACAACCGGTACTTTAAGATTATCTGCCAGCTTCCAGCCTTTTTCAAAATCGTCCCCACTGTGGAAAGGCCCAACGGTTCCTATGACTGTAATTTCAGGATGTTTTTCTTTCACCGCTTTGTAGATCATGGTAAAACGTTCTTCAAACTCCGGTGTTATTTTATCTTCATTGCCAATACCAATATATTGTAAGTTAAACGGTGCAGGATGCCCTGCTGCTGCACGTTTGGCTCCCCATACAGAAGTAGCCGGTCCGTTCGCCCATTCTATAAGATCGATCACTTCCCGGATATAGTCCTGCATTTCATTCATAGGCAACGCCTTTTGCCCGGTACCGCCCACACGCCAGGTACCACCGCTATTCTGGCAACTAACGGCAGCGGGTAGTACCGGTAATGGTTTAGCACCTATATCTTCACAAAACTGAAAGTATTCATAGTAACCCAGGCCCGCCGTTTGGTGATAGCCCCAGATATTTCGTTGCTCTACCCGCTCTTCAATGGGGCCGATAGTATTCTTCCAGCGGTACATGTTGCCCAAACCATCACCATGCGACAGGCAGCCGCCGGGGAAGCGAATGAATTTTGGTTTCATATCTGCCAGCAGTTGCGCAAGATCGGCACGAAGCCCGTTGGTTCTGTTCTTAAAAGTATGTTCCGGAAAAAGCGATATTACATCTACTGCAAACTTACCTGGTGTTGTGGCCAGTACCACCAGTGAAGCGGTATCAAAACCGGCGGTTGCTGTTAAGGTAGTGGAATATTTTTGCCAGTCAGCCGAAGCAACAGCAAGCACATTTTCTGCCAATACCTGCCCTTTTGTATTTTGCAGGGTAATCGTTAACGTTATCGGTGTGCCGGAAAGTTTTTTGGCAAATAAGGACAGGTTATACCTTTCGCCGCTCCGTACCACTATTCCTGCAAAGCCTGTATTTTTTATTCCCACACCCGAAGGCCCTGTATATTTTTCTTCTTTACCTATATGCTCTGCATTCAGTACAATATAATGCGGGTTATTGCTGTTGATGGGAGCAGCAGTTTCAACACTGATGCTGCCGTAGGAATAACCCGGGGTAATATATTCCCAATACGACAACGGGTTCCATTCTTTTTTTTCGGAAGGGCTGTATTCAAATGAACGGTTTTGTATTTGTTCCGCATACAATCCTCCGTCAGCTGCATAGTTGATGTCTTCAAAAAATAATCCAAAAAGATCAGGACTGATTTTTTTACTGTTTTTTGAGTTTGCTGGCTGTATTGTTTGAGATCGTACTGACACCGCTGCTAAACAGCCTATTAAAACCGGTATAAAAAATAATTTCGTTTTCATACACCTCAGCCTATTTGATTGTTGTTTGTTCCGTTTCATTTTTTGTACCTGTTTTTGTGTTCTATAATACTCTTATATAAAATGATTTTACATCCACAGCAGTCTGGTTATGATAATGACAAAGCTGAAAACCAACACTACCTTCCAGGAAACCGGCATCATGAATGATATCAATTGTTTTTACGCCATTAAGCCATGCCTGTATATGGTGGCCTCGAACAACAATGTAATAATGATTCCAGTCATTCTGGTGAACGAGTTTTTTTACCAATGCACCAGGATATTGCTGCACCATATTGCCCCGCCGTTCTTCCCATAGTGAACCCCAATATCCTTTGCCCATGTCTGCCTGGTAGCCCGGGGCATTATCAAAATCGGTTGGATTAATGCGTACGCATACACCCGAATTGGCATTGGAGTCACCAATCATTCTTATCATCACATTCAATTCAAAATCTTTGTAGCTTTTTTTGGTATAACAATAATGATGTAATTTTTCTTTTCCCATTTCGCCATGAAAAGAGCTATCGGTAAAATGCCAGTATGCATTTTCAAAATTCCAGTCTCCAGGGAATTGCAGCAGGTTTACCCAACCTTTACCGGTTGGTTTGTTATGTTGCATTTTACCAGCCTTTGGCAGTGTTTTTTTCAGTACTGTTGTATCTACCTGCGCCGTGGCGCTGCAGTGAATGAATAAAAAGAATACCGCAACTGCAAAGAGCGTTGCCCTGCCGGCTTCCTTTTTACCTGGTTGGAATAATAACATACTCAATTGACAGGTTTATGATTTTAATAATCAACGTTTGCTAAACCAGTTTTTATAAGCAGCGCTGCACAGGTCTTTTCCTGTGAAAAAAAATACCACAATTCATTTTGTGACCAGCTGCTTGTACCTGGAATTACGATTTGGTATACACTGCTTTTATGGTACTTTCTCCTCGTGGTGAAGAAGAGTTGGTAACTATTGAAAGCCATCCATCTTTTGTCAATGTCCAGTTTTCAGTTGATTTGATTTCAAAAGATTGTCCGTCTCTTTCCAAAACCATGTTACTGCTGATCGTTAGTGTTTTTCCATCGTCAGACCATTTTGCCGTTGATTTTCTTTTGGCACCACCAAAGCCTTCAGATTCGGCCACTTTACCGTCATAGGTTACTGTAAGGGTTGTGGTAATTGGATCGCCGCCGTTAAATCCGGGAGTTGTCCTGGTAATGGTGATGGCATCATCTTTTTGATCTGCTTTAACGGAACGGGCAGCCCTGCCACCAAATTCACCTAATTCACTTTTTGTTTCATCCAGTTTCCACTCCCCAGAGAAACTGGCCCGTTGTGCATTTACAGATAACGTACTACATACTGTCATTGAAAGCACAAGCAGCATAAAACGGAATTTACCTGAAAAATTAATCATAGATTTTATAGTTTAAATGGTTAAAAACAAAGCATGAATACTGTTACTGATTTTAATACTGAATTATTTGTTCTGTCCACGTTGGCCCTTTGATATAAAACATGCCCTCTTTATAATACACCGGTTCAATACCCATTTGCGGACCTTTTTCCCAGGGTTCAAATGTCTGGCTGTAAGGGTAAGGCCTTTTTTCGTACATAAAATAATGGCAGGAATTCCACAACTGTCCGTCGGGCCCGATGAATAATGCATTGTGGCCTGTTTCCTGGTAAGGGTCTGCTGTGTCAGTAAATTTTAAATTATCATAGCCACCTCCTTTTGCCAACTCCGGCCGGTAACCTTTTTTCCTGGTGCCAAAAATGGGCTCCGGTGAAGCCAGTTCCCACGGGCCAAGTGGTGACCTGGATTTTAGTAAGCCCACTTCATAACCACGTGTCCAGGTAGAGAAGAACATAAAATAAGTGCCTTCTTTTTTTATTACGAAAGGCCCTTCAATTCCACCCACCATCCATTCGGGCCAGCCCGGTTGTTTTTTATCTAAAAACTTTTGAATGGGCGTGGTAAGCCTGCCGCTGCCCAGATCAATTTTTGCCTGGAACAATCCGTTGCCACTGCAATAGAGATAAGTCTGCCCGTCTTCATCTTCAAACAACGTGGCATCGTTATTATACTGCGGTGTTAACGGGCCATTCACCAGTTTGTACGGACCTGTTACACTGTCTGCTGCAAACAGCCATACACTGTGGGTCTTCATTCCCTTTGGATCTTCGGCAGTTACCTTACCACTGTTAACGGTGAGGTAGTATTTATTTTTGATAAAATGAATTTCGGGTGCCCAGAACCGTCCGTTATACGGACAATCGGGAGGTAATTTTTTAGCATCGATAATAAAGGAATGCTGGGTCCAGTGCGTAAGGTCATCAGAAACGAGTAGGCGTACACCAGGATTAGGGCCTGTCCACACCGGCTCTGATGTTCCCACACAATACCATTTTTTATCTACTTTAATAATAAAATGGTCACGCATGGAGATCGAAGCATCTCTTGTAACCGGATTGGTGTAACGAAATTCATGTTTTGCAGTTGAAGCAGGTGGTACCCCAAACGGATTGATCTGTGCCAATGCAACCGATGAGATGAGTAAAGCCCCTGCAAGTATTTTTATTTTAGTGATCATTCTTTCAATATTAATCGTTGCTTTTACTATTTCGTAGCAGACGTATATAATACACTGCACCGGCCGTATTGCCCGGCAATGACTGGAATTTTATCCGCACATTACTTTTCCCTTTGATCATTGTACCCGGGATCGGGTATTCCACCTCCTTAAATTGCGACTGGTTCCATTTACCGGTATTATCTTCTGTAATTAATTTTTCATCATCAATGTAGATGTCAAATTTCCTGTTCCCCCATTCGGCGCCCCAGTATTTTACAAGCAGGGATAAACCGGTTTCGTTATTGGTAGAAAGCTGGTAACTGAAATAACCATCGCCACGGGCATCACGCCAGAATGCATCCATGCTATTGCCCGTGTTTGAATTTTGTTTTTGAATAAAGTGGTCCGCTTCCGGCTGCTGCTCCCCGGTTGCAACAAAATCAACTGTACGTTTTTGTAACTGCAGTTGTTGTTTTTCTATAATGGCGATTGAATCAAGATAGGTTTGATAGCCCGTATTACTCAGTGCCATCCAGTACATCATGTACCTGGCATCATGAATTTTAAAGAATGGTTCAAACACTACGTTAACGGGATTGATCATTTTTACTGCGGTTGCAGTAAAGGTTAAAGGTTTGCCTGCTGCAGGTGTAAGTTTGTCAGCAATCGCATTTGGATTGTCTTCAATAATTATGGGTGCTTTATCAACCGGCAGCTTTGCTCCGCCGGCAATATGTGCCCACCTGCCGTCGCCTGCCACCAGGCCTTTCATATCTTCGGTTCCTGTTTTTGCACCCAGTAAAATGGGGCCATGCATAATGGCAATGTAGTTGGATACATTGGGCATAGGTTCAATACTGTTGTGCATGGGTAATAGCACTGTAACCACGTCGCCCTTTTTCCATAACCGTTTAACGGCTATATAAGATGAAGGATGATTGGCGAAAGCAATGGCTTTACCATTCACCATAATTTTTAACGCACCATCTTTTACCCAGGAAGGATAACGGATCATCAATGAAAAAAGTGAACTGCCTTCAGTAATTGTTATACTTGTTTTTTCTTCGTAAGGAAAAAGTGTTTGCTGTTTGAGCTTGATTTTGTTTTCTCTCCAGTTTAATTCAGAAGCCACAAAAAGATTCACATACAACGCATCTTTTTGGTGGGTATAAATAAATTGATTGTACTTACCATGATTTTCCATACCGCTGCCCACGCAACACCACATCCCTTCGTTGGGGGAAGAATATACCCTGTAATGCCGCGGACGTGCCGGTGTAAAATACACATAACCGCCATGCACCGGGTGCTGGGTAGAGAGGATGTGATTATACAAGGTCCTCTCGTAGTAATCTGCATACCTGGCCAATGGGTTAACCCGGAAGAGGTCTTCTGTTAATTTCAGCATATTGTAAGAATTGCAGGACTCCGGCCCTTCCACGTCATTTACAAAATCTGTTGAAGCAGCTATTGTTGGAAAAGATTCCCGGCGGCTGTTGCCACCAAACGCAAGACTTCGGTTACTGGTAACTGTTTGCCAGAAAAAATCTCCGGCTTTTTTATAATTGTCATCGTGGGCCAGCTCGCCAATACGTTCAAAACCCACTGCTTTTGGCACCTGTGTGTTGGCATGTTTGTTATCCAGGTTGTCTTTTTCCGCCTCCATCGCATCTAATAACATCCTGTGCGAAAATCTTTTTGCAGCGATTAAATATTTTTCATCCCGGGTCATTTCGTAAGCATCTGCAAAAATCTCATTCATGCCGCCATGCTCCATATCCAGCATTGCTTGCATTTGTGCATCTGTTAATGAGGCGGTGATATGTATTGCCCAGTCGCAAAATTTTAAAAAGATTTCTTTGGCATCATGGTTACCGGTGTACATCCATGCATCCCGCAGGCCAGCATACATCTTATGTACATTATACCAGGGCACCCATGCAGAGCGGTATGCTGCAAAATCGCCCTGTTGCAATGTGCTCCATATTTTTTTGCCATTGGGTACTGCGCCCACATAACCATTTGCCCAACCCGGGTTATTTATTCCGTTTGCATCCTGGCAGGCTTTTAATTCGCCAAGCATATACGCCAAGCGTTTTTTACAATCCGCATTTCCGGTGGCAGCATAATTCATGGCAAGCGCCGAAAGATAATGCCCACCTACATGCCCGTCCAAACCATCCCAGTTAGAAAATGACTTTGCTTTTTCAGGTAAACCGGCTTCCTTTCTGTACCCAGCCAATAAACGGTCTACATCATATTCCAAAAGCACTTTGATATTAAGATCACGTGCATGCCGAAATGGTCCGTCAAGCAATTGTACATCAGCTAATGGAAATTCGTTATTGTATAATTTATCCTGTGCGTTAGCTGCACAGCAAACAAGTAAAAGGCAAATTACCGATATAGTGCTATTTATTTTTCGCATCTTTTATACATTCGCATTAGGTAATGTCAGCTGCTAACAGTGTTACAGTGCCATCACAGTTAAGCTTCTTTTGTTATTAAAATTTCACAGTCATTTTCTTTCCTGCATAGGTTACCGCCTTATCTGCTTTTTCAAATATGCCATCACCGCCTCCTTTATTAATGTCAACCATCACAATATTAAATTTTCTGCTGTCCGGCATTCCGGGGAAGCTGCCATTTCTATCGTTAATTGTCAGCCATTTCTTTTTATCATCCCAATTAAAAGTAATGGTAGAATAGATACCCTTTTCGTAGTTGTAATTATCATTTTCATCTTCATACAATACAAATTTTCCGTTGGCACCCGGGTAGATGTGTATCTCCAGTTCGTCCCATTTTTTTTCTGCGGCGTATTGCACGGCCGGGCCAATAGGAATGATAGCTCCTGCTTTTACATAAAGCGGTATGATATCAATCGGTGTTTCTTTAAGTATCTTTTTGCCTCCGGTAAATTTCTCTCCTGTCCAGAAATCGATCCAGTTTGTGCCAGCAGGCAAATAGAGTTCTTTTGATTTTGCTGTACTGAAATCTTCCGCCGGCAATGTATCTTTTCCATTTACAACCGGTTTAATATACATGGCTGCAGTAACCGGGCTTACCATAATCGATTGACCAAACATAAACTGGTCATTAATATCCAAAACAGTTTTATCAGCGGCAAAATCCATCATTAATGCACGTAGCATACTGGAATGGTTAGCCGAAACATCCCATGAAGTGGAATAGATATAGGGCAACAGACGGTAACGCAGGTTGATGTATCTTTCAATGGCATCATATGCTTTGTCGCCTTTTTTTCCAAACTGGTAAATTTCACGGGGTGCATCTGCACCATGCGAACGCATCATAGGACAGAAAGTACCAAACTGCAACCAGCGCACATACAACTCCCGGTACTCGGGATCTTCCAGTTTCTTTTTAAAATTCCATAAGAAGAATCCGCCGATATCACTGTTCCAGTAAGGGATTCCGCATAACGAAAAATTTAACCCTGCAGCAATTTGATTTCTTAATGCACTCCAGGATGCGGTAACATCACCCGACCAGGTATTTGCACCATACCGTTGCTGACCTGCAAATGCAGAACGGGTAAGAATAAAGACTCTTTTGTTGGAATCCACAGCACGCTGGTGCGTATATACGCCGCCCACTGTCATTAACGGAAATGCATTACGCACTTTTCGGAATGACCCCATATAGGTTTTGTTATCCAGGTCGGATGGTTTAAAATCAAGATGATCAGGCTCCGATGAATCCATCCACCAGCCATCTATTCCCAGCAAATGCATTTTATTAAGATACTTCCAGTATATATCACGGGCAACGGGGTTGTACGGATCGTATACTCTTACACCAGACGGATAATCACGCCGCGGTGGCCATAATGTAGACCCCGATTGTGGCCAGGTGCTAAAATTCATCAATGCACCAATGCTGTCCAGCTCACGGTATTGTTTTGTTTGAGGGCCAAAAGAATTCCAAATGGAAATGGTGAGGTGTGCATGTAAATTGTGTACATCATTTACCATTTTCTCCGGCCCCGGAAATTCGTCATTTAAAAAGTCCATTGCATTCCATAAATAGTTGCTGCCCCAATATTGCCAGTCTTGTATGATACCATCCAGCGGTACACCCAGCTGCCGATATTTTTTTACCACCTCCACCAACTCCTCCTGGCTTTTATACCGTTCTTTACTCTGAAAAAATCCGTAGGTCCACAATGGAAACATGGGTGCCTGGCCGGTAAGGTTTCTCATGCATCCAATTACGCCATCGGCATTACCACCGTACATAAAATAATAATCTATGCAATCTCCCACATCTGATTTAAAGGACGTACTTTCTGCGTTATCTGAAAAAACAGTGGGAGAATAATTGTCCCAGAACAAGCCGTAGCCTTTTACCGATTGAAAGAACGGAATATAATCATCTGTATTTCCCTGCACCATGGTAAGGGTAAGATTACGTTGCACCATTTTACCTTTCTGTTGCTGGCCCAATCCATAAATGGCTTCTTCTTTAGCTAAAATATAAGCCTGCTCTATGGAAAAGGTATTGCTGCCAGCATCATTAAATGGTTTAAAGAAAGTGCTGTTTTCTTTTTCACTCAGGAGGTTTGTTCCCGCCGTAGTATAAAAACGTATTGTTCCTGAACTAAGGTTACACTGAACAGTTACGCTATCACTTTTTATTGTAACTATGCCTGCTTGTTGCATTACAGTAAAGTCTATTTTTTGTGGTGCTGCAATAACCGAAAGGCTTTTTTTATTAAACGAGCTGCCTTCGGGTGATTTAATTATCCTTACAACAGACGCACTATAATATTTTATTTCAATAGCTGTTTTATTGATGGTTGTTT
Organism: Ferruginibacter profundus; assembly: GCF_054783275.1. Taxonomy (NCBI): domain Bacteria; kingdom Pseudomonadati; phylum Bacteroidota; class Chitinophagia; order Chitinophagales; family Chitinophagaceae; genus Ferruginibacter; species Ferruginibacter profundus. The sequence goes on along the minus strand of NZ_BAAGQW010000001.1, from coordinate 521,882 downwards.
TTATGCCTGCATCCGTTTTTTGAATACTTTGTGCTATACTATTGCCCCATGTGGCAAATACAAAAAGCGTTACAGCTAAAAATTTCTTCATCATCATAGTAAGGTTATTTTATCGAAATCATTTTACTCCCGTGTAATATTATTGCGTCTCTTTTATTTTTATTTTTAATAAAGTAAGCATCTGTTCTGCATATCGCTTTCCCAGCATCCTGTACCCTGCTGCTGTAAAATGTAAGTTATCTGCAGCATCCGGGCAACCCGCTGATGAAATTACGTAAGCGTTCTTAATCATTTGCGGTAATGTTGCAATGATCTTGTTCATGCCTGCACAAATACCTCCCTGGTCTGCATTCACTGTTTCGCCTGCCAGCAGCGGAACTTTTTTTGCTTTAAGATGCAGGTCTTTTAATAAATGATCATATACTGTTTTTACTTTTTTGGTCCACAGAGAATCATTGGGATTTGATTCGCCCTGGTGTAACAATATACCTTTGATCACTCCATCTTTCTGTGCAATTTTTGCCAGCTCCACCAATCTTGCATAAGGGTTACCATCGTATTGGTTGATCATTCCAATCATCCATTGCGGTGCTTTGCTTACATAAGCCTGGTAATTGTCTTTATCAAACAATTCAATTTTACAACCACCTACCGCTACATTTATAATACCCACTCTTACATCTTTGGGCAAATTGGCCACCATTGTTCTGCCAAAATAATCCGCAGGAGTAAGCCCGGTTTTGCAACGGCTTAATGGCGGTACTGCTGTATACCAATTGCCCTTGATACGCTTCAGATCAGGGCAATCCACCGCTTCCAAAACCCGGAAACGAGGATCAACATTTACGGTGTCCTGTGGTTCAATTCTTGCATTGCCTTCCATATTGGATTGCCCAAAACAAAGGAAGATGTAGAATTTTTTATCCTGTGCCGAAGACATTACGCAAGGCAGCAACAGGCTTAGTGTGATGATGATTGATTTCAATTTCATTACCGGGATTTTATTTTACAAAAAAGTCAGTTGTTGTTGCCGAATCTCTATAGAATGGTAACCTTTATCATTTTCAGATCTTTTGCAGCTGAGCTGTTACCATACCACAATTCGTATTCACCGGGAGTTGTATCCATTTTTAAAGTCTTACTATTATAAAATTCAAAAGCAGATGGTTTCAGATCAATTACTGCATTACTTGTTTTACCGGCCGCCACTGCTGTTCTTTTAAATCCTCTTAATGTTTTTATCGGCCCGTTAACATCATTTACTTTTTTTACATACACCTGCACAATTTCTGTTCCGTTTCTTTTACCGGTATTGATAACAGGAATGATAATGGTAAGATTTTCATCTTTTGAAATTTGTGTTTTATTCAATTGTGCCACCCCAATAGAAAACCTAGTGTAGCTTAAGCCATATCCGAATTGAAAAAGCGGGTCCGCAGTCATATACCGGTATGTTCTCCCCTTCATGGAATAATCTTCAAAACCCGGTAACTGTGTAGTGTCTTTGTAAAAGGTTACAGGCAATTTTCCGGAAGGATTGTAATCGCCAAACAACACATCTGCCACTGCCTGCCCTCCAGACTCTCCACCATACCAGGCCTGCAATATGGCATCACAACTTTCAGTTTCGGGTACCATGCCAATGGCAGAGCCGGAGCAGTTTACAAAAATCACTTTTTTACCTGCCGCTTTTAATGCCTTTAAACAATTACGTTGCACTGCGGGCAATTGTATGTCGGTACGGTCGCCGCCCTTGAATCCCGGAAAGTTAACCGGCATCTCTTCACCTTCTAACAAAGTTGATAGGCCACCAACAAATATTACCTCATCAATACCTTTGAGGTTATTGATAAGACCAGAGAAATCAATGTCCAGTTCTTTACCAAAATCAAATTCAAGATTGGCCTGCCAGTTATTTAATTGTGCATACCTGATCTCGACCTGGTAAGTTTTGTCTTTTTCTACATTGTATGCAATGCGTGATGGCAACGTGCGCCAGTTGTTATAACGGGCAAGCGATCTTCCATTGACAAACAACTCAAAGTATCCTGTTGCACCTGCTTTAAATACGATCTCTTCAGTTTCCGGCGCAGTAAATTCAGTTTCGTAAATGGCTGAAAAACCTACCAGGTTAACGCCTGAGGCAAATTCATGGTCACCTGCAGTGGTAATCTTAAATGGATCGGTAATTTGATTTGTCGCCACCACATCACCGGTGCGCTCCCTGTTATTCCAGTACGTTGCTTTAAATCCTTTTTTACCTGACGCTGTTGTTTTAGAAAAATAACTTTGCGTTACTTTATTTTCTACCGCATCGCAGGCTTTATCATACACAACACCAGTTGCTGAAAGTTTTGATTTAATACCATTGAGAATAGAAATGGTTCTTACCGGCTTGCCATTATAATTGCCCCATAGCATGGGTTCATTATCTGCATTGGGGCCAATAACCGCAATTTTTTTTGCTGATTTTTTTAAAGGAAGTGTATTATATTTATTTTGTAACAATGTCATGGATTCCAACGCCATATCCAATGCCAGTTTCCGGTGTTCATCATTGTTTACTATTGACATGGGAATATTAGCCCAGGGTACTACGGCATCATCATCAAAATCACCCAGGTCAAAACGCCCCATTAAAACTTTTATCAAATGATTGTCTACTTCTTTTTCGGTGATCAATCCTTTGGCAACTGCTTCGGGTAATTTTTCATAGGCATATCCCTGCCATACGCATTCCACATCGGTGCCCGATATCACTGCTTTAGAGGAAGCATGCACTGCATCAGAAGATGTTTTATGACTGGTAAAGAAATCGGTAACAGCTCCGCAATCAGAAACCACGATATGTTTAAACCCCCAATCGTTCCGCAGAATGGTTTGCAACAAACGGCTGTTACCACAGCAGGGTTCATCATCTAAACGCTGATAGGCACACATCACCTCCCTTACATCTGCATCTTGCACCAAAGATTTAAATGCCGGCAGATAGGTTTCCCACAGATCTCTCGGGTTTACATTATTAAGGTTCAAAGTATGCCTGCTCCATTCAGGCCCTGAATGCACCGCATAGTGTTTGGCACACGCCAGCAGCTTTCGGTATTTTGCATCAGGCGGCCCCTGCAAACCCTTTACTACGGATACCCCCATACGTGAGGTGAGGTAAGGATCTTCACCATAGGTTTCCTGACCACGACCCCAACGGGGGTCTCTGAAAATATTTACGTTAGGCGTCCAGACCGACAAACTGAGAAACCGGCGGTTCTCTTTTCCGCTTCGCAACGCATCATGGTATTTGGCCCTTACTTCATCAGAAGTAGCGTTGAAAATTTTAAACAATAATGAATCGTCGAATGAAGCTGCCATACCCACGGGCTCAGGAAAAACTGTCACGTTATCATTATTGGCAAGCCCATGCAATGCCTCACTCCACCAGTTGAATTTTTTTATACCCAGCCTGGGTATTGCAGGCGACTGATCGAACATCAGCGACGCTTTTTCCCCGAGCGTTAATCGAGATAACAAATCCTTTGCTCTTTCTTCTGTACTTAATGCGGTATTTTGATAAGGTAATTGCGCTTTTAAATTTATTACCGCACAACTAACTACAATAAAAAGCATTACTTTATTTATCAACGAACTTTTCATTTTGTGTTATTTTATTCATCATACACTCTTCTATACCGGAGTCCCGAAACTTCCCGGAATTTATTTAAACAACACCTGTGCAAAATTGTACAGGTTATTTCTCCATACCGGCCAGGTATGCCCTCCCGGGTATTCGCTGTAGGTGTACCTGATTTTTATTTCATCCAGTTTACCCAACATGATCTGGCCATTCTTCCAGGCAATATCATCTTTGCCACCTTCTGATATCCACAATGATTTTAAATTACTGTTCACCATTGCCGCATTATCTTTTAAAAAAGCATATTGTTTATCGCTGATGCTGTTCATCATAGGTACTATCCAGCCCGAACTGAATACACCCAGGTAGGCAAACTTATCCGTGTTATTAAGACCGGTATAAAGTGTATGCATACCGCCGAGTGATAAGCCAGCCATTGCACGGTTAGCCCCACCGGTTAGTACACGGTAATTTTTTTCAACAAATGGTACCAGGGCCTCCTTCATCTCTCTTTCAAATAACTTCAGCGAACTTTCAATGCCACCTGCGCTGAAGCCTCCTGCGCCAATGTTTGCATCAGGCATCACGACCAGCATGGGTTTTGCATTGCCCGCTGCAATGAGATTATCCAGTATCAGGTCTGTTTTTCCCTGTGTGGCCCAACCGGTTTCATCTTCGCCACCACCGTGTAAAATGTATAACACCGGGTAGTTCATATTAACTGCAGAGTCGTAACCCGGTGGTGTGTAGATATAAAATTGCCTCCACGAATTGGTAACTTTAGAAAAATATCTTTTAATGCGGATATCCCCATGCGCAACATTGCGCAGGGCATAGTAGGCGCCGCCGCTGAAAGGAATTTCGATACCGCTTGCCATACGACCCATACCATAAAATGATTGACTTGCAGGATCAGCTACCGCTACTCCATCTATCAATAAAGAATAATAATGAAAACCTTCGCTGACAGAATCGGTAGTTACTTTCCAATAGCCATCGTCATCTTTAACCAGGTCGTATTTTTTGCCAAGGTCAATTTGTACTTTTTTGGCGTCAGGTGCTTTAATATTAAAAATAACACGACTGTCGGTTGTTATTTGCGGGTAAGCCGCATTACGGATGTTGGATGGCGCCGGCGCTCCGGCAACAGGATATTTTGAAAATGTTGATTGGTCAACCGGTTTAAAGATCAATTGAGAGAACATGAACAACCCGTTTTTCCAAACTTTAAAATCATGCACACCCGGTTCTATAAAATAAATATGCGGTACATCATGCACTATTAAATATTCATGTAACCTTTTGCTAAAAGAGAGGAGACCATCACTGGCGCCGCAAGACATCCACAGCAATTTTATTTTTGCTTTGGCTGCAGTAATATCGGGTACCAGTTCCTGTGGTGTTTTGGTATTGGGCGCAGAAGAAAAGCCTCCTATCCATGCAAACTTATCCAGGTTGCCTAAACCAAAATTCAATGACTGCCCGCCACCCATTGATAATCCTGCAATGGCACGGTGTTCCCTGTCTGCAAGCACCGGGTATTTTTTTTCAATAAAAGGGATAAGATCGTTCAACAGGTCTTTTTCAAAATTGGCAAAGGCCTGTACTTTATCCGGCGCCATGATATTCCCAGTTGTCCTGTCATCTTTCATGGCCCTGCCATTGGGCATCACTACTATCATGGGTTCAATTTTACCATCCGCATATAAATTATCCAGTATCACTTCGGGGTGGCCTCCATTAAACCATTCTTTTTCGTCACCGCCAATACCGTGCAGTAAATATAATACCGGGTATTTTTTTGTTTTAGAAAATCCCGGCGGCGTATAGATCAATGACTTTCGTTTTGTTCCAACTGTTGTTGAAGTATAAGTGACGGTATCTATAATACCATGAGTAATACTATTACGCACTGTATCAAAACCCATACCTGCAGGTTTTACCTGTGCCGATGCTATAAATGCAATTCCGGTAATAAGTACTGTAAATAAAATAGATCTTTTCATATTTGCCGTTTGAATTAATGAGTAGTGGTTTGCTGGCTTGGTGTTATGATTTGATATTTTCCGCTCAGGTGCATCAGGCTGAATAAGTATAAAAGCCCGTCATAGTAGGGATCAAAATAGCCGTCTTCATAAGGTTCCAGTTTAGCATTCCATAATGCTTTTACAAAATCAATGCTGCTTTTATCGTTGGTGATCATTGCTGTGGTTGCCGCCGTTGCTACCAGCCCGATAGAGTGCCGAAGTTTTTTTACACTCCCCGCCTGCAGAATAAATTCGGGGCGTGAGCCATCCACATTAAACTGGTCTTCGAATGTATCAATACCTTTTGAGCGCAGAAAGTTTTGCAATCGTCTGGCATAATCCTGTTGCCAGTTTTTATCCTTACCAAACCATGCATAGTCCATCGTAATATTCATGGGCACACGCCATGAATCATAACGAAAGGCTTGCGGCATCCAGCGGGTGGGATGTGGTGCTCCGCTAAAATCAGCATAGTCTGTATTCAGCCCTGTTACTGCATCACAGGCCCTGTGCAGGAATGCACGGGAGGTATCCGCACAATCCTTATAAAATTGTTCGTGCCCGTCCTTTGCATACAAGGCCCATATTTCCAAAAAGGCAGGAAGATGATAAGAAGGGTCTGTCCACGTGTAGCCGTTACCTTCAGGTACAAAACTGATCTGTTTATATTCAGTATTGAATAGGTTGTGAATATTTCCGGTACCATCTTTTTTCCACATGGCATCTAATATCCTTCTTGCTTCTGCATAGTAATTAATGCCAGTTGTATTACCCCAACGGTTTGATGCCAGCAAGAGGTCGGTAATAAAATATAATTCACCGTCCGATGCAGAGCCTTCTGCATTTTTTTTCATGGTGGCGGGATTGATGCTCCATGCAAAGTAGCCTTCCCGTGGCCCGTCCTGGTGTTGTAAATATTTTTTAGACCATCGCCAGATGCGGTCAAATACATCTTTTTTGTTCAGTTGAACAGCAACCATCATACCATATGAAAGCCCTTCTGTTCTGGCATCATGATTTTTAATATCAGATACATAAGCCATAGAATCACCCACCTGAAAGTAAATGGGATTGGGTCCTTCAAAAAGATCATAGTAAGCTTTGTTTACTTTCTTATCAATATCAGCCAGGCTGTATCCTGCTTCTTTAAAAAGATTACGGTACTTACCGGTTACTGCTGCAGCTGTACTTTTTTTTGTTTGGGCAGTAATGCCTGCAGGAAGCAAAAAGTAAATTGCGGCAACAAAAGTTACAAACCAAAACCTTGTTTTGCGGCAGTGTTCACCCAATTTTTTTTTCGTTTTATTTACAAAAGCATTGTTGGCAATCATTATTTTTTTATTTAAAGATAAGGCTGGCAAATTGTTGCAGGTCCCTTCTCCACGTAAGCCATTCATGCGCTGTGCCCGGCGATTCGTAATATACGTGTTTAATACCCTGTTTATCCAGCATTGCACGAAATGCTCCTACTGAACCGGGAAAAGGATTGGGTTCCTTTGTGCCTAATCCTAACCAAAATACTTTGATCTGTTTATTGATCGCTGCACCATCTTTATATTTTCCATCTAAAAAAGTCGCAGGGTCTATGGCATCTGTACCGGGATAATTGGGTGTACCGCTAAACCCCCCGATGTATGAGAACTTATCCAAATGGTTCATGATGATGCGGATGGTTTGGTTGGCACCCATAGAAAGACCGGCTATTGCCCGATGTTCTTTATCGGCTCTGGTGCGGAATTTTGCATCAATGCCTGGAATGATCTCGTTCACCATCACCTCATCAAATATGGATACAGGGCGGGTTTTGTTTTCAGTTGCGGCACTATCCATTGGCTTGTATGCGTAGCCGTTATCCATCACAATGATCATCGCCTCTGCCCTGCCCTCAGCGATAAGGTTATCCAGTATAAGATTTGCTTTTCCCTGGGCCGACCAACCGGTTTCATCCTCAAAGCTACCATGTTGCAGGTACAAGACAGGGTATCGCTTTTTTACATTGGTAGTATAGTCTGCAGGAGTGTACACAAAGCAACGCCGCCATGCATTGGTTAATTTAGAGAAGTAAATATTTTCGCATACCATTCCATGTGGCACATCCTTCAGTGCATAAAAATCCCGGTCCTTTGCAGGTATTTCAACACCGCTTCCCCAACGGCCTGCGCCATAAAAGTAAAGGCTTCCGGGATCCGGCACTGATGCCCCATCAATATTCAACTGGTAGTAATGAAAACCTTCATCCTGTGGTAGCGATTCGCCTGTCCATACCCCTTTGTCATCCTTTACCAGGTCATATTTCTTTCCGCCAATATCCAATTGCACTTTTAGCGCCTGCGGCGCCAGTATACTGGCCCTAACCCTGCCTTCGCTATTTACCTGCGGATATAATTTGCCCGGCTGGTTGCCGGAAGCAGGTTTAAAATCATTTGCAATATCTGATTGTGCAACACAAAGGCTGCTGATAAAAATTGCTGCTGAAAATAAAATGGTGTACCTGCTTTTCATCTATTTCTTTTTTAATTGATAATAACAATACCCGTGCTGCAAGCAAAAGAGCCGTGTTTATATTTTTACTCTTTAAACAGCAGTGGCGCCAGTTCGTGTAAGCTTCTCCGCCAGGTAAGGAATTCATGTGCTGTATTTTCCGAAACATAAGACACTGCATTGATACCGGCGTCTTTTAATGCTGTCGCCGCATTTTTAACACCGTCCGGCCTTTCTTTGCTACCACAACTTAAAAAAATCAACTTCACTTTTGATTTATCTTTTATTTCTGCTGGTGTATAAGTACCGCCGCTTAGTAATGCATAGTAAGAAAACACTTCTGGTTTATTGAGTGTGATTGTATGTGTTTCCATGCCGCCCATAGAAAGCCCGGCCATTGCACGGCTTGCTGGTTTGGCTATGGTGCGGAAGTTGGCATCTACATAAGGGATCAGTTCATCAACCAATACAGTCTGAAATGGCTCGATCTTAAAATTTCTCATGCCGCCAAACTTTATCTCATTGGTCATACCATAAGTCATCACAATGATGAAGGGTTGAATCTTTCCTTCTGCGATCATGTTGTCCATAATTAAATTGGCATGACCCTGGTTGCTCCATGCGGTTTCATCTTCGCCCCAACCATGCTGGAGGTATAACACAGGGTAACGTTTTTTGGCATTATTATCGTAGCCCGGTGGCGTATACACAAATGCCCTGCGTGACGTATTGGTGCTGGGTGAAGGAAAAAGTACCTGTTGCACATTACCATGCGGCACATTTTTTAATGCATAAAAATCCTGGTCATGCGCAGGTATTTCAATACCACTTTCCCAGCGGGTAGAACCATAAAAATTCAACGTGCCTGGATCATTGAATTTACCTCCATCAACCCTTATATTGTAATAATGAAAACCTTCATCCATTGGCCCTTCGGTGGTACCCATCCAGCTTGTGTCTGGCATTTGGGTGAGTTTTGTACCCCCTCTGCCACCGAGGCCCAGGCTTACTCTTACACTATCCGCACCGGGAGCCAGTATCCTGAATCTTGCATAGCCTTGCGAATTTACCTGCGGATATTCCTGGCCCGGTTGATTCAGTGAGGAAGGTTTAAAATCTTCTATAATTGCAGGCTGGGTGTTTTGAGCCAAACCGGTACTGCTGCCAATACTCATTGCAAAAACAACGGTTAAAAGTCTGATATTCATTTTTTATATTTTTAGTTTATTTATTCAACCGATAAAAGAAAGTAAATGATCAATCTTTCCTGGAAAGAGAACCCGGTGATGAGTATTTGCTTTTTATCAATCGTCAGTATGATCAGACAAGATACTCAGCTATACTATTAAAAACTACCAATAAAACATTGTGATGAATTTTACACAAACAACCGGTAATTAACCATCAATCATTTTACTGCTGTACCAATAGAATTTAAAAAATATAGTTTATTTATCTTTTTTAAAAGTTACGCTTCTTACCAATAATGTACGCCCGTTACACGCAGCGAATTTTACAAATACATCATGATGCCCACCCACATTTTTTAATGCCTGGCTAAATACTTTCCAGTTATTTTCTCCCCCGGTTAGTGTAACAGGTATTGTAGCAATTAATTTACCTGTAGCCAGGTCATCCAGCCATATTTGCAGACTGCCTTTTTTGGTAGCCGCAACGGTAACTTCCACCATGGCTGCAGAATTTTCTGTCTCACCCAAATCAATACCCGAAAGCATGAACCAGCCGCCGTAATTTGAATTATTGGTGACTGCAAAACCGGTATCAGTTTTAATTTTTTCAACTCCGTAATAATTACTGTATCCGGCTGCTGGCATCGGGGAAAATCCATCTTTGCAAACAAACATATCAAAGTCTGCAGCTTTGCCTTCTGCAAATAAACCAATACTTGTACCTACCCAGGAATTATAATTGGGTTGCACTTTATCCAGGTCAGCAACATTTATTGACGTTCCTACAGGTTCCCATTTTTTACCATTGGTGCTGTAATAACCGGTAAGCACATGCTGATTTCTTTCAATTTTTAACCATACCGTACTCCCTCCAAAGTTGGGTATACTATGCTGCACAGATCCGAATTGGAAGGTGATTTTTTTTCCATTTTCAAAACCTGAATATAATTTTACCACAACATGCTGATTGCCGTTGGATAAATAAAGCCCGGCCTTGTTTGAAGTATCTGTTGCAGTAAAATCAACTTTTGTAACTGCCGAATAATAATGGTCGGTTTCTTTTTGTACCACGCTTGTTCTTATGGTATCCGGCAACAACCTGATCCATCCCTTTCTTGCCTGCAGCGAGTACTTTGCAGCATCTTTTTTACTTAAAAAATGCCAGCATAAACCCAGTGTATCTTTTCCAAAATAATCTGATTGTACGCTTCTCCATAAAATACCCGACTTTGGCAAGTCAGGTTTGTCAACGGGCAAAGTTGTAGGTGCCATTCCCCATGGCCGGTCGCCTTCCCAAATTACCGGGTACAGGGAAGTTTGCCGGCCTGTACCATACCAGTCATCATCACCATACCTTTCGTAACTCTGGCCAATTGTCCACCAGCTACCATCGGCCAGTTGTATCGGAGCTGCAATATGATTGGGCCTGCGAAAGCCTGCCGCTGCATCTTTGACCGGTTTAAAAAATTCCCCCAATCTTTCCCATTTTGCAGAGTCTGCGGTGAGTGCAGTTCCCCGCAAAACATATTGTCCACCAGATACATCTCCGGCAGGAAAATAATAGTAGTACCCGTTACGCTTGCACATTACCGGGCCTTCTGCCCAGCTGTATTGCAATTTTGCATTGATCCAATCCATATTAATAACGGTATCGGCTAACTGCCCGTCCCTACCCAAAGCCTGTATACGGTTTACTTTTTGTCCGTCTTTAATTATCATATAGGGTTTACCGTCATCGTCCACAAAAATCGAATTATCGTAACCAAGATTGCCTGTTTTTGGATTTGTTTGCACCTGTACAGGGTCCGTCCATGGACCATAGGGAGAATTAGCTTTACAAAACCATTGCCCACCGGATGAAAAATATATCCAGTAAGAACCATAGAAGTAAGTGATTGCGCCCTGCCAGATACCGGCTGAAGGACGATCTGACACCCAGCTGCCTTTTGATGGCGGCAGTACCCTGCAAATGACCTCCCAATGCACCAGGTCTTTGGAATGATAAATGGGAAGGTATGGCGTAAAATGAAAGCTTGACCCGCAATGATAAAAATCGTCGCCAACTTTTAGTAAAGTAGGATCGGGATGATCACCAGGTAAAACCGGATTTACATAAGTATTAACCTGGTTGTAATTTGAAACCGACATATCGATATTCACCTGCCCAAAAGACATCAGCGTAATTAATATTGATGGCACAAACACACTGAAAATCCTGCACCATAATGTATTGAAATATTTGTTTTTCATTTTTTTGCTTTTGATAGTGTACACTTAATAAGACTGCTGTTATTTAGATTACTGCAGGTACTATCACAATTGAGGGTAGTAATCTGTTCATATCCCTTTTTCGGCCATGCTCAATTTTTTTCTGCCATCCACTCCACCAATGAGTTTTAAAATAGGGGCAATAATATTATTGCCCCCTGTTGTCGCCAAACAACGATTAAGAAAAAAAACAGCGTTTCAGCCTTACTATGTGACCTGGTATTTTGTATTGCTTTTTCATTTTTTATTTTTTGTTTACCACTTCATTTTAAGCAGCTAAACCTTACCTAAATGATCATCCTCAGATTTTTTCAACTCCTTTATGAAAGGCCTTTACTTTTAAAGAGGGGCAATAAGACTACTGCCCCTGATGGTTGCTTTGTCAACTGCATATGAAAAAAAGATCTTCTGCATCGTACTTTGAATCATTATTTTTTTTCTCCCCGTGTTGCTATTTTTACCCACAAAAACATTGCCTTCCCTGTTGCTGTATCATTCCTATGCTACACATGCTTAGCATGTAATTGTCCACCCTAAAATATTTATTCAATAATTTTTTGTGGTAGCTGCGCCAATACTTTTACAATTTCCTCTTCGGGCTTTTTACACATTTTATTGGTACAGGTATAGACCAGCGTTTTACCTGCCACTAATTTACCCTGCATCAAAGGAAGCAACTCATCGTTTATACTTCCCACAACAATACCGGCAGGTAAATAATTTTGTTGCAATTCCTTATTTTTAATCAACGCCTCTTTGCCCATTATTACCACCTGGTATGGCTTTGCTGATAAAAGTGCCGCAAAACTGCACCACTCTATGTGATAACATGGCATTTTTTTTACACGACCTGCAACATTATTATACATTCTTAAAGCTGCGGCGCTGTAGGTTGTATCGTCGTACACTATGCCCAATGTGTAGAGTACTTTTGCCATTACCGCATTGGCCGAGGGAACAGCATCATCCGCAACTTCAGTTTTTCTTAATACCAGGCCGTTTTGTTTGCTGGCATAATAAAATAAACCGGTGGTGGCGTTATAAAAATTACGGTTTACATAATCAGTTAATGTTCGGGCCAGCGTTATCCAACGGGTTTCAAAACTCACCTGGTAAAGCCTGGTAAATGCCAGAGCAGCCCATGCGTAATCATCAAGAAAGCCTGCAACAACATCTTTACCTTCATGAAAACTGCGTTTTAAACCACCATCCTTCTCCAGCATATTTTTTTCTATAAACGACGCACATGCCCGGGCTTTTATAAGATAATCTTCAGTTCCGGTTGCAGCATAAGCATCTGCATAACCTTTTAACACCATACCATTCCATGCTGTTATGATCTTTGAATCTGTTACCGGCGGTATTCGTCTACTCCTTTCATTTAGTAATTTACTTTTTGCTATTGCCATCTTTGCAGTAAATTCTCCGGGAGATATTTTATTGGCAACAGCAAATTCCGCAGGTGGCTGGCTGGCATAAAGTATATTGCTTCCCGGTTTCCAGTTTCCCTGGCCTGATACATGAAAGTAGGTTGCTAACATCTGATCAGTACCAGTTACTTTTTCAAAATCACTTTTTTTCCAGGCGTAATATTCGCCTTCACCTGCATCGGAATCAGCACTCAGCGAACTGAAGTAGCCTCCTCCGGGTGCAGCCAGTGATTTCTCCATAAATACAATTGTTTCATCAAGAATTTTTTTATAAAAATCATCTTTGGTTAATTGATAGGCATGGGCATAAACACTCAGCAGCTGCCCGTTATCGTAGAGCATTTTTTCAAAATGCGGCACCTTCCAAAAACTGTCGGTAGCATACCTGGCAAATCCGCCGCCAACCTGGTCGTATATGCCGCCCAACGCCATTTTCTTTAACGTAAGGCCGGCTATTTTTAAAGTTTCTTTATTACCGGTGACAGAGTAGTGTTGCAGTAAAAACTCTGCAAATGCCGGAGTTGGAAATTTCGGCATCCCTTTCAATCCCCCGTTTTCCTGGTCAGTTGCTTTGTAGATACTGTCATACAATTCCTTATAATCAATCCCTGTATTTTTAGCGCCTGTTGCTGCCGTATCAATTAACGAAAGATCCTGTTCTGCTATTCCGTTCAGCATTGCATTTGCCTGTGTTACCACAAGATTATGTTTAGTGGTATAAGATTTTGCAATACCGAGCAATAAACTGGTCCAATTTTTTTTAGCATAGTAAGTGCCAGCAAAAAAAGGTTTGCCATCCGGCAATGCAAATGCATTTAAGGGCCAGCCTGTTTCTCCTGAAATTAATTGCAACGCATTCATATAAATATTATCAATGTCTGGCCGCTCTTCACGGTCTACTTTTATACAAATAAAATTTTCATTCATCACCCTCGCCACAGCAGTATCCATAAAGGATTCCTTTTCCATAACATGGCACCAATGGCAGGAAGCGTAACCGATACTTATCAATAATGGTTTATTTTCTTTTTTAGCCCTGTTCAACGCCTCATCGCCCCACTCATACCAATCCACAGGGTTATCGGCGTGCTCTTTCAGGTAAGGGCTAAAAGCATTTTGCAACCTGTTTTTTTGCTTCTGATGCCAGCCTTTGCAACCACACAACAACAATACAGTAAGAGCAATGCAATAAACCACTTGTGCCGCCCCGCTTTTCCCCATTTTTTTAAACATAACTGTAACGTTTACCTGATCTCTTTAAACACCCGCAATCTGTCGTTATTGGAGCTTACCAGGATTGCCCCGTGCCCGGCTACTTTTACAGGCTGCATATCTTTTACATTCCACGGTGCAAAAAAGCCGCTTTCCAAAGGCTTAAAACTTTTAAACTCAAGATTTCCCAGTCCTTTAAGAAAAACCCCGGGAGAAGCATCCGCAGCTGTAGTTTCCACTTCCACATCAAACTTATTTCCAGCAATGAGTATATCTTTTTTGCCATCGCCGTCAAAGTCTTTTACAATGATGCCATTTACGGTGGAGAGTTGTGCTTCCATCGGCAACTTTTTTTGTGTAAACTTTCCTTTATCATTTACAAAGATCACTGTTGAAAAAAGATGCGCCTGGTAATGCAAGGCAGTCTTCAGCTGGTCATCGCCCAGTATGCCGTTAAGATCACTTTCTGCAAATGATAAATAGGTAGGAAATTTTTTTGCGATCATCGGGCATTGCTGCGATGTGCATTCCCGTCCACGGATAGGTACCATGATATCATTGAGATGCCGGGCAAGAAATATATCGTTAGTGCCATTGCCGTCAAAATCTTTGGCGTATACTTCAAAAGGCTTTTGCACACTTGCCTGGAATTTATAATTTTCACCCAGGTTACCGGCAATTAGATCTATATCACCATCGCCATCTATATCATCAGCTATTAATTTATCCCACCAGCCTTCTGTAAGCTGCAGGTTATACTCTGCAGAAACATCGTTCATTTTTCCATTACGGAATGCAAACACTTTAACAGGCATCCATTCTCCTGCTACTATTAATTCAGGTTTTTTGTCACCATCCAGGTCAGCCCAAACAGCCGATTTCACCATGCCCACCCTGGCAAGACCAGGAGCAAATTCTTTTGTTTTATCAACCAGCTTTCCATGTTCATTTACCAGCAGGTAACTCAGCGGTGCCTGCGGATATTTATGCGCCATTACTTCGCCCCCCCTGAAAATATCAATATCCCCATCGCCATCAAAATCAAAAGCTGCTATACACGATCCGCTACCAGCCGTTGCCGTTATAACAGATTTTGTAAAATTTCCTTTCCCTTCATTGATATACAACCTGTCCTGGTACATGGGCGACCCTTCTTCAAATTCACTGCCACCACTTATTACATACAAATCAAGATCTCCGTCACCATCCACATCAAATAATGTGGTGCCCATATCTTCGTATTGCTTATCGGCTTCAAAAGCGGCAACTGTTTTCTTTTCAAATTTCCCGTTTTGTTGCAGGTATAAACAACCGGGCTGGTCTTTGGCACCTCCCACATACAGGTCTTCGGCACCATCTCCGTTTACATCTCCCGTTGCTACAAATGGGCCGTCCCTGCTAAATTCATGCGGCAGTAATACCTGGTCTGCATATTCATCGTATTTATTTTCCCTGTGTACAAATGGCACTGGCAGCAATTGATCGGTTGCCTCTGCAAACAAAGCTGTGTACCGGGCATTATGATCCGTTCCCGGAACCGCTTCTTTATAATTTACTTTTACAACCTGGTTGGCGGTAATATTTTTCAGCGTATTTGCTTTTCCGTCGGGCCATACAATTACTGCACTATCTATTTTATCTTTTGTACCCAGACCGAAATGAATAGTGGGTTCATTACAGGAAAGATATCCCCTTACTGTTTTTTGCTGAAAGAACTGCTGTTGTTTGCCATCATAGTACAATGATATTTTTGCGCCTATACCATCAGCATTTTTTTGAGGCCCCTCCAGTTTCATCCGCAAATAATTATTCTTTGCTGTTGAAATGTTTTTATATACATCAGCCTCCCCGTCAAGATTATTGATCACCAGGTCAACTTTACCATCATTATCAAAATCTGCCACAGCAGCGCCATTGGAAAAAGTACTGTCCTTAAAGCCCCATGCAGCTGATACATTCTCAAACTGCAATCCACCTTTGTTTTTAAATAAATAGTTTCTCACTTTAATAGGATCATAAATGTCCATGTATTCTTTAAAGCCTTTTTCAAACATTTCCTGCGACGAGCTGTATTTATTCATATTGGCTTTAACATACAGGTCCTGTTTCTGCTGTATGTCCCCGTCAAATAAATCCCTCCGGTATCCGTTGGCAACAAAAATGTCCCTGTTACCATCATTATCAAAATCCGACGCCAGTGTTGCCCAACTCCATTCTGTTTTAGAAATGCCCGCCATTTGCGATACATCACTAAAGAAGCCATTGCCATGATTCAGGTGCAACACATTGTGCATGTATTGCTTTTGAAAACCACTGTCTGCAATGGCCCAAAAACCTTCCACATCCATCCGCGGCATGGACACTTTAGACCGTTTGTAGTTTTCCGGCAACATTTCCATTACCAGTATATCTTCAAAACCATCGTTATTAATATCAGCAATGTCTGATCCCATAGAGAAAAGCGACACATGGTTGGTCATGCTTTTTACTTCATCTTTAAACGTGCCGTTTTTCTGGTTGATAAACATGTAATCATTATCGGCATAATCATTGGCCACAAAAATATCCTGGTAACCATCATTGTTAAGATCTGCCGCCTCAACCGATAATGCATACCCGAAACTATGCCCTACACCTGCCTGTTTACCGATCTCAGTAAATATCCCATTGTCGTTCCGGTACAATTTATTCCTGCATTTATCCGGCGGGTTTCTTTTACCCGAAACCATTCTCGATAACCCCAGGTAAAAACTATCCGGCCTGCTGGTAAGGTACACGTCAAGGTCATTATCATTATCCATGTCAAAAAAAACGGCTTGCATGGAATAACAGTCATCATCCAGGCCATATTCTTTCGCCTGTTCTTTAAATAAAAGGTTTCCCTGGTTAACGTATAATAAATTTTTCCTTTCATCATCGGCATCTCTGAAGCCTCCTTTACAAACATAAATATCCAGTAAGCCATCATTATTAATATCCACCAGGCTCACTCCGTTCTTCCATCCTTTGCCACCATCCACCCCTGCTGTTGCGGTTATATCCTTAAACTTCATTCCGCCCTGGTTGATGTATAATTTATCAGGCACTTCATTTCCCACAAAATAAATATCCGTCAGCCCGTCGTTATTAAAGTCGCCGGTGGCAACACCTGCACCATTGTACACATAGGCGAATGAATCAAAATAATTTTTCTGATAATTCTCTACCACAGTATTATTAAAAGTAATGCCGCTTTCTGAAGAAGCTACCTTTTCAAAAACAGGACTGATAGCAACATCGCTTTCTGATGCATTGCCATTGCAGCCCATGCCTGTACTGATACAAAAAAGTAACGACAGCAATACCAGCACTGAAAATGTTAATCTGTTGAGCATTTTTTCTTTTACTTTTCAGTTTTTTCACCTGTATAATATAAATACTTCTTCCACACTGCAGCGGCCACACTCCTTCCTAATTTCAAACCTTCCTGGTTTTCGCATGGTATATGGTAACCCCCAAGCACACGTGAAATTCCGGCCATATCGGCGGTTTCGGTAAACGTGGTAAATTTTAAAGTAACCTCGGGAGCAATATTACCCGGTTCAGTGAGTTCTCCCGGCCTGCGTTTTACTTCAATTCCAAACTGATCATTTCCTGTAAACAGTTTAAGTATTTCTGCACAGGCCCCGCTGATACTACTGTGCCCCGATACATAACTTGGAAATGGCGGACACAAAAAAGTTTCAGGCGAATAGGGCCGCCATTCCTGTCCCTGCATTTCAATCATCCCTTTATCCGGGCCGCCCCATCCTTTTATCTTTTTGTTGTTGAAATAATAATGTACCAATGTATAGGGACGGGCAAAATCAAATTGCATCTTTGTATCCCAGCAGGCAATAAAGCCATCCATTGCTGCAGCTTCTACTGCAAAATACATTTTCACATCCTGGTCTAGTGTATGGTGGTCCCTCTCTGAAATATCCTGTGCAAAAATGAACCAATGGCCCGCCTGCTGAACAGACCTTGGCCCGTCACGCATAAATTCTACCAATGCTTTTTGTTCATTGGTAAGATTAGCCTGCATGGCAACAACAGCAGCTACTTCTTTTTCTAATTGTGCCGAGCCTAATTGCGGCGGAGGCTGGCAACGAAATTCGTTGGCCGAATCCAGCATCAGTGGTTTCACTTTTCCCCAATGTGGTGTAAGGCAGGGAGGAGAAAATCTTCCGCCTTTGCCATCTGCAAAATATTTAGGTTGCCAGTGTTTAATATCACGAAGCGTATCGGCACTGTTTACCGGCTGATATCCCGTGTAGTCGGAATAGATAGTACCATTTGACCCCTGCATTGTTCCGGTTTGATTGGAACCATCGTTCAGCCTTGCTCCAATAACCGATTTTGCAGCAAGATTACCAATGCCTTCAGGCGTTTGGGGATCAAGAGAATTATTATCCGGGTCCAGCCCGAATTCTTTCATCTTATCCCTGAGCAGTACTGAATCCGAAAAATAATAGGTTAACATGGTACGAAAAGCAGCATAACTAATTGCTGTTTCTTTATTCTTTAATGTTCTTTTGGTGTCATCCACCCGTTCTACATTTTTTAAATATACCGGTTGTGCTTTGTCATCGTATCTCGACCATGCATCAAATTCTGCTGTGCATATCAGCGCCAGTATTCTTGATGTTACAGTCGGGCGGGGCCTGAATTTTTCTGTATCATTAGCTGTGGCGGTTAAAATAATTTTTCCCCATTTGTAAGCGATGTTTTCTGCACCCTTTGGTTCATCAATAATTTTTGTATTACCGGTACAGGAACAGGCGGTAAGGATAAATAAATATTTCAATAAATTTCGCATGGCCTTTGCACAATAAATGTTGAAAAATGATTTGCATCAATAAAAACGCAACACATTTAGGTTATTTTAAAAAACGGATTGTATCGCTTAAAAAAATTACCACTCCGTTATTTTACCCGTAACTACCACTTTTGGAATATTGTTTTGATATCCCGGATCATGTTTTAAAAGAAAACCGAGGGCAGAAAATCTTTCCCCCGGTTTTCAATCAATTCAACAATCATATTCAATTATCAGATTAAAGTTTATTGATACCCCGGATTTTGCGGATATGCCGGCCCTTCCGTTACCAGGTCAATTTGCTGCTGCGGAACAGGCCTCAACATATTAAAGCCCTGCACACCTGCAGCACCTTCGGCATTATAGGCTTGCACTCGCTGAACAAGGGTCTTTGTTCTTGAAAGATCCCACCAGCGTGTATTTTCAGAGAACAACTCACGGCTTCTCTCGTCTAAAATAAAATCAAGTGTTACCTGGGCTGGTGTAATTTGCTGCGCCAACACAGCAGCAGCATATTGTGCAGGGGTTTGATTTGATTTTAATGCGGCCCTGGTTCTCAGTACATTTATCATGTCGGCTGCCTGTTGCATAGTACCACCACCTTTAAATGCTGCTTCTGCAGCTATCAGGTACAGCTCGGCAAAACGGTATAAAATAAATGGCCTGTCTGAATAATCATTCTTATCGCCCCTGGTTGAGTCATCCCATTTCCTGATATTGGGATAGTAACTCGCCGTCATGGGTACTGTTACGCCTGCTAAATGCTCAGGTTCAAAAATGATACCTTTAAAAGCCGCCCTTTCTGCAGGAGTAACCACTCTGTCAGCCATCCATATCGCAGTATCTACACCATTGATCAAAGTACCTCTTGGTGTGGTAACACCGGTGGTTCCTTTTACAGACATTTCCACGCTATTTGAAAGCCATACTGTCTGAAAAGTTCCTTCATAACGGGAATCAGTAGCCCTGTTTGCAAAAGCGGCATCAATAACATATTTCATATTGGGCTTTATACGCTGAAAAGGCCGGCCGTTATTGATATCTCTTACTGTAGGATTTGCACCACCACCTGCAGGATAATTGGCGTTTATTGCGGGATAATTAGGACGGAAGAAGAAGTTGGATTTATTTTCGGCACCATTGGTAGCACCACTGCCCGGCGCAGAGTTCTGGCCAAATTTCTGATCCTTGGTATGCTCGATATCCATTAATACTTCTGAACTGTATTCGTTACCTTCTTTAAACACGTTGGGATAGTAAGGAAGAAGGTCCAGTCCATAAGTTGCTTTATTGTCGATCACGTTTTTTGCAGTATTAAATGCATTCGTGAAATCCGAAGGCTGTGCTGCTGATGACCATCCTCTCCAGAGATATGTTTTAGCCAGCAGGAATAATGCGGTTGCCTTGGTGGCAGGTTTGCCTGTACCTGCTGCGGGAGCATTGGGCAGATCATTAGCTGACTCAGTAAAATCCTTAATGATCTGGGCATAGATATCGGCCAATGGTGCCGGTGCATCAGCTGCTGTTGCCTGTGTATTAAAAACAGTGTGTAAAGGAACGGCACCAAAAGTGGTTACAAGATTGAAATAGCAGAAGCCACGTAAAAACTTTGCCTGTGCAAGCACCTGCGTTTTTGTGGCAGCAGGTAAATTTGCAGCCGCCCCATATTCCAACACACCATTTGCAGTGTTAATGTCAATAAACATCCCGTTCCAAAAACCGGCATAATCGTTAGTGTTGGTTTTTATCAATGCATTATTGAATGTAAACCAATGTTGCACATCTGCTGCACCCCCTTTCTGAAATTCATCAGTACCGGCATTGAACAATTGAGTAAAGATCTGTGTACCCCAATGGCCCCTGAAAGAAGAGTAGATACCGGCAACCCCACCCTGTATACCTTCGGGTGTTTTAAAATAGGAAGGATCAATAGTAGCCCGCGGTTGTTCGGTAAGAATTTTTTTACAGCCTGAAGCAGCAAACAATACCGCCGTGCAAAGTATAAGGAATTTTATATTTATCTTTTTCATGTTGAGTATTATTTTAAGTATTAAAATTTCACGCTTACTCCAAGAATAAACTGGCGTGTAGGTGGCACGCCGGCATTTACTGTAATGGCACGTCCCTGAACAGGTGAACCACCTGCAGAAGAACCTACCGAGTTACCGGTACCGTTACCTTCAGGATCAATACCCAATCCATCTCTTACAAGCGGAGCCCATAAGATAAAGGGATTCTGAGCACTTGCATATACCCTGAAAGACTGAAGCCTGGCCTTAGTAAGCAATTTGCTGTTGATTGTATAGCCCAGATCAATTGACCTTATTTTTATGAAAGAGCCATCACGGTATGTAAGCGTTGAAGTATATAACTGGCCATCACGGCTTGCATCCGGCTGAGGAAATGCATTGGTGGGATTGGTTGGCGTCCAGTAATCTACCTTTAACTGGTTAACCCTGCTGTTCATAAAGAAAGGATAGCCTGCTCCACCACCATCTGCTGATAAATAAGTGGCTACAACCGTCTGGCCAAAACGACCAAACATTACAATATTCATATCAAAATTTTTGTACTCCAAATGGTTCGTCATACCAGCCACAAGTTTGGGCTGAAAATTCCCGATGATCTGGCGGTCATTAGCGCCGATAGAATTGGTCTTGTCAAGATCTTCCAGTTTAATATCGCCGGGGGCTTGTCCGTATAATGCGGCCTGTGAGGCTTCACTTGTTTGCCAGATACCTACTTTCTTTACATCATAGATCACTGTAATGGGGTTACCAACAAACCAGCCATTACCCACATCCTGCTGTAATCCCTGTTGCAGTGCTACAATTTTTTCCCTGTTAAAGAAAGCATTGAAATCGGTACGCCAGCTAAAGCCACCCTGCTTCCTGCTTTCTATATTCAGGCTACTGATAGTGTACTCCATACCGTGAGAGGCTGTTTTACCGGCATTTACTAATATTGAATTGGCCCCCTGGCTTCCCGGTAAACTCTTTTGCAACAATATGCCGTCTGTTTTAGTATCATAATATTCAATAGAACCGGAAATACGGTTGTTAAGCACCGCAAAATCAACCCCCATGTTCAAGCCCTTGGTTTTTTCCCAGGTTAAATTGGGATTAGGCAAGGTATTGATCAGGTAACCATTTACATAGTTAACCAATGGTGTGGTTCCCTGCCCGTAATTGTAAAAATTAGTGGTAAGACTTCCTAATGTCTGATAAGAGCTTACGCCTGCATTAGAGCTGATACCCCATCCGGCCCTCAGTTTTAAACTGTTCACAAATTTTATATCCTGCATAAAAGCTTCCTTATCCAGGTTCCATCCAAGAGAAACCGCAGGATAGGTTACGTATTGATGACCGGGAGCAAGTACTGACGCTCCGTCTGACCTGACTGTTGCAGTAAGCAGGTATTTATCATTATAGGAATAAATAGCCCTGCCCATATAACCAATTAAACCAGATTCGCTGTAAGAGCCGGCCTGCGGGTTAATAGTATTCACTAACTGAAAGTTGAAATCCTGTATGTAATTGGCAGGAACACCCTGGCCACTCCAACCCTGCGATTCAAAATGATTCTTCTGTACTTCCTGCAACACCTGCACCTGCAGCTTATGCTTCTGGGCAAATGTTGTATTATAATTCAGTGAGTTGTTAATTGTATACTGCCATCCTTCCGCATCGGATTTACTTACGTTTGCACCGGCGGTATTGGTATTACTGTTGTACACGGTATTAGGGCCGGTATAATTAGCATTGTGCGTTTGCGACCAGCCAAAACCAAATGTGGTTCTGAAATTCAGGCCTTTGATAATTTTTACTTCTCCATAAAAATTATGCTGAAACTGGTACCTGCGGGTATATGCTTTTATCAGCTCATCATTACCAATAGAAGTAAGCGGGTTAATAGTAGTATTATCAACACCCTGTTGTATAGTAGGATAAAAATTTAATGAACCATCATCATTATAAGGTTTATACAAAGGGCCCAGCCTCATGGCGGTACCATAGGCATTGGTACCTACACGGTTCTGGTAAACCATCGCATTAAAACTTGTAAACCCTACCTTAAGGCGCTCAGACATTTTATGATCAATATTTACACTAAACGAATAACGTTCCAGTTTTTGATCATGCATGATGCCGGTCTCTTTGTAATACCCCATTCCAAAATTGTACTGGGTTCTTTCATTTCCTCCATTAACATTCAGGTCGTGGCTGGTTCTTAAGCCGGTAGTTAATAAAAGATCCTGCCAGTCGGTATTTACACCTGCTGCAAGATTGGTTTGTTCTATAGCTGTTAAGCCGTAAGGGCTTATTACATTCGGGTTGGTGAGATAAGCCGGTTGGCCCTGCCTTGCATCCTCTTTAAATTTAGCGTATTCGGTACCGTTAAACAACTTCCATTTGGCTATCGCATTTACAAAACCTGCATAGCCATTATAAGTGGTAACTGGTTTGCTGCCTGTTTTACCACGTTTTGTAGTAATGATGATAACACCATTAGATCCCCTGGAACCATAAATAGCAGTGGCAGAAGCGTCTTTCAGTACATCCACTGTAGCAACATTATCAGGATTGATATCATTGATACTACCTCCGAAAGCCATACCGTCCACAACAATCAAAGGATCGTTATTACCTGTTATAGAACGGTTACCACGTATACGTATCTGGCCGGCAGTGCCTATTGAAGTTCCATTGCTTACAATATCAACACCGGCGGCTCTTCCCTGCAACTGATTATAAATATTCGGCGCCTTTATTTCGTTAAGCGTTTCTCCTTTTACAGATACAGTAGACCCTGTTACATCTTTTTTTCTTTGTGTACCGTACCCGATTACAACAACTTCGCCTAAAGATTTATCAGTGCTGGTTAATGTAATCCGTACTTCCTGGTCGGGGGATGTAATTTTTACCTCCTTACCCAGGTAATTTATAGCCGTAATTATTAAAGTGGTACCCCTGGGCACGGCAATGGAAAAATCACCCGAAGCATCTGTTGTAGTACCTCCTTTGGCATCTTTAATGGTTACAGAGGCGCCTGAAACAGGTTCGCCTTTAGCATCTGTTACATGCCCTTTTACGGTAATATTCTGAGCAAAAGCCATCATTACAAACGCCTGCAGGGCGAGGGTAATGCCAATAATTTTACATAGTCGTTTAAACATAATTATTTTTTTAAGCATTGTTAATTTGGTATCGGTTCATCAATAATATCGGACTATAGGTAATTGTATTTTTAAAAGATTTTTACAGGAAGAAAAAGCAGGCTGCTATCAGCTATTTTATTGCGGGGATACAAAGACACGTAATAGTTAAACAGGGAAATAATAGAAAAATAAATCAGTTTGCGTGAACGTAACGTTACACTAATTAACCCTTTTTTTATAATAATAAATTTAACTGTCCTGGAAGCGAAGGGAGTCCGCATTCTTATATAGCAGCTGGTCTTATCCATTAAGCAGGTTTATCGTTATCGCAATTCGCATTACGAAATAACTGTTTAACATCCAATACCCATGTTCCGATTATATCAATTTTTTGTTCTGGCGTCTCAATTTTTAATCGTAAAAAAATAAAAGTATAGATTTGCGAACGTTGCTGCATTTACCTTATTCAATTTGCTTATGATAAAAAAGAACAAATATTGTTTGCTGGTACTGGTATGTTTCTTTTTTCTGACACAGGATATAAAATCCCAATCCTATAATTTTAAAAAATACCAGGTTGAGAACGGCCTGTCTACAAATGTCACCACCTCTGTAATCCAGGATTCCAAAGGCTTTATATGGATAGGAACAAGGGACGGGCTGAACCGTTTTGATGGTTATAATTTTAAAATATTCCGGCACAACACTAAAGATTCCGCTTCATTGCTGAGCAGCATTATCAATTGTGTGTACGAAGACGTACATGGAACACTTTGGGTGGGAACAGAAAAAGGTTTATTTAAATACAATCCCTTCAGTGAAAATTTTTTACACATCAAAGGCGGTGCTGATAATGCGATTGATATGGCAGCCATCCGTGCCAGGTCAATTGCAATGGATGCACAGGATAACCTTTGGTTTATTGCAGGCGAGCTGCTTTGTAAATACGATACAAAAACTTTACACTTAACTACTTTTAATACAGAACAATATTTTAGCGCCAGTGCTATATGTTCCTCCGGCGGAAATGTGTGGGTGGGCACCAGGGAAGGCATATTGGAAAAATATAACGCCGCTACCAATTCATTTACAGCTTTCGACATTTTTAAATATGCTCCTCCCCGCTCTTCCTCATCAGGGCAAATTCAGAAAATTTTAGATTGTGGCAATGGCAAATTCCTTATCGGCACCGCCAATAACGGTATCAAGCTTTTTGACCCCAATACCTATGCCTATAAAGATTTACTGACAAACGATCCCACTATCTCGCTGTTGTTCATCAGAGACATCCTTAAATATTCGGCAGATGAATATTGGATTGCCACTGAATCGGGATTGATTATATACAATGATAAAAATAACAGCACCATTTCCCTTAAGAGGGCCTACAACAATCCTTACTCTTTATCCAGTAATTCATTATGGTCGTTATACAAGGATAAGGAAGGTGGCATCTGGATTGCCACTTACTCCGGCGGCATTAACTATATACCAAAGGCCAATACGCCTTTTGAAATTTTTTCTGCCAGGGGCGATGACAATTCGCTGAGTGGAAATGTTGTTCGTGAAATCTGCCAGGATCATTTGGGAAATTTATGGATCGGAACTGAAGATGCAGGACTAAATAAATATGACCCGGTAAAGAAAAAGTTTACTCATTTCAATCCCCTTACTGATAAACAGAGCATCTCCTACTTCAACGTTCATGGCCTGTTGGCGGTTGGCGATGAACTATGGATCGGCACTCTATATCATGGCATGGATGTGATGAATATCAAAACAGGAAAAGTGATACGGCATTATGGTATGGGCGCAGGCAAAAATGACCTGAAGAATGATTTTATTACCACCTTATACCAAACCCGTGCCGGTACAATTTTAGTAGGTACCTGGACGGGCCTTTACACCTACAATAAAGCGCAGGATAATTTTGAGCAGATACCTGACCTGCATACACAGGTACAATCCATACTTGAAAGTAAGAATGGCAATATATGGATATGCACTTTTGGTAAAGGCATCTTCCGATACGACCCTGCTTCGGGGCAGGTTGAAAATTTTAAGAATGAAAACGGCAATCCGGAATCCCTTAGCAGCAACCAGTCAAATGCCATTGCAGAAGACAGCGATAATAATTTATGGATCGCCACAGAAGATGGATTGAATAAATATACGCCGGACCAGAAAAGATTTAAAACTTACACCGCAGATGATGGCCTGCCCGGTAATTTTATCCTGAAACTGTTAAAAGATGACAATAACAATTTGTGGGTCAGCACCTCAAAAGGCCTGGCCTGTTTAAATATCAAAACTGACGCAATAAAAGTATATACCACAGCAAATGGCCTGATAAGCGACCAGTTTAATTTCAACTCTGCCTACCGGGATGGCAAAGGGAAACTCTATTTTGGAACGGTAAATGGCATGGTAAGTTTTTATCCCGGTAGTTTTGAAGAAACTTCGTTTATCCCACCGGTTTATCTTACAGGCTTTGAAATTTCTAACCGGAAAGTAGAAATAGACAGTATAAAATCGCCTTTAAAAAAATCAATCACTTTTACCGAAAAAATTATACTGGAGCATGACCAATCCACTTTTAGTATTGAATTTGCGGCATTAAGCTATGCATCGCCCCAAACCACGCAGTACGCATATATTTTAGAGGGCGTGGAAAAAGACTGGACCTACCTGAAAAAGAACAGGAGTGCGTATTATACAAACCTGTCGCCCGGCACCTACACATTCAGGGTAAAATCAATTAACAGGATGAACAAAAGCGATAGCAAAGAAACCACCCTTACAATTAAAATACTGCCGCCTTTATGGGCAAGCCCTATAGCCTATTTCTTTTATTTTATTGTGGTCATCGGCCTGCTTTATTTTTTTGCAAGAAGTTATCATAAAAGGGTTATCAAAAAAAACGAACGGAAAGAGGAATTAATGAACCACCAGAGAGAGAAGGACCTGTATAAGGCAAAGATTGAGTTTTTTACCAATGTAGCCCATGAAATAAAAACGCCGTTAACCCTTATAAAAGCGCCGCTCGAAAACCTGATAAAGAGTGAAGGAAACAAACCCGAAACAAAAGACAACCTGGAATTAATGGAGCGTAATACCAACCGCCTTATTGACCTTACGAGCCAGTTACTCGATTTTCAGCGGGCGGAAATGCGGCAATACAGCCTTCATTTTATAAGATTAAATATCACAGAATTTATTGAAGATATTCATAAAAATTTTCTTCCACTGGCACAAAGCAAATCGCTGCAGTATACAATCTCTTTGCCGCAACAACCTATCTTCAGGGCATTTGACCCGGATGCGCTGAACACGATATTAAGTAACCTGTACAGTAATGCTGTAAAGTATGCTTCAACAACCGTTGCTGTACAAGTTTCATTTACAGCAGACCTTTTTCATTTTGAAATTATGAATGACGGTAACCTGGTACCATTTGAATTGAGGGATAAAATATTTGAACCCTTTTACCGGTTAGAGAGCACAGAAATGGAATCGGGTACAGGTATAGGGCTTGCCATAAGTAAATCATTAACTGAACTGCACAACGGAACTTTAACGTTAAAAGAAAATCATGAGGGGTTAAATCATTTTATTCTGGTGATACCATTAAAAGATCCGGAATAGCACTGTAATTCGCCAAAAACATTTTAATAAATTACTATGGAAAAAACCATTTTATTAGTAGATGACAACAAAGAGATATTAGACTTCCTTTCCAGGGACCTGCGGACTGAATATGTTGTTTTTACTGCCCGAAACGGAAAAGAAGGATTGAATATCATTGACACACATTCCATCCAATTGATCATCAGCGATATTAAAATGCCGGTGATGGATGGTTTTGAGTTTTGTAATCAATTGAAATCAAGCTTAAACTGTTCGCATATCCCGATCATTTTGCTTACTGCAAAAAATACCTTACAATCAAAGATCCAGGGCTTGGAAGTAGGTGCCGATGCTTATATAGAAAAACCTTTTTCTCCCGAACACCTGAAAGCGCAGATTAAGAACCTGCTGGGAAACCGGAATAAAATAAAAGAATACTTCGCCACTTCGCCGCTTGCACATATGAGCTCAATGGCCTATTCAAAAGCCGATGAAGATTTTCTTGGTAAATTAAATGAATTTATATTTAACAATATCGAAAACCCCAATTTAGATGTTGATTTATTAGCCAAAATAATGAATATGAGCCGCCCTACCCTTTACCGGAAAATTAAAGAGATCTCTGACCTAACGCCCAGCGAACTGGTAGGTGTGGCCAGGCTAAAAAAAGCAGCAGAACTTTTGATCAGCACTGATTATAAAATTTTTGAAGTCGCAATGATGTCCGGCTTCAATTCGCAAAGCAGTTTTGGCAAAGCTTTTTTAAAACAATTTAAAGTAACCCCTACAGAATTTCAACTGTTGAAGAAAACTAAACAAGAGGCCAGGCCGGAAAATTAGTATACCACAAGATTGATCTTACTACATGTAATTGCCCCTGTAACCATTCTGTTTACAGGGGTAGTGTTTTGGTGCACCTGTAAACAAATATTCTAATCACATTCTAATCTCCTCCTTTGTGCTGTACCAGTAATTTCGCTTTTTGATAATCACAAAATTTTGATATAAAGTGAAAAACAGTATCTCCGTTTCTGTTTCATTAGATCATATCCTTGAAGCCGAAGACATCCAGCCCAAAAAGGGCCAGAATAAAAAAAGACTATTTGTTATTGCTGTACTCTCCGTATTTATTGCGGCCTGCATCAGTTGTATTGCAAAATTGCTGGTATACTTAATTGACCTTATTACCAATATTGCATTTTATGGAAGGGTTTCTGCTGCAGCTTCCAGCCCTGCACAGCATTCATTGGGTATATGGGTGGTACTGATACCAGTGGCAGGTGGCCTGGTTGTAGGCCTGATGGCGCTTTACGGGTCTAAAGCCATTCGGGGGCATGGTATTCCTGAAGCGATGGAACAGATACTCGTCAACCAGAGCAAAATAAAACCAGCTATTACTTTTTTAAAACCGGTTTCTGCAGCAATATCAATTGGTACAGGTGGCCCGTTTGGTGCCGAAGGGCCGATTATTGCAACAGGTGGCGCATTTGGGTCTACACTGGGCCAGTTATTAAAGATCACACACAACGAAAGAAAAATATTGCTTGCAGCAGGTGCCACAGCAGGCATGTCAGCTATTTTCAACAGCCCGGTGGCAGCAATATTTCTTGCTATTGAATTATTACTTTTCGAATTTTCGCCACGCTCTATCATCCCTGTTGCCCTCGCCTGCATTACAGGAGCTGCAGGGCATCATATCTTATTTGGCAATGAAGCGGTATTTGCTGTAAATTTTACTATAGCACCGGCCAATAATACCGCATTGGCTTCATATAGTTTTATAGGTATTGTAATTGGCTTTATTGCTGTTGGGGTTACCAAAATAGTGTACCTTATTGAAGACGGTTTTGAAAAATTACCCATCAACTGGGTTTGGTGGCCTGCCATAGGCGGATTGGTGGTAGGTATAGTAGGATATTTTGCCCCCCGCACACTTGGCGTTGGCTATAGCAACATTACTGATATACTTTCCGGCAGCCTTGCCACAGGCACTGTACTATCATTGTGCATTCTTAAATTTATATCCTGGGCAATTGCTTTAGGCAGCGGTACATCCGGTGGCACACTGGCTCCTTTGCTTACAATTGGTGGCGCCACCGGCGCTTTACTTGGCAGCCTGGTCAATTACGTTTACCCCTTATCGGGAGTTACTATTCCGCTTGCAGCATTGGTGGGTATGTCGGCCATGTTTGCAGGCGCATCAAGGGCTTTTTTAACAGCCATCATTTTTGCACTGGAAACTACTTTGCAAACCAACGCATTACTTCCGCTGCTGGCCACATGCGGTGCAGCCTATATAGTCTCCTTTTTTATTA
Source organism: Ferruginibacter profundus (assembly GCF_054783275.1). Lineage (NCBI taxonomy): Bacteria > Pseudomonadati > Bacteroidota > Chitinophagia > Chitinophagales > Chitinophagaceae > Ferruginibacter > Ferruginibacter profundus. The sequence continues at coordinate 491,709 of NZ_BAAGQW010000001.1, read as the reverse complement.
TGGAGAATACTATCATGACAGAAAAGATTGCCCGCCGGGGAATTAAAACACCGGAATCCTATGAACCGGATATACTGGAAAAAATTACAGTGGCGCAAGTGATGAAAGAAAGTGGCATTATTATAAGTGAGGATAATACTATTGAAGAAGTTACCGGCTGGCTGGAAAACGAACAGGAATATAAAAGTAATTATTTTATCGTTTCCGACCCGGAAGGAAAGTACAAAGGTATTGTCAGCGCTTCCAGCCTTTTCAGCAAACACCATAACGCAACCACGTTAATCCGGTCATTAATTAAGCGTAAACCTGTTTCCATTGCTCTGGAAAGTAGTTTGCGAAAAGCAGTTGAATTAATGGCGAAAGAAAACATCGATGTATTACCTGTATTATCCAAAGAAAATAATACAGTAACAGGAATTCTTTCGTACCAGGATATTCTTGCAGGGTATAAACAAGACATGGAGCATCACCAGGCAAAGCACCCGCACATTTCATTAAAACGAAGAAGCCTTAAAATATTACTTCACGGGCAAAGAATAATCAACGCAAAAAAGAATATGGCATAATAAACTTTACAGGCTTGCCTGTATCATCGGCAAATATGTTTTACAATTTAGAAAAAGTGACCGGAAAGATAATATCCTGTAAAACATTATGTGCGGCATTGCTCACATGTTTTGCATATCCTGCAAGGCTTTTGCGCAGCAGTTTTGCGTAATCTTTGTCCAGTTTATTTATTATTCCTTCAATATTATCCATTACCTTTTTAAGTGCAGCGCAATTTGTTTCATCAAACGGGTAAAAATGTGCTGTACACTCTTCAAAGTAATTTTTAAATACCTTCTCAGCTTCCTCGTAATAAGGCTGCAGCAGGAAATGTTCAGTAAAGGTTTTTAAATGTACCAGTTTTATAGCATCTTCCTTTTGCACTTTACTTATTTCTTTATCGGCCGAAAGTGCCTGCAAAGAAAAAATTACCGGGGCCTTTAGCAAGAGCGCAATTTCTCCGGCAGTTAATTTTTCAAATTCTTTTATCATGCTTTTTAGAATTATATTTTTAAAGATCGTGATACGGAACAACGGACAATATCTTTAACCTTGAATCTTCAGGTAAACTATCAGTGATATTTTTTCTGAATATCCTCGATATAAAATTTTCTTTTCCCGGATCAACAATAAGCATATCAGCACCTGTTTCTCTGGCACAGGCAATTACTGCACGGGAAAAATCACTGCCACTCAGTAACAGGTATTCTACTTTATTATTAAGGCCGTTAATTAAAACCCTGTAGGTTTCAAGCAAAATCCTTTGCTCCCGGGCATTCATAAAAACCCTCTTTTGCATAGCAACAACAAATATTCTTGCCCTGTATATTTTTGCAAAAACTGAAAGCAGTTCCATTTTACGTACCGGCACAAAATCTCTCACGGGCAATACAATGGTCTTCATTTTATTATACGTATCATAATTGGCAATACTGAGCACAGGACATTTAGTCAACCGGGAAATTTCATCAGCACTCAATGCCTGGTATAAACCAAAAAGACTTGTTTTTTCCGGCTTACCAATTATAATAAGTTGTGGTTTAATACTTCGGGCAACATCAATAATGCACTGGCGCACCGGTCCTTTTAAAAGGTATCCTTTTATTTTACACTCAGGAATTGCTTCCTGCAGGCATAAGCGCCATTGCTCCAGTCTTTTAACCAGCTCTGCCCGGTCTGCTTCAACAGGTGAATTATTATACTGCCTGTATACATGCAGCAAATGAATGACTGAGCCACCTGTACCTGACAACTCAATTGCCTGCTTAATTACAAAAGGGGTTGCATTATCAAGATCAACAACTACGAGTATGTCTTTTAATATGTTATACGCTTTTATAATAAAGATTTTATAAGGCTAAAGTAGCATTGCTGCCTGAGGCTGGCATTAGCAGGAGATTAGAATCAGATTAGAATTAGCGGACCGGTATCATTTACTACCACTATAATAAGTAAATTGCTTCAGCATTTTAATACTTACTGCAATGGATGCTAACAAGATATTGATTGTTGAAGATGAACGGAAGATAGCCGACACCCTCAGTTTTGGATTAAGCGAAAACGGCTTTTATGTTGAAGTGGCTTATGATGGCAAGGTTGGGCTGCATCTTTTTAAAGGCAACGACTTTAACCTGGTGATACTGGATATAAACCTGCCCGCAATGAATGGCTACGACCTTTGCAAAGCTATCCGCTCCACTAACGAACAGGTGCCTGTGCTGATGTTAACAGCAATGAATACACTAAATGACAAAATTGAAGGGTACGACTCCGGCGCAGACGACTACATGGTAAAGCCTTTTGAATTTACTGAATTACTGTTAAAAACAAGATCATTACTTAAACGCACTTCGGCCTTAAATGCCCCGGCCGGTAATTTATTAAAAGCTGCCGACCTGGAAATGAACCTGAGCAGCAAAGAAGTAAAACGGGCTGATGTTCCTGTTAATCTTACTGCCAAAGAATTTCAGTTATTAGAATACCTGCTTCGCAACAGGAACAGGGTGGTATCAAGAGCTGATATAGCCATAAATGTATGGGATGTGGATTTTGAGACCAATACCAATGTTATAGACGTATACATCAGTTATCTCCGCAACAAGATAGATAAAAATGCTGACCATAAACTTATTCAAACTCAAATTGGTATGGGTTATATTTTAAAAGATCATTGATGAATAAGAGAGTTAAGATCACCCTGCTTTTTACAGGCATCATGTTTTTGCTGTTGTGTTTGCTATGTGGATTTGTATATTCATTTTTTTACAGCAACCGCATCGACAATATTAAAACGCAATTAACAAACCGTGCCATATCATTGTCATACATGATGCGCCATGCAGGTAAATACGACCTGCAGCTGATGAAAACCATTGACTCAGCCGCCCTGCCGGTATTGACAGACAAATCTGTACAGGTATACAACGCTGCAAATAATATCATATTCAGTAATACCGGTAATACCACCTACTCCATGGCAGTAAGCAACGAAATGTTAGCAATGGCACGTAAACAGCAGGTGGTCTACTTTACAACAGCGCACAAAGATGCTGTGCTATACTATGATAAAGAAAGCAGGAATGTTATACTATCTGCAGCAAATGATAAACAAGGAAAAACAAACCTGGAGGAACTCGGTATTTTACTTTGCATTGGTTTGGCGGTAAGTATTGTGATAGCATTTATTTCGGGTTTTTTCTTTTCCCGACTATTGCTGAGGCCGGTAAAAAGAATTGCTGACCAGGTAAATGCCATTTCTTTGCAAAATATCACACAGCGGCTGCAATCCGGCGATGGCCCCGGTGAATGGGATTATCTTACCCAAACCATTAATGAATTACTCAACCGCCTGCAGGAAAGCCTGGAAATACAAAGGCGTTTTCTTTCAGCTGCGTCACACGAATTATTAACACCGCTTACGTCTATCTCCAGCCAGCTGGAAGTGTCATTATTAAAAGAACGGGAAGCTGCTGCTTACCGGCAGGTAATGCAATCTGTATACCAGGATGTAAGGCAGCTGAGCAAACTTACCCAAACATTACTGGAGTTTGCCTCTCTTTCAGGAAATCCGGGCGGTATTGAACTTAGTCCTGTACGGATAGACGAAGTATTGATGCGTTTACCGGGAGAGATCATAAAAATGAACAATGGGTACAATGTAAAATTTGAGTTTGAAAAATTACCCGAAGATGAAACAAAATTATTTGTATACGGAAATGCGGCTTTGTTATTTACGGCAATAAAAAATATTGTGTCTAATGCCTGCAAATATTCTACCAGCAAATTGGCTGTTATAAAACTTTCTGTCGAAAAAAATGAGATCATTATTGCTGTTAAAGATGATGGCAAAGGAATTCCTGAAAAAGAAATAAAAAATATCTTTCAGCCTTTTTACAGGATTGAGGATGACAGTACCGTTAGCGGATTTGGCGTAGGTTTACCCCTGGTAAAACGTATTGTAAAATTGCACAACGGGCAAATCAATATTAAATCTGTACCGGGAAAAGGAACCACTTTTTTTGTGCATCTGCCATGTGCCACAAAACCTGTGTTTAATTAACACTAATCAGATCCTAATCTTGTACTAAGTGTATTTTAATACCATGCAGCTACATTTACCTGCCCTTCATTCCGGCGGGCTTATAAATTTTCTATTATGAACTACGACATGCAGCATACTGAATTTACAAAATCTCTTTTAGCAGGTGTATTTGCAGGAATAGGGGCAACAGTGATCTGCCTGTTGTTCAATACTTTTTTCCGTGGCTATACAGGATTCTTTTTGAGTGAACTGATCAATGTTTCTACAGTAATCTTTGCTGTATTAACATTGGGCACCATAGCCGGGCCTGTCTTTTATTGCTTTCATCATTATTTTAAAAATGGTACCGCTTTTTTTCAGTTGGCAAGCCTGCTTATTACTGTGCTTTTAATTATCGGTGCATTCCAGGTTCAACGATCAGCTGATGTAACCGCTGCAAAAGATTTTAGATCGCTTTTAGCCGCTGTAATTACCATCACAGGGCTTTGCATAAGTATAGGCATCCCATTTTTGTACAGGCATGATTATATTTAACCCATGTACAGCATTATTTATAGCTGCCATACCTTGAGAATCCTGCTTTTATAGGTACTGTCTGCATGGTGCATATAAAAGCGGCGATATTTGGAAGCTTTTGTATTTTTACACAAATCTGTTATTTAATGGAGGTAAAAATTGAAGCTTCGTGGGCCGCTGTTTTAAAAAATGAATTTACCAAACCGTATTTTGAACAGGTGGTAACTTTTTTAAAAACTGAAAAAGCTGCAGGCAAAACGATCTATCCCCCGGGTCCCCTTATTTTTAATGCCTTTAATCAAACCCCATTTGATAAAGTTAAAGTGGTTATACTGGGCCAGGACCCCTATCATGGGCCGGGGCAGGCACATGGATTAAGCTTTTCGGTACCAAATGGCATTAAGCCGCCACCTTCATTGGTAAATATTTTTAAAGAGATTCAATCAGATATCGGTATTGCAATGCCTTTACAATATGGCAATCTTACCCGCTGGGCAGAGCAAGGTGTATTGTTGCTGAATGCCGCTCTAACGGTAAGGGCTAACGAACCTTTCAGTCATGCCAAATTTGGCTGGGCCGATTTTACAGATGCTGTCATTCAAAAAATATCAGATGAAAGAACCGGCGTTGTTTTTTTATTATGGGGCAAATTTGCACAGGAAAAACAAATACTGATTGACGAAACCAAACACTTTGTTTTAAAAGCAGCTCACCCCTCTCCTTTTTCGGCACATATGGGTTTTTTAGGTTGCAAACATTTTTCCAGGACCAACGAACTGTTAGTTAAGCAAGGCCTTTCTCCCATTGACTGGAAATTATTAACACCTTAATTTTTACAAAAGCATTTCATGAACATTCTAAAAAATATTTTCGCCAGACTCTGGGCACTGTGGGGTTTAGTAAGTTTTGTAATTACATTTCTCCTTTTCTTTTTGCCGTCCATGGTATCGCATCTTTTTAAAGATGAAAAAAAAGGGCAGGCTTTTTTTATTGCCGTATCCCGGTGGTGGATGAATATATGGCTGGTATTGGTAGGTTGCCCGGTAAGTGTAAAGGGAAAAGAGAATTTTAAAGCAGGTGAAAATTACATCGTAGTATTTAACCACAATACGTTGCTTGATGTACCCTTATCTGCTCCGTATGTTCCGGGAGCAAATAAAACCATTGCCAAAGCATCATTTGCAAAAGTGCCGGTATTCGGTTGGTTTTATAGCAAGGGTTCTGTTTTAGTGGATAGAAAAAATGAACAAAGCCGGGTAAGAAGTTATGAAGCCATGAAAAATGTTTTAAGAAAAGGTATGCATATGTGCATTTACCCCGAAGGTACACGTAACAGAACAACAGCACCACTAAAACCATTTTATGATGGTGCATTTAAATTAGCTACGGATACAAAAAAAGAGATCATACCCTGCATTATCATGGGCACAAAAAAAGCGATGCCCGTAAATAAATTCTTCTACCTGTTACCTGTGCCACTCCGGATGCATTTTTTACCTGCTGTTTCTGCTGAAAATATTAGCAGCAAAGAACTGAAGGATAAAGTATTTACTGTAATGAAAGAATATTATGTGAAAGAGGTTTAGGATTTAGAGGTTTAGGGTTTAGAGGTTTAGGATGCGGAGGTAAATGCATTAAATACATACGCAATGAAAATCGTTCTGTAATTCTGTAATCAATGTAATTGCAATTACATTTTATTAGCGTGAAAAAGTACGTATTAAAGAAGCTGTCTTTCCAAAAGCAGGCCATGCAAACCTCTGAAATTTCTTACCCATTAAACCTTACTTTATAAATCGTAAAAATATCTTGTCCTGTTAATTTTCAGGTCTCTTAAAATAGTTGATTTAGGACTGATGGTAATGTTGAAGAAACGATATTTTCCCACAGGAGAAAGATTAATAGCCATTTGCCAGCAATGCATTTCCCTTGTGATGTACATGCTTACGCCGTTTATTTCTCCCGTTGTAATATTATAATAACCGCTGCCACCCAACTGCCATTTAGGACTTAAATTTAAAGTGCCGGTAAAGCTGATGTTCTGTGCAATATTACCTTTATAACCACTGTAATCTGCATTTAAAGACCGGAAGTAAGTTAATGCATAAGAAAAACTGATGCTCCACGGGATATTGAAATTGGCAAACTCCCCGGGGTTCTTACTGATATAAGAAGCTTCCTGCTGGTATTCATCTAATGGCAGGCCGGCATTATTAGCGTTCTGCATATTCTGGTCGGTAGTATTCGGTAATTTTTCTTTCTTATCTCCTCCTTTAAAACTGGTTTGTAAGGCAATATTTCCGCTGGTAAGTGTACCCAGCGAAAAAGGCCTTTTTGTCCATACTAATTTATCAACAAAATCGCCCCTGCTATTGGTAACATACGGCATGGTTGTTCCACTGGCGGTAATGCTGATCTTTTCAAAAAGATTGGTACGTGCCTGTATACTGAATGGCGCCAGCTTAAACGAATCGGCTAAAAGATTATAGCTGCTGTTGATACTGAACCCGTCAATTAAAGTAACTTTTTTTATAGCTGCCTCACCGGTATCTTTTTTATTTTTCACTTTCATCTGGATATTATTATCTATCCCAAAAGTGATAGCACCTGATTTCCCCTCACCAAAGGCTGAAAAGATATTACCATCATAAATAGAAGGCCGGATAAAGTTTTTTCCTGAAGTGTCTGTCTGTAATAAATAATGATCCTTGGCATTCATATCGGGGTGATAACTAAAACCAAAGCTGGGCCTTATCTCATGTCGTATAGCCTGTACTTTACTGTTTTTCCCAAAACCTATCATACCAAATATCCTGGTAGATCCCGACACACCAAACGACATTTCCCGGGCTGCATAAAACCCTTTGGTGATGGTGGTATCCACTTTTTTATCAGCCGCATTCCATTTGCGTACAAATTTATTCTGGTACCAGTACTCCTGGTAACTAACGGAAGGGCCTATCTGCAATGGCCCTAACGGTGGTAATGACAATGAGATAGGCACGTTATGACTGGCGCCCCATTGCAGTTTATCAATTAATTGCTTACCGATATTGCTGGCCGTATCATAAAAATAAGTAAGGCTCTTGGCATTGGAGTTTAAAGCAATACCAAGGTTCTCGAACCATTTATATTCACCCACTGATTCTTTACTTCTGAAAGGATACAATGTATTTACATTAAAAGCAATATCCGGTAAATTAAGGTTGATAAGTTTTTGCTCCGTATTCTGATTGTGATTGGCACTGATGGTAAGGTTAAACGGTTTGTCCTTCCATACTTTGGCATAAGTAATGGAAGAGTTCATCTGGTTCTGAAAATTCCTTTGCGGATTGTTAGGTATTGACGAATTGAACTTACTGCTACCGGCATTTACACTGGCGCTGAATGTTACCCCCGGCCTGGATTTGGTATCGGCCTGGTGCGACCAGGTAACATTAAAATTTCTGCCCCCTGCTTTATCAATATCCCTGAAATGCTGAATATTGATGTTGAAATTTCCCTGGTAATGGTAGCGTTTATAATACCTCGGGCTTATGCTGGCCGTCCATCCGCCATAAGAATAAATCGTACCACGTACCACAGCATCCCAGTGATCACTTAATATTTTATAATAACCAAGCCCTTCCAATGCTAAACCCAATTGTTCGTTGGCAGTAAAACTGGGCTGCAATATTCCGGAGTGCCTCCCTTTCGATAAAGGAAATATCCCGAACGGCAGTGAAACCGGGATAGGAATACCCTCTATCTCAGGATGCACCGGCCCGGTAAAGGCCATCTTTTTATTAATGAATTTGATACGGTTGCTAACAAAAGAAAAATGGGGCGTATCTAAATTACAGGTCGTAAACCTGCCCCTGTACGCATAAAAAACATCGGGGCTTGTTTTCTTTATTTTTTCGCCGTACACAAACATTTCATCCTGTTTGGTATAGGTGCCCTTGGTAATACCCCTTCCGGTTTTCATATCAAACCTGATACTGTCACTCACCGATTTAAAATCGGCCTGGGTAAATGTTGGCCAGGCAATAACATTTCCTGTGCTGTCTTTTACAAAATAAGCCGAAACCAGATTTGTTTTCTGGTCAAACTCAATATGTGGGGCCACTAATTCGTTATCTATATACTTAACCCTGGTTTCCTTGCCGTATAAAATTATTTTACCGGAGGGCACATCCAGTACCATGGAGTCATCGGCATGATAACTGATGGGTGCATCAAGTGAGTCTTTGGAAGTTTTAAAATTAAACGTATCAATTACCGCAACAACGGTATCTGGTAATTGTTTTTTAATAAGGGTGCTGTCGGGGGTTTTTACAGGTGGTGTATCAACAATAATCTGTGTACCTGGCCTGTTTAGATCAGTGTTGCTAGTTAAATAACTGTGAAAGTAAGGAGCATTAAAACTATTAGCGCCTGCATACAGCGTTATAGCTGCAAGCAACAGCGCTGATGCCCATGTCAATATATATTTTGCCTTACCTTTGTACAGATGGTTCATAATTTTGCTGGGCAAAAATAGCCATTATAACAGAATGAAATTGTGAATATTAATATAATTACTAACCCCCGGATAAACCTTTTGCGTATGTTGAAAAACAAAGTGCCTGTTTTAGTTTGTATTGCTGCTTTCAATTTGTTAATATTACCGTATACCTTTTCGCAAAAAAAATTAACTACCGTAATTGTTGATGCCGGCCATGGTGGCACAAAAGACCCTGGCGCTACAGGGCAGTACGAAAACTCTTTACGCTCCAAAGAAAAAGATGTAACCCTTGCCATATCGCTTAAATTAATTGCCGAATTAAAAAAGCAGATGCCCGATTTAAATGTAAAACCTACCAGGACAACAGATATTTACCAGGACCCCAGGGAAAAAGCCAGGATTGCCAATGAACTTGGCGGCCAGCTGTTTTTATGCATTCATGCCGATAGCGGCCCTTTAAAAACCGGCAGCCGCCAGATAGGAACAAGGGAAGAAACCCGCTACAAATACACTTACACCGGCAAGGGAAAAAAAAGAAAGAAAATACCCCACCCCTATACCGTAACAGTACCAGTGTATGAATACTTTAAAAAACCTCTGGAAAGAAGTGGTACGAGCGTGTGGATATTTGCACCACATAAAACCAGTGAAAAACTACAGGCCATTTTAGAAGGTGGCGAAGATTTTGAAATTGAAACAGATAATGCAGACTCCGCCCTAAATGATTTTGATTTTAAAAAAAGCCCTGAAGGAAGAGCACTGGCTCAAATATATGCCGACCGTTTTCAATTAAGGAGCGACCGCCTGGCGACTTATGTAAACGATGAAATTGAAAAAACCGGCCGCCGTGCATTGGGCGTAAGTCAGCGGCAGAAAGGTATATGGGTTTTGCAGGCCACCAATATGCCCGCAATTTTAGTTGAGACCGGTTTTATCAACAATCCCGAAGACGAACGTTATATCAACAGCGAAAAAGGACAGCAGGAAATTGCAGAAGCTATTACTGCTGCCGTAAAACGATACAAACAACAAATTGAAAACTCCAACAAAACCACCCCGGTAACAGAAACTGCAAAGCCAAAAGCAGAAAAAGAAGTGACCGCTGCATTTGAAAGCAGGCCAACCAAAGAAGCCAAAGTTTTACAGGTAAAAAGCGATAAGGTAAGGGTGGAATTATTTGATGACGGCGAAGTTGATGGCGATAATGTTTCAGTATACTTCAACAAAAACCTTATTGTTAATAATAAAGCTTTAACTGCCAACGGTTATGTGTTTAACCTGGACCTGGTGCCTGGAAAAACCAATGAGCTGGTACTGTTTGCCGATAATTTAGGAACAATTCCACCTAACACAGCGTTGATGGTAATTACAGATGGTACAAGCCGCTACGAAGTAAGGCTTGCTGCCGACCTTAAGAACAATGCTTCTATACGGTTTGAATTTAAACAGCAACATCCGTAGATTTTATAAGACAACTTGCAGGTATATTAATTATATTTGACCCATATATCTGACTAACTAACTACTATTATGAAAATTTCTAACGAAACCAAAATAGGTGTACTTACTGCCATAGCTATCACCATCATGATATTGGGTTTCAATTTTTTAAAGGGCAAAACCCTTTTTGGTACAAGCCATACCCTTTTTGCCAAGTATACTAATGTACAGGGGCTTGCTAACAGTAACCCTGTAATGATAAACGGTTTGCAGGTAGGTACAGTGTACAGCATTACCACCGATAAAAACATGAAAGAAATACTGGTGAATATGACGCTTACCAAAGACGTAAATATTCCGGTAAACTCTTTTGCTACCATCAGAAACAATCCCCTGGGTACTACAAATATCGAGATCAGGCTGGGCGATGCTACACAATACCTGCCCAAAAATGATACTATAAAAACTGAAAGAAGCGCTGGTATTTTAGACGAAGCCGTACAGGAAATAAGGCCCGTTTTAGGTCAGGTGAAGAATGCTGTAAAATCTCTTGATTCAGTCTTAATGAGTCTTGCCGGTGTGCTTGATCCCAATGCAAAAAATAATATCCGTAGCATCCTGGAAAACCTGAGTAAAACTACCGCAGGCTTAACTGTATCATCTGCCTCTTTGCAAACATTATTAAACACCGAAACAGGTGCTTTAGCAAAATCTTTAAACAATGTAAGTGCATTTACAGGCAACCTTGCCAATAATAATGATAAGTTGAATTCGGTAATGACCAACCTGGATAAAACTACTACTAACCTTTCTAATTTAGACCTGGAAAAGACTTTAAATACACTTAACGGAACCATTGGAGAATTGAAATCCACTATTGGTAAACTTAATACCAAAGATGGTACAGCAGGCTTATTGCTGAACGATACCAAACTCTACAATAACCTGACCGCTACAGCCAATAAACTTAACCTGTTGCTGGACGATTTAAAAACTAATCCCAAAAGATATATCTCCTTTTCTGTGTTTGGGAAGAAATATAAAGGCGATGCACTTGTTGTTCCATTACCAGATACCGTTAATGCTCCCTACATCAAACAAAAATAATTTTACCATTCTGTTATAAAATAATTTCATCAACTTGCGGCAGAATTAAATAATTAAGCATTGCAATTGAAATTTACAGTCACTCTTTTTACAATAATACTGTTGGTGTTTTGCACTAAGCAAATTACGGCACAGCAAAAAATTATTGCCCCTCCGCCACAGCCGCAGGACACTGTAAGGGTGATACAAATTGTAAAAGCAAGAAGCTTAAGAGAAAAAACAATCGACTCAGTAACCACCATTGAAACAGCAGCAGGCGATGCTGTAATTAAAGAAGGCCTTACCACCACTTATTGCGATAGTGTGGTGATCAACCGCAGAACAAATATTGTAGAAGCCTTTGGCAATATTCATATTAATGATAACGACAGTATTCACACCTACGCACAATCCCTGCGCTATGTAGGTGCAGACAGAATTGCCTACCTGAAAAAAAATGTAAAGCTTACCGATAAAAAGGGCACGCTGTTAACAGACGAACTGGAGTATAATTTAAGAACCGGTATTGCTACCTATAAAAATGGTGGTAAAGTAATTAACGGGCAAACTGTATTAACCAGCAAAGAAGGCACTTACATTGCCGAAACAAAAGATGTTTTCTTTAAAAAAGATGTACATTTTAAGGATGAAAATAACACCATTACTACCGACAGTTTACAATATAATTTAACTACTAATATTGCCACATTTATTGCTCCTACGCATATTGTAAGTAAAGATGGCAGCGTGGTTGATACTAAAAGCGGCTCTTATAATTTAAGTACTGGTGAAGCCATTTTTGATAAACGCACTACTTACCGCGACAGTACACATACTATTTCGGGAGATAAAATGGCTTTTGATAAAAAATCAGGGTTGGTACAGATTTTTGGTAATGGCAAACTCGTTGACAGCGTTAACAAAGTAACTGTGCTGGGTAATGAAATTTATTTGGATACTAAAAAGAATTCTTTTTTAGCTACAAAAAAGCCTGTAATGATATTGTACAGGGATGGAGATAGCACTTACATAGCAGGCGATACATTATTTAGCGGCTTGAGAAAATATGACAGCCTGGAAAGAAAAATGGCTATTGTAAAAGATACTTTAACCACAACTACTGTACTTACGAACGATTCTGCCAAAGCTGCTGTTACCAAAACAACAGCAATAAATGTTAGTTCAAAAGATACGGCGGTACGCTATTTTTTAGCTTTCCATCATGTACGCATTTTTAATGATAGCCTGCAGGCAGTTAGTGATAGCCTTCACTACTCCACAGCTGATTCTACTTTTAAATTGTTTGGACAGCCATTGGTATGGAATGGAAAAACACAGGTAGCCGGTGATACTATTTATATGTATACCGAAAAACAAAAACCACAGCGCCTGTATGTTTTTTATAACAGCATTGTCATCAGCCAGACAGCCGATAAATTATTTAACCAGATTGCCGGCCGTACCTTGAATGGTTATTTTAAAGATGGCGTGATAGATTATATCAGGGTAAAAGGTTCGCCTGCCGAAAGTATTTTTTATCCGCAGGATGATGACAGTGCTTACACCGGCATGAACCGCAGCAGCGGCGATGTTATTGATATTTACTTTGTAAAAAAAGAATTGAATAAAGTAAAGTTCATTAATAATGTAGATGGCATAATGTATCCTATACGTCAAATACCCGCCGATAAAAAACTACTGCGTAATTTTAAATGGCAGGATGCGAGGAGACCCAAAAACAAATTGGAATTATTCGAGTAGGAATGTGCCTGCGGCTCATTCTGAACACACCACAGCCGTATGCTGCACACGCCACAGGCGTGTTTTACATTTACAAAATCCTTAACATCAAAATCTCTTTTCTGTTCGTTTAACAGCAGGTAGTGCAATACACTGGCATCATTTTCGATTAACCTTTCAAAAAAAATCAGCCATGAAAAAGTTATTTTTATTTCTTATTGTTGCCCTTGCTTTTTCCTTTACCACAAAAGCACAGGATGAAGGTACATCTTACAAAAATGCAATTGGTATACGTTTAGGTTCATCTGTACCTGCTATTAAAAATGGTATTACCTACAAACATTTTATTGGTAACAACGCTGTTGAAGGAATTTTAAGTTTTGGCGATGGCGTTGGTATCTGTGGCCTCTACGAAATTCATAAACCCTTGTCTGCCGAAAACCTGCAATGGTTAATTGGCTTTGGCGGTTATGTTGGTTTTAATAATAGTACCAGCAATGTTGGCGCTGCAGGTATTATCGGTTTAGATTACAAGTTCAGCCAGGTGCCTCTAAATCTTACATTAGACTGGAAGCCGGAATTGAACATTATTTCCAAAGTTGGTTTTGAAGCCGCAGGTGTTGGTTTTTCTGCAAGATTTACTTTTTAATACTCACCTCAATAATATGTTAAAAGAGACTGTTATATTTGACAGTCTCTTTTTGTTTATATACATTACAGTAAATTAAAACGCATGAAAAAATATATACTCACCCTCGTTATCTTTTTTTCAGGCTTTGCAGCAACGGCACAGGATATCAATTTAACCGACTCAGTGATTTATTTTGGCAATAAGCCTGTTGCCTATTATGTAAAAGAATTAAACCAAAGCAATCCGCATTACAATATTTATATTATTGGCTTAAACATGAAATTACTTATTGCTGCGCAGGTAGTAAAGTTTGATGCACCGGTAAGAGAACTGAAACCTTTTTATTATTACGATGTGATCTTTGCCAACGAAAAAGATACATTTGCTATTTACCACGAAGGGCAGGCATTTGCTGTAGAATTGGCATCTTTATTAAAACAATATAATTTACTGGATGGTAATAAGATCAATAAATATTCCCTGGCTAAATTTAAAAGAGATCATATTGGCAATGCATCACTTAAAGCAAAAATTAAAGAGTACGAAGATTACCTGGATGCAAACAGGTATTTTAATGAACAAACCGTACGTGACCGTACTAAACCTGTAACTATTGTAAATGACAAGATCATTATGCAGGATGGTAAAAAGATAGGACTGATAGTTACCAATGTAAATAATACAAGCGGTGGCATGACCAATACCTATAACCAGGTGCTTACAAAAGATAACACCGTTGCTGTAGTGATTGATTCAAAAGACAGAAACACATCAAACAGTGCCAGTAACGAGTACACGCAGATAATGCTGCCTACCAACAGGGTTGTTGATGCTTCGCAGGTGATTATTGAACCCAAAGACAGGAAAAGAAAACATACCAATCCTCCATCATTGTATGAAGTATCTGTACCGCTTAACCAGTCGTCCAGGAACGAAGATCAGTTATGGTATGTTTGCCAGCTGGTAGAAAACTATTTGCTGTAACCCTATTTCAGTTTTGCCAGCGCTTCTTTAATTCTTGCCCATGCCCTTTCAATATTGGTCATGCTGTTGGCAAAAGAAAACCTCACGCAATTAGGTTCGCCAAAAGCATCACCCATTACAGAAGACACATGTGCGGTGTTCAGCAAATACATGCTGAAGTCTGCAGCATTGGCAATGGTTTGCGTACCATCTGATTTACCGTAGTAGTATGAAACATCAGGAAAAATATAAAATGCACCCTCAGGTTCAAAGCATTTAAATCCCGGAATATCTTTTATCAGCTCCAGTACTTTCGCCCTTCTCCTGGTAAACTCTTCAGTCATTTCTAAAGAAGGTTTTAAATTACCGGTAAGTGCTGCTACAGCTGCTTTCTGAGTTATGGAACAAGTACCGCTGGTCAATTGCCCCTGTATCTTTTCGCAGGCCTTTGCTATTTCTGCATTGGCTGCAATATAGCCCAGGCGCCAGCCCGTCATGGCAAAACCTTTACTTAAACCATTTACAAGAATGATACGGTCTTTCAGATCGCTGAACTGTGCAATGCTTTCGTGGCCGCCTACAAAATTGATGTATTCGTAAATTTCATCAGAAAGAATAATTACTTCGGGATGTTTCCTGAACACTTCTGCCAGGCCTTCCAATTCCGCCTTGCTGTATACCGCACCGGACGGATTACAAGGAGAAGAGAACATGAACAATTTTGTTTTGCTGGTAATAGCCGCTTCCAGTTGTGCCGGAGAACATTTGAAACCACTTTCAGGAGAGGTTCTTATTTCCACCACTTTACCACCCGCCATTTTCACCAGTTCAGAATAGGTAACCCAGTATGGCGTGGGAATCACCACTTCATCCCCGTTATCCACTACCGCATAAATAGCGTTGGCTAAACTTTGCTTGGCACCTGTAGAGGTAATGATATTTTCAGGTTTATAATCTAAATTATTATCTCTTTTCAGCTTGGTACAAACGGCCTCACGTAAATCGGCAAAGCCGGCAACAGGAGTATAATGGCTCCAGTTATCGTTGATGGCTTTTATAGCAGCATCTTTAATATGTTGAGGTGTATCAAAATCCGGTTCTCCAAGACTAAGATCGATAACATCAATTCCGCTGGCTCTTAATTCCCTTCCCAATTTGGCCATTTTAAGGGTTTCTGGCTCGTTAAATCTGGTTAAAAGTGTTGATAGTTGCATATTTTGCAAAAGTAATTATAACTGGTTAAATAAAATCAATCAAATGCGATTATTGTTTAGAAATATTTTTTATTGCTTATCGTATATAAATTTAAAATCAGACAGGTCAGGTAAAAACTGCTTTGGCCTTTTTACTTCATAATCATAAATTACCTGCCCCAGGTTTTTCATAAAAGGCAGGCCGGTGGTTTTATAATCATACTTATCGTCATTTAAAGTGCCATCGCTGTTACAATAAATTACTGCCGATACAAAGAACTCCACTCCTTTATCGTAATCTACTATATAAGCCACATCAAGCATCTGTCCATAGGCATCACCGGGTTTATTAAATATCCTGATATTGCCGGGCAAAGCTTTAAGTGAAGCCGAAGGATCACCGCCCAGTAATAAAAATTTACAATAGGCAGGAAAATAAGTAGCCGTATCAGCACTATAAGGAGGAAAAGTACTTTCTGTTGGCAACTGGCTCATGTATTTCAACACAAATTTCCTGTCGTCTTCTGTAATATTAAAACGTTCGCTGGCTGTAACTCTTTCAGGAAACACCAGGCTTACCAGTATGCGGTGCAGGTCTTCAAGGCTGATCCTGTTCTTCTTCGAAAAATCCATTGGCCCGTTTACAAGGCTGCCACTGCGATAAAAACTTTTTCCAAGGCTGTCATTTCTCACCGCATAGCGTGAAGTATTGTTCTGCAGAGGCTGCTGATATAAAACGGTACCGGCTCCATCCAGGAATTTAACAGGATTGGTTTGCCTGTTGGCCAATTCGGGCAATACAATATCAAGGCGATGCAGTATTTGTACATCAGCATATCCTTTTTTATGCAGTTCTTTATTAATATAGTCCTGGCCTAAAAATTCATACAACCGGTTATAGGCATCATTATCGCTTACCATCAGTATCTTTTTTATATACTGGGCAATGGTGGGCTTTCCGTCAATTGTAGTGGGATCGTTATACACAGCAGTTTGCTGGCTGTTGCCTGCCTCTGTTATCATTGTGGTATTCCTGTCGATACCCTTATCTTTTAATTCGTTAAGCTTTTGCAAGGCCAGCAGTGCAATGGGTAATTTAACTGTAGATGCCGGATAGAAATAAGCTGCCGGGTTTACATTAAAATAATAATTCTTCAAAGTGGGTACCCCGTTTGCAGCCCGGTTTACCTGCGTATAAATGATTTGCACATTCCAGTCTTTTTTGTGGATAAGCATACTGTCAAAAAAAGCCGGATTGCGGGCAAGAAGGCCGGCAAGCAGGGAATCTGTTTTTGCAACATCGGGTACTACGGCAACTACCGGAGGTTGCGCAGGTATAGTAGCAACAGGGGGTATTTCTGCCTGAGTAACAACTTTTTTTGCGGGTGAGCAGGCGGCCAGTAAAACCAGCATAACAAAACCCCGGATACCACTATTTCGATACAACTGCATGTAATTGATTTAGGGTGCAAATTGAGTAAAATTCTAAAATTAACCAGCAGTAATTGTCAATCGGTTTTTCCCCTATCTTTGCACACTTCTAAAAATTGAAGAAATAGCTATTAAAAGTTTATCATTATGAAATTGAAAGGGCTGGTTTGGTTTTTTACCATTGCGTTGATTTTAATATCACTTTGGGAACTGTCGTACACATGGGTGGTACGTAACTATGAAAGTGGCGTTACAGAACAGGCTACTAAAATTGTAAAGCGTACTGCTGCCGACCTGAAAGGTGACGATCAGGCTAAAGCCGTAAAACATGTAAAAGACAGCATTTTGGAGTTTACCAAGGATAAAGAAATATTTCCGCTGATTGGTACAACCTATCAAAAGTGTAAAGAAAATGAATTGAACCTTGGCCTGGATCTTCAGGGTGGTTTAAGTGTAACGATGGATGTTAGCCTTGATGATTTATTAAAATCGTTGAGCAATAATGATAAAGACCCTACATTACTCAAAGCTATTCAAACTGCAAATGAACAAAAACTAAACAGTGATGCAGATTTCATCACCTTGTTTAAAAACGCCTATGTTGCACAAAACGGTGTAGGCAAATTATCTTCATTGTTTGCAGGGCAGGGAAAAGAGATAAAGATCTCTGACAACGATGACCAGGTGACCGGCAAATTATCTACCAGCGCCAAAGGTGCCATCAAGGAAACCTACAAAATTCTATTAAAGCGTATCGATAAGTTTGGTGTGGCGCAACCTAATATCAATCTTGATGAAAACAGGGGCGTAATCACAGTAGAACTTGCAGGTGTTGATAACCCGGACAGGGTAAAAAAACTATTATCAGCATCAGCACATTTACAATTCTGGGAAGTGTACCGTATAGACGAATTGTACACGCCGTTGGTAACTGCCGACCAGGCCCTGCAGAATTATTTAAATGGTATTACTCCGGGTGACAGCACCAGTAAAGCAGATACTACCCTTGCCAAGCAAAACGCAAACCCGTTATTTAAAATTTTCCAGATCATTCCTCCGCAAAAAGATAATAAGACCGGCGCAGAATCTTTATCTCCGTCAATAGCAAATATTGACAAAAAAGATACCGGCCTGTTTTACAAGTATGTTAACAGCGAAGTAGTAAAAAATGTACTGCCTGCCAACTGCAAATTCCTTTTGGGTGTAGAAGCCAAATCAGATAAAGGTGATGTAAGGTATTACCCCGTTTATGCTGTAAAAACACTTCCCGGAAGCGACGTAGCTCCTATTGAAGGAGAATCTGTGGAAACAGCCAATTTTGATTATGATCAGAATGGTAAACCGGGGGTTAATTTAAAAATGACCTCTTATGGTAAAGGCCTTTGGGCAAGCTTAACAAAAAAGAATGTAGGCAAGCCCATCGCAATTGCATTGGATAATATTGTTTATTCAGCTCCTAATGTAATTAACCCGATTGAAGATGGAGTTTCTATCATCTCCGGAAGTTTTACCCCTGATGACGCTACCGATCTTGCCACAACTTTAAAATCAGGTAAGGTGAGTGCTCCGGCCAAAATTGTTGCCAGTACAGAAGTAGGGCCTACTTTGGGAGATGCGTCTATTAAAGGTGGTATGTGGTCTTTTGGCATTGCTTTCATTGTGATATTTATCCTGATGCTGGTGTATTATAACACTGCAGGCTGGGTAGCTAACATTGCTTTGATATTAAACCTGCTATTTACCATTGGTTGCCTTACTGCTTTTGGTGCTACATTAACTGCAGCTGGTATTGCCGGTCTGGTACTTACCATTGGTATGGCGGTAGATACTAACGTAATTATTTTTGAAAGAATAAAAGAAGAACTTACCAAGGGTAAATCTTACCAGCAGGCTGTTATTGACGGTTACAAAAGATCGCTGGCCCCGGTATTGGATGCTCACGTTACCACTTTTTTAACCGCTGCCATTTTGTTTTATTTTGGTTTAGGCCCAGTATTAGGTTTTGCTACAACCCAGATGTTAGGTATCGTTCTTTCATTATTCTGTGGAATTTTAGTGTCAAGACTGGTTACAGAAGTATGGATGAACAAACAACGCCACTTTAATTATTTCACCGGTATATCTAAACGCATTTTTAAACATGCCAGCTTTAAATTTATTGAATACAGAAAAGTAGCTTACGGTATTTCAATTGTGATCTTGTTGTTGGGTGTTGGTGCATTTTTCAATGGCTTTCACGAAGGGGTGGAATTTAAAGGCGGCCGTAGCTATACCGTACAATTTCAGCAGGAAGTAAAAAATGACCAGATACAGGATGATCTGAAAGCAGCCTTTGATGGCGACTTTCCTGTAATTAAAAAAGTAGGCGACAATCGTCATTTGAATATCACTACGTCTTATTTACTGGGAAAAGAAAATACTGACAGTATTGTGAGGATGAGGTTATTCCTGGGCCTTAAAAAAGTATTGCCGGCTGATGTTACCTATGACCAGTTTATCAACCCTGATCCTAAAAAAGCATCCATTCAAAGTTCAACCACCATTCAGCCTAGTATTTCGGATGATTTAAAGAGAGGCGCTGTTAAGGCAACTATATTCGCCATCTTAATAATCTTCATTTATATTTTCATCCGCTTCCGCGACTGGAGGTATTCAATGGGTACAATTGTAGCGTTATTGCATGACGTATTGGTTACTTTGGCCGTATTCTCATTCTTCAAAAATATCGTGCCATTCCCGTTAGAAATTGACCAGCACTTTATTGCAGCGGTGTTAACCGTAATTGGTTTTAGTATGAATGACACGGTGATCGTATTTGACCGTATCAGGGAATATAGCAAAGGAAGTAAAGCGGATCAGAAAGGTTCTATCATTAACCGTGCTATCAATGATACATTAAGCCGTACTATCATGACATCATTAACAGTATTCTTAACCTTGCTGATCCTGTTCATCTTTGGTGGTGAAGTAACAAGAGGTTTTGCATTTGCGATGTTGATTGGTGTGGTAACCGGTACCTACTCTTCTATCTTTGTTGCGGCACCAATATTGGTTGACTTTGCAAAAGATAAACCTTTAGGTGAAGCAGAAATTATCAGCAGTGATAAACCTGCAGTTAAAAAACCATAATTAATCTTTAATTTAATACCAACCTGTTATCCAAAAAGATAACAGGTTTTTTTATTTATACAAGTAATATCTTTATTTTACAACTTATAAAAACTGCTTATGATCATTTACGGAAATAAAGCCACCAAAACAGGGCACCAGAGTTTATTCAATTCAAAATGCAGCCATTGTGGTACCAAAGGTTCCCTGGAGATGTACACTTTCAGCCGCTACTTCCATATTTTCTGGATACCATGTTTCCCTTACAGAAAAGAAGCCGTAACACAATGCAATCATTGTAAACAGGTGTTGAAGAAAAAAGAATTTACGGCAGATTTGCTGAGCGATTACGAGGAGATGAAAGTAAACGCCAAAACACCTTACTGGCAATTTATTGGTTTGGCCTTGTTTCTTCTGTTGATAATAACAGTTGTAAATTCAATAAGGGAAAATAATAAAAGAGATATGGCCTACCTGGCAGCTCCCCAAAACGGAGACATTTATGAAATTTATACTGCCGGTGAAGGATATACCTTGTATAAAGTGAGTGAAGTAAAAGCCGATTCTGTTTATGTGATCTTCAACAAATACCAGTCGAATAAAAAAAGCGGCTTAAACCAATCCAAAATGACCGAAGCCGGCAGTTTTCTTGAAGAAGATTATCTTCCAATAGCAAAAAAAGATCTGCTGAAAATGAAAGACAAAGGAGAGATTGAAGGCGTACGCAGAAGATAAAACTTATTACACTGCAAAGCTTGTTCCGCAGCCGCAGGTTTTACTGGCATTAGGATTATTGAATGTAAATCCCCTGGAGTTTAAACCTCCCTGCCAGTCTACTTCCATACCCATTAAATAAATACCATGCGATTTTTCCATGATGCAGGAAATACCTTCCACTTCAAAGTGTTCATCTTTTTCTGTTTTAGTATCAAATCCTAAAACATAGGTCATGCCACTGCATCCCCCACCCTTTACACCAATACGCAATTGTTGTTCGGTATTAAACCCTTCAGCATTCATCAGGCGCTTAATTTCTTCCACTGCAGTTTTTGTAAGGGTTACAGGTGCCGTTATTGTAGTTTCCATTATTACTTGTATTTCCACAAAGGTATAAACAATTTAAAAAAGGGCAACGGCAGTGTTTTTCGAAAGCAGGAAATTTTACGGGGTGGGTCACTCCCTAAGAGTGGCTCACCCTGTAAAATTTCAAATAAGATGCACTACATTATTAAGTAGGTTCCGTATATGTTTTGTATTGCGTGAGCCATCTTTTTGAGGTGACTCACACAATACAAAACCACAGTTGTTTTTACCTTATTTTTGTCTCCTAAAAAAGTATTATGTATTTTCTGGAAGTTACGGCAACAGGTATACAAATTGCAGGCACATTTATGTTCTTTATTGCCATAGCATGGTTACTGGCAGAGTTTAATGGCATGAAAGAGTTATTAAAAGAGCGCCTTGGCTTAAATAATGAAACCATAAAATTAAAATTACAGGCTTACGAAAGGCTGACTTTGTATGCCGAAAGATCAGGCTTAAAAAACCTGGTATCACGTTTACACGCCGAAGATACCAGTGCCAGGCAGATGCAACTGGATTTGCTGCAAACATTAAACAGTGAATACGAATACAATGTGAGTCAGCAGATCTACGTAACACCTGAATTGTGGAAAGCGATTACCAAATTACGTGACCAGAACATTTTTATCATTAACCAGGTTGCTGCAACACTGCCCGCAAATGCATCTGCAAAAGAGCTGAGTAAACTGTTGCTGGAATATTCCATGACGCCCAATGCAGAGATCAACAAAATTGTTTTAGAAGCATTGCAATACGAAGCGCAAAAAATTTTATAGTACTATCCTGGTGTCTAAACGGCTCCGGCTGCCAGGCACCTTTTATAAAGCTGCAATTATCATAAAGGGCTTGCCGGTTATAGCCGTACTGCCCTTGTAAAATATATTTATGACTGATGAAAAGAAAATAATTACAGACTCAGGCATTGAAATAAAACAGGTGTATTCAGCCGGTGATCTTACAGTAAACACCACTGAATTACCTGGTGAATTTCCTTATACACGTGGCGTACAACCCGATATGTACAGGGGTAAACTATGGACCATGCGCCAGTACGCAGGATTTTCCACTGCAGAAGAAAGCAATAAACGCTACCACTATCTATTATCGCAAGGTGTTAGTGGCTTAAGTGTGGCTTTTGATCTGCCCACACAGATTGGTTACGACAGCGATCATCCCTTAGCAGATGGAGAAGTAGGCAAAGTGGGTGTGGCTATTGATAGTTTAGAAGATATGGAAATACTTTTCCGGGGAATAAATTTAGAAGAAGTATCCAGCTCCATGACGATCAACGCCAGCGGTTTTATTTTACTGGCATTGTATGTGGCGTTGGCAAAAAAAACAGGCCGGGATCTAAAAAAAATTACCGGTACCATACAAAACGATATTTTAAAGGAATACGCAGCAAGGGGCACTTATATTTATCCGCCCAAAGCATCCATGCGCATCATCACTGATATTTTTGAATGGTGTGCCAAAGAAGTACCTAAATGGAATACTATTTCTATTTCGGGTTACCATATCAGGGAAGCCGGCAGCACTGCGGTACAGGAAATAGCATTTACGCTCAGCAATGGAAAAGCTTATGTAAAAGCAGCATTGGAAAAAGGACTGGATATCAATGTTTTTGGCAAACGCCTCTCCTTCTTTTTTAATGCCCATAATAATTTGTTTGAAGAAGTGGCCAAGTTCAGGGCAGCAAGAAGAATGTGGGCAACAATCATGAAGGATTTGGGTGCAACAGACCCTAAAGCCATGATGCTGCGCTTTCACACACAAACCGGGGGCAGTACCTTAACCGCACAGCAACCACAAAACAACATCAGCCGTGTAACTATACAAACCATTGCGGCGGTATTGGGCGGCACACAATCCTTACATACTAACGGTTACGACGAGGCGCTGAGCTTACCTACAGAAGAAGCGGCAAGAATTGCCTTGCGAACGCAACAGGTAGTGGCTTTTGAAAGCGGCGTACCTGATACGGTTGACCCGCTTGCGGGAAGTTATTTTGTAGAATCGCTGACCAATGAAGTAGAAGCTGCTGCACTGCAGTTGATAGAAAAGATAGATGCCATGGGCGGCAGTGTTGCGGCCATTGAAGAAGGCTTTATGCAAAATGAAATCGCAAAGAGTGCTTATGAATACCAGCGCAATATTGAAAGCGGTGCAAAAATAATTGTGGGCGTAAATAAATTCCAGGTAGAGGAGAAAAATACTACGCCTGTTTTCAGGATTGACGAAAGCATACAAAAAATACAGACCGATAAACTAAAAGCTTTAAGAACAAAAAGAGACAACACAAAAGCCGCTGCCAGTTTAAAAACAATACATAAAAAAGCAGTGAACGGAGAAAACCTGATGCCTGCAGTAGTAGAAGCTGTTGAAAACTATTGTACATTGGGAGAGATTGCCGATACATTGAGAAATGTATTTGGTGAATATAAATAACACAGAAGCCGGGTTTCAGACACCTGACTTCTCTACAAAAAAACTATTGGTAATGATCAAACTAAAACTACCTGCTTCACTCCTTCTGTTATTTTGTTGTGCTTCAATTAAAGCGCAAGACATTTCTAAAACTATCGATGCCAAAGCTTTGGCTATTCAGACTAAATTAGTGGAATGGCGCAGGCATCTGCATGAACATCCAGAACTGGGTAACCGGGAAGTGAACACTGCAGCTTACATAATTGAGCAATTGAAAGACCTTGGACTGGACATACAAACCGGCATTGCAAAGACCGGCGTTGTGGCTATTTTAAAAGGCGGTAAACCGGGGCCTGTTATTGCATTAAGGGCAGACATTGACGGGTTGCCTGTAAAAGAAAGAGTGAATATTCCCTTTGCATCAAAAGACAGTACAGAATATATGGGGCAAAAAGTTCCCGTGATGCATGCCTGCGGCCATGATGCACACACAGCTATGCTTATAGGTACAGCAAGGATTTTATCATCAATGAAAAAAGATATTGCCGGCACCATAAAATTTATTTTTCAGCCTGCAGAAGAAGGCCCTCCGGGAACTGAAGAGGGTGGCGCAGGCTTAATGGTTAAAGAAGGTGTGATGGATAATCCCAAAGTGGATGTGGTATTCGGAATGCATATTGAATCGTGGATACCTGCAGGTGATATTCAATATAAATCAGGTTCCTTTATGGCCTCTGCAGATCTGTTTACAATTAAGGTTAAAGGCAAATCATCACATGGTTCGCAACCCTGGTTAGGCGTTGACCCTATTGCCATTTCTGCACAGATCATTGAAGGCATGCAGAATATTGTAAGCCGCCAGATGGATCTTACCAAAGCTCCGGTAGTAATTACTGTTGCTAAATTTAACAGCGGCGTACGTTTTAATATTATTCCTGAAGAAGCATTAATGGAAGGCACTTTACGCACACTGGACAGTAAGATGCAGGTTGATGTACAGCAAAGAATGAAATTCACGGCTGCAAAAATTGCCGAAGCTTCCGGTGCAACTGCCGAAGTAAATTTTTATCCCAAAACATTAGTTACTTACAACACGCCCGAACTGGTTGAAAAAATGGTTCCCTCTTTACAGGCTGCTGCAGGCAAAGCTAATGTGCGGCCAATGGAATGGGTTACCGGTGCCGAGGATTTTAGTTATTTTGGTACCAAGGCACCTGCTTTCTTTTTCTACATTGGCGGCATGCCAAGAGGTAATGATGCCAGGAATGCGCCGCCACATCATACGCCCGATTTTATGATCGACGACAGCCAGTTATTTGTTGGTGTAAAAACTTTTTGCCAGCTGGTATTTGATTATCCTAAAACACTGAAGAATTAATAATAAACAATGAAAATCAATATGGTTATTATGAGAAAGTTATTACTGATACTTGTTGCATGTAATTGCTGCACCGCATTTGCCCAAAACAAAATGACACCCGAACTGCTCTGGAAATTAGGCAGGGTTTCGGGCCTGGGTATTTCTAAAGATGGAAAATATATTTTGTACTCCGTCTCCACCCCTAATGCTGAAGAAAATAAGAGTACCCGGAAAACTTACATGATACCCGTTGCCGGTGGTGATGCCATTATTGTAACCAATGCAGATAGTTTACTGAATAACGAAAAAATTTCTGCCGACGGCAAATACATGATCAGTGATGCTGAACAAAAAGTAAAAGCAATTACCGGTGCAGATAATTATCCTGAATTAAAAAAATCGAACGTTTACATTTTTGATAACCTGGATTATCGTCATTGGGATACTTATGAAGATGGAAAATTCAGTCATGTAATGATAGCACCAATGGTAAATGGCAAACCCGGGGAAGCAAAAGACCTGATGCCGGGCGAACCTTATGATTGCCCGCAAAAACCTTTTGGCGGCGATGAAGATTATGTATGGAATCCCAACGGAAAAGAAATAGTGTATTGTACCAAAAAAGAATATGGTACTGCTTATGCTATCAGCACCAATACCGACCTGTATGCTTTTAATATTGAAACCGGCAAAACAAAAAATCTTACCGAAGGTATGCCCGGCTATGATATCAATCCTTCTTTCAATCAAAAAGGAGAGCTTGCATGGCTGAGTATGAAACGAGCCGGGTACGAAGCAGACAAGCAGGACATCATCGTATCTAATGGTGTTACTAAAATGAATCTTACTGCACAAAGAGACGACATTCATGTGGAAGGTTATAAATGGAGTGCCGATGGCAGAAAATTATTCTTCTGGGCACCAATAGATGGCACGTTGCAATTATTTGAAGTAAGCTATCCCGGCCTTACTAAAATGATGCCTGTCATTCGCCAGATCACAAAAGGTGATTTTGACGTTACCGGCATTGTTGGGCAAAGTGGCAACACTTTAATTGTTTCCAGAACGGATATGAATCATGCAGCCGAGTTATATTCTGTTGATATTGATAAAGGCAACATGAAACAACTGACACATGTTAATGATGCTACTTATGCAACATTAAGTATGGGCAAAACTGAAAGGCGCATGATAAAAACCACCGATGGAAAAGATATGCTGGTATGGGTGATCTACCCTCCTGATTTTGATCCTGCTGAAAAATACCCCACACTACTATATTGCCAGGGCGGGCCACAATCTGCACTAACACAATTCTATTCCTTCCGCTGGAATTTTCAACTGATGGCAGCAAACGGATATATTGTTGTGGCACCTAACCGCAGGGGAATGCCGGGCCATGGCACTAAATGGAACGAACAGATCAGCAAAGACTGGGGCGGCCAGGTAATGAATGATTACCTGAGCGCTATTGATGGTGTGAGTAAAGAAAAATTTGTAGATAAAAATCGTTTGGGTTGTGTTGGTGCAAGCTATGGAGGCTATTCTGTATTTTATTTAGCCGGCATTCATAATAAACGTTTTAAGAGTTTCATCGCACATGATGGTGTTTTTGATTTCAGAAGCATGTATGGCACTACAGACGAAATGTGGTTTGAGAACTGGGATAAAGGTGGCGCATACTGGGATAAGAATAATGCAGCGGCGCAAAAAAGTTATACTCAATTCAATCCCAGCGACCTGGTTGCTAAATGGAATACGCCTATACTGATTTACCAGGGTGGTAAAGATTACCGTGTACCGATTGAACAGGGACAACAGGCTTTCCAGGCGGCACAATTGAGAGGTATAAAAAGCAAGTTCATTTTATTGCCCGACCAAAACCACTGGGTACTAACGGCACAGGATGCACTGGTTTGGCAGCATGAATTTTATAAATGGCTGGCAGAAACGCTGAAGTAACAGAATTCATAATACGACCAACTGATCTCATTAAATTTTAATCAGTTTTTAATACGGGGCCATAGTTGCCCCGTATTTGTTATAAAAGAAAAAACAAATAATACCATTCATCCCAAAAATTTTTTAGCCGCATTGATTTAGAATATTTTCGTTCAAAGGAAAACTACTAAAACTATTATGCATTCGGCTACACCTGTACTGTTAAATTATATTCATAAAACAGCAATCGCAATCGGCCTGGTTTTTATTATTTCATCCGCCCGGGCTCAAAGTTCTATAAAAGGAAAGATCCTCTACGCAAAGGATGGTAAACCTGCTGCATATGCATCGGTAAAGTTGATCAGCCGCTCCAATGGAACCGTATCAGACACCGCAGGTAATTTTTCTTTACCGGTACGTAATTATAAACCGGCAGATACCATACTGATCACTTCGGTAGGTTACGAAAATTTAAAATTACCGGTGCAACAAGCTATACGATTACATGAATTCAAATTACTGGAATCTCAAAAAGTATTGGAGTCGGTGGTGATACGTTCCTTTAGCAAAGAAGAAGTTGCAGGTGCTAAAAACGAAACTGTCGGGTATTACAGAAGCTGGAATACAGATAATACCGGCGGAGAAATAGGCCGTACTTTTTTGCCCAATCATAAGGAATACCAGGTAGCGAAAGTAAGATTTAAAGTATACAATACTTACGATACCTGCCTGATACGTATCCATATAAGAGAAGTTAATAATTTTGGCGAGCCGGGCAAAGAACTGTTACAGGATTCTGTTGCACAGGTACTCAGCAGATCTTCCTTAGCCGATAAAGCATACGAATTTGATCTTAATAAGTACAATGTGATACTTGATAAGAAGAATATTTTTGTAAGCTTTGAAGTACTTAAAGGAGGGCAAACAGATAATACTTCCAGGTCTCTATCCTTTATAGGTTCCGAAGAAGGAAGCTATTTATATAAATCCGGAGAAAAGGATTCCTGGCATTCTTCTGATGCTTATACCATTTACATGAAGCTGTTGTTGAAGTACGATGATTAATGATAATTATCAGTGCGCAAAATCCACTTCAAAATTTCCTTTTATCCTTTCCATTGATGGATTAAAATAACCGAATTTTAGATCAGGAAATTCTTCTCTTATTAATTCCATCATTTGTTTTACGCCCATGCACTCACCCGTTTCGGTTACACCTATTTTTCCTAAATACCAGTCAGGATCAATATTAAAGTTGCGCCATTGTATCATGCACAGATCAGTTTCCTTAATCAGTTTGCGTAAGGCTTCATATTCTTCAATACTGTCCGTCATGCCCGGAAAAACAAAATAGTTGATACTCGTCCAGGCGCCATAACTGCGGGCCACTTTTAAACTCTCTATCAGATCTTCAAACACATAATTGTTAGGGCGGTAATAAGGCGTATAGATTTTTTCACGGGCAGAGTTGGTACTCACACGAATACTGTTCAACCCGGCTTCACACAAGGCTTTGATGGCGTCGGGTTTGCTGCCGTTGGTGTTGATATTGATGCTGCCTTTTTGTGTATGCTTTCTTATTTCTATAATTGATTCCCTTATTGTTTCCCACATTAATAAAGGTTCGCCTTCGCAGCCCTGGCCAAAACTCACCAGGGGAAATGGTGCAGTTTCCAAATGCGGTACTGTAAACTCTGTAATTTCTTCTGCTGTAGGTTTAAAGGTCAGTCGGTCCTGCGTACTTACGATAGTTTCATCCTGTGGCTGAAAACTGATGCAGCCAATGCAGTTGGCATTACATGCCGGGGAAGTGGGCACCGGGCATTCCCATCTGCCTAAAGAAAAATTTCTTGCCGCAGGACAGGTGTAGGTCATACAGCAATTCTCCATTAAATGTTTTACCAGCCGGTTATGCGGATAGGCTTCCAACAAATTCGCAGCCCCGTCCTGTATCAATTCATCATCATATCCTTCACATTCCTGGCGGATATCTTTTTCAATTCTTACTGCAGGCACATAAAATTTATCATCGTACCAGCCGGCAGCGGTATAACAAAATAAAGGAAGTGTAGGTGCATCCGGTGCGGTTTCGTAAGCGGCCATATATAAGCCGGTATGTGCAGGAGGAATGAATGCCGCCACAGCCCAGCCTTTTTCGCACAGGCGCATCTCCCCTGTTTCCACATCAATACCAATACCCCTGCGGCCCGGCAATTCATACAAATTACCACCGGCGGGCAGTTCAATCCAGTCTTCAGGAGCAATGGGCACTGCATCCCAGCCGCTACGGCCGGTTACATAAAGGGAAGTGTCTTCAAAAATATTGCCTTCACCATCGGAGTAAAGGATGTATCGGGATTCCATTAATTAATAATTGATAATGATATAACGGATAATACTGGTGAGGGAAACTATCCATTATCCACTGACCAATTATCCATTAACTAAATGTTTTTTGCAAAATTCGTCAATTTGACCCAACTCATCAATTTTTAAATTTTCACGCAGGTTAAATTCTATTTTCTGGTTGCGAAGCGTTTCGATAATAATGCTGTGGTATTTGGGAATGATGGTCCTGATCTCATTCCAGCTGATCTCGGCATCTTTAATAAAATTGGGTACGGTAATACCGGTCTGGCTGATATCAACTGCTTCTGACCGCATTACCCTCCACTCCCGGTAAAAAAGAAATAAATAGCCTGCAGTAGCAATTGCATGTACTACGCCATACCAGGTGTGTCCGTCACCAAACAGGGTTATGGAAATACCAAAAAGCGTAAGTACTTCACACAACCTGAAAATAAGATTTAGTTTAGGTGTTTCCACCAATAATGAACCACCAAAAAATACGAGTATAAAAATGTCGGCTGCAATTATCATTTGCGTATAACATAATACCGGGCTGGTATGGTGTACCTGCAGTAAATGTAAAGCATTGATAAAAATAACTGATGCGGCAATAAAGTGAAGCACACGGGCACTGCGTTTTAATAATTCAAAGGCAGGATGTACAATTTGCAGGGAGTATTGGGTTGTTGGCATAACAGTAGGTTTTTTACTGGGATGCAGGAGTTTTAGAATTCCATAAAGAAAGCCCAGGAGTTTAGGAGTTTAGGGTTGAGAGGTTTAGGAGTTTAGCTGGTGGAGGCAAAATTGATTGAATGAGGTTTCATCAATGCCATAACTCTCCGGCATTATTTCCACCTGTACCAGGTGATTATTTTTAAGATCGACAGAGAGCAGATGATCTTTTAAAACTACGTTTTCTACCTCCGCCCAGCTGTATTGCTTTTTAAATAATGACCTGGAAACAATAATACTGCCTGTTGCAAAAACAGCCGTACTTTTCTTTTTTACTACCAGGTAACTAAACACAATCACTGCTATTACAACAATAGCCGGTAACCACGCTGATTGTAATGGCCAGAAGATAGCCATTAACACAAACAGCAGCAGCTGGTAATTATGCAGTTTGAATTTATTTTTAAAAAGGTAGAAAATAGCTGTAAGCAAAAGGAACCCTGTAAAAATTCCGATAGCAAAATATTTTTGCTGCTGGTTATTGGTATTGATGATAATTACTGATGCTGCAATTAAATGGAGAAAGTATAAGAACCAGAAAAAAGAATTGAACGCTTTTTGAGTAGTATCTTTTAAAATGAAAGTAAACTGCTGCATCAATACATAAATTAACTATTCGCTGTCATCAGCATATTGCACAATTTGAATAAACACCTTGCCCCAACATTTTCATCATACTCGCTGTGGCTTACTCCCACTTCTACTAAATCGAAACCAATTAAACTGCGGCCGCTCTGTTTTATTTTTTTAAAGAGATAAAAAACCTGTTCGGTTTCAAAACCACCTTGAACCGGTGTACCCGTATGCGGACAAAGTTTTGGGTCCAGGCCGTCAATATCAAAGCTGATATGCACATTCTGTGGCAGGTGGCTGATGATCTCATCAGTAATAGTCTTCCAGCTTTCTCCTTCGTACTGGCGTTCCTTAATATTCTTATCGAAATAGGTGATTATTCTTTCGCCGCTGCTCACCATATAATCAAACTCTTCATCACAAAAATCCCTCACTCCCACCTGCACCAGTTTTTTTAATTGCGGAATTTCTTCCAGTGCATTGTACATGATGGAGGCATGAGAATATTTAAATCCTTCGTAGCCTTTTCTTAAATCGCAATGGGCATCAATGTGCAGAATACCAAAATCGCCATGCTTTTCGCCAATGGCTTTGTAAAAACCGAATGGAGTGCTATGATCGCCGCCTAAAAGCCCTACCAGTTTTCCCTCGTGCAATAATTCTTTGGTTTGTTCATACACCCAGGTGTTTAAAAAATTACTTCCCTCATTAATTTCTTTAAGGGTTTTGCACATGAACTTATTCTCCGCCACTATCTCGCCCTGGGCAATGTAGTTAATGTATAGCTCGGCTTCTTTACGCAGGTAATCACTCTTCATCAAAACCTTTTTATCGCAAGGCCTTAAGTAGTAGCCCTGCTTCCAGGCATCCCTGTAATCAGGATCAAACAGGTCTACCTGCAGGCTGGCATTTAAAACATGTTCCGGGGCCCTTGCTGTGCCGGCGATATAGCTCACCGTAACTTCCCACGGTACAGGCAGGATCACCAGCTTTGCATCTTCTTCAGGAAAAGGTAAACTGAATATATTATTGTTGGGGTTACCAACAGAATTAGGATCAAACTGAGAGAGGTCGGTCATTGCTAATTTTTAAAAAGGTGTGCAAAGATAGTAGTAGCAGACCAAAGAATTTTAGTTGCTTTAAAAAAGAAATTAGTCTGTTAAATAACATGGACAAGGGTTTTACGGGAATCTTTTATGCAGTGGTTTAAAGGCTGCACCTGACCAAAGTTGGCTAAACCTGTTATAATCAGGCCTAAACCTGCTTAAAATCACTTAATAATAACGATAGCAGAAGCGTTTTTGTTTTACCTTTGCCAATAAATTTAGAACTATGAAAAAAACGCATATTTTCATACTGGTTGGAATTGCAGTTGCCATTGTAGCATTAATTGTTTTTGGCTTCCCTTCTTCTGATTTTTCAACCTATGATACCATCAGTTCGGCAAAGGCCAAACAAGGCAAGTATGTTCATTTAATTGCCAAACTGGATAAGTCCCAGCCCATTCAATACGACCCTATTAAAGACCCTAACTATTTAAGTTTTAGTATTGTAGATAGCCTGGGTTCTCAAACAAAAGTAGTTTACCACGATAGCAAACCTACGGAACTGGAACAGAGTGAGAGAGTGGTGTTACAGGGCAAAATGCAGGGTGATGTTTTTGAGTGCAAGAGTATTACTTTAAAATGCCCCAGCAAGTATAAAGACGATAAGAAGCAACTTGAAAAAACAGTAACCGGCAGCGAGGCGCAAAACACGGCTTATCCTGCAGCAACAAATAATGCTTACCCTGCCAAAGATTCCATAGGAATAAAATAACTTTTTTAGACAAGAGAAAAAACGATTATGAAGTTTGACGGTGAACACTTATTACCAGGACAGATAGGACATTTTTTTGTGATTCTTGCTTTTGTGGCTTCTATTATTGCAACGATCGCTTATTTTAAAGCCAGCTTTGTAAAGGATAGTATCGAAAAACAATCCTGGATACGTTTTGCAAGGATTGCTTTTATTACACAGTTGGTTTCTGCCTTCGTTATCTTCGCTGTTATTTTTTATATCTGCTCTCATCATTATTTTGAATACATGTATGCTTACAAGCATGCTGCCAAAGAATTAGAATCAAAATATTTATTAGCCTGTATCTGGGAAGGCCAGGAAGGTAGTTTTTTGTTATGGACGATATGGCACAGCATTATCGGCCTCTTTATAATCACCAAAAGTAAAAAACCATTGCTGGAAGGCTGGGAAGCCCCGGTAATGACGGTAATAAGTTTTGCCCAGTTTTTCCTGGGTATGATGATACTGGGTATTTACTTTTTTAATGTAAAGATCGGCAACAGCCCTTTTACATTAACCCGTAATGAAATTGATCTGAATGGCCCCGCATTTATTGATATACAAACCGGCTTGCTGAAAAAAGATTACCTGGCATTGATACAGGATGGTGTAGGCTTAAATGTACTACTGCGCAATTACTGGATGGTAATTCACCCTCCGGTTTTGTTTTTAGGTTTTGCATCTACCATTGTTCCTTTTGCATTTGCCTATGCAGGCATACAAACCAAACGCTTTGGCGACTGGGTAAAACCAGCCATCCCTTTTGCACTATTCTGTGCCTGTGTTTTAGGTGTTGGTATTATGATGGGAGGAAAATGGGCCTACGAATCTTTATCTTTTGGTGGCTATTGGGCATGGGACCCTGTAGAAAATGCTTCGCTGGTGCCCTGGTTAATTTTAATTGCAGGATTGCATACTATGGTTATTTATAAAGCCACCGGGCAATCTTTAAGAGCCAGTTATTTATTTGCCATTCTTGCTTTTGCATTTATTTTATATTCCACCTTTTTAACCCGTACAGGTGTGTTGGGCGATACATCAGTGCATGCTTTTACAGATGCAGGCGCAGCAATTAATATTATGCTCATCGTTTTTATGGCTGCATTCACTTTACCGGGCCTGGTATTGTTTTTTAAAAACTATAGCAAAATACCTTCCATAGAAAAAGAAGAAAGAACAGACTCCAGGGAATTCTGGATGTTTATTGGTTCCATAGTTTTCTTTTTATCTGCCATATTCATCAGCGGCAAAACATCTGTGCCTGTTTTTAATAAAATATTCGGCACCAGGATAGCGCCCCCTGAAGATGTTGAATTTTCCTATAACAAAGTAATGGTGCTGGTGGCTTTTATCATTGGTATTTTAACCGCCATCTCTCAATATTTTAAATACAAGAACACTCCTGCCGCCTATATTTTAAAAAAGATTGCCGTGCCTACATTACTGGCTGCCTTAGTTACTGCAGCAATGGCCATCTTCTATCCTATTACCTATTATAAACAAGGAGCAGGATTTTTAGGGGCTATTTACATAGCATTGTTTGCAGCTATTTACGCTGTATTTGCCAATGCGTTTTATATATGGTCTGGATTGAATGGTAAATTAAAAGCTGCCGGCGCCTCTGTGGCGCATCTGGGTTTTGCAATTATGTTATTGGGTATGCTGATTGCTTCGGGTAATAAAAAAACCATCAGTGATAATACGGTTACCGGCATTAATATTCCTTTTGGTAAAGAGAGTAAGGAAAACCCTTTGGAAAATCTTACGATGATAAGAGATATTCCAACAAGGATGCTTGACTATAGCGTAACCTACAGCGGCGACTCGGCCGGTAATGAGAACGGAAGGATATTTCACAAACTGATTTTTGTAAAAAAAGATTCCAGCGAAAAATTTGAATTAACACCGGATGTGTACGTAGGCAAAAATGAACTGAAGAGCAGTAACCCCGGCACCAAACGTTATCTTACCAAAGACATTTACACGTATATCTCCAGCATTAACCCCGATGGCAGCAGGAATGATACTGCAAAATTTAAAATCAAAGAACTGGCTGTAGGCGACACCGCTTACTACAATAAAGGATATATGATCCTGAATAAAGTGGTGAGTAATCCTGACAATGAAAGGTTTCATTATAAATCTACTGACGCTGCTTTAATGGCCGATATCACATTGGTGAATAAAGACGGAATGCATTACAAAGGCTATCCCATCATCCAGGTAAATATAAACGGGCAGGATTCATCAGCCATCAATATTGATGATACTGTGTATGCACAGAATTTGTATTTAAAATTTGCCGGTGTTACCAACGACCGTAAAATAAAATTAGGTATCAAGGAATCTGATAAGATCATTGACTTTATCACACTTAAGGCCTATCTCTTTCCCTACATTAATTTAGTTTGGCTGGGGCTTGTAATTATGGCCATTGGTTTAGTGATGAGTATGATCAACAGGGCAAAGCTTACACCACTGTATGCTGTGGCAATATTAGCTTTTGTAATTGTGGCGTTGTCGTATATGTTTTTTGTGGCAGGGGGATAGGAAGTTGCAAGGGAGAAACTAATACTATTCTATACTTTTTTATACAGAATAGTAAGCCATAAAATAACTAGAGGAAGTAATGAACTGCCTTTGCAGCTTTTCCCCTCGTTGCTTCTCCCCTTTTTTACTCACTCGGCTTCAATCCATGCACCGGTAACCACATCGTTTTCCACTTCTACATAAATGTGTTCGTCTAAGGTGGTAGAAACAGAAAGGCCAACATAATCTACATCCACAGGAAAAGTTTTGTGGGTACGTTCTACCAATGCCAGTGTTTGTATCTTTTTAGGATATTGTTCCAGCAAGGGTTTTAAAGCATACAGCATGGTTCTGCCGCTGTTGGCCACATCATCTATCAATACAATTACTTTATCATTAAAATCCATTGCAGCACTTAAAGTAACAGCTGCAGGATGTTTTTTATCGATACCTAATTCCATCACCAGTACTTCGCCTTTAAAATTAGTTGCCAGGTAATCACGTATTTTTTTAGCGATCACAGTGCCATGGTCTTTAATACCAATTAATACCAGTTGGGGTTCATTATAATTGCGTTCGGCAATTTCCAAAGCCATACGGCGTAACTTCTTTTCCGCTACTGTGGCATTTAATATATATTTCTTGTCGCTCATATTATTTGTACTAATCAGGATAAAATTACACGAATTACAGCAATTATTTGTTTCCCAAAATACAGTAAAAAACATTCCTCAAATTCGATTTCGTATAACTTGTGGAATTCTTTTCATTTACTAATAAAAATGCCGTCACGAAATTCGTGTAATTAGTGCAATTCGTTTAATTTGTGTACAAACATTGCTTATGCATATTTTCTTTCAAATAGTTTTTGTTGCCTGTGCAGGCTTTGCCAGTTGGTTATTTGCAAAAAACATCATGCAGATACGCCGTAATATTTTATTGGGCAAAGATGAAGACCTTTCTGATAACAAACCACTTCGTTGGAGAAACCTGGTATTGCTGGCCCTGGGGCAAAAAAAGATGTTTAAAAATCCATTGGTGGCAGTAATGCACCTGGTGATCTATGCCGGCTTTATCATCATTAATATTGAAGTGCTGGAAATTATCCTGGATGGTATTCTTGGTACACATCGTTTGTTCTTTCCATTCCTGGGCGGCTTTTATACCTTCCTCATTAATTTTTTTGAAATACTGGCGGCAGGTGTATTACTGGTTTGTATTATTTTTTTAGTAAGAAGAAATATCATCAAACTAAAACGCTTTATCAGTAAAGACCTGAACGGCTGGCCACGCAGTGATGCCAATTATATTTTACTGACCGAAATTATTTTGATGACGCTTTTCGTTACCATGAATGGCGCAGACAGGGCTTTGCAATTATCCGGCAGCGAACATTATCACGATACCGGTAATTTTATTTTTTCCGGCATGATCGCTCCTCTCTTTAATGGTGTAAGCGAAAGCAGTTTAATTATAATTGAAAGAAGTTGCTGGTGGCTGCACATCATTGGTATTTTAGCTTTCTTAAATTATTTGCCTTACAGTAAACACCTGCATATTATGCTGGCATTCCCTAATGCCTATTATGCAAGGCTGAATGTACAAGGCAAAATACACAATATGCAAAATGTACAGAATGAAGTAAAGTACATGATGCAACCCGAGCTTGCGCCGGCCGGGGAAGCAGCACCGCAAAAGTTTGGTGCTAAAGATATTTTTGACCTGAGCTGGAAAAATTTACTGGATGCTTATAGTTGTACTGAATGTGGCAGATGCAGTGCCGCTTGTCCAGCTAACCAAACAGGCAAATTATTAAGCCCGAGAAAAATAATGATGAGTACCCGTGACCGCCTGGAAGCGGTTGGAAAAAACATCAACGCCAATGGCGAATACAAAGATGACGGCAAACAATTACTGAACGATTATATTACCGTGGAAGAATTGCGTGCCTGCACCACCTGTAATGCCTGTGTGGAAGAATGCCCTGTTTCCATTTCTCCTTTAGATATCATTATTGAACTGCGCCGCTCTTTAATTATGGAAGACAGTAATGCGCCACAGGAATGGAACGCCATGTTCAGCAATATTGAAAATAATTTTGCCCCCTGGAAATTCAGTCCTGATGACAGGGATAAATGGGTAGAGGAAATGAAATGAGTTTTAAATAAACCCCGCTGCCATGACGATCATTACCTGGAATTGCAATATGGCTTTCAGAAAAAAGGCCGCGGTTATTTTACAGCACCAGCCTGATATTGTAGTGGTACAGGAATGCGAACATCCTGATAAATTAAAATTTACCGATGATTCCATAAAACCAAAAAGTATTTTATGGATCGGTGAAAATAAAAACAAGGGGCTGGGCATATTTTCTTATTCTGATTTTAAATTAAAGCTACACAAAAGCTATAACCCCGATTTAAAACTTATTGCGCCGGTGAGTATTTCCAACGGGCAAACAAAATTCATGCTGTATGCTATCTGGGCCAATAACCCCGGGGATAAAGACGGGCAATATGTAACACAGGTATGGAAAGCTTTAAAACATTATAACAAGCTTATCAGAAAAAAAAACACTATCCTGGCAGGTGATTTTAACAGCAATACCATTTGGGACAAACCCAGGCGTGAAGGCAATCATTCTACTGTTGTACAACATTTGGCAGCAAAAAATATTTATAGTGTGTACCACACCTATTTTTTACAGGAGCAGGGAAAGGAATCACATCCCACCCATTATTTATACCGGCACCAAAACAAACCTTATCACCTGGATTATTGCTTTGTTTCAGGCAATATGCTGAATAATCTGCAATCAGTTGAAGTAGGAGATTATAAATTCTGGAAACAATACAGCGATCATGTACCTGTGATTATTCATTTCTCCGAACCTGAAAATTAAATGCTGCACGCAAATCTGAAATTACAGATTCATTTAGCAGAAGCTGCAGGAGTTTTGTATATTTATAAACCAACACTGCATTAAACACTTTCAAAATGATCTTAAAAGAATTCCTTCCCGATCCGGCATTCAGGGATTTTGTACGGTGGTACAGGATCGTTCATTTTGAATTTGATAAGAAAGCAGCGCTACCTTTTAAAGCTTTTCCGCCCAAACCAGAAGTATGTTTACATTTTTTTTTGCGTGAAGGCGAAGCTATTGCATTATTGAACAGCCCTAAAAAAGACCACCAGTTTCCAATGGTATTAACAGGCCAGCAAACAGGGGTAATGAATCGATATTCCGGCAGAAATTTCCTGAATTTCCAGGTAGTGTTTCAACCAACAGGCTTGCATC
Organism: Ferruginibacter profundus; assembly: GCF_054783275.1. NCBI lineage: Bacteria > Pseudomonadati > Bacteroidota > Chitinophagia > Chitinophagales > Chitinophagaceae > Ferruginibacter > Ferruginibacter profundus. The sequence goes on along the minus strand of NZ_BAAGQW010000001.1, from coordinate 452,897 downwards.
TTTTAACAGGTATTCCTGCAGAAGAGCTCACCAATAAATACATTGATGCCACCACTGTTTTACCCGGTAATATCCGTTTTACGTACGATGCATTGCAACATGCAACAGACTATGCTGCAATGTTATTAATTGCAGACAGCTATATTGCTGAGCTTGTTAAAAAACAAAAAAAACAAATGCATCTGCTGGATGCTGTAAGCAAATTAATGTTACGTAACGACAGTAATGGTACGCTCGATTGGCTGGCTAAGGAAAGCTGCCTTTGCACAAAGCAATTCAAAAGAAAATTTAACGAGCGTACAGGTGTGAATCCAAAAACCTATGCCAGGATCGTAAGGTTCACTAAAGCATTCAATACCAAAAATGCGTTCCCCCATTTTGATTGGCTGCGGATCGCATTGGAGTGCGGCTATTTTGATTACCAGCATTTGGTAAAAGACTATAAAGATTTTACAGGATTAACACCGGTTGAATTGCATTTGCTGGAAAATAATTCTCCTGAAAGCAGGCTGGGACTAACGGGTGAATTGTATAAAAACCGTCATCGTATGCAGGCATTATAAAATGTCCCTTTTTTACCACCGCCTGCCATGGTATACGTTTTAGCTTTGTGCAACACAACTAACTTTTATGAAACGTATCATCAGCTTATTCATTTTAATTTTCAGTATGACAACAAACAGTTTTTCACAATCCGCCAGTAAAACATACATCCTTGTTCACGGTGCATGGTATGGTGGCTGGTGCTGGTATAAAGTAGTACCGCTTTTAGAAGCCAAAGGATATCATGTTATAGCCGTTGACCTGCCGGGCTATGGCAATGATACAACAGCTGCCGCAGCTGTTACACTTAATGATTATGTACAAAAAGTTGCAGCAGCGGCCAATACAGTGAAAGATAAGGTAGTACTTGTAGGGCACTCTATGGGTGGTGCCGTTATTTCTCAGACTGCAGAATTATTAGGCCCGGGTAAAGTGGAAAAACTTGTATTCCTGGATGCATTCTTTTTGAGAAACGGCGAATCTATATTTGCGCAGGTAGCCCAGATAAATGAAGCTGGTAAAACCGTCACCGATTTTAAAGTTGAGCATCCGGCATCAGAATACCTTATTTTTTCTGACGATAAGAAGACCGCTTTAATGAATCCACTTATGATCAAAGATGTATTTTGCCACGATTGTGCCGCCGCAGATATTGCACTGGCGCAGGAAAAGCTCCGTTGGCAGCCGGTTGCCTGCCTTGCAACGCCTATAACTGTAACGGATAGCCGTTATGGTGCTATCCCCAAATACTATATCCGTTGCACAAAATCCAGGGACCTGGACAGGAGAAGTATTTTACACAATATGCCCTGTAAGAAGATATATGAACTTCCCAGCAGTCATTCTGTATTCTTTTCAATGCCAGAAAAGCTGGTCGACATTTTAGCCGAGATATATTAACTCCATTTTATTAAATATTGCAGCAGTGAGCCCATGGCCAACTGCTGCAATATTTTTATTGTTTAATAAAAACAGCCGGTTCTTTGCTGCCTTCTTTTAATACTGAAACATAGTACATCCCATTTGCCAGGTTACCGATATTTACCTGCAATTTATTGATACCCCTGGCCATATTTTTTGTTTGTGTTGCAACTAACCGCCCTGTTGCATCAGTGATAATAATATTACAGGATTCATTTTTAGCAGCCACCATCTCTATGGTTACTGAAGTATTGCTAACGGCCGGGTATAATTTTATCTTTGCCTGGTTATCCTTAAATGATACAGAGATGATCGTACTTAATTCTTCGTTACCATTTATCTCAACCATTACCAAACGATACCAGCATTTAGCGGCAGGTTGCCTGTCTGTAAACTGGTACGCTTTTGTACTGCTGCTATTGCCTGCTGCTGCTACGCTTCCTATTGCAGTAAATGCAATGCCATCCAATGATCGCTCCACTATATATTCTTTACTATTAATTTCATCTGCAGATTGCCAGAGCAGCACATTACCATCATGGCTATGTACACCGGTAAAGGAAATAATTTTTATGGGCAGTGGACCTGCAGATGGTAATATTTTTGATGTAGCTATCCATAATTGTGCATGCGACGTAGCCGAATTAGGAACAATATAAGAAAACTGCCCTGCAAACAAATAATCATCATTGCCCCACACCAGGATATCATTTGCCTTGTCTCCCTTTGCATCGCCAAATGTTTTACTCCATATGATATTGCCGTTTGACGGATCTGTTTTTACTAGCCAGGCATCAGATACACCGGCATTGCTTATGATATCTCCATCGGTGCTGCTGGTTTCTCCTGCCGCTAGCAGGTTACCATCCTGTGTAAGTGTGAGCGCATAAAACATATCGTTACCTGTGCCGCCAAAAGTCTTTGCCCATACAATATTAAGGTCTGCATCTGTTTTTACTATCCATCCATCGTAAGCGCCTTTCAGGCCGGTTACATCTCCGTTATTAGCATTTACTCTTGCTGCCATTGCAAATCCGCCAGGTAACACTACCATTCCATTTCCAATATCCTGCCCGGTACTGCCAAAACATTTTTGTTTTATCAACACCCAGCTGGCATCTAATTTTAATACCCATGCATCTGTTGCACCATGATTACCCGTAACATCTCCATTGATACTACCGGTACTTCCTGTAAGCACCCAATTATCATTACCATATTTTTTTACATCAAATACATCGTCTTCGGAACTGCCACCAAAATTTTTGGTACGCATAATAGTACCCGTAGCAGAAATCTGTATCATCCAGATATCCCTGCCGCCTTTTCCGCCAACAAGGTCCTTATTATTGCCATTAGAGTAGCATCCTAAAACATAACTGCCATCGGCCATAAGTGTAATTGACCGGCCACCATCTAATAATGTGGTACCGTAATTCTGGTGCCATTCTAAATTTCCGTTGGCATCATATTTTGCTACTACAATATCTTCTCCTCCTTTATTGTTGGTGATATTACCATCTGTACTACCGCTGCGACCTGTTGCAATTGCACCGCCATCGGGCGTTGCTTTTACATCAAAAAATTCATCGGGATTGGTGCCGCCAAAACATTTCTGCCATACTATATTGCCAAACTTATTATACTTTACTATCCATGCATCGGGGGATAAAATATCAGGCCCGGGATATTGCATTACAAAATCGCCGGTGCGGCTGCGGATAAAACCGGCAGCAAACATATTGCCATCTGTACTGCTGTCTACTGCGTTGGCATATTCAGTATCGGTGCCACCGATTTTGGTTTGCCAGCTAACGGGTGATTGTGCAAAAACATGTACGCTGATCGCTACGCACAAAAGAGTAAATATTTTTTTCATAATTTAGTTGATTGAGTTTTTAAGAAATGATACGGCTATTTTTAATTGTAGTGCAAATATTTATTGCCAGGTGCTTTAAAAATGTACAGACTGCAATGAATTGTAGTTTAGCTTTAATGAATTGCACAATAATTTAAAAAATTGAAAAAAAGGACCGGTAATAGTCACTCTCCTACCTTTAACTACTGATAATTACTTTACCTATGCAGCAACTTTTATCCCATATAAAAAATTACGCTCCCTTAAGTGAAGCAGCACAAAATGCGCTGGAAGATTGTTTTGAAAAGATCACTTTATCAAAAAATGAATTCCTGCTTACACAGGGCCAGGTGTGCAGGCATTTGTATTTTGTAGAAAAAGGTGCATTACGAGGATTTTATAATTCAGATGGTAAAGAAGTTACGCATTGGTTTGGTTTTGAAAATGACTTTGTCACTTCTTTTCACAGTTTTATTACACGAGAACCTGCTGTAGAAAATATCCAGTTATTAGAGGGCAGTATTTTATGGTGCATTGCAAAAGAAACATTAACTGCATTATTTAACGAGTATCACGAAATTGAAAGATTAATGCGGATTGCTTACGAAAAATATTATATCCGGCTGGAGGAGCGTTTTGTAAATGCCCAGTTTAAAACTGCCGGTGAACGCTACGAAAATTTACTTTTGCAAACGCCGCATATTATAGAAAGAGTGCCGTTAGGCTATATCGCTTCCTACCTCGGCATCAGCCAGGAAACACTGAGCAGGATACGGAGCAGGTTTTAGGTTTTGCCACGGATAAACACGGATGATTTTCCCGCAGTTTAAAGGCCTTATGCCCTTTCGTGAATTTCCGGTAAATCTATTTTGTACTATTAAACCGTATAATCCCTGGTACGCTTTTTAACATTTACTATTCTGCTTTTTGACAATTGTCAAAAATTACCACAACCAATGCTGATAGTTTTGTTGCATAAAAAAAATCATTATGGAACAAAAACAAATTCAACCTCCGTCGGCAGCTTTTATAGCGGCATCATGGCTGGCCTTATGTATTGGTATAATTGCATTCAATACCGGCTTATGGAACGCCGGTATGCAGCTGAATGAAAAAGGCTATTACTTTACCGTATTAATGTTTGGTTTATTTGCTGCCATCTCGGTGCAGAAAGCGGTACGTGACCAACTGGAAGGCATACCCGTAACCAACCTGTATTATGGCATAGCCTGGTTCTCTACCCTGCTTTCTATTGTATTACTCACTGTAGGTTTATGGAATGCCGACCTGGAGAAAAGTGAAAAAGGATTTTATGCAATGTCTTTTGTATTGAGTTTGTTTGCAGCAATTGCAGTACAAAAAAACACCCGGGATATGAAAGCATCCAAATCCTCAGAACTATTGTAATAAATCAGCTATAAAACAAAAAAGCTGTTTCATATTTTGAAACAGCTTTTTAAATATCCTATACCGTAATTATTCATCAAAGTATTCAACGCCTTCTGCATTAACATAACCCATCTTTCCGGTTGCAGCAGTTTTTACCAGTAAATAGTTACTGCCTCTGATGGACCTTACCTCGCTGTATTTTGGAGCAATGAATTTTTTATCCAGGTAATAGTACCCCCTGGTATTGTCTGCCCCGGTTAGCACAAAGCCACGGTTCTCATCATATACAATATCAGAAAAATTAGCATTGATAATATCCTGTTGATTGGCATCTTTTAATTTAGTCATGCCATCTTTCGATTCAATAAAATACGCAGTACCTGTTCTTGGAACAATGTACGATAGCTTAGCCTGTTCCACCGGTATAAAAGCTGTACCATTGCCACTAAACATGCCATGCAGATTATTTTTTGATGCCAGCAAAAACGTAATTCCGTTTACCTCAATTTTTTTTAGGGAATCATATTCAAATGGCACCAACACATCAAAAGTATTATTGATCAGACCATAGCGATTGTTTTTTAAACCAATGTAATAAGTGTGCTCATCTCCTGGTAATTTGTAATCGTCGGTTATCTTATCATATACACCGGTATTTGCACCAAGGCTATATTCCTTCTGCCGGGTAATAGTAACCAATTCTTCATTGTTACCCGGCCTGTTTTCATTAATGGCAGGGCATTTAGACATTACCAATCCTCTTGTATCAATACACACTTCGGCCCCGTTTGGTTTTAACGAAGCACCTGCAAATAATACCGTGTCTTTATTTTTAATAAGCTTACCCCCGGCAGTATGTTTTCCTTTATCATCAAAGTAGCCATAGGTAAATGGCTTAGCCGAATAGAACTTAAAGGGTATCACCAGTTTACCCGTCTTGTTAATATAACCATACTTGTTGCCCTTTTTAACAACTGCATACCCTGCAACAAACCAGTTGGTTTCGTTATAAATGGGTTTGATGGCAATACTTTTGTCGGGATTGGCGTACCCCCACAGATCGCCATGACGGTATGGTATTAAAGAGGGATCGAATTGCTGTGAAAAGGCTGTAAAAGTTGCGGCAGTAAAAATGGCCGCAAAAAAGAATCGTAGTTTCATAATACTTGTTTTTTAACTAGTAGGCAAAATCCTCTCCAAAGTAACAACAAACGGTAAAAAAACGCAATTGTATAATGATCAATAGTTTTTAAAGATTTTCGAATTTAAATAAATCATTGTTTAAAATCAATGCAATCGGTTGTATAAAGCTTAAAGCCCTGCATAATATTTATTCATTTCATTAGAATAAAACGAATTACAAAATAATCGATGTTTGTTAAACAGAGTTTAATTTATAATTTCAACAGGATTTTAACCGCTTTAAATACATATTCTATAACTACATATTTAATCTGTTTATGAAAATTGGTGTTCCGAAGGAAATCAAGAACAATGAGAGCCGTGTGGGCATAACCCCGGCCGGCGTATTTGAATTGGTAAAGAACAACCATACTGTTTACGTGCAAGCAGGCGCCGGAGAAGGCAGTGGCTTTACTGATGAAGATTATACTACTGCAGGCGCTACCCTTGTTGCTTCAAATACCGAAGTATATGGCCTTAGTGAAATGATTGTAAAGGTGAAAGAACCTGTACAGGAAGAATATGCCCTGGTAAAAGAAGACCAGGTTTTATTTACGTACTTTCATTTTGCATCCAGTAAAGAACTTACACAGGCTATGATTGCCAGTAAAGCCGTTTGTATTGCTTACGAAACTGTTGAAGATGAAGATGGAACCCTGCCTTTGTTAACCCCCATGTCTGAAGTAGCAGGAAGAATGGCCATACAGCAAGGTGCCAAATATTTAGAAAAACCAATCAAAGGAAAAGGCATACTACTGGGTGGCGTACCCGGTGTGCCTCCCGGCAGGGTATTGGTTTTAGGCGCAGGTGTTGTAGGTTACCAGGCCGCAAAAATGGCTGCAGGCCTTGGTGCCCATGTAACTATTTTAGATATCAATATGAAAAGGCTGCGTTATGTAAATGATGTAATGCCCAGCCATGTGGTAACAGAATTTTCAAGCGAATACAATATCAGGCGGCATATTAAAACGCATGACCTTATTGTGGGCGCTGTTTTGGTGACCGGTGGCAAGGCTCCTAAATTAATTACCAGGAGCATGCTGAAAGAAATGCACCCGGGAACTGTAATGGTAGATGTAGCGGTTGACCAGGGCGGCTGTTTTGAAACCACCAAACCCACCACACACGAACATCCCACTTATATTATTGATGATGTGGTACATTACTGTGTTACCAATATGCCTGGTGCTGTGCCCTACACTTCCACATTGGCATTAACGAATGTTACTTTACCTTATGTACTTAAAATTGCAGGCATGGGCTGGCAAAAAGCCTGCGAATTAAACAAGGACCTGGAAAAAGGATTGAATATTGTTCATGGTTCAATTGTGCACGAAGGTATCCCGAAGCCTTAGTTTATTTTGCTCCTACTAATTGTCCTTTAGCTATCACACCATCGGTGCCGCTTATACGATATGTGTACATGCCCGGTGGCAGATTACCTGTTTTGATCTGCGTTGAATTGCCTGCTATCTTTTGGGTAAATGCCATTCTTCCATCAGCATCAAACAATTCTATCCATATGTTTTGTGAGGCCGGTTGTTTGGCAAATGTAATTACCAGGTAACTATTAAACGGATTAGGATAAATACTGACTGCAACAAGTTTATCGTTGTTATTTTTTACAGGTTGCAAAGCAGGCGCAACTGCAATTGATGGCGCTTTAACAACTGAAGTAAATGAAGACGCACTTAAAACCGGAGTTTTCATTACCAGGTTAACACCCTGGCCCTGTAAAGGCAATTGTTTTTCTGCTACCAATGGTTTTAATGCTGTTCCCTCTTCCTCTTCTGACAGTTTATTCAATTGCACAACACGTATGTCGTCGTCATCCCAGGTATTGGTATTGTTAATGCAGTAAGCCAAAACAGAACCGTCGCCATTTAAGCAGGGTTGCAGGCTTGCCTTGGTTACATTTAATTTGGCAGGTAATTCGTAGGCTAATTTAAACGCACTGTTTTTATCTTCACGTTTAAAGCAATACAATTTTTCAATTTGATCAGAAATATTTTTAAGGCTGCAATAATAGGTTAAGCCATCTTTCCCTAACTGACCTGGCCCTATAACGGTATTATCCGGCGCCACCAATTTTTCTTTCCTGATAAAGATACCGGCTGCATTTTTCACGTACCTGATCGTACCATCGGATCTTTGGGATTTAATATCTTTTTCCCCTGTACAATCAATAACCATCAGTTCGCTGCCATCGGCAGATATACCCGGAGCATAGAGCATGCGGTCTTTTAATTCTTCTATCAGCTTTGGTGTACTGAAATTTTCGCTCGTGCTTTTTCTTGTAGCAATATATAAGGTATAGCCTTCCAGTGTCAGTACCATGGTGAGCTCATCTGCAGTAAGCGATACGGCGTAATATTTATTTTCCAGGGCAGGGAAAGCTTTATGCGGTGTTTCAAAGGGCTGGTCTGCCGAAGAACGTTGAGAAAAATAAATATTTCCATGCCCGCCATCACGGTTAGAATTAAAATACAGGCGCAGACCATCTGAAGATATCCATGGATAGGCATCACATTTATCAGCATTATTTATAGCCTTTGCCAGAGCGCAATCAGGCTTTGGCGATGCATTAATAGCACCTTCAAATAAAATATTACCCGGGATGGACTTCTCCGGTTTTGAGTTCACCCTGGCAAAGACTGTACTGTCGTCTGCTGGTTCATCCACTCTTATTGATAAGCAATGCGGCACAGCTGTCTTTAGTTTTACTGAAGAACGCCTGGTGGCGGTTCGCTGGGCAAAGGTTTCTGTTGAAATAGCTGCTAAAAGAAAAAAACACATGGCGAAGGTGGAGAGTTTGCTCATATTATTTCAGTTAAGTGGTGGTTACAAAATACAAAGCCAGATCAAAATGAATTGTTAATTGTATGTATCTGTAATATTGTTAAGATTCAACAACCAGCCTTTTTGCATAAATCTTTTTTTTATTTCTCCATCGCCAACCTTACAACCTGTTATTTAAGCCTCTGCAATAAATTTATTACCTTCGCCCACTTTAATTAAACAGCAATACCATGAGTTTTGAAAGAGAACTACAGAAAAGGAGTAACAATATTTGTGAATTGTGTGGTTCTGACGAAGCCAGCATTGATTTTGCTGTTCCCTCCAGCCCGGGCAATAAGTTAGAACATCATATATGGATATGCCCTGCCTGTAACGATCAAATGGAAAATATTGAAACCGCAGATGCCAATCACTGGCGTTGCCTGAATGATAGCATCTGGAGTGAAACACCTGCTGTAAAAGTAGTTTCGTGGCGTATGCTGCATAAATTAAAACAGCTGGATTGGGTGCCCGACCTGTTAGATATTGCATACCTGGATGACGACACCCTGGAATGGGCCAAAGCCTCCGGCGATGATGTGAACCCCGATGACCTGGTAAAACATGTTGATTGCTTTGGAGCCGTATTGCAAAACGGAGATAACGTAGTGCTTACCAAAACCCTCAATGTAAAAGGAGCCACATTTAACGCCCCGGTGGGTACCATAGTACGTAAAATACATTTAGTGGCTGATAATGCCGAACAGATAGAAGGCAAAGTAAATGGTTCAACAATTGTGATACTGACAAAGTATGTGAAAAAATCAAGCAACTGATTGGCTTAGTTCTTCCCGGCCCAGTTCACTTTAATATTATGCTTTGCTGCGTACAATTTGCCAGCTGCAATCAGTTTGTTGTATAGTACTTCGTATTGTGCAAAATATTTTTCATGAATGTTTTTCGCCTGCACTATCACCTGCTCTTTTGCAGCACCATTATCATACGCTGTTGCCAGTTGTGTATATTCATTTTTATATACCGGCAGTACCAGGTTGTATAAAGCCTTTGAACTTTGCAAGATATCTTTCGCATCTTCTGTTTCTTCCAGTGCCTTTATTTTTTTGTAACTCTCTTCTATATATTGGATCTTAGCATTAAGTTCTTCGGTTCTTTTAGCGGCAACCACCTGGCCTTTGTCATCCATTTTTGCAGAAGGAGATTCCATTTGCCTTAATTGTCCTTCACTTGCAAAACCACTCAGCATATTACTGTTTAACACAGCCTGGTCAAAATATTTTTCGGGTGTTGCGGTATTGCAGGCTGTAAAGAAACAGCTGCAAAATACAATTGCTGCTGAAGCGATATATTTTTTCATTGTATTTATTTGCCGGCGAAAATAGTATGAAGAGCGCCAAAGTAAATGTTGCAGTTTACAAACGGCGGCTGTTTTTTATTTAACGGCTAAAATTTTAACCCGATCCCGTTTTTTATTATGTAATGGTGTATAAAACTGCATCCTGATAATCATAAACAAAAACTAATGCCAAAATACTCCAGGTTTACTAAAGCACTCACGCTTTTTAGTTTTACATTTTTAATCTCTGCTTTTTTATTATATCGCTCCGGTAATTTTGATACATATTTCTCAGCTAATGGAGCCAGCCTGCAAACCAGTCATTATGGTGGCACCATCAAGGCAGCAATGCTGGATTCAGTATTACATGTTGCCATGGATTCCTCGGAAAGATTAATGCTGTACTCTTCCAAGTCGATGGTATTGTTGAAACCAAGAGTAAATTATTACGATAGCATAAAAAAGAAGAAAAAAGTGCAGGAACTGCCAACCCCACCTGTAATGATGAGCAGCTCAAAGTCGGGTATGATATTTACACCAAAGGAAACCAAACTTTTTATTGATACCACCAGATTTGATATCAAAAAATTTAAACGACTTAAAAATTAAGCCATGTCATTTTTAAATTTATTATTAGCTACAGGTGCCAGTTTATTATTTCTTGTTTTGGTATTTATTCCAATGGAAAAAGTATTTCCTGCAAAACCCGGTCAAAAAATATTCCGCAGGCATTGGGTATTGGACCTCTGCTATTTTTTTGGGCAATATTTAGTGTGGAGTGGATTGGTGTTAACCCTGTTGAATTATTTCAGCTTTTGGTTAAATGATCTTATTGATCCCAATTTAAGGGCATTAATACAAAAACAACCTTTGTGGCTGCAATCTGTTGAAGTATTAGTACTGAGTGATATATTAATTTACTGGGCACATCGCCTGCAGCATAAAGTAGATTTTTTATGGCGCTTTCATAAAGTGCACCATAGCGCCGAACATTTGGATTGGCTGGCGGCACACCGTGAGCACCCGCTCGATTCTATTTACACCGTTGGCCTGATCAATCTTCCTGCCTTTATTATGGGCTTCCGGCTAGAAGCACTGGCTGCCATTGTAGCTTTCCGTGGTATATGGGCTATTTATATTCACTCTAATGTAAGGTTACCGCTGGGACCTTTAAAAATATTGATCGGTTCACCCGAATTACATCACTGGCATCACGATATAGAAAGAGATGCCGGAAATTATGCCAACATTTCTCCTATCATGGATAAACTTTTTGGCACTTATATTTGCCCGCCACAGGAACCTGATAATTTTGGGATAAAAGAAAATTTTCCAAAAAATTATATCGGGCAATTATTAAAGCCGGTATTACCCGATGTGGTTTGGAAAAAAATTGTGCTTAAAAAAATGAAACCCGATCTTTGAATCAACAGGATAATAATTGAAAACGGGTGCAAACAATTACAAAAGAAAAATGAAATTTAGTTTTACCATATGCCTGGTGTTCCAGAGCCTGTTCTCCTTTTCGCAAACCGGAAAGATAAAACTTGATGTTACCATTACAGATACCAGCAAACCCTGTTCTTTAGAAATATACGTCAACAGAAAATCGGCGATTGTAAAAAGACTCACAGTAAATGAAAGCGGAACTTATCAAATCAATGAACTTGAGGAAGGATATTACAGCCTGAAACTTTTTTCATTTTATTCAACAGCTCATAGCTTAACCATTGACAGTGTATATATTTACAAAGACTCGTTAATAAACCTTACGGCAACATACCCAGTACCATGCAGGTATAATTATCCCAAAAACCACATACCCAAATGCCCCTATAATCACGTTGATAAGATTGTACGGATAGTGTATGGCAAGCCCGGCAGGGAAATGATTAAAAAAGCCGAAAAAGGCGAGATTCATTTAGGCGGTTGCCTTGTCTCGGGCTGCGACCCCCATTTTTATTGCACCATTCATAAACTGGAATTGTAAGTGCCGGAATTTATTATTCTTCAAACCATTCATTATGCTGTTCCTGCACCCGTATAAATGTGGTACGCTTGGTCAATTCTTTTAAATACGAAGCGCCTACGTAAGTACAGGTGGAACGTAAACCACCTAGTATATCCAGTATGGTTTCTGTTACCGGCCCACGGTAAGGCATCTTAATTGTTTTTCCTTCTGACGCCCTGTATTCGGCTACACCACCGGCATATTTATTCATGGCTGTTTCTGAGCTCATGCCATAAAACAATTTGAATTGTTTGCCGTGTTCGTCCTCCACCAATTCGCCGCCACTTTCTGTATGGCCGGCCAGCATACCACCCAGCATAACAAAATCGGCACCACCACCAAAGGCTTTGGCAATATCACCCGGTACTTTACAACCACCATCAGAAATAATTTGTCCGCCTAAGCCATGCGCTGCATCGGCACATTCAATAATGGCAGATAACTGCGGGTAGCCCACACCGGTTTTAACACGTGTGGTACAAACAGAGCCCGGGCCGATGCCTACTTTAATAATATCTGCACCGGACAATAATAATTCTTCCACCATCTCGCCGGTTACCACATTGCCGGCAATAATTATTTTATCAGGATAAGTTTCTCTTGCCCATTTTACAAAACCCACAAAATGTTCGGAGTAACCATTGGCCACATCGATACAAATAAAACGTAACGAGGGACAGGCTGTAACAACCTGGTGCAATTTTTCCTTATCTGCCTTTGTGGTTCCAGTACTTACGCAGATATAGTTTATTATTTCTGCAGGAGATGATTCTATAAATGTTTTCCATTGCTCTACACTATAATGTTTATGTACTGCAGTAACAAGCTGGTGTTGCGCCAGCACAGTGGCCATTTCAAAAGTACCCACAGTATCCATGTTGGCAGCAATGACAGGTATCCCCTCCCATTGATTACCGCTATGCCTGAAATGAAATTTTCTTACCAAAGAAACTTCTGCACGTGATTTAAGGGTAGAACGTTTGGGACGTATCATTACATCTTTAAAGCCAAGTTTAATATCATTTTCTATACGCATCCTTAAAAATATTTTAGAATAAGTAAGTTAAGTAAAACATTAATGTACCTGCAAAAGAGTTTTCAACCAAAGTAAAATACATCCATCAGCTTTAAAAAATTACTAATAAATGACAATAGCATCAATTTAAAAAAAGTACACTGATACAAGGCATTATTACCAATGACAGGAGTCACTACAACAGCTTTTCTTCTTTGATAACTTGGGCCACTTATTAATTAACCCTAAATAAAAAGCAAGATGAAAAGTTTAATTGTAATATTCGGTAGTACCATATTTTTAGTAACTGCACCTGCATTTACCCGGCATAGCGAAGACCCCTGGAAAGTGCCTGAAAAGTATAAGAACATGAAGAACCCGGTTACTGCTGATAAAGCCTCTGTTATGGCAGGCAAAGAAGTGTATATGTCTTACTGCATTTCCTGCCATGGAGAAAATGGTAAAGGGGGTGGTAAACGTTCAATCAACCTGGATATACCTCCGGCCGACTTCACTTCTGCTGAATTTCAAAGCCAGACCGATGGGGCATTACTTTATAAAGTTTATTTCGGTCACAAGGAAATGCCGGGATTTAAAAAAAGACTTCCGGGGCAAGTAGGTATTAATGAAGAAAGTTTTGGAAAAACGAGAATACCGGGTGACCTGATTAATTTTCTGCGGAGCTTTGCTAAAAAATAAAGTAACAGAAACATGTTGCTGCAACTTCAGTTGCAAGGTTTACAGGAAGCACCATATTCCTGGTTTTGCCCGACGTAATTTTATACAATAGCAGGTAAGTATTTTTATTTACCTGCTATTTTTTTCTCTTCCCGCCCTGTACATTTTCATTTTTTCCCCAGCTTAAGTATTTTCCTGTAGGTAAACTACCTGGGAAAACTACGATAATGAAGGTTTATTTTTACCACTGCCGCCAATAAGGGGAATGTGGCAAAATATTTGCTCCTGTTTATGTGCAACCGCCTTATCCAATATCTATGACAAGAACTACTATCCCCATTAGATCTGTTTTGTCGTTAGTCTTTTTCCTGTTAAGTCTTCAACCCATGGCGCAGCCGAATAGCTGGCTGCCCCGTGGCGTTGGTGGTGGTGGCAGTATGTTTTACCCCACTATTAATCCAGCCAATGATAATGAGTTTTATGTAACCTGTGATATGAGCCAGCTCTTTCACAGTACAGATTATGGCGCTACTTACACACAAGTACCATTTACAAAATTACAAACCGGCAATATTTCTACCTATGAATTTACCAGTAACAGTAACACGGCATACTGTATTGCAAACGATGGCAACATCAATTATGCTGTACGCACTGTAGATGGTGGCAACACCTGGAATGCAGTACCCGGCAATCCATTGGCAGGCGAAGATGTATATGCGTTTAAAGCAGATTACAATAACCCCGGCCGTGTTATTATTGGTTATTACGGTGCGCTGTATATTTCCAATGATTACGGGGTAACTTTTTCTTTGATAAAAAATGCCGCCAACAGCGGAGCAGGCATCACCATTGCCGGTGTATTTTTTGATGGCAGCAATATTTATATTGGAACCAACGAAGGCATTTTATATTCTTCCAACGGCGGCACCTCATTTTCTTTTCTTGCCACCACCGGCATGCCCGCTGCCGAAACCATTTTTTCTTTTGCAGGTGCAAAAGTGGGTGCCGTAACAAGATTTTTTTGCATCACTGCAAATACAGCAGATGTATACAACGGCATTTTTCCATGGGATTATTATGGCTTTGCCAAAGGAGTATATGCATTGGATGCCGGTACCAATGTATGGACATCAAAAATGACAGGCATTAATATCGCCGGCGATTTTGTGATGTATGTGAGCATGGCAAGAAACGACATCAATACCGTATACCTTGGCGGCAGTGATGATAATACAGGTGGTAACCTGGTTATGAAAACAACTAATGCAGGCGCATCATGGAGCAAGGTTTTTATAACTGCCAATAATCAAAATATAAAAACCGGCTGGTCGGGCCAGGGTGGCGACAGGGGCTGGGGCTATGGAGAAACCTGCTTTGGAATCAGCGTTGCACCCAATAATGCCAATAAAGTATTATTTGGCGATTTTGGTTTTGTACATAAAACCAGTGATGGCGGTAGCACCTGGCAACAGGCGTATGTAAATGCTGCAGATGAACATCCGGCCAATGCCCCCACACCTCCCAAACAGTACTACAGAAGTATAGGGTTAGAAAATACCACCTCATGGCAGGTGTACTGGCAGGATGCCAATAATATGTTCAGCGCATTTTCTGATATCAATGGTATCAGGAGTACCAATGGCGGCACATCGTGGAGCTTTGATTTTACAGGGCATACCGCCAATAGCATGTACCGCATAGCAAAGCATAGCAGCAACAGCACCATGTTTGCAGGTACATCGGGCATACATGATATGTACCAGAGTACAAGATTGCAGGATGCTATTTTAGATGCAGCTGATGCAGGAGGAAAAATAATATACTCTACCAACAACGGCGCTGCATGGCAATTGCTGCATTTGTTTAACCACCCCGTGTTTTGGGTGGCCACAGACCCTAACAATATAAATCGTATGTACGCCAGCGTTATACACTATGGTGCAGGCGCAGGCCAGGGTGGAATATGGATGACGAACGATTTAAATAACCTGGCCGCTTCTGCATGGACTAAATTAGCCAACCCTCCACGTACAGAAGGGCACCCTGCAAGTATTGTGGTATTGAATGATGGCAAGATGGTGTGTACCTACTCGGGCAGAAGAAATGCCGGCGGTACGTTTACAGCAAGCTCCGGTGTTTTTATTTATGATCCTGTTGGCAATTCATGGACGGATGTCTCGCATGCCGATATGCAATACTGGACAAAAGATATTATTATCGATCCTGCTGACCCTACACAAAATACCTGGTATGTTTGCGTATTCAGTGGCTGGGGCGGCGCTCCCAATGGCAGGGGTGGATTATTCAGAACCACCAACCGTGGTGCATCATGGACAAAATTAACGGGCACACAATTCGACAGGGTTACGTCCGTTACTTTTAATCCTGCACAATTAACACAGGCTTATCTTACTACCGAAACACAGGGCCTTTGGCTGAGTAATAATATGAACGCCGCAACACCCACCTGGTCGTTGGTAACAGCCTATCCGTTCCGCCAGCCGGAAAGGGTTTTCTTTAACCCGTTTAATGCAAATGAAATATGGGTGAGCAGTTTTGGCAATGGTTTAAAAATGGGATTACTCAGCGGACCGCTTGCCATAAAATTGCTGTCCTTTAATGGCAATCGTAATAATGATATCAGTCAATTGCAATGGCTGACTGCCAACCAAAGCAGTGGCGATAAGTTTGAAATTGAAAGAAGCAGTGATGGTATCCATTTTAACACAACAGGAACAATACATGCCGGCAGTAATACACAATACCATTTCATTGATACTGTTATTGCAACAGTATTATATTATCGTATTAAAATGATCGCATCCAACGGCACCATCACCTACAGCAATACTATTTTATTTAAAAGCAGTACTGCGTTGCAGAATGACATTGTGTTGCTGAGTAATCCTGTAAGAAATAATACTATCGAAATAAAAATAACCAGCACTACTGCAGGTAAACTACAACTGCTGGTAACAGACATGAGTGGTAAAAAAATATTATTACAGGATGTCACCATTATGCAGGGCATAAATCAATTGACCATCCCGTTACCCGCCACCACAGCAAAAGGAATTTACACAATGCAGATAGTGGGTACAAATGTGGCAAAAACATTCCGTCTGCTGCACTAATGGCGCCTGCTGCAAAACTTCTTTTAAAGCCTTACAGAAGGTTTATATTTGCATCCTTAACTACTATAAATGGATGCAACACCCGAGGATATCGCAATACAATTCAGTAATTCCTGGACGGAAACCGTACAATTTTACAATGGACTGATTGATGACAATCCTGCCTTTGATATGCTTATCCCCTTTACAATTTTTATCCGCAAATTAAAAAGAAAAGACACTGATAAATTTTTCAGGCTGGGACGCTCTATGCAGGACCTTATCTTTTCCCGTTCGATAGCACCCGGACTGCGGCCGGAACAAAAGTTTGTTGCCGTGCAGGCCATACGCAACTCATTTGTAGTTTCTTTAAGAGATGGCAAAAAATTGTACAAGGAGTATACAATCAAAGACCTGGAGGATGAAAGGCTAAACGAATTATTACAGGTTTTAAAAGATATTGCAATTGATTAATTGTATACAATGATTAAATCACAAACACAGGTTAACTTTTGATCATCGCTATTATTGAAGAATAAAATACTGCAGCCTTACTCGGTCACGATCCTTTTCAAATAAAATCCTGCAGCATCAATCACCGGGGGAAATGTGCTTTTGATCTTTATCTTTTTTTCTTTCACCAGCATGTGTTGTGCTCCTGCATCCGTTAAAATATCAATCGGCAATTCCATCGGCAGGTTTTTAAACTGTACCATGTATTCATTATAGCCGGTGCTTGAAATGGCGATATCAAGTTTTTCAGTTGTACGAAGATAAAAGTCAAATAAAGGCTTCAGCTCTTTTTTTGATTCCTTGCTGAAAAGTTGTTCCACATCATCAGTAGTAACAAAATGATGGTAGGTATAATTGGTATCTGTGGCCAGTTTTTTTAATGTTGGAAAAAATATTTCGTCGCCGATCACATGCCTTAACGTATGCATAAAAAATGCCCCCTTGGTATAAATATCACCGGTGTAAGTATCGGCTGTATTTACTGCATCACCCTGTACTATCGGTTTTTTATTGGCAATACTTAATTTAAAACGATTGATCACGGAATCATAGGCACGCTCTCCTGCCACTTCCCTGAAGAATAATGCTTCTGCATAGGTATTAATGCCTTCCTGTATCCACATATGCGCCCAATCTTTATTGGTCACTTTATTGGCCCACCATTCGTGGCCAAATTCATGGTAAAGATTATCAGAATAATCCTGCCCGTTTACATTTTTATAAGTAAACCTGTCACCATAGGAGATCATTGTCTGGTGTTCCATTCCCGGATTGGGTACATATACAATGCCCATTTTTTCTTTTATCCATGGATATTCACCAAAATATTTTTCCAGGATATGGCAGTCCCTGGCCCGTATTTCCAGTACATGAGCAGCTTTTGCAGTATCCGCTTCCAATACATAAAACTGTATGGGCACTTTATTACCATTAACGGTGGTATAGGTGCTGTTGTAAATTTTGTATTTAGCAATATTAAAAAGTATGCAATAGTTGCTGATGGTATAATTTGTTTTCCAATGAAAAGTCTGCTTATTGTTTTTGGGTTTACTTACAGATTGCAATAACCCCGGCCCTGCTACAGTTAGCCCTGCAGGAACAGTAATGATAAGGTCCGCTCCTTCATCAGGTTCATCACTGGGATGATCTTTACAGGGATAATATACTTTGCCGCCTTCCAGCTGGCAGTTAATGGCCACCCAGGGATTACCATTGGTATCTTTTGTAAAAGTAAAACCGCCTTTCCATGGCGGACGAACGGCGATGGGAGGTTTTCCCCCGTATTCAATTTTTATTTTTTGTTTACCTGCATTAAATCCATTGTTATTGGTAATAAAAATATAATCTCCTTGCTGAAAGAAACCGGTATTGCTATTATTAACAGTTATTTTTTTCACTTTTAAAAAGTGTACCAGGTCAAATAAAAGTGTATCTGTTTTACGGCTCAGCAGCAGGTCAATTTCTGTATACCCATCAATAGATTGCTGATCGATATTTACATCCAGCGCCAGTGTATAATGCCTGATGTCCATAATAGCCTGCAATGGATTGAGCTTACCACCTGAACTCATATAACTGATATCCATTTTTTGCGCCTGCAAATGAATACTGAAAAATAAAAGAAATACGATCCGGAGGGATGGTTTGTATTGCATAATAAGTAAGTTAAGGTTGGTGCTTCAAGTTAGCGAATTAGTTTTAAATTCCCAACCTTTGGCAAACCTGTTATTAAAGCTGTTGACAGAGTGCTTAAATAATCAGGAAAATGAAAACACCGCATATTTAATTCCCGTATCTTAACAGCATAAAAAATGCAGTATGAAACAGGAAATCATAAACCTTTACGACGAATATACCCACAAGCCACTCAGCCGTAACGAATTTATAAAAAAGCTGGTATTGCTAACCGGTAGTACTGCTGCTGCAATGTCGGTATTACCATTGATTGAAGTAAGCTACGCCAATGCCTCCGTTACTGACCAGGATGACCTGTTTACAGAAACCATTTCTTACCCGGGTGTGCCCGGTACTATGCAGGCTTATGTGGCAAGGCCCAGAGCAGAAAAAAAATATGCTGCGGTTATTATCATTCACGAAAACCGTGGACTGAATGCCCATATTGAAGATGTGGCCCGGCGTGCAGCTAAAGCCGGTTATTTAGCCATTGCACCTAATGCCTTATCTGCACTGGGCACTTTGCCTGCCAACGAAGATGAAGCCAGGACAAAATTCCAGGAGCTAAAGCCGGAAAATAATTTAAAGAACTTTATTAACGTATTTGATTACCTGGCTACAAGAAAAGATTGTAATGGTAATACCGGTTGTGTAGGTTTTTGCTGGGGTGGCGGCATGGCCAATAACCTGGCTGTTAATGTTGCTTCATTAAAAGCGGCTGTGGCATTTTATGGCAAACAACCTGCAGCAGAAGAGGTTAGTAAGATAAAGGCCGCTGTACAGTTGCATTATGCAGGTCTTGATGAAAGAGTGAATGCGGGTACAGCCGCCTATGAAGAAGCGCTGAAGAAAAACAATATTACCTACGAGATCTACCAGTACGAAGGCGTTAACCATGCTTTTCACAATGATACCGCTCCTGCCCGTTATAACGAAGCTGCAGCAAAATTAGCCTGGCAAAGAACGCTTGATTTTTTTGGCAAATACCTAAAGTAACTTTTATTTATTAGTGTAACAGCTCTACCTCTATCAGCCGTTGACAGTAAGGTGACTGCCGGTACTGCTTTATTTGCAGTGTTACTACTATGTGTATTTTCCATTTCCAAATTCCGATTTTCTTTTTTATTTTGTTAGCCTTAACCTAAAACTTCTGATATGAAAAAAACAATCGTGGCTGCCCTTGTTGGTGGCATTATTATTTTTGCATGGCAGTTCCTTACCTGGGGGGCACTTAATCTTCACCAGGCGCAGCAGCAATATACGCCAAAGCAAGACAGCATACTGACTTACCTGGGCACGCAATTCAATGAAGACGGGGCTTACATGATGCCTGCGTTTGCACCCAACACTCCACGGGAGGAAATGGAAAAACAAATGAAGGCCATGGAAGGAAAACCATGGGCACAGGTAGTGTATCATAAAAGCATGCCCGGCATGAGCCATATGTTTGTGAACATGGGACGCAGCCTTTTGATTGATATACTGGTAGTATGGTTACTTTGCTGGCTGCTGGTTAAAATACCTTCGCCTTCTTTCGGTACTATATTTTTAGGAAGCCTGGGAACGGGGCTGATCGTTTTCTTTAATATTCCCTATACCATGCATATCTGGTACGGTAGTTTCGACCTGATGGCACACTTTACAGATGCCTTGATATCATGGGGCGTAACAGGCCTGTGGCTGGGCTGGTGGCTGAGAAGAGGGAAATAAATTCCGGGCAAAATATCTTTATAAAAAAACCGTCCCCAATAAGTTGGGAACGGTTTTTTTAGCAATGGAATACCCTATTATTCCAGTACAAATTTTACAGGTAATGTAAACCTGGTCTTAACATTTTTACCTTTCAGTTGCCCCGGATTCCATACGGGCATTTTATTTACCACACGCAATGCTTCTGCTTCCAGGCCATATCCCAATGGTTGCCCCACTACCTGCGGGCTGGTAAGCTTTCCGTTTTCATCTACCACAAAACTTAATTCCACTGTTCCTTCCACGCCATTAATGCTGGCGTCTTCAGGATACTCTAAATTTTTATTGAAAAATCGTTGCAATTCTTTATTGCCTCCGGGGTAAGATGGAAATACTTCGGTATTCGTATATACGCCGGCGTTATCAGCTTCCATTTTTGCCCCGGCCGCTGCTGCAGGCGGAGGTAATACGGTTACTTTTCCCTTCAATCCTTTTTTTGCAGGGTTAGGTTTTGCCATACCTGTTTTATTTACAGCAGTACTGTCCATCACTTTCATTTTTGAAGTATCCGGTGCTGCAGGTGCAGTTGCTACTGTGGCAGAAGTGTCGTCAACAGGGGTTGAGGCACTCTTGGTGTAATCATCACTATTGCAACTTAAAACAGCAGTGCCAAGAATAACAGCAGCGCTTAACAGGCGCAACCCAAAAAAACTTTTATTGATCATAACTCTTTATTTAGTGGTGCGTATTTATTTATCAGGAATTAAATCTTAAATTATTCAACAACCTTATTTTCATAAATGCGCATTCTATAGCATACAGCTGAAAAGTAATTATTGCTTTAAGATTTTTTACAGGAAGATTTTCTTCCAGCACAGCTTCGTAAAATTTATTGAAATAGGTTTCGCAGGTACTGCATAGTGCAACAATCTCACTGCCCTTTGCACTACCGGCCTGCTCCTGTATATTCAATTCAATTTTTCGCCAGAGCTGATCTGTATCTTCTACCGGCACGGTAATATTGCATTGCTGCAACTGGTCATTTATTTCTTTTGCGTATTGCTTACTTTCTACTGCTACAGCCATCATCGCTGTTTTCAGGTTGCTGCAATCAATTTCTTCTGCAATGGCATCAAAGCCTTTATTAACCTGGCCCAGGAACGATACCAGGCTTTGCAATTTATTTTGCAACATTTGATTTATAGTAGCAATCATATACTTAGTTTATAGCAATGCCTTAAATACTGTTACTGGTTTTACCGGTAAATTCTTTAATAGTATTCAGCACGGTGGTAATGCCGTTGGCTTGTTGCAACAACAGCATGGTAACTTCATCATTGCCGTGCAGTTGTTGCAGCGCCAGTGTATAATTTTCAAGTGCAGTCTCCTCGCCTTTTATGCAGGCAGCTATCACCGCTTCTTTCTGCCCGAATTTAAACGCTGCCTTTAAATGCATCCAGCTTCGGTGCAGCAGATTCAGCGTAAACTGATCAATGGAAGAACTGGCACCTGACTGACGCAGCAGCTGCTGCAATTCTTTACTATACCTGCCCCGCTGGTAACCAAACCTTTCCAGCAACACTGATAATACCTCATCCTTGATTTTTTCTGCTGCTTTTAAGTATACCCTCTTGGTATCTTCCAGAATTGCAATAAGATGGTAGATAGGCTCGCTGTTATTTTGATTGATATTTACCATAATTATTTTTTTATTGATCATATAAAACAAGACTAAACCCTTACAACCGATTATAAATCTAATGGACTTACCGGTAAAAAAAATCTTTACGGTGATTTATTTGCCCTAATCTGTGAATGATGTAACCTTTTATAAAAATTGTGTAAAAAAATTGCCGGTAAAATAACGTTCGGTCTGCAATCTAAATGCTGTGGCAAAAAAAATGCACAGTAATATATTCACTTCATTATTTTTACAATCATGGAAAATATTGCGATCATTATACTCTTATTATTTGGTATTGTATTTTTGGGTTTATTAAGCAACAAATACAAATTCCCTTTACCTATTGCATTGGTATTGGGCGGCGTTTGCATCAGCATTATACCCGGTTTGCCGGTAATTGCATTAAGCCCCGAAGTAGTATTCATTATTTTTTTGCCGCCATTGTTGTATGCCTCTGCATGGAATACCAGCTGGCACGAATTTAAAGCCAACCTGCGGCCTATAAGCCTGGCAGCAATAGGGCTGGTTATTTTTACTACAGCACTGGTAGCAATGGCAGCGCATTGGCTTATTGATGACCTCAGCTGGCCTGCTGCATTTCTTATCGGCGCTATTGTATCGCCGCCGGATGCGGTAGCTGCCACTTCTGTTACCAAAGGTTTAGGATTGAATCCACGAATGATAACAATACTGGAAGGCGAAAGCCTTGTAAATGATGCCAGTGGTCTGGTAGCGTACAAATATGCACTGACCGCAATTACCGCAGGCAATTTTATTTTGTGGAAGGCAGGACTTAATTTTTTAATGGTGGCAGCAGCCGGTATTGCCATTGGTCTTGCAATAGGCTATATCATGTATATCATTCACAAAAAATTTGTTTGCGATTCGGTGATAGAAGTAACACTTACTTTTTTAGCTCCCTTTGCGTCTTATTTATTGGCCGAGCAATTTCATTTTTCCGGTGTGCTGGCTGTGGTTACCACGGGCCTCTATCTTTCTTTTCGTTCAGGAGAAATATTCAGTAACCAAAGCCGCATTATGGCTTACTCTGTATGGGAGGTGGTGATATTTATTTTGAACGGACTTGTATTTGTACTCATTGGTTTACAATTACGCAGCGTAATGCAGGGCATTGGTGATTACCCCGGCAGTGCGTTGGTACTGTACGGGCTGGTAATAAGTTTTGTGGTGATCATCGTACGTTTTATATGGGTAATTCCTGCTGCTTTACTACCCCGCTTTTTAAGTAAACGCATCAGGGAAAAAGAAGCTTTTGATCCACGCAACATGGTGGTATTCGGGTGGTCGGGCATGCGTGGTGTGGTATCGATGGCGGCTGCATTGGCCTTACCGCTTACCTTGCCTGATGGCAGTGCGTTTCCACATCGCAACCTTATCATTTATCTTTCTTTTTGTGTGATATTATCCACGCTCGTGCTATTGGGTTTAACCTTACCATGGATCATTCGTAAAATGAAAATTGAGCCCTACTCCGCTGTGGCACAGGAATATGAAGTACGCACACAGGTGGCCACCAATATCATTACGCATATTGAAGAAAACCTGTCGCTGCTGCAGGACGAATTACTGCACAACATTAAAAGTAAGTACGAGGTAAAATATAACCGCCTGCAAAGAACCGACCTGCCAGCCAATTATTTTGGCAAAGGAAAAACATTGGCCGGTAATGTGTTTAACGAATTTACCAAATTACAGATTGACCTTATTGGCATGGAAAGACAAACACTGGAAAAGATGCACAGGTCGGGAGAAGCCAGCGAAGAAGTATTACGTAAGATAGAACGTGAGCTGGATCTTGAAGAAACAAGATTGCAGATGGAAATGTATAGTGGTTAAAAGGATATTGCTATTTGTATTGCACCAGTATTTTTTGTAATTGTGTTACGTAGTCCGGGTTTTCAGTTATCCCGTTATGCCCCTGCCCTGCAAGCGTAATTAAAGTATCCTGTTGCTTAAATTTTGTTTTTAGTTTTAGTGAAGCGCCATAATAAATAACTTCATCAGCGTCGCCATGAAAAATTACCACCGGCATTTTGCAACCGGCAATGTACTGATCTGTTTCAAATTTATACTTTAAAATAAAAGCAGGAATACCGGGATACCTGTGTTGCATCATATCTGTTAAACTATAGTAAGGTGCCTGTAAAATCAATAACCGTGGATCATTGGCTGATGCTAATTTTGCTGCCGGGCCGGTGCCTATTGAATACCCCAGAACAATAATCTTATTTTCCTTGTATAGCTGTTTGATACTGTCATAAGCTGTTTGCACATCTTTAAATATTTGTTCCTGCCCGTTAATGCTGCCTTCGCTTTTGCCATAGCCCCTGTAGTCAAGCATAAAAACGTCGTACTTTAAACCGGTATAGGTTTTGGCTACATCGCCCCAGGAATTTAAAGCGCCGGCATTACCGTGTAAATAAAAAATCAATCCTTTAGAACTGTCTGTTGTAAACAATAGCCCGTTTAATTTTTTATTGTCTTTTGTTGTGATGTTAAGTTCTTTAAAAGGCTGATTAAAACCAAACCGGTATTGCGGGTCTAATTTTACGGGAAAGAAAATCAGTTTTTCCTGGAAGAAGTATAAAAGAATGCATAGAGCAATATAAAGTGCAGCAAGTATTTTCAATAATGTTAAAATACTTTTTTTCATAGCAATTTTTAAAAGCAATTTTAGAAATTAACTTTACAGTATTTTATTACGACTTAATACTTTTTACTGGTAAGTGTTGGGCAATATCGGCATAAATACTAAGCAGAATATTATAATCATCTTCAATCCAGTTGCCCACACCAGCCCCCTTATACCGGCCGTTTTTTAAATAGTCTTCATACATGCTATAAGCTGTTAACGCATCTGAATCATTGTAAAAACAGTTTTTCCATGTTTCAGGCACAATAGTATATGGATGAGCACCTATACCTCCATTATAGATCTTTATTGGCCCGAGAGAGAATTCAAAAGAGACGATATCCTGCTTTCTTTCCTGTGCAGCTTTCAAAATTAAAGCAATATGTTTTAAATAATTAGCCAGGCGGATAGTAAGCTGAGCAGAATCTTCCGGTTGTTTGGCTTTTATTCTCCATTGATTATTTGCAGGATAAAACGGATCGCTTGCAAGATCTTTCATCGGCTCTGATTCTTTAATAAACTTTAAAGTAAGTTTCTGTTGCAGGTCTGTTACAGCTAATTGTTCCTTACCATTAACATTGGTTTCAATATTTATTTTTACAGATCTTACCGGATGAGCCGAATCTTTAAAGGCTATCGATTTATTTTCACCTGAAAAATCCCAACTCCCGGATCTGAAATCTTCTTTGCCTTTTATTTCGGTATAGGTTCCATTTTCAAAAAAGCAAAGTACATGCCCCTCTTTCACAGTTTGCTTTAACCTGGCATCTTTATCAAAAGTATCTTCTTCTTTTGATTGGGCTGTGGTTGCTGCTACATCGTAGAGGCGCCACGTACCGGTTAAAGCAGTTTTATTGGTTTTATTAAATGAACAACCACATAAAAAAAACAGTACAAAGGGAAAGAAGAATTTTGTTTTCATTTTTTAAATTTAACATATTTATCAATCAGGGTAAGTTATAAAATAAGCTACTGAAAATAGTATTAATACCCGGCACAGTTTTTCAAACGGAGAAGGAGTTGCCTTCAGACAAATGACTTTTCCTCAATGCATCTTCACCCTCGGGTCCACCACACCATACAACAGATCTGCTACAATATTGATAGTAATAAAGATACAGGCACTTAATAATACCGAGCCCATTACAACAGGGTAATCTAATTTCTCCAGGGCATCAACTGTTATTTTGCCAATACCTTTCCAGCCAAAAATATATTCTACAAAAAAAGCGCCTGCCAATAATTCTGCAAACCAGCCGGTGATAGCAGTAATAACAGGGTTTAGTGCGTTGCGTAAAGCATGTTTAAAAATTACCGTTCGTTTGCTGAGGCCTTTGGCATAAGCCGTGCGGATATAATCCTGGTTCAATACATCCAGCATAGCACTGCGGGTGAGTTGAGTAATGATAGCCAGTGGCCTTATACCCAGCGTAAATGCAGGCAGGATAAGGTTCTTAAGTGTAATATATTTTTCGCCGGTCACTTCATCAATTTCAAACCAGCTACCGGTTAAGTTTAAACCGGTATAATCATGCAAAACCACGCCGAAGAAATACGCAATGATGATGGCCATAAAAAATGATGGTGCTGATATACCGGCAATACTTGCAAACACAGCGCTGCTATCCAGCCAGGTGCCACGCTTAACTGCGGCTACTACTCCCAGTAAGATACCGATGATGGTGGCAAATAACATAGCGGCAAATGCCAGCAACAAAGTGCCGGGCAAGGCTTCCATCAGCAACTGCCCTACTGCTTTTTTAGTTTGGTAGCTGCGGCGCAGGTAAGGCATTTTTAAACCCACCTTATTTTCGCCACCAATAAAAAAACCTTTCAGTTCTTTTTTATCAATATCGGCTTGTGTATGCACACAGACGGGAGACACATCGTTGAGGTATAAAACAAGTTGCTTCCATTTGGGCTGATCGAGATAAAGGTCTTTACGGATATTATCCATCGTTTTTTTATCGCCGCTCTGCCCTACTATCATTCTTGCAGGATCACCAAAACCCTGGAACATGATGAATACAAGCAACACCACGCCAAGAAGGACGAGAAGGGAATAAAATATTTTCTTCAGGATGTAAAACAAGCTTTAATGAATAATTAAATAATGGATAATTAACAATGCCAGCTGTTTGGGCTCTATAAACTATTGTTTAATGCCTATTTTATAACAATTCAAGTCACTAATATTCAGCAAATGCAATCAGGCGCCTGGTTATTACAAGTTTCTGATCGTACTATCTGCGGTCTTTCTTACCAGGTTCAGATTTTTAGCATCATTCCAGCTCCATTTATTTTGTACCACAGCGCCTTTCATCAAAAACAATGTCGGGTTTACTCTTGCTGCAGTTTTAATGGCAGTACCATCGCACGAAAATATATCCAGTTTAAAGTCACCGGGTACCTTAAATATTTCATTTGCAGTTTTGGTATCAGCAGTAATAAGGTAAACACGGGGTATTTTATTAGCATAAAACTCTTTAAACTCATTATACCATTTATCTTCACTTTTATTAAAATCTTTTACAAACAGTAAGTAGTATTCGCCTGGTTGACTGAGGATGGCTTCAGTTGTATCATTACCGCTTTCGGTAGTAAAAGTAAAATCATTAATAAGCGGAGTGTTATTTTTTCCTTTTACTATCAGTGTTTCTTTACGCTCCACAAATTTCCAGGTACTATCAGGTAATGCAGTTACTTTAAATTCCTTTTTCTCTCCGTTTTTTTCGTACATAAAACTGTACTCGTATTTATCCTGTATAGCATCCTTTGGCATTTTACGCAGTTCTAAAATATTGTTGCCTTTTTTATAAGGCAGGCAATCTTTTACAGGCAAATGTTTTAACACATAAAACTGTAACCATAGCACCCCGATTAAAGAGAGCAACACAATAACAGATCCAATCATTGTTTTAAATAATGGCTGAATATATTTCTGTCCCGCAAGGGTGCAAATGATGAGTATGGTAAGTATAATATCTTTACTAAAAGTTTGAATGGGCGTAAGCGGAATGCAATCGCCAAAACAACCGCAGGCTCTTATTTTGCCACTGAATAAAACATAGCTGGTTAAGAATGTAAAGAACAAAGTGAGTAATAATAATAACCAGGTGGTTAGTTTTTTCTGCCATCCGATTAGCAATGCCACACCCAATACCACTTCCAGGGCAATCATAAAAATTGAAAAACCCGTAGCGTATTTATGCAACCAGTCCATTAGTGATTTAAAGTAACCGTCTGCTGCCCACACTTCAAAAAACTCCTGCATTTTATATGCCAACCCCAAGGGATCTATTGCTTTTACCAGGCCGGAGAAGATAAATAATGCGCCCACTAAAATCCTGGATATGTTTACTGCTACTTTCATTTTCAATTTTAATTAATAAAAAAATACTGCGTTTGGCAGATTTAATTTTTGCCACAGATTTTCAAGGATTTGTATTATCCGTGCTAATTCTCGTGGCAAAGACTATGCACTATGAACTGTTTCTTCTATCAATATCAACCCAAACACAGCGTAATTAATGATGTCGTAAAAATTAGCATCAATACCTTCACTGATGATGGTTTGCCCTCTGTTGGCAATAATTTGTTTGATGCGTAATATCTTTGCCAGTATCAGGTCCACAAAACTTTCCTGGCTCATGTTCCGCCAAGCTTCACCGTAATCATGGTTTTTATCCAGCATTAATTTTTTAGCGGTATTAACTTTTTCATTGTAGAGTTGTGCCACTGTTTCAACGGGCAACTCTTCCAGCTCATCATCTTTAATATCCAGTTGTATCAAACCAATGATTCCATAATTCAGGATGCCTTTAAATTCGCTGATGATATCATCGCCAATTTTCTGTTCGCCTTTTTCCTGTATAGTGCGAATGCGTTTTGCCTTGATATAGATCTGGTCGGCAACAGAAATGATCCTGTACACTCTCCATGAAGTACCATAGTCTTTGGTCTTCTTTAAAAATATTTCCCTGCAGCCCTGTACTGCGCTATCGTATTGCTGATTGGTATTACTCATTATTTTCCTGTCTTTTTAGTTGCAGGTTTTGATTTAGAAACTGGTTTAACGGTTTTTGATTTCACTACCGGTTTTGGTTTTTCAGGCGTAGCTGCTTTTGCCGGTGCAGATACTTTTTTTGCTGCTTCTTCAGCTTTTGCAATGGCCTCTTCAATCGTCATGGCATCCTTCACTTCCATATCAAATACCAGTATTTCATCAGGACTGATATCCGGCATTCTGCCGGTACTGCCAAAACCTAATGTAGAAGGAACATATATTGTTGCCCTTGTGCCCTTCTGCATTTCTGCCAATGCATCTGTCCATCCCAAAATAACATTTGCCGCTGGGCTCATCTCCACCATGTAAGGCTCTACATGTTTAAATTTAGGATCGGTATTGGAATCAAATACTTTTTTGTTACTGAATGACCGGCCTGTATAATTTACCGCAGCCTGGTACCCCTGCGCCAGCTTTGGCCCTGTGCCTTCTTTTGTGATAACGATATAAGTACCCAGCTTTGCTTTTATTGCCTTCAGTTTATTCTGTGTAAGGTAGGTTTCAATGGTCTTACTGTCTTTGGCAATCAGTTCTTTGTTCTGATCAAGCATTTGCTGCATCATCTGCTGTTGCTTTTGTTCTGCTTTTAACTTAGCTTCAGCGGCATGGCTATTCTGTGCACTGTCTACCTGTTCTTTGGTAGTATATACATTTACAATTCTGTAATGCTGGTAAATGTAGGTACCTTTTTGCATAAAGGGTGCCGCCTGGCCTTTGGACATGATACTATCTGCAGCCACTTTTAAAACAACACTATCTCCGTTATTGATGTTAAGAAATATTTCTTTAAACGGAGTTGGAAAAGTTGATGTATCATACAAACCGTATTGCGGCATTGCATCTTCATAAGTGCTGAATAACACACTATCCCTGTAGGTAGCAATCACACTCAGTTCCATATAATTTCCGTTCACCAGTTTTTCTGTTTTGCCCGAAGCAAAAATTTTATATTCAGAACCGTCTGAAGCCCTTTGGTAAACTGTTGTATCCGGATTAGATTGTGCAAGGGTATTTACTGATATGCCGGTAAACAGTAAAAAAAAGAGCGCTTTTGTCATTTAATTTTTTGAAGTTTGTATATCTGTTATAAATATCAAAAATAATTGAATTACGCCAATGTTCACATTAAACTGTAAGGGTAAATTATTAATGCTGGATTCGCCTGTGGTTATGGGTATTATTAATGCTACGCCCGATTCGTTTTACAAAGGCAATATTAACGAGGATATGATTGCACTGGCAGCTAAAATGCTTGCCGATGGTGCTGCCATTCTTGATATTGGCGGACAAAGCACCAAACCCGGCAGCGAAAGAATTACCGCAGCAGAAGAATTGAACAGGGTTGCTCCGGTAATAGCCGTCATCAGCGAAAAATTTCCGGAGGCCATCATTTCCATTGATACCTACAGCAGTACGGTTGCCCGTGCAGCAGTGCAGGCAGGTGCAGCTATTGTTAATGATATCAGCGCAGGCAATATGGATACTCAAATGCTGGCCACCGTTGCAGGCCTGCGTGTACCTTATGTGTGTATGCATATGCAAGGCACACCGGAAAGCATGCAAAAAGATCCTCAATACAATGATTTGACCAAAGAAGTACTTGATTTTTTTATTGCTAAAATACAGCAGTGTAAAAAAGAAGGCATCAACGATATTATTATTGATCCCGGTTTTGGTTTTGGTAAAACCGCTGCACACAATTTTTCTTTATTAAAAAAGATGGCCGTTTTACAACAGTTAAACCTGCCTGTGCTGGCGGGTATTTCCAGGAAAGGTACTATCTACAAAACATTAGGTGTTACCGCTGCTGAAGCCCTTAACGGCACTACTGTTTTAAATACAATCGCATTGATGAACGGAGCGTCGGTACTGAGGGTGCATGATGTAAAGGAAGCTATGGAAGCCATCACACTTTTTAATGCATACAAAAAAGCGCCCTGATAACCAGGGCGCTTTTCAATATTTCAATTGCTGGTATTATTTTTTAGGAGCAGGTGCAGCAGTGTTCTTCTGCGCTTTCTGAATACTGTCCATCATTTTTTGCTGTGCTTCCATTTGTTGTTTTTGCATAGCCTGTTGTTTTGCCTGCAATGCTTCTTCGTTCATTACATCAACCACTTCCATATCAAAAACTAAAATATCGCCTGGTTTAATATCCGGCCCCCTGCCTTCTTTACCATAACCTAAAGCCGAAGGAATATATACAGTAGCTTTAGTGCCTTTTTTCATTTGTGCAATGGCATCAAACCAACCTAAAATAAGTCCGCTTAATTGCCCCATGTTTACATCGTACGCACCAATATGTTTAAATTTAGGATCGGTATTAGAATCAAAAACTTTGCTGCTGTCGAATGTTTTACCGGTGTAGTTAATAGATGCAGTTTCTGAAGTGGTGATCTTTTCGCCGGTACCTTCATTTTGTACAGCTATATAAGTACCCCATTTGGTTTTAGTGGCTTTAATGTTGTTTTTAGCAAGATACTCTTCAATTACCTTGTCATCTTTTTCAATATCCGCCTTGCTTTCACCGATCATTTTTTCTACCTGTTCCAATTGTTTTTTGTAACCTCTTTCCCTCGCTACTTTCATGTGCGTTTTTTGTGCGCTGTCTACCTGTTCTTTGGTTGTATAAGAATTGGTGATGGTATAATACTGGTAAATAAACTGTCCTTTTTTCATGTAAGCAGGAGGCGTTTGGCCGGGTTGGGCCTGGCTTTTTGCCAATATGCTGTCAGTTGGTATTCTTAATACAATACTATCTCCTACGTGAATATTTTTAAATACTTCTTTAAAAGGCATCGGAAAATTTGCGGTATCATACAAACCATACTGCGGCATTCCTTCTTCAATGGTACTGAACAAAACAGTATCAATGCTGGCATCTTTATATTTGGCCAATACATTCAGCTCCATAAAATTGCCGGTAAGTAATTTGGCTCCTTTTGTAACACTGATTATTTTATACTCAGAACCGTCTTTATTTTTTTTAAACGGTGTTGTACACGACGCTAATGCTATAACGCAAATAACCGCTGCATTAAGAAATTGTTTCATTGTTTAATGGTATTATGTTTTTTAAAATTGATAACTACTTAATTGGGCTACATTCTCTTTCATAGCCTGTTTAAATTTTGCCACTACTTCTTCTAGCGGCTCTTTATTAAAACCACCGGCAGCATTAAAATGCCCGCCGCCGTTAAAATATTTTCTTGCAAAAGTATTTACATCAAAGCCTCCCTTGCTGCGGAAAGAACTTTTACGTTCTTCTCCCCTGTCTATTATTACAGCGGCCAATTTAATCCCTTTGATACTTAACGGGTAGTTAACGATACCTTCTGTATCTCCTGTACGCATATCGTATTTTACCAGGTCGGTTTGCGGTATGGCGATCAATGCGGTATTGTATTCATAAAATATTTCCATCCTGTTCAGCAATACATTGCCGATAAACCTGAAACGGTTCTCCAAAAAATTATCAAATAATTCTTCATGCACATGGCTGTGTTCCAATCCCCTGTCTTTAAGGTGTGCCACCATTTTATGTACACTGGCCGTGGTAGAAGGAAAACGAAAAGAACCTGTATCTGTCATGGTGCCGGCATAGATACATTCAGCAATCTCTGCTGTTATTTTATCTTCATTACCCGAAGCCATAATAAAATCGTAGATCATTTCGCAGGTAGAACTTTTTCCGGTATCGCTGATGCCATAGGCAAATACTTCTGTTTGTGGCTCCCGGTGATGATCGATCAGTATGCGCTGTGCTTTGGCCGCCATTAATTTCTCCTCCATTCTTTTGGTACGGCTGAGGGTATTAAAATCAAGGCAGAATATCCAGTCGGCCTCTGCAATGGCTGTATTGGCTTTTTCGTTAGGCGATTCAAAATCCAGCACACTCTTGCTGCCCGGCATCCAGCTTAAAAAAGTGGCCCAGTTGGTAGGCGATACCACGGTTACCTGGTGGCCGAACTGATTTAAAAAATGGTACAAGGCTAAAGATGAACCCATCGCATCCGCATCAGGTTTCTGGTGAGTGGTGATCACTACTTTTTTAGGTTGGCCAAGCAACGGGAATATATCTTGTATGGGCTGCATAAATGAGGCGCAAAAGTAGGGGAAATAGCTGATTTTTGATTTCTGATTTTAGATTTTGGATTTTTTTGAGCCCGCTATCCTGTAATATTAACACAAACTCCACATAAATCATAAATCCTGAATCAAAAATCTGCAATCCTTTCCTATCTTTGCGGCCTAAAAAAACGAACCAATGAGTAACAGAACATTCACAATGATCAAGCCTGATGCAACTGCCAAAGGAAATACAGGGGCAATTTTACAAATGATAAATGCAGCCGGTTTTAGAATTGTTGCTATGAAAACAACACACCTTAGCGCAGCAAAAGCAGGTGAGTTTTATGCAGTACATGCAGAAAGGCCTTTTTATGGCGAATTAGTGGAGTTTATGAGCCGTGGCCCTATTACCGCTGCCATTTTAGAAAAGGACAATGCAGTAGAAGATTTCCGTAAGCTGATAGGTGCAACCAATCCTGCTAATGCAGAAGAAGGTACCATCCGTAAACTATATGCGGCTTCTATTGGCGAAAACGCCATCCATGGCAGTGATAGCGACGAGAATGCAAGGATTGAAGGCGACTTCTTTTTCAGCAAACTGGAGCAATTTTAATACCTTCCTTAATTAAGATACCGGCCGTTGAATATTCAACGGCTTTTTAATGCTTTTGTTTGTGCTACATGAAAAGCCCCCCGAAAAATCAGGGGGCTGTTTCTTAACTAAAAGCACAAACAAACTAAGATCAGGGTAAAATCAGTGTATACTTATTAATAACGTAAAAGTTTGAAGTATATTGCATTTGTAATTGATATGACAACCACACTCACAATAATCAGGTACCGCAAACGCTTTGTATTTTTTGCCTTTCTGGCCATGGTGTTTTTTCGTTTTCCTTTATGGTTTAATAAAAGAAGCCGCTTTTGGAAATTAATGGGCAGTGGCAAAAACGGCACATTTGATAAAAAGCCCGATTTTCAGCAATGGGCCATACTCTCTGTATCTAACATAAGATTTAAAGAAGTACAATTAAAGCATTATAAACCAGACCTGTTACTACGTAAACTGTACGGGCCGTTTATCAGTGGCTGGATAGGTTTGTTTAATTGCGAAACCATCACTTACCTGCTCGATTCAATTGAAGGGCACGGTTTATGGGATGGGAAACAGGTATTTGGCGACCTGCCCAATAAATCTGATTATGAGGGGCAGATCGCCATACTCACAAGGGCAACCATCCGCCTGTCCCGGCTTAAAGCATTCTGGAAAAATGTAAACGGAGTGGCTTCCACTATGGCCGGCGCCAATGGCTTTATCACTTCCTATGGCATTGGCGAAATTCCGTGGATAAAACAAGCCACCTTCAGCATCTGGGATAGTAAGGCATCCATGAAAGCATTTGCCTATCAAAGTAAAGAGCACCAGGAAGTAATACAAAAAACCCGTAAAGAAGACTGGTACAGTGAAGATATGTTTGTACGTTTTAAAATTACAGGTTGCGTAGGCACCGTTAACGGCACTAATCCGTTGAAAGGAATAGTGTAATTTTGAACGAATACAGCTGGCTTCCTATAAACGGTCATTATCAGAAAATATCACTGTAATGATACTAAAAAAATACTGTAACGCAATGAAACTCTTTTATAGCACCGTACTGCTTTTCTGTATTATTATTTCATGCACTGCACAAAAAAGAAATGCCTATACTGATTCAATCATTGCTTATCAAAAAAAATATGCTGCAACACATGAAGTGGTAAAAGAAAATGATAAAAAATTCTTCCGCTTCTTTCCTGCCGATAAGAAATTTTTGGTACAATGCCGCTTTCAGAGATCAACAGACAGCAGTGTTGTAAGAATGAACACTTCGGGCAAAACCATTCCTCAAAAAGATTATTTTCGTTACGGTAAATTAATTTTCAAACTGCATGATACAGCATTGCAGTTAACGGTGTACCAATCCAGGTCATTAAGGCAAGATCCGCAGTACAAAGATTATTTATTTATTCCTTTTACTGATATTACAACAGGTGAAGCAACTTATGGCAGTGGCCGCTATATTGATATTTTAACCACCGACATTAAGAACAATACGGTAACCATAGATTTCAATAAAGCTTACAATCCTTATTGCGCTTACACCACAGGCTACAACTGCCCTATCCCCCCGGCAGAAAATTATTTACCCGTTGCTGTTAAAGCGGGCGAAAAAACTTTTGCCAAACCGGGAGCACATTAAAATTAACCGGCAATTTTTTACATGCAATACCAAAAAACTTTCAGGCATTATCTTTCACTGGTATTATTGTTTGCGCCTGCCATCCTTTTTGGTGTACTCATTTTTTTATTCAGAAAAGATCCGGCTCTCAGCATCGGCACCCAATTTCCTTTTTTACCCTGGCAGTTTTTTGTGATCGCATGCTGCGGCTGCATTGCCACCATTGGAGGTGTGTTGGACTGGCAGTTTCACCGTGACCCTTTACAATTAAAAATTCCTAAAAAAGAAAGAGATGCAGAAGCAAAGGCATTGGGCCTTGGCGGACTCCCGATGTTTATTATTATGTGGATGGCAATGCTAAGTGCAAAACCGGCCCACTTTCTTATCCCGATTATAGCAGTGCTTATTTATACGGTAGCTGCCATTTGTTATGATGAATTTGTTTTTCATATTAAAAGGTGCGGCAGAAAGGAAACCATTTATCACAGGATGTTGGTTTTTGGCAATGGTATTGCATGGCTGGCATGGTTTCATTTTATTTATTACAAATGAAGTACAGGCAATTACTGGAACAAAGCAAAATTTACCTGGATAAAAATCCGGCTTATGTGGATACGCCGGTAAGCATTCATATATTTACATCGGGAGCAAAATGGATGGCTGACCAATTGAATGCCACTACAAGCTTTAACAGCGCTATACATTTCGGGTGGTACGGGGTTTTAAAATATAGTGTTTGTGTACTGGCATTTTTTGCAGCAGCTATTTCATTATGGCACATCAATATTTTTTTGCTGCCGTTGGCAATACTGGTATTTTATTTTTTTGAGGTACATTTTTTATTCTTATTCCCCTTGTTGATTGATAATGTAAAACAACCGCTGCTAAAAAGTATTCAGCTGAGTTATGCTACCGGAATTTTAACCTGCATGGCAACAGTTATCCCCATCAGTATTTTTATGCTTGCCGGTGTACTGAATTTAAAAGCACCCTTTAAAAACTGGCATATCGGAAGCCTTGCCATTTTAACCTGGTATAAAAATGATATTAGAAACCGGTTATAACCATTCCTTCAT
Source organism: Ferruginibacter profundus (assembly GCF_054783275.1). NCBI lineage: Bacteria > Pseudomonadati > Bacteroidota > Chitinophagia > Chitinophagales > Chitinophagaceae > Ferruginibacter > Ferruginibacter profundus. Next base: position 416,410 of record NZ_BAAGQW010000001.1, on the reverse strand, counting down.
CATTCGTCATGAGCAATACCACGGCTCCAGTGCTGTAAACTTCACCGTACTCTATCTTTCCGATCTTCATTTCAACAAATTCAGCGGGCCTGTTACTCAAAAAATAATTGCTGCCGTAAATAAATTACAGCCGGATATTATTCTTTTGGGTGGCGATTATGTGGATAGTAAAAAAGGTTTGGTATATTTAAACATGCTGTTGCAATCGTTTGGGCATTGCAACAATATTTTTGCCATAGCCGGCAACCACGATTATTATTTCGGGCTTAGTTACCTGCAGGAAATTATGGTTGCCAATGCTGTACACTGGATTGAAAAAGATACCATGCTTTTTAAATGGAACAATCATACCATACAAATTGATGGCAACCAGCCCTGTACTAAAAAAAGCAATGCCGATTTTTCAATTTTATGTTTACACAAACCTGTTAACATAAAAGACTTTGCCCATAATTACCATTTGGTTTTTGCAGGGCATTTGCATGGCGGCCAGTTTGTTTTGTGGCAAACACCCAAAGGGCTTTACCCCGGTAAATTATTTTATAAGTGGAATATACTTAAAACAACTATTGCCGGCTGTGCTTATTTTATCAGTAAAGGCTTAGGTGATACATTACCCGTAAGGTTCAATTGCGCCAGAGACATGATATTTGTACAGGTAAATAATAACACCCTGTTGTAAACTTTTTTTAAAACTAAATTTTCAAATTATGCGGCCCGTTATTTCCATTACTATCGCTACCGTTTATGCGCTTACCATACGTTTACTATTTGGTTTTTTTGGGGAGATTACGGGCATTATGAGTATTGGCCTGCTGATACTTTCCCCATTTGTTGTGGGTTATCTTACCATCATACTATTACCAAAAGGTAAAGCCTCCAGCCAGTCAGCAGCTTTTTTTCTGCCCTGGCTCACCAGTCTTGTTATTCTGGTGGTTACCATTTCCCTGGATATTGAAGGCAGCATTTGCTGGATCATGATATTCCCCATCTTTGCAATTTTTGCCGGTTTAGGCGGATTGATTGCCTATGGCAGGAGAAAACGTAAATCAGATATAGAAGATCTTGAAAATTACGACGACTGGACAAAACCGGATACTTTAAAAATTTCGGTACTCATACTTTTTCCTTTTGTATTTGGTATTGTGGAAGGCGACCGGTCTTTAAGCAAAAAAGAAATGGTGATCACAAAATCGGTTGTAATTAAAGCTTCACCTGCGGCTGTGTGGAAAGCATTGGGTTCCATCAACGAAATAGCTGCTGCAGAAAGACACACTTCATTTTCGGTGATGCTGGGTTTTCCTTCTCACCTGCGTACAACTTTAGATACACTTGCGGTTGGTGGTACAAGAATGGCATATTATGAAAAGGGTTTGTACTTTACCGAAACGATCCGCAAATGCGAACCGGAAAAATTACTGGTACTCGATATTAAAACAGATCCGCTTAAAATACCGCCTACGGTAATGGACGAACATATTGTGATCGGGGGCAAACATGTGGACATATTGCAGGACGTTTATACACTGGAGCAATTGCCTGATGGCAGTTCCCGTTTATCCTTATCCAGCCGCTTTTTTATTAACACACCATTCAATTGGTATGCAGGCATCTGGGCCGATTATTTGATGAGTGATATATTGCATGAAGAATTGAACCTGATAAAGGCAAGAGCTGCAAAATTATAACCTTATTAAGATCTTTATGCAGGAAATGTATCGGAATATAATTTCACTGTACCTGGTTTTACAACCCTGCTCCCATCATCGATTGCTGATGTTTCATTTTATTCAGGGAAGGATCTAATTCAATCGCTTTATCGCACATGGCCTGCCCCTTATCTTTTTGCCCTTTCTTTTGAAAACACATACCTGCCTGGTACAGTGCTTTGGCATCTTTCATATCCAGCTCCATCAGCTTCTGGCAAAACTCTAAAGATTTATCATACAATTTCTGATCGTAATAAGCCTGTGCAATATCTCTTAAAATGTCTTTGTTACCCGGCTTTTTGGCCATAATATCCAGTAAGATCTTTTCTCCTTTTTCAAACTCACCGGCATAGATATACGAATAACCCAGGTTTTCATTAAAATCGTTGCTTTGCGGAAAACCATTTGCTGCTGCTTTATTAAACGCTGTTATAGCTCCTTTAAAATTGTTATTGTTGTAATAGAGCAATCCCAGCTCATGCAGCCATACATTTTTGGTGGTATCCAAAACCACCGCTTTCTCGTAGTAACTGATCGCTTTTTTTTCCATTTCCATTTCCAGGTAAGTGCGGCCAAGTGTATATACTACTTCTGCATCGTTCGGGGTTTTGGCAACCAGTGGCAACAATGCTTTTTCTGCCTTTGCATAATCTTCCTGCTGAAAATAACAGATAGCAATTACTTTGTCGGCATTGGCACAATCCTTACATTTTTGTGCGTAGGTTACTGCTTTTGCATATTGGCGGTAACTGAAATACAAATTCATCAATTCGTTTATCGCCAGGTTATTTTCCGGTTCCAGTTCGTTGGCTTTTGTAAAATTGGTAATGGCAGCATCTGTTTTCCTCATTTCAAGGTTGGCATATCCATTATCAATATATGCTGCAGTATAATTGGGATTAAACTTTATTGCCTTATCAAAATTTTTGGATGCTGCTAAATATTTTTTAGCGGTCTTCTCTTCCATCCCCTTTTGATAATAAAAACTGGCGCTGTCTGTTGTTTGAGAAAATGATTGTATTGCGGATAACAATACAATGGCTGTTAGTGCGTTTTTCATATTAAGGTTTAAATCAAAAATTATTCCACTATTTCAATACTATAGCTGCTAACGCAGGAAGGTGCACATTTATTTCATACAACCCGGTCTTTTTATCCACCAAATGCAAGCCTATTTCCGGGTTGTAGGTATCACCCGTTCCCCAGTATTTTTTACTATCACTGTTAAATATTTCCTTCCACTCTGCTTTGCCCTGTACATTTATCTTCCAGTTGGTGCGTACTACCGGTGTCATATTCAATATTACCAGCACATCATCCTTCTTTTTCTTCCCCTTACGGCGAAATACGATCACCGATTCCTGCCGGTGATTCAGGTCAATCCATTCAAAACCAGCCGCATCAAATTGCAGCTCGTGCAAAGCCGGTTCATTTTTATATAAATGGCACAGGTCTTTCACACATTCCCTCATCATGCTGTGGCAATCAAAGGCCAGTAATTCCCAGTCCAGTTCGCTTTTATAATTCCATTCTGTTGTTTGTGCAAATTCGTTCCCCATAAACAACAGTTTTGCACCCGGGTGCATAAACATGTACGAATACAGTAAACGCAGGTTGGCAAATTTCTGCCACTCGTCTCCCGGCATTTTATATATCATCGGGCTTTTGCCATGTACTACTTCATCATGGCTTAAAGGCAACATAAAATTTTCGTCAAAATAATACATCATGCTGAAGGTGAATTTATTCTGATGATGTGGCCTGAACAAAGGATCAAACTTAAAATAATCCAGTGTATCATGCATCCACCCCATCATCCACTTCATACCAAAGCCCAAACCACCTTCAGTGGTAGGTTTGCTTATCTTTGGCCAGTCGGTAGCCTCTTCTGCAATAGTCTGTACATCCGGAAAATCCCTGTAAATAGTTTCATTAAGATGTTTTACAAATTCAATAGCTTCTAAATTTCCATTGCTGCCAAAAATATTGGGTTCCCATTCTCCTTCCTTCCTGGAGTAATCCAGTCGTAAAATGGAACTTACTGCATCTACCCTGATACCATCAATATGAAATTTATCAAACCAATACCTGGCACCGCTTATTAAAAAGGATTTTACTTCGCCCCTGCTGTAATTAAAAATATAGCTGTTCCAATCCGGGTGAAACCCTTTACGCATATCTGCGTACTCATACGTATGCGTACCATCAAACATAAACAATCCGTGTGCATCATACGGAAAATGAGAAGGTACCCAGTCTAATATCACGCCAATATCGGCCCGGTGAAAAGCATCCACCATGGCCATAAAATCTTCGGGTGTGCCAAAACGTGATGTGGGAGCAAAATAACCGGTACCCTGGTAGCCCCAGCTGCCATCAAAAGGGTGTTCCATCACGGGCATTAATTCCACATGCGTAAAACCCATCTCTTTAATGTAAGGCACCAGGCGCTCAGTTATCTGTTCGTAACTGTTTAAACTCTCTTCATCATTTTTTACAGGACGCATCCAGCTGGCTAAATTTACTTCGTATACACTCCATGCCGAATTAAGGGAATTGTTCTTCTTTCTTTTTTTCATCCAGGTGGCATCAGTCCAGTTATCGGTCATATGCCAGGCAATAGATGCCGTGTTGGGCCTCACTTCCCAGTAATTGGCATAAGGGTCGCCTTTATCTAATTGCACACCTTTATAACCAATGATGCGGTATTTATAAGCCTGCCCCTTTTTATAATGGGGTATAAATCCTTCCCAGATACCGGAACTATCCAGGCGCACCAATAACTGGTGTGCAACAGGGTTCCATTCATTAAAATCGCCAATTACACTTACCATCGTGGCATTGGGGGCCCAAACTGAAAAGTAAAAGCCATCGGTTTCCAGCACCTTACAATGATGACTGCCGAATTTGGTGTAGGCGTTATACAATGTACCGTTTTGGTAGTTTCGTATATCCTCGTCTGTAAACAAGGAGTAATTCCACACCGGTTTAGTGCTGTCTACAAAATGCTCCTCTTCGTATTTGATTGCTGTTACCACTTTTTTTGTTGTTTTCTTTTTTGCCGCTGAAGAATGTGATGTTGCCATTTATGGAAATAGGTTGATAATGAATCACTGATATGACGATTTTTGCTTTAACGTAAATTTAAGATTTGTAATCAAGGAAATTACAATTATTATTACGACCTTTAACTAAGAATTTAGTTATCGCCATAAAAAACAAAACCATCTCCTGTTTATGCTCAAACTACCTGCACTGCTTATTGGCTTACTTTGCCTTTCAGCAGCCACCTTTGGTCAAACTATTACTGTCTCCGGTAGTTTGAAGGACAATACCGAAAAAAAATCTGTAAAAAATGCTGTTGTAGCACTGGTAAGACAAAAAGATTCTGTTTTGTACAAATTTACCAGGACCGACAATGAAGGAAACTTTGCATTAAAAAATGTATTGCCCGGCAATTACACCTTATTAACTACACATCCCCTGTACGCCGATTACGTAGACAGTATTACTATTAAAGACGCTGAAACCCGGCTCGGCAGCATCGGCCTGATCAATAAAAGTAAATTATTACAGGAAGTAATTGTAAAAAGCGGCAACCCTATCCGTATAAAAGGGGATACTACTATATATACAGCAGATAGTTTTAAAGTAAAAGATGGCGCCAGCGTAGAAGACCTGCTACGTAAAATGCCCGGCTTCCAGGTGGGAAAGGACGGGCAGCTTAAAGCTCAAGGCGAAACGGTAAAAAATGTATTGGTAGATGGTGAGGAATTTTTTGGCAGTGACCCCGGCATGGCTTTAAAGAACCTGCAGGCAAATACGGTACAGGAAGTACAGGTGTATGATAAAAAAAGTGACCAGGCTACTTTTACAGGTATTGATGATGGTATAAAAGAGAAAACGGTAAACCTTAAACTGAAGAACAATAAAAAGCAAGGGTATTTTGGTAAAATTGAGGCCGGCGGCGGTACACCCGATAATTACAGTAACAGTGCCATGCTGAATGCTTTTAAAGATAAAAGAAAATTAAGCGCTTTTGGTTTTATGAGTAATACCGGCCGCACTGATCTTGGCTGGCAGGACGCTGAAAAATTTGGCGGCGGGGAAATGGATGGTATGACAAGCGGCATGGATGATGATGGTAATACCTGGTACAGCTATAGCAGTAATGGCAATAATAATGGTATTCCCAAAAACTGGAATGGTGGTATACATTACAGTAATAAATACATGGGCGACAGCCTGAACATCAATGGCAGTTACCGTTACGCTAAAGTGTACACTCCGGGAGGTACACAAACATTCAGTAAGACATATTTACCTGATACCAGCTGGTTGAATAACAGCAGGTCTACCTCTTTTAATAACAGCCAGAAACATACGATGAATTTTACCCTGGAACGTAAACTGGATAGCAACAACACGATCAAGTTTGTGAACAGGGGCGGTATCAGTCACACTGAATCCAGCAGCAACTATTACGAAGAGAGTTTAACTAACCAGAATGATTTTATTAATAACAGTACCCGTAAAACCAGTACCAAAAGCGATGCACAAAACTACCAGGGCACATTAAGCTGGAACCACAAGTTTAAAAAAGCGAGACGTACTTTTTCTGCTACTGCTGATGCCAATATTAATCACACCGACAGTAAAACATTCCTGTACTCCCTTAACAATTTTTACAAAGGCTCGGTGATATCGCAAAAGGATACAACAGACCAGGAGACCATCAATAAAGCTGACTCTAAAACTTTTACTGTTAACATGGCCTATACAGAGCCACTCAATAAATATTTATCATTGGGTATCAACTCCAGTACAGCTATCAATAACAGCAGTAACAACAGGGATGTAATGAAGAATGACGGGGTTGGCAACTACACCAATAAAGTAGATTCTTTAAGTAACAATTTTGATTTCAACCGTTTTGTACAACGCAATGGCTTATCATTAAGAATAGTGAAAAAGAAATTTTCGGGAGGTATTGGTGCTGCGCTTGCCTTTAACAGTTTTAAACAAAACAATATTTCCAAAGGCGTTAAACAGGATTATGATTTTACTACTTTCTTTCCCAATGCCAATTTCAATATTAAGCTGAAAGGCAATAAAAACTTACGGTTTAATTACAACGGTAATGCACAGGCTCCTTCCCTGCAACAGCTGCAACCGTTAACCGATAACAGCAACCCTTTAAGTGTTGTAATTGGTAACCCCGACCTGAAACAATCTTTTACCAATAATTTTTCCGGGGGATTGCAATGGTATAAACCACTTAGTGATAATGCCCTGTGGAGTTATTTCAGCTATAGTACCACCAGCAATGCATTTTCTCAATACAACCGTATTGATACCATGGGCCGGAATGTTTACCAGACGGTAAACGTAAATGGTAATAAAAATTTCTATCTGAATATTGACTATAATTTTTCAGTAGGTAAAGGCAAGAAAAAAATCGGTTTAGGTTTTGGGCCCAATATAGAATTTAACCGTAACAATGATTTTGTGAATGGTATAAAAAATACCAACAACACCACTACCTACAGCATGAGCATAAATATGAACAAATATGTAGAGAACAAATTTGATTTTTATATTTCTCCAAGAATTGCTTACAGCCAGTCTACCTCTTCCATCAACAGCAGCAGTAATACCAACTTCTGGATGTTTACCGGCTGGGCACAGGGTTCGATATATTTAAAGAAGAACCTTTCTATAAATACCAATGCTAATTTTAACTTTCGCCAGAAAGATCCCAGGTTTCCTCAAAATAACAACTATACCAAATGGAATGCGGATATAAAAAAGTATGTGTACAAAAAAGAGATCAGTGTTAAGTTTGGTATTAATGATATACTTAACCAGAACCGTGGCTACGAAAGAAATTTCAGTACCTATAAGTTTACAGAAAGTTATTATAATACACTCAAAAGATACTGGTTGCTGACCCTTACATGGGAATTTACTCACAATAAAAAACAAGCTGCTGCCCCTGCTCCTGCTGCAGCTACACCCATAATAAAATAATCATGAAAAAGATATTATTATTTACTGCCGCACTGATCACAATTTTTAGCTTTACGGGCACTGCACAGCAATTTATTGACAAAGCCACAATCGAGTTCCAGGTAACGGTGAATAACCACAAAAGCTTTGATGCCTGGTTCGATAATAATGAAAATGAAACCAGCTGGCAGGAAAACTATAAGAGTAACGTAGCCAAATACACTATATCGTATTACGACTACACTTTCAGCAACAACAAAAGTATTTATACTTTTAACCACCTGGATGAAAAGAATAAAACGCAAAGGGATAATGATGTGTTTTATGAAGGCAATGCCTGGTACTACGATTTTAATACTGGCACCAGCGCTTTCAACAGGAATTTCTGGGGCGATGATTTTAATTTCACAGATAGTATAAAAGAGATCAACTGGAAATTAGTACCTACAGAAAGCCGCATCATTGCAGGCTTTAACTGCAGGAAAGCTTATACGGTTTTGTTTGACAGTGTTTATGTGTTCGCATTTTATACTGATGAAATAACCATCAGCGGCGGCCCCGTAGGTATGCATGGTTTACCGGGCATGATACTGGGTGTAACCGTACCCCGCATGTACAGCAGCTGGGTGGCTACCAAAGTAAATGTTGCCGGTGTTGATGAAAGTAAAATTGTAAATCCTGCCGGCAAAAAAAGCAAGACCAAAGATGAGATGCTGAAAAAATTTATGAAAAAAGCCGAAGAAGATGGTAAGTGGATGCAGCGGAATATCTGGAATTTATTTCTATAAAAAAAGGCCCCAGCAAGTTGGGGCCTTTCTTTATACCTTAAGGTATCTGTTATTTAAATAACTCTAACACAGCCGTTTTATAAGTTCCTAAAGTAAACGCTTTCAGTTCGCTTTCTGTTTTTGTAAGTACATCCTTATATTTTGTAAAGCCGTTTGTTCTTTCTGTATATTTCTCAAAAGAAATTTTCTTATCAGTTTTGCCGGTATTCATTACTATCATTACCGTTTGTTTATTATCATAGCGGAAATAAACATATACGCCATCTTCAGGCACATACTGCATCATTTTACCAGTGGTTAATGCAGAAGATGTTTTACGGAAATTAGCCAGTGTTGCCAGGTGCTGATAAATGGCCTGGTCGGTTTGCGTTCTGCCGGCAATAGTAAATTTATTTACCGCATCAGCTTTCCAGCCACCGGGAAAATCCAGGCGAACGTATCCGTCATTTGGACTGGTAGTTCCTGTTGTTGCCAACTCATCGCCATAATAGGTTTGTGGAATGCCCCTGCAGGTTAGCAACCAGGATAACGATGATTTATATTTATCCAGGTTCTCTCCCACCACAGAATAAAACCTTGCCATATCATGATTGTCTAAAAAGACAACATTTCGTGTGGGATCTTTGTACACAAAATCCTGCGCCAAAGTAGTATACAAGTTATTTACACCGTCTGTCCAGCCAAAGTCCTTTGTCATAGCATCGGTTATGCCCCACAGTGTTTGAAAATCTGTAGATGCCTGTAAGTTGCTTTTAAAAGGAATATTATAATTGTTTTGTACAAAATAACTCTGGTTGGGCACACCATGTACCCAGGTTTCGCCAAACATAGTTAATTGCGGGTATTCATCCATTAATGCTTTATTACAACGGTTCATAAATTCCAGGTCGTTATAGGCATATGTATCGATACGCCACCCGTCAATACCAAAATTTTCTACTGTCCAGATTGCATGTTCAATTAAAAAATTGGCCACATAGGGATTACTTTGATTAAGATCGGGCATTTGTTTGGTAAACCAGCCATCAGCCATTTGCCTAAAGTCTTTTTTACTGGCATAGGGGTCAAATAACACCTGGTCTTTGTAAGTGGTGTTGGTATAAGTATTCCATTGGTGCAACCAGTCTTTCATAGGTTGATCCTGCACCGTGATATGATACAGGCCCACATGATTATACACCGCATCCTGTATGATCTTCATACCTTTTGCATGCGTGGCATCAATTAATTCCTGGTAAGCTTTTTCTCCTCCTAATCGCCTGTCGATGGTATAATGATCGGTAAAAGCATAACCATGTTCTGTACGATCAGGCATATCATTTTCTAAAACAGGATTTAACCAAATGGTGGTTACACCCAATTGTTCTAAATAATCCAGGTGATTTTGTATGCCTTTTAGATCGCCGCCATGACGATTAAAAACTGTATCCCTTCTTAATGACTGGTCTCTCATACCGGCAAACCTGTCATTACTCTCATCGCCATTGCTGAAACGATCGGGCAGAATGAGGTAAATAAAATCCTTTGACGTAACACCTTGTGCAAAATCCTTACCCGGATTTTTACGCCTTGGTTTTAATTCATACTCCAGCGTAATATCTTTTACAAAAGGAAAATTGAATTTGCAGGGTTTTGCTGTAGCATCAATGGCTATATCCAGGAAGATGTAGTTTGGATTTTCAACACGGTTAATTGCCATAAGGTTTACCCCCGTTGCAAGCTTTGTTCCTTTAGGCCCCATTTTTATCATAGGAAAATGATCGGCTATCTTATCGCCGTGTACCATCACCTGTACCTTATTCATCTTCATCCCCGTCCACCAATTGGTGGGATAAAATTTACAGGCATCATTGGATTGAGCAAAACTGAGTGCAGCAAAGAATATGCAGCAAACAGTTATAAAAATCTTTTTCATCAGAAAGTTTCGTTTTTTGTTTCTTTAATTATTAATGCACAAACTATTGCTGCGGAGCATAATAAGATACCGCCAATTTCTACGGCCAACAATCTGTCGTTGTGTAAAAAATTCACCATTATTTTTCCAAAGAATAAAGAGGCAATAATTTCGGGCAATACTATAAAGAAGTTGAATATGCCCATGTAAATACCAATTTTATCCTGCGGCAAACACCCGGCCAACATAGAATAAGGCATAGATAAAATAGAGGCCCAGGCAATACCTACCATACTCATGGCCACGTACAACATCCAGTGTACATGAATAAAATTTACCATTATTAGTCCGATGCCTCCCAGCAGTAAACAAGCTGTATGGGTATATTTTTTACCCAGTTTACTTACCCAGAATGGAATGGAAAAAGAGAATATAAATGTTACCAGGTTTAAAATTGCTGAAGTGGTATTGGCATATTCCACACCTTGAGTAAATACAACACTGTTAGTTTTGGCGTCACCACCGAAAATTTCTGTTGCCACGCCGGTACTGTAATAAAACCACATTAAGAACAACCCGGGCCAGGTTAAAAAATTCACTAATGCCAAACGTTTCATCTGGTCGGGCATATTGGCAATTGAAGTAATAATTTCTTTTACACCCCCGCCAAAACCTTTATTGGATTCCTTTACTTTTTCTTTCCAGTTTATATCTGATGGAGGGTATTCTTTACTTCTTAAAATCGTGTACATTACTGCAATAAAAAATACTGCCCCGCCAATGTAAAATGACAATGATATTGTAGCTGGAATAGAACCACTTGTTTTTTCTCTTGATACATGAAATACATCGCCAAGTATAGTTGGTAAATACCCGGCTACAAAAGAGGCCAATCCGATAAACATACTCTGCATAGCAAAACCAAAAGAACGTTGCTTTTCACTAAGGTTATCTGCTACGAATGCACGAAATGGTTCCATACTTACATTGATACAGGAATCTAATATCCATAAAGTTCCTGCAGCCATCCATACGGCAGATACATTAGGCATAATGAACAATGCCAATGAACTTAGTATAGCACCAATTAAAAAATAAGGCCTTCTTCTACCTAAGGTTTTATGCCATGTTCTGTCGCTTAAATAGCCAATGATAGGCTGAATAATCAAACCCGTCATCGGAGCCGCCAGCCACAGGCCGGGTATCTGCTCAGGAGATGCACCAAGGTATTCATATATAGCACTCATGTTACCCATTTGCAAACTCCAGCCAAACTGGATCCCAAAAAATCCAAAGCACATGTTGAAGATTTGCCAAAATCCTAAGCGTGGTTTTTCGCCGGTGTAAGAAGTTACTGACATAGCAATCGTTTATTTTTATCGTTAATTGTGTACAAAATACACATTATTTAAATTACCACAAAAAAAACATCCCGAAAAGGATGTTTTAAATATACTATTAATCTTTTTTATAGCTGCTTAAATTACAAATCCGTCTGGCAAAACCGCTCCTTTCTTCAACACCACAATACCATCTTTTACCACGTACAAGGAATGGTCTGCATCAGGTAAATGAGCGCCTCCGTTAATACGTACATCATTACCAATGCGGCAGTTTTTATCAATGATCACGTTTTTAATATAGCACCTGTCTCCGATACCCAGTTTTGGCATGCTTCGCTCTGCATTGTGAGTTATCTCGGCAAGGGTTTCATAATAATCGCTACCCATCATATAACAACTTACAATGGTACTACCCTGGCCAATGCGGCTTCGGATACCTACCACACTGTTCTCAACGCGGCTGGCATTAATGATACAACCTTCTGCAATTAATGTACGCTCCAGCGTGGTGCCGCTGATTTTTGCCGGCGGCAGCATACGGGCCCTGCTGTACACCACATTTTTATTGTCGAATAAATTAAACAAAGGAATTTCTAAAGTCAACGCCAGGTTGGCTTCAAAGAAAGAATAGATATTTCCAATGTCGGTCCAGTAACCTTCATACTGGTAACTGATCACCTTATGTTTATCAATAGAAGAAGGAATGATCTCCTTACCAAAATCAGTGGCATCTTTTTTATCTTTTTCCAAAAGATCGAATAATAATTTTCTATTGAAAATATAGATACCCATTGAAGCCAGGTAATTGCGACCCTGGTATTGCATATCTGCGCCGGTATCGCTTACCCATTCCGGTAATAGTTCCTTTTTGGGTTTTTCTATAAATGAAGTGATCAGGTTTTCTTCATTGGCTTTTAAGATACCAAATTCCGGTGCTTCCCTTTCCCCTACAGGAATGGTGGCAATAGTGATATCTGCGCCCTGCGCTGCATGGTTATCGATCATGGCACCAAAATCCATCTGGTATAACTGGTCGCCACTTAAAATAAGCACATATTCAAAATCGTTATTGCCAATATGTTTTAAGGATTGACGCACGGCATCGGCAGTGCCCTGGAACCAGCCTAAACTATCCGGCGTTTGTTCAGCAGCCAGTATATCCACAAAGCCTTTACTAAAAGCACTGAACTGGTAGGTGTTTTTTATATGCTTGTTCAGTGAAGCAGAATTGTATTGCGTTAATACAAACATCCTGTTGATGCTGGAATTAATACAATTGGAAATGGGAATATCCACCAAACGGTATTTACCTGCAATAGGCACAGCAGGTTTACTACGGGTAGAGGTTAAAGGGTAAAGGCGGGAGCCGGCACCACCTCCAAGAATAACTGCGACTACAGATTTAGCGTCCATAATTATTTGTAATTAGTAATTAAATGTATTGATATTTTTTAAACAATCGTTATAAGCAGGCAAAGAAAATTTTAATTTATATAAGCACTAACACTATCACAAAATTGATTGATACAACTGAATATACCGTCCTGCACTAACTTCCCATCCATTATCTATCTGCATCATTTTTTTTCTTAATGCGGTCATTTTCTTTTTATCACCATACAATTCCGTTGCCCTGTAGATAGAGTAAGTAATATCGCCAACAGTTGCATCATTAAATCGTATACCAAATCCACCGGGATCACCAAAATCTATTACGGTATCTTTTAAGCCTCCCGTACTTCTTACCACCGGCATGGTACCATAACGCAATGCATACATCTGGTTAAGTCCGCATGGTTCTACCCTGCTGGGCATTAATAAAAAATCGGCCCCGGCATACATTTGGTGCGCCAGCTTTTCGTTATACCCTATCTGGGAGTTGTAAAAACCCATCAGGCTGCTGCGCATGTTTTCCAAATGGTATTCCACCACCGGATCACCACTGCCCAGTATTAGAAAATTCATCCTGCCATTGATATGATACACCGAATCATTAATGGCTTGCGGCAATAGCTCTGCTGCTTTTTCTCCCACCAATCTTCCAATAAAAATAAACAACGGCTTCTCTATATCCAATCCAAAATCATCGCATAATTTTTTCTTGTTGAGTTTTTTTCCGGCTTCCACATCTTTAACCGAAAAATTATCCAGTATATACGTATCTGTTGCCGGGTCCCAAACGGCATTGTCGATTCCGTTTAATATGCCTATACATTTTCCCTTCTCGTACTCAAACAAACTTTCCAGGCCATTGGCATTAAACTTCAATTCTTCCATATAACTCGGGCTAACCGTTGTTACCCTCATGGCACATTTAATGCCCGATGCCAGCGGGTTGATCGCATCATTCCAATCCAGCTTGCCCCATTGAAAACTATCATAAGCCGGTAAGTAGTTGTACTTGTCCCAACCCATCCAGCCCTGGTATTGTGCATTATGAATGGTAAGCACCGTTGGTATTGTGGCCAGGTGACGGTAAGCAAAACAATTTTGCATCATAAAAGGAATAAGCCCCGTATGATGATCATGTACATGCACCACATCAGGCTTGTGCTGCCACCTGCTCACCCAATCCACTACAGCAATCTGGAAAGCAGTGTATCTTTCGGAATCGTCATCATAACCATAAATTTTTTCCCGGTTAAAAATGCCGAATATATCCACACAATACAGATCAAAGCCCAGTTTGTTTGTTCTTTCTTTAATAATAGTATAATCAAAGTAATACTGCCCCATTACAAAAGATCCTTTATGTACTGTATCCCATTCGTTCTCCAGTAAGAATTTGGTACGGTGCATCGGCATTACCACTTTGGCAATATGTCCCAGGTCGTTCTGATATTTAGGTAATGCACCGGCCACATCTGCAAGGCCGCCGGCTTTGGCGTAAGGGTAACATTCTGCTGTTACGTGAAGTATTTCCATCATTAGCAATTGAATAATCTTATTACAATTTAGGAACTTTTGATTGATTTATCCAAATAATAAAAATAATAATCTACTATTTGATTGCGGCTAATTTATCCAGATAGATTACACAAAATGTAAAGTATGTATTTATAACACAATGAAAATTTTTCTCCGTCACCAAATTATTCTATTTTCAACCACTCAAAACAAAACGATATGCCAACTGAACAAAAAGATTTGATTACACCTGCAGCAATTACAGATACCAGCAAAACAAGATGGAGCCAGTTTGGTACCCTTGTAAGCGTATTTTTCTTCTGGGGATTTGTAGCTGCCAGCAATGACGTACTGATTCCTGTATTTAAAGAAAAATTACACCTTACGCAGGTGCAGGCGCAAATGGTATCTTTTGCCTTTTATGTGGCCTACTCTGTTGGCTCCCTTATTTATTTTGGTATCAGCAAAATGTTAAATCAGGACCTGCTGAATAAGATCGGTTATAAAAATGGTATCAGCATCGGGTTGATCATTTCTGCCATTGGTACACTATTATTCATCCCTGCAGCAAGTGCCGAATCTTTTCCTTTATTTATTTCGGGATTATTTATTATTGGCTTAGGATTTTCTTTACAACAAACTGCGGCCAACCCGTTAGCTATTAATATGGGTAGTGCCAGTACCGGTTCGCAACGCTTAAGCATGGCCGGTGGCGTAAATAATTTTGGTACCACTATTGGCCCGCTGATTGTTAAACTGGCCATTTTTGGAACCGTTTCAACTGTAATGGTAAGTTCTTTAAGTTCTGTAAAAACACCTTATTTAATTTTAGGTGCAGCATTTTTAGTAGTAGCTGCAATATTTTATTTTTCAGCAGTACCCAATCAATTAGTAAGCAATACCGAAGAATTAGCGGAATCAAAATCAACATGGATTGACAGAGGATCACCGTTTAAATATCCTCAATTAGTATTGGGCATGTTAGCCATTTTTGTATATGTAGGTGTGGAAGTAAGTACTGCTGCTAACCTGCCGGAATTCATGAAACAAAAATTAGGCACGCCAACCAGTGGCACGGCACCTTACATTTCTTTGTTTTGGGCAAGTTTAATGATTGGCCGCTGGACCTCATCTGCAGGTGCATTTGGTTTTTCTGAAGGCACAAAAAAAGTATTGCAATTCCTAATGCCTTACCTGGCTTTTGGAGTGTATATATTAGTAAATGCCATTGCTAAAACCGATATGCAACCTTTTTATGTGTATGCATTGGTAATTATTGCATTGATTGCGGCTAACCTGTTAAGCATGGGTAATCCTGCAAGGCAATTATTGATTTTCAGTATTTGCGGTATCCTGGCATTATTGGTAGCTATTTTTTCTCCTGATTACAATATCAGTGTCTGGGCCATTTGCAGTGTAGGTTTATTTTGTTCTACCCTATGGCCTTGTATTTTTACTTTAGCAATTTCAGGTTTGGGAAAACATACCAGTGAAGGTTCTAACTTTTTAATTTTTATGATCTGTGGTGGTGGCGTAATCAGTGTGCTGCAGGGTTATCTGTCGGCAGATCATATTTTGGGAATCAGCTTTTCGTATTTTGTAGGTATAGCCTGCTTTGCATACTTAGCTTACTATGCTATCAAATCTAAAAGCGATCTTAAAGGCCAGGGTATCGACCTTGATGAGCTGAGCAAAGTAAAAGGTGGCGGTCACTAAAATTCTTATAATTATGCACCGTGTATAAAGAAGTCAAGTCTTAAAGACTTGACTTCTTTTGGTAAGCCGGTTTAATTAACACAGACCTCTAAACGATTCTGAAAGTAAGATCATTGATTAATTCATAACTTTACCAGTCCCCGGCTATTGGGGAACTGATTTTTAAATTTGCTATATGGCTACAGCATTAGAACAATTAGTAATAGGCATTGATATTGGTGGTACAGGCACCAAGTTTGGAATTGTTGACCGTGATGGAAATGTTTTATTCAGCAGTGAAATATCTACCAAGAAACATGCAACAGTGGAGAGTTTTATTGATGAATTATATATTGCTCTGTCGGAATTGATTGAACGCTCCGGTGGCAGGGGACGCATTAAAGGCATTGGCGTTGGCGCACCCAATGGCAACTTTTATACCGGTACCATTGAATACGCCCCAAATCTTCCCTGGAAAGGTATTATTCCCCTGGCTGAATTATTAGAAACAAAATTTAAATTACCGGTTACCTTAACCAATGATGCCAATGCGGCCGCAATTGGCGAAATGATGTATGGCGCTGCAAAAGGGATGAAGGATTTTATCATGATCACTTTAGGCACCGGTGTAGGCAGTGGCATTGTTGCCAACGGGCAATTAATTTATGGCCACGATGGCTTTGCCGGGGAATTAGGCCATACTATTGTTATACCCGACGGACGTTATCATAAAGGCACCGGAAAAAAAGGCCCGCTGGAAGCTTATGCATCGGCAACGGGTGTACGATTAACGGCTATTGAATTACTGCAAAAATCAACCGAACCCAGTTTATTAAGAGATGTTCCCGAAGACCAGCTGGATTCTAAAGCAGTATATGAAGCCGCTATACAAGGTGATAAGATAGCACTGGAAATTTTTGAATTTACCGGCAAGATATTAGGGCTTTCCTTAGCTAATGCCATCATGTTCAGCAGCCCCGAAGCCATTGTATTATTTGGTGGCTTAACCAAGGCCGGCGACCTGATTTTAAAACCTACCAAACAACATATGGAAGAGAACCTGATACAGGTGTTCCAGAACAAAGTAAAAATATTGGTGAGCCATTTAAAAGAATCTGATGCGGCAATATTAGGGGCCAGTGCATTGGCCTGGGAGAAGTAGCACATCCGGGTAATTAATTGAATAAAACTATAAAAGCAACCTTACGGGTTGCTTTTATAGTTTTATATAGTGCTTGTTCTCTTATTTTACTTTTAATACCGGCTTCAGCATATAATTGCCGGCACCTGTTCTGAAGATGGAAAGGGCGGCATCAAAATCGATGATCAAACTATCGAGGCCTGCGGCTAATTTTTTGCTCACTTTTATTTTTAATCCTGATTCACCACCACTGGGTATTGTTAAAGGATACACCACACCCAAAGTATCTTTGATACTGTTGTTGGGGCCTAACACAAAACGGATTTCTTTTACGGTATTCTGGGGTACTGTTAATGAAGCCAGTAACGTATCTACCCCATTTTGTAAGCCCAGTAAATTATACACCCCCGCATTGGTTTGCATAGATACCCAGCCATTGGTGCTGCTGGTATCATCATTGAATTTTATATTTACTTCCCTGATATCCACATTTACTTCGGCCAGGTTAGTGGGGCCATCAGTTAAACGTACGTTCAATGTGGAATTGCCACCATCGCTGTTGTCTTTAGAACAAGAACTCATTATAGTTAAGCTGATAACTGCCACCGCTGCCAATGACAAGAAAATGTTTTTTTTCATAGTAATTTATTTTTTCTCTTACCTAAGAATAAAAACCATGCCAAAAGCAGCTATAGTGCTGATTTTTACACACCTGTTACTTAATTATAAACACTGCCGGTACCGGCCGCTCTCCTACTTTGTCGCTGGGTGTTATTGTTTCCTTACCATTAATAAGCATACAACTGCTGCCTCCTCCATCTAAATTTAATGCTTCCACACAGCCCAGGTCTTTTAATAGTTGTGCTTCCTGCGTAAGTGTGGCACCTTCTGCAATACCGGGAAACCTGCCTTGTATCACCATCACAATTAACCGGCCATCGCTGGTATAGCCCATACAGGTCCGGGGATGTTTATCTTCAATGGCTTTGCCGGTGAATTTTAGTTCCTCGTTATTGGTGATTTTTATTTCACCGTTTTGTAACAGCACGGGACCGCCACCAACAGCAGTTTTCATTTTCCATTTTTCTAAATGTAGATTATAATTATCCCCATGCCTGGCCGCTACTTCAGCTGGTACAGCAATCATATTTTTTGAAATATTGTAAGAGGGAAATGATAACGAAGAATCTTTGTAAGACGGCACTACCCATTGCCGTGCATAAGCAACCGGTTTCAGAGAATCGGTGTACAACCACGCCACATCAGCATTTCTTTTTTTATCAATTCCAATAGCACTCCCCAAAGGATGTTTATATTGAAAGGTATCTTTTCCTTTCATTGGAATAGTATGCGTATTAAACGCCACTGTTCTGCCATTTTTAATTACCACATTCAAACTCCGGTTGGTTTCATAACTAAAGAAAGTACAATTAACAACCAATAATGGTTGCCTGTTCTTAAAATAAAATTGCCTTGGCGTAATCCTCCTGTCACGTGTGGTATCTGCGGTAAAATTTAAATCTTTGTCTTTCAGCCTTGCTTCTGCATAATAGGCTATGAACGGCTTGCCGTCTAAACTATCGGTGGAACTGTACACATGAAAATTAGCGGGCAATGGCTGAAATGCACTGTCCGCATTCACCCATTTTCGTTGAGCCAATAAAGTATTTGCATGAATAGATAATAATAATAGTCCAACAAGAACCTTTTTCATTTTATAGATAGATTTAAGAATATTCCAATTCACTCCTCCTTTTCTCCAGCTCACTCCTTTTTGGTATGCCTGCCTCAATTACCACTGTACACTTGCACTATAAAAATACCATTTAACCAACTTATCCAACAATTAAAATTAAAAGTCATGAAACTTAAAACAACTTTTATCATAGCTGCTATTGGCCTTTTTGTTGCCACCGCAACTGCACAAACCAATGCCCCCGAAGGTTTCACCAGGGCAAGTATCACTTTAGCCAATGGTACTGTTCAATCAGGATTTATAAAAGACAATATCAAAAAATCGGCTTCTGTAATTTTTACAGATGAAAGCGGCAACAATAAAAAAGTATACGAAGGCAGTGATATCAATGGCGTAACCATCGCTGCAGTAAATTTTGTTTGCATCAATGGCGATTTTTTTAAGACCATTTGTAGCGGCAAACTTTGTTTTTTACAAAAAGCCAGTAATGCGGCCGGTAAAGCTTCTTATAACGGAACAGAAGCTGTATTTAGTAATGGCACTGAAGGAAAAATTGGCGACTACTTTATTTATGCCGGTAAAAAATTAAAACTGATCAATAAGAAAACAGTTGACACGTTCATCAGCAACGATCTTACCGGCTGTACTGCGGCCATTGAAAAAGCCAAAACCATCAATGGCGATATTTCCAGGCTTCAGGAAGCCGTTGATATCTATAACAGCTATTCTGCAAAGTAATTTTAAACTACACTTATGAAGAAACTATTTTTTTCAGGCATGCTCTTTTTTTCTTTTCTCATCTCCCATGCACAAAATGTAATTTTTACACAAGTGATAAAAGGTGTGGTGCTGGATGAGCAATCGGGCAATGTGTTACAAAACATAACTGTTGCCATTGAATCGCTGCGGGTAAATGTTATTACTGATGCAAATGGAAATTTTAAATTGTACAATGTACCGGTAGGCAGGCAAAATATTAAAGTAAGTGCCGTTGGTTATGAAGAGGCGTTAATACCCAACATAGAAGTAACCTCATCCAAAGAAGTGGTGTTAGAAATAAAGTTGAAAGAGAAAGTAAAAAAATTAGATGAGGTAAAAATACTATCGGGTAAATCAAAATTAAAAGCATTAAATGAAGCAGCAATTGTGAGTGCCCGGCAATTAAGTACAGATGAAGCATTTCGCTATTCCGGCACACGTAATGACCCCAGCCGCATGGCGCAAAACTTTGCCGGTGTAAGTGGCGGCAACGATGCCAGGAACGATATCATCATACGCGGCAACTCCCCTGCCGGTGTGTTGTGGCGAATGGATGGTATTGACATACCCAACCCTAATCACTTCAGTACATTGGGCTCTACAGGAGGGCCTGTAAGTATTTTAAATATCAATACGTTAAAGAACTCCGATTTTTTAACCAGTGCTTTCCCATCGCAATATGGCAATGCATTGGCGGGGGTGTTTGATTTAAAAATGCGAAATGGCAATAATGAAAAAAATGAATTCCTCGGGCAAATGGGGTTTAATGGTTTTGAATTGGGTGCGGAAGGGCCATTAAATAAAAAAACAAAAGCATCTTACTTAGCAGATTACCGTTATTCAATGGTGGCTACATTGCAGGACCTGGGTCTGAATTTCGGCACCGGCTCTGCCACACCTTATTACCAGGATGGCACTTTTAAAATCAACCTGCCTTCAAAAAAAATGGGCACGTTCAGTTTGTTTGGCTTGGGTGGCGAAAGCCATATTCATTTTTCGCCTGAAAGCCAGGGCAAGGATAATTTGTATTCTTCCAATGATGGCAGTATAAGAGACCGGGACTTTAAATCATTAACAGGCGTATTAGGTTTATCCAACACTTACTTTTTTAACAGCACAGCATCTGGCAAAACCACCATTGCGGTATCAGGATTATCATCAAAATATTCCGAAACTATTGTTGATGGCAGCAAACCCAATACACTAGCCTATTACAAAAAGAATGAGCAACTGAAATATGCTGCCGGTTATACTTTCAATAAAAAATTCAATTCCCGTAACCAGTTAACAACAGGTTTTACAGCAGATATTAACCAGCTGCAATTAAGGCAGGATTATATTAAAGACGGCGACTCTGTATTGATCACATTGGTAAAGACCAACGAAACAGCAACGCTGTTAAAAACCTTTATCAACTACGGCCATCGTTTTACAGATAAACTATCCACTAATCTTGGAATGTATTACCAGCAGTTTACTTTTAACAATACACAAAGCATTGAACCAAGATGGAATATCAGATACCAGTTTAAACAAAACCAGTCGGTTTCATTTGGTGCAGGATTGCACAGCCAGACACAGCCGCTGGAAGTATATTTCTATCAATCAAAAAATAACCTGGGGCAAACTGAATTCACGAATAAAAACCTGGATTTTGTTAAGAGCGCACATGGAGTATTGGGCTATGATATCAGTTTTTCAAAACAGTTCCGCTTAAAATCCGAAATATACGGGCAATACATTTATAATGCAGCAGTAGAAAAAACAGCAAGCAGTTTTAGTATGTTAAACTCCGGTGCCGACTTTGCCTTTCCTGATAAAACCAATTTAGTAAATAACGGTAAAGGTTATAATTATGGTATCGAATTAACAATGGAACATTTTTTACATGAAGGTTTTTACTGGTTATTTACTGCCTCTGTTTTTCAATCGCAATATAAAGGCAGTGATAATGTATGGCGCAATACAGCCTTCAATAGTAATTTTGTGATCAATGCTTTGGGTGGAAAGGAATTTAAGCTCAATAGCAAAACCACTTTTGGCATCGATAGTAAAATAACCGTTACCGGCGGGCAACGTTACACACCATTCAATATTGCCGCTTCGCAAAATGCCGGTTACGTTATTTATAAAGAAGATGCAGCCTATAGCGAACAATTGAATACTTATTTTCGCTGGGACCTGAAGTTCTCCTACATCCGCAACCTTAAAAAAGTTACACAAAAATGGTATGTGGATCTGCAAAATTTAACAGGCAGGGAAAATATTTATATCCGTACCTTAAACCCTAAAACGGGGGCAGTAAACCAGATCAACCAGATAGGATTTTTTCCCAACATAAATTACCAGATCACCTTTTGATTTGATTAACTTTACAACATGCGTAAACACAATTGCAGGATTGGATTTAACGACGGCATGCTGATGGCTATCGGCATTCCGTTGTTGAGTTTTATTATCCCCATTGTATTTATGAATTGCCGTTTCTCCCGGCCACCTTACCTCACATGGGATAAATACCTGGCCACATTGCTGATCACGTCTATAATATGGGTTGGCAACAGGTACATTATGATCTACAGCCGCAAAAGGTATGCTTTGTTCCGGGAGGTAAGAAAGCGTTTATATTTTCAATCGGTATTGATGTTTGTTTTTACTGTAACCTTTACTTCAATACTCCACCAGTTTACCAAGGAGATTTTTAAAATAGAAGGCGTATCTGCGTCAGATGCAGATATGCTGATACACTCTAATTCTGCCGCACTTTTCTGCACCATTATGATCATCGCTATTTATGAGAGCATCTATTTTATGCATGAATTGCGCCATTCGGTAGAAGAAACAGAAAATCTCAAAAGAGAAAACCTTGCCGCACAACTGAATGCATTACGTACACAGGTAAATCCACATTTTTTGTTTAATAATCTGAATACCCTTAGCTCTTTAATTCCTGAAAACCCGGATCATGCCGTTGATTTTGTACAACAATTATCAAAAGTGTACCGGCATATACTAGAAGTAAAAGACGAAAAAAGTATTTCACTTAAGGATGAACTGGAAGTATTGAATGCCTACACTTTTTTATTAAAAACAAGATTTGATAAAAACCTGCAGGTAAACATCAGCATACCTACCGAAAAATTGCAAAAGAAAATTGTGCCGCTTTCGCTGCAGATATTAATGGAGAATGCAATCAAGCACAATATTGTTTCATCAGATAAACCGTTGCATATAGATGTGTTTACCGAGAATGGCAGCCTGGTGATCAGCAATAACCTGCAAATGAAAAACCAGGTAAATGAATCTACCGGCATTGGTTTAGATAATATCCGCAACCGCTATAAACTATTAAGTGATGCGCCGGTAAAAGTAACTGAGAACGAAACCAATTTCACCGTTTCCATTCCACTGATCGATAATTAATTTATGAAAGTTGTAATTATTGAAGACGAAATTCCTGCAGCCAACCGGCTGTCAAAATTATTGCTGAATTTCAGTGATCAAGTGGAGATCATGCATAAAGCAGATAGTATCGAATCCAGTGTGCGTTATTTATCTGCCATGCAAAATATCGACCTGATATTTATGGACATTCAATTAGCCGATGGGTTAAGCTTTGATATTTTTGAAAAAGTAAAAGTTACCACCCCTGTTATCTTCACCACTGCATTTGATCAATACACATTAAAGGCATTTAAAGTAAACAGCATCGATTATTTATTAAAACCCATTGATGAAAATGAGTTGTTTCAATCATTAGAAAAATACCGGCAACTCTATCCCAAAGCGGCAACCGATTTTTCGGATAAAATCTTAAAGCTGATGCAGGATATGAATGCTGTAAAATATAAAGAACGCTTACTGATAAAAAGAGGACAACAACTGAGCTATTTAAAAACCGAAAGCACGGCATATTGTTTTGCCGATGGCAAATTATGTTATGCTGTGGATTTTAATGGCACTAAATTTTTATTAGAAAGCAACCTGTCGCAATTGGAAGAACAATTGCAGCCCGATAATTTCTACCGCATCAATCGCCATTTGCTGGTAAATATTGAAGCCGTAAAAAAAGTACATACCTGGTTAGGCGGAAGATTGAAATTAGAGATATGCCCTTCAACAACCGCAGAAACTATTGTAAGCAGGGAAAGAGTGAACGGGTTTAAGGAATGGCTCGGCAGGTAATTAATAATTTTTTAATGGGCAATGGATAATTTTTTCGTTGTATACAGTCCGTTTTTTCCTCAGGTATTTTAAAGTTTAAGACATTATCAATTGTCCTTTATTTTATCATCCATTATTCTTTTCTTCCTCCCATTTATTCCTTCCCCAACCTTTTATCACATGTTTTTCGCTATGGTAAGAAGAACGCACCAACGGGCCGCTTTCTACATAATCAAATCCTAAATTATAGCCTATCTCCCTGTATGCTGCAAATTCATCAGGATGCACAAAACGGGCAACAGGCAGATGTTTTTTTGTAGGTTGTAAATATTGGCCGATCGTTACCACATCAACATGGCTGGCATACAGGTCTTTTAAAGTTTGTATCACTTCTTCTTTCTCCTCTCCTAATCCTAACATGATACCGCTTTTGGTGCGCATGCCTCCTTCCTTAAGTATCTTTAAAGTTTCCATACTCTGCCAGTACTTGGCCTGTATACGAACCTGTTTGGTTAAGCGTTCGGTTGTTTCAATATTATGGCTCACCACTTCCGGTGCTGCATCAATTATGCGTTGTATATTTTCTTTCTCAGCCTTAAAATCGGGTATCAGGGTTTCTAAAGTAGTTTGAGGATTTAAAGCTTTCACTGCTTTAATGGTATTGAACCAGATGATGCTGCCGCCATCTTTTAATTCATCCCTGTCAACCGAAGTAATTACAGCATGTTTTACTTTCATCAGGTTAATGGCCTCTGCCACACGTTGTGGTTCGTCCCAATCCACCTCTAACGGCCTGCCGGTAGCCACATTGCAAAAACCGCAGCTCCTTGTGCAGATATTACCCAATATCATAAATGTAGCCGTTCCTTCGCCCCAGCACTCGCCCATATTAGGGCAATTGCCGCTTTCGCAAATGGTATGCAGTTTATGTTTATCTACTAAATTCCTGACGTGTTTGTATTCTTCTCCAATAGGTAATTTAACCCTTAACCAGTTTGGTTTTTTAGGTTGCTGCTCTACTGTTCCATCTATTACCGGTAATTCAATCATTTGATTTATGATTTATGATGTCAGATCCGGGATCTATCATTTGCCTGCTCCTTTACAGAATGCGGCCAATCCCGTGACCCTGAAAAATTTACTAATGAAGCACAAAGGTAAGAAGTAAAGAATTAAAATAATGCTGTACTGTGGGCTGGTAAATATAGTCAAATGCCATAAGGCAATATATTACCGGTGCTACTTAAATCCCTGCTAAACTTTCCTTCCGGGTGGGGCTGGGAGATTTTATTTCCTCCTGCCAAACATTAATGCAAAATAGGCCGAAAAGAAAAATTGCTTTTCCTTGGTGTATAACATCTGGGGAATCTTCTTGGAATAGAACTCTGCACTTACACCTACTTCAATGGCGCTTACCAGTTCGTTTAATTTGCCGTAGTCAAAACGAACGGCTGGCTTTACATACACACCCGGTGTTAATTTTAAATGATTCCAGCCGGTACCAAAGTTGGGGCCGGAAGCTGAGATATCGTTATAGGCTCCCACAAAAAGTAAACTATCGGGAGAATCATATTTAACAAAAGTTCTTGTGCCATTCTTGTCTACTTCCACTTCATAAGGCCTCAAAAAACCAAGTGTTAATCCCCCGCCGAGATTACCCGTTACACTTACACCATTTTTATTGCTCTTATTTCCTAATAATATTTGTTGTTGAACACCTAGTTTAACGGGATAAAAAAAGTTGAGTTTACCATAAATAAAAGGGGCTGAAAAATTGGCCAGGCTCGTAAGCTTTTCTTCTTTCTGGTGTTTGCGCTCACTTATTTCAAACTGGAACAACAGGGATTTTTTTATTGATTTGGCCCTGCCGATTTCAAAAAAAGCACCATAGCCATCACTGGTTAGCTTTACGCCATAGGCAGTTTGCTTTTTATAAGCAATCACACCTTCTTCTTCCTGTTTGATCAGGGCATCAATACGTTTACGTTTTTCTTCCTTTTTAGCTTTTTTGGTATTTTCTTTTTCCTGTGCAAAAAGGCCGGTTGAAAAGGATAATGCTGCCAGTATGAATAGTAATTTTTTCATGTGCATGGTTTACTTACGTAAATTTATGTAAAAATAGGTTGTAGTTGGTAAAGATGATACTTTTGACAAAATAACCGCTGCATTTAACAAAATTTAAAACACAAAATTATGACGGCCACAGTTTTATATAAAGGAGACCTCCGCTGCGAATGTACCCACCTGCAAAGCGGCACCGTTATTGAAACCGACGCCCCCACAGATAACAGAGGCAAAGGGGAAAGGTTTTCACCCACAGACACCGTTTGCGTTGCGCTTGCCACCTGCATCATTACTACCATGGGCATAAAGGCCAATGATATGCATATCGACCTGGCCGGCACCAACATACATGTAACCAAGCATATGATTGCTGACCCGAGACGGATCGGAAGGATTGACGTGATACTTAATTTTCCGGCAACCTTACAGTTGGACGAAAAGGACAGAACAGTTTTACAAAAAGTGGGTGATAATTGCCCTGTGGCTAAAAGCCTGCATCCTGACCTTGCAGTGAATATTGAATACCACTGGTAGTAATCATTGGTGCCCGGTGGAGGACTTCAATATATTTAAATCGACGCTCCTTTAAATTAATAGTAGTTATGAGGATTTGTTTTTTACCAATAAGCGTACAATTGTATAAAGAATGAATAGTACCTGGATTACCAGGAATACAACAAACATTGCAGCAAACCACAAACTTATTACATTGTATTGCCTGAATGCATCCCAGCTTGTGTAATCATAATACCGTTTTGGTTTCATCGGTGAGGCATTCCATAAGGGCACCAGGAAGTCACAAATAAAGAAAAATACCAGTAATAAAACAGTACTTATTACGTGAGCTCTCAATATTTTTTTGCTCCCGCTTTTTCTTGCCCTTAATGAGAAATGACAGAGATACAATATCCAGCAAAACAACAATATTGCTATCCCGAAATAAAAACCGGCAATTACAAAGTAGGTATCATGTAAGTGAAAATCAACTGTAGCATCAGTAAAATAAATTTTTTGAACCAGCAATAAAATAATGGGCACTATCAGCAACCAGTTCTCTATCTTTAAAAAACTTTTCATACCTGATCATAAATTACTGGTTACTTTTCACCTCCTCCACCTGTAGTTCCTCCCATGGTGTAGTATCATCTTTTTCTCTCTTAAAAATGAGGTCATTGCCCGACAAAATGACAATTTCGGCCGTGGTATAAATTTTGCAATCATCCATCAAATGACCACCAATGGTTTTACCTGTACTGTCGCTGATGCTGATGTGAATATGTGAACCATTAACAGAAACTGTTCCCGTTAAACTTACAATTTCAAAATGGCCGCTATCGCTGCTGCCATTGGGCTGGTTGGCAAAACGGATATTGTAATTGGTCAGGCTGCCAACGCAGGTGCTGATCCATCCGGCTTTAATTTGCTTTTCGGTAACCAGTTTTTGTATTTCCTGTTTAAGGTCCTGCCCGGGTTTTAAGCGAAAGGCATAAGCTTTTACTGATTGCATTGGTGGTTGGTTTTTATGCTGGCATGAAGATACAGCAAAGAGCAAAAAGCTTAAAGCTAAAAGCTGATTAAAAATCCGCTGTTGAGAAGTGCGCCAACGAAGCCTGGTTTTACAAAATAATGCTACCATAAAAGTATAATTTCGGTTTGTTAAACTTATCTAAACTAAAATCGTTTTGCAAACTAACTAAAATACCTTTGCGTATATTAAATAAACAAAAAATGATGTTCAGGTCAATATTTCTTTCGTTCCTCGTTTTTACAGGATTATACTCCTGTGCACAAAAAGATAATAATACAACAACAAAAAAGGAGAATAAAAAAATGACAACAACCAACAACCCGGCTACCATAGACACTGCAACATTTGGTACAGGGTGCTTCTGGTGTACAGAAGCTATTTTTCAGCAACTGGAAGGTGTGGTAAGCGTAACCAGCGGCTACAGTGGCGGTACTGTGGTAAACCCCACTTACGAAGAAGTATGCAGCAAAACCACAGGCCATGCAGAATGCCTGAATGTGGTGTATGATTCTTCAAAAATAACTTATGATGAGTTACTCGAAATTTTCTGGCAGGTACATGACCCTACTACTTTAAACAGGCAGGGCGCCGATGTAGGACCGCAATACCGCAGTGCGATTTTTTATCATAACGAAGAACAAAAAGCTAAAGCAGAAAAATATAAAGCTGCATTAGATAAAAGCGGCGCATGGGATAAGCCAATTGTTACAACATTGGAAAAATTTGAAGTGTTTTATCCTGCAGAAGCTTACCACCAGAATTATTACAACAATAACAGCAACCAGGGCTATTGCCAGTTTGTAATAAGGCCCAAGCTGGAAAAATTTGAGAAAGTGTTTAAGAATAAGCTGAAGAAGCATTAAAGAAAATGCTCAATGTTCAATGTTCAACGCTCGATATTCAGCTTTGAAGATTGAACATTTTTATTTAAATACTTTTTGTTATTCAATAATTCACTCTATCCTGGTTCTCCTTAGTTCCAGTAAATTCAAACTATTGGGCGGAAAATTTTTTATGTTGGTATGCACTAAATGAATCGCCATATCGTACCACAAGGGTACTACCGGCGCATCTTCAATAATTAATCTATCCATTTGCTGATAGAGTGTATACCGCAGGCTGTCGTTTTTTTCTGATAAAGCTTTTTCGTACAACAGATCGTAAGCAGGATTTTTATACCGGGTGTAATTGGGTGGCGCAGGATTTTTACTGTAGAAAACACTTAAATAATTTTCTGCATCAGGATAATCCGCTATCCAGCTGCCACGGAAAAATAAGGCCTGCGATTTTGAAGTTTGTTCCAGCAATAAACTTTTCTGTACCACTTCCACTTCAATATTAATTCCTATCTGCCGTAATTCATTGGCGATATAACTTCCCAGGTCACCATAAATGGGAATGGTAAGTAATTTGATTGCAGGCAGATTTTTACCCTCCGCATAACCGGCCTCTGCTAATAATTGTTTTGCTTTGGCCACATTGTATTGGTAACCTTTTACGTTTACCGAATCAAAAGAAGGTAGACCGCAGGGCACAAAACCACTCTCTGCTGCAATGCCAATGGAATTACGCAAATACAACATCATCTTTCTCCTGTCGAAACCGTAATTGATAGCCTGCCTTATTTTTTGCAAACGCAAAGGAGAATTTTTCACCAATGGATTTTGTTCATCTGTCAAAATACCTAAATACTCTATGTTCAGATAAGGTTGCTTCTGCAATTCAATCTTGCCTTCCCATATTTTTTTCAGGTTGCCGGTTTTAGTCAGCACTTCATCTTTAAAAGAAGGATCGATATCGTCTATAAAATCCAAACGGCCCTGTTGAAATTCTAAAAACTCAGTGGCCTTGCTATCGTAAAAAGAAACTTTAATACCATCGATATGTGGCAACCTTGTTCCGTCAGCGTCTTTTTCAAAATAATCGGGATTTCTCTTCAACACCAATGCCTGGCCTTCTTCCCAGGCAACAAAACTAAATGGCCCGCTGCCCACAGGATGGCGGCGAAAATCGTTACCATATTTTAATACCGCTTCTTTCGGCACAACAGAACAATACTGCATGCTTAAAATACCCAGTATAGATTGAAAAGGCCTGATCAGTTTTAATTGAAACGTAGTATCATCAATGGCTTTAAATCCCTCAACAGAATCAACCCTGTTATTGAATATCCATGCTCCCGGGCTTGCCGTATTCTTATCTACAATTCTTTTAAAACTGTATTCCACATCATGTGCAGTTAATTTTCTGCCTTTGTTATTTGTAAAACAGGCGTCGTCTGTAAAAAACACATCATCCCTTAAATAAAAAGTAAAAATTAAATTATCAGGAGAGATGGTCCAGCTTTTTGCCAGTGATGGGGCCAGCTGCATCGTGCTATCGATCTCCACCAAAGTATTGTACAACTGGTGTACACTCCACATTACCTGTTTGTTTTTTGCAAACGCCGGATCAAGCGAAGCAAGGCCACTGCTTTCGTTATAGTGAAATATTTTTTTACCCGCATGCTCATGTGAATTACAGGAGAATGCAAAAATGGATAAGAAAATAATGAATAAGGAGACAATAGATAATGAATAATTTATTATAGCAGATGCAGTATATTTTTTTAGCAATTGAATTAATGATGAGTGGTGCTGCTTTAAATACATAGTTATACTTATTCTTCATAAATTTATGCAATCAAAAACAAACCCACCAAAAAGATGTTGCACTTAAAAAAAGCCGCTGCAATTTTTACAGCATTATTCATTACCTCATTATCCATTATCCATTTACAGGCACAGCCTTTAAAAAAGATGGCAGCATTTACACATGCTGATACATTACGTGGCACCTACGGCCCTTCGAGGGATTGGTGGGATGTATTGAAATATGATCTGCACGTGAAATTTAATATTGTGGATAGTACGATTAGTGGTCATAACGTGATCGCATTTAAAATTTTAAAACAAGGGAAAGTAATGCAGGTTGATCTGCAGGAACCAATGATCATAGATTTTATTACACTAAGTACAACAACTACTGAAAAATCTCCACTAGCAGGTGGAATGGGAACAACATGGCGTAATTACAAAGTACCATTCACAAAAGATGGAAATGCTTACTTTATCGATTTCAGTAAGCTAAATTTAAAAAAAGGGGGTATCGATTCAGTACACATTTACTACCACGGTAAACCCCGTATTGCCCGCCGCCCGCCATGGGATGGAGGTTTGATCTGGAAGAAAAGCAAGGATGGTAGCCCATGGGTAAGCATTGCCTGCCAGGGTTTAGGCGCCAGTGTATGGTACCCCTGCAAAGATCACCAGACCGATGAACCTGATAGTGCCGAAATGCACATAACATGCCCGGATAGTTTGGTGTGCGTAGGCAATGGCCGCTACCGTGGCAAAATAAATAATGGTGATGGTACAGCCACATACGACTGGGCTGTTACAGAACCGATCAACAATTATAATATCATTCCCTACATAGGAAAATACACTCATTTTAGTGAAGTATACAAAGGCGAAAAAGGTGACCTGGATATGGATTACTGGGTATTAGAAGAGAATTTAGAAAAAGCCAAAGTACATTTTGCCGATGCGCCAAGAATGATAAAGGCATTTGAGCATTGGTTTGGCCCCTACCCTTTTTATGCCGATGGATACAAATTGGTAGATGCGCCGCATTTGGGAATGGAACACCAGAGCGCCACCGCTTATGGTAATGGTTACCAGAATGGTTACCTGGGCAGGGACCAGAGCGGTACCGGCTGGGGATTGAAATGGGATTTTATTATTGTGCATGAAAGCGGCCACGAATGGTTTGCCAACAATATCACCAGTAAAGATATTGCCGATATGTGGGTGCATGAAGGCTTTACCAATTACAGCGAAACCTTGTTCACCGATTTCTGGTATGGAAAAGAAGCAGGCAATGCCTATTGTATTGGTACAAGAAGGGGCATAAGAAATGACATCCCCATCATTGGCCCGTACAATGTAAACCAGGAAGGCAGTGGCGATATGTATCCCAAGAGTGGTAATATGCTGCACAGCATCCGCCAGGTAATTAATGATGATGAAAAATTCAGGATGATATTAAGAGGATTGAATAAAACATTTTATCATCAAACAGTTACTACCAAACAAATTGAAGATTATGTAAGCAAACAAAGCAAGATCGATTTCAGTAAAGTATTTGACCAGTATTTACGCACTACAATGATTCCTGTGCTGCAATATAAAATTGACGGCAATAAAGTTTCTTATCGTTATGACAGTGTGGTAGCCGGTTTTAATTTACCACTTAAAGTATCTTTCGGCAAGCAAGATAAAAGCGAACAATGGATAAAGCCAACCGCAACATGGCAAACATTGAATTTAGCCGATTGGTATGATAAGAAAACCTTTGTGGTGAATCCGAATTTTTATGTGAAAGCAAGAAAGATAGAATGACATTGATAGTTTGCTGAATTAGCACTGCAAGTGCTAATTTTTGGAACGCAGATTTTTAAGATGATGATTGATCAGTGCAAATCTTAACCATCATAATAATCAGTGTTCTGGTTTACCCGCCGAAGGCGGTATTACAACATAAATCAAATTCAACGCAATAAAAAAAGGGAGCCCTGCGGCTCCCTTCTAATTTTCATAGCAAATAACTTACTGCTGCGTCACCCTGCCCCCGCTAATATATTTTCTGTTATAATAATCTTCATCAAGGCTGCTGATGGTTACACCGCCATGCACACTGCTGTGTACAAAATAACCATTTGCCAGGTAAACTCCTACATGACTGATGCCGCCTCTTGTATTAAAAAACACCAGGTCGCCTTCAGCAAGATTTTCTCTTTCCACTTTATCACAAATGGCATATTGATCTTTTGCAGTCCTGGGCATATTCAATCCATAAGTTTCATTCAGTAATGCCCCGGTAAAAGCACTGCAGTCAATTCCCTTTTTACTGGTACCGCCATAACGGTAACGTGTAGCCCACCAGTCTTCAATTACAGTATACAATTTGGTATTGGTGATCAGTTCCACATCCACATCCATCAACTGGGCATATTTAAATTGTAATGAGGTACAGCTTTCAATAAAAGTACCGGAATTAGCAGTGGCATTTTTATAAGTAAGTTTGGTGACTGTAGCAGGTACAGGTTTCACTACAGGCTTAGTTGCCCAAACATCAGGTTCGGCGGTAGACTGAGCGTCACGCTTTATCTCAATGCCTTCAATAAATTGTACGGATTTTTTTTGTGGCCCCACAAACTTCACCGAATTAACAGCAGTCTGGGCTTTAACGGATATTGATGTTCCTGAAAATATGCCAGCGGCAACAGAAACAAAAAATAAGTGTTTCATACGTAAACTTTTGGTTTAAGCGTATGTACGACTTAATCTTGTGTTCTTTGGTCGTCTGATTCTTCTTTAATTACGCTGTTTATCTAATCCGATCTTTAAACCTTGTCCTACAAACTAATTAATAAATAAATTTTTTCTCTAATGCTTTGCAAAGGTACATCCCATTACCGGGATATACAAGCTTTTCAGGCATTTTTATCGATTTTAATTAGTTAACGTATTGACAGTAAAATAATTGTAGTGCTTCTCCTTTTTAACAAATCGGGCTGTAACTATGCTGTATACTGCAATTGCAGCCGCCAATAATGTACTTGCTGTTACGCTACCTGCCTCTGCAAGGGTGTTACTTATTGCCTTTATCAACGCCAATGCTCATCTTTTGCAAAATCGTTTCCGCATCATTATACTTAAAATAAATATAAATACCCTTATAGGCCAGGCGGAAATTATGTGGCATATAGCTTTCTGAAGGCGTATAATCTTTTAGTTTTTCCCTAAGTGTCTTCCAATCGAGATTGCTTGTTATTTTCACTTTTTCAACCTGTATTTTTCCTGCATAGAAGCCCCGGGGTGTTACGGCATTGGTATCGCCGGCAGATATGTAAAACTGCACTTCCGACAATGTTCCCGATGGCAGTTTATCATCATTTTTTTCAAACAGCACGATGCCGAAATTATCATAAGTGTAAGTGGTATTATAGCCCGGTCTTTTGCGTTCCGGAATACCCAGTACAACACTTGCCACATCTTTACGCCAGCCATCACTTATTACCGCTTTATCAATGGTGAATTTGCCGTCTTTTATTATTACCGATATCTTATCTGCCGCAGGTTGCTGGGCAAATAAAGTAGTAGTGGTAAAAAGAAAAAGTATAGCACTAAGTAATTGTTTCATAATATGTTTATTTGAAATCAAAAATAATCTTTACAACAACCCCTGAAATACCCACCAGTTGGTATATTCTCAAAACAAGTACCTGCTGTGGAAAAAAACAACATTCGTCAGCAGCTATAATGAACGATATTTGCAATACCCCCTGAAGGGTCCTTAGTCTGTGAATTACAATATCAATAGTCGTATTTCAAAGACCGGGTGTATAAAAAACAAAAAGCTTTTACATCATCTTAATTTAAAAGTCCTTTTAGGGATTTAGGGCATGAAATTTTCTCACTTACACGTACACACACAATTTTCTTTACTGGATGGCGCTGCCTCTATTAAGAACCTGTATAAAAAAGCCATTGCAGATGGTATGCCTGCATTGGCCATCAGCGATCATGGTAATATGTTTGGCGCTTTTGAATTTGTAAAAGAAGCACATAACCATAAAAATGCGGATGGCTCACTTAAAGTAAAGCCGGTTGTAGGTTGTGAATTTTACATTACCACCGACAGGCACCGCAAAACATTCAGCAAAGAAGAAAAAGATCCGCGGCACCACCAGATACTGTTGGCCAAAAATGAACAGGGGTATAAAAATTTAGTCAAGCTTACCTCTCTGGGATATATTGAAGGCATGTATTCCAAATATCCGCGTATTGATAAGGAACTCATTCATAAATACCACGAAGGATTAATTGCTACTACCTGTTGCCTGGGAGCATTGGTACCGCAAACCATTTTAAAACATGGCGAAGAGGAAGGCGAGAACGAATTTAAATGGTGGCTGAATATTTTTCAGCAGGATTATTATATTGAGTTGCAACGCCACGGCATTCCCGACCAGGAAAAAGTAAATGCCATTTTATTAAAGTTTGCAAAAAAATACAACGTAAAAGTTATTGCCAGTAACGATAGCCATTATGTTGACCAGAGCGATTTTAATGCCCATGATATTTTATTGTGCATCAACACCGGCGAAAAGCAGGCCACTCCTGCCAACCGTGAATTCAGTGATGATGATGTATCCATAAAAAATAAACGTTTTGGTTTTCCTAACGACCAGTTTTATTTGAAGAACACTGCAGAGATGATAAAAGTGTTTGAAGATCTGCCGGAAGCGATTGACAACACCAATGAAGTAGTTGATAAAATTGATGTACTTAATTTAAAGAAAGAAATATTACTGCCTTTTTTTGAAGTGCCGGCCAACTACAAATCGCAGGATGATTATTTAGAACATTTAACCTGGAGCGGCGCAAAAGAACGCTACAAAATTCTTACTCCAGAAAGTGAAGAGCGTTTGCAGTTTGAATTGGGTGTTATCAGGAAGATGGGCTTTGCCGGTTACTTTTTAATTGTAAGTGATTTTATTAAACACGGCCGGGATATTGGCGTGTTCATTGGCCCGGGCCGTGGCTCTGCAGCAGGCAGTGCAGTGGCGTATTGCATTGGCATCACTAATATTGATCCGATAAAATACAATTTACTGTTCGAAAGGTTTTTGAACCCGGAGCGTAAGAGCATGCCCGATATTGACACGGATTTTGATGATGACGGAAGGCAAAAAGTAATTGATTATGTAGTGCAGAAATATGGTAAGAACCAGGTAGCCCAGATCATCACTTATGGTACCATGGCAGCAAAAAGTAGTATTGCCGATGTGTCCAGGGTAATGGATCTTCCTTTGCCGGAAAGCCGCATTCTTACCAAATTAATTCCGGAACGGCCGGGTATTAATTTAAAAAGATTATTGCATGCGCCATTCACCATCAAGGAAGCAAAAGCAGGAGAAAAATCTTTGGAAGAAAAAGAAGCCCTGCAACCTGATGACCTGGATAATGTAAAACAATTAAGGGCAATTTATGCCGGCAACGATCTGCGGAGCACCATTCTTCACGAAGCAGAAATTTTAGAAGGCTCTGTTCGCAATACAGGTATTCATGCATCAGCCATCATCATTGCACCTAAGGACCTTACTGAATTATTACCTGTTGCCACTTCAAAAGAATCTGAATTATGGTTAACACAGATTGAGGGTAACTCTATTGAAGAAGCCGGTGTAATTAAGATGGACTTTTTGGGATTAAGAACCCTGAGTATTCTTAAAACAGCACTGTCGCTGATCAAACAGAACCACGGCGTTGCTATCGATATTGATTATATTCCCCTGGATGATGAAAAAGCTTATGCTCTTTATCAAAGAGGCGATACCAACGGTACCTTCCAGTTTGAAAGTGCCGGTATGCAGAAATACCTGCGTGAACTGAAACCGGATAAATTTGATGACCTGATTGCGATGAACGCATTGTACCGTCCCGGCCCGATGAGTTATATTCCTGATTACATCGATCGTAAGCATGGCAAAAAGCAGGTGGAGTATGATCTGCCTGATATGGAAGAACACCTGAAAGAAACCTATGGTATTACGGTGTACCAGGAACAGGTAATGTTATTATCGCAAAAACTAGCCGGCTTTAGTAAAGGGGATGCGGACGTATTGCGTAAAGCGATGGGTAAAAAACAGATTGCGGTGCTGGATAAAATGAAAGCGCAGTTTATTGCCGGGGCTACCGCCAAGGGACACCCTGAAGATAAATTAAATAAAATATGGACGGATTGGGAAGCCTTTGCCCAGTACGCTTTCAATAAATCGCATAGTACCTGTTATGCATTTGTGGCTTATCAAACGGCTTATT
Organism: Ferruginibacter profundus; assembly: GCF_054783275.1. Taxonomy (NCBI): domain Bacteria; kingdom Pseudomonadati; phylum Bacteroidota; class Chitinophagia; order Chitinophagales; family Chitinophagaceae; genus Ferruginibacter; species Ferruginibacter profundus. The sequence goes on along the minus strand of NZ_BAAGQW010000001.1, from coordinate 379,783 downwards.
TAAAAGCCCACTACCCCAGTGAATATATGGCGGCAGTACTGAATCATGCAGGCAGTATTGAAAAGATCACTTTCTTTATGGAAGAATGCAAGCGCATGGGGTTAACGGTTCTGGGGCCTGATATTAATGAAAGCCAGAATGGTTTTGCAGTAAATAAAAAAGGCGAGATACGCTTTGGTTTCAGCGGCTTAAAAGGTGTGGGCGAAAAAGCAATTGAAGATATTATTATTGAAAGAGATAAGCATGGTGCTTTCAAAAGTATTTTTGACCTGGCCAAAAGATGTAACAGTAAATCGGTAAACAAAAAATCAATGGAAAGCTTAGCTTACAGCGGCGCTTTTGATTGCTTTACAGATGTGATACGTGCACAATATTTTTATGCCGCACCAGGTGATGTTAGTGGCCTGGAAAAGATAGTTAAGTTTGGTAACGTTTTTCAATCGCAGGCAGCCAGCACCAGCAATACTTTGTTTGGTGATTTGGCAATGCCGGAAATTATGCCGCCCAAATTATCCGTTTGCGAACCCTGGCCATTGGTACAGCAACTGGATTATGAAAAAGAAGTTACCGGAATGTACATCAGCGGACATCCTTTGGATAATTACAAATTTGAATTAAAACATTATAATATCACTTCGCTGGCTGATTACGTAGAATTTAAAAATTCAGTAAACAGTAATCCTAATCCTGCAAAACAATTTCGTGTGGCAGGTTTGGTAATTGATGCGGCACACCGGCTTACCAAAACCGGTAAAAATTTTGGTATCCTGACTATTGAAGACTTTAGTGGTAAAGCAGAGTTTATGCTGTGGAGCGAAGATTATGTAAAGTACCAGAACTATTTAGAAAAAGGAATGATCGTTTTGGTAGAAGGCGGTTTTAAACAACGCTACAACAGCAACGAATATCAATTTGCATTAAGTAAGATTCATTTGCTGGAAACGGTAAAAACAGCCCTTACCAAACAGGTGATCATTGACGTACAGCCGCAATTTGTAAATGCCGATTTTATCAATTTTATCGATCAGAATATTAAGGCTAACCCGGGTAAAACTTCTATCAAATTCAATGTAAAGGATTTACGTAATAATCATAAAGTGGGTATGTACAGTTTAGAAAAAGGCTTTACCATGAACGACGAGATGGCGGTATTCCTGAATGATAATATAGATGTGGAAGTGAGCGTGGTGACGGCCTAAATGGCCTACAGCAATTACGATGGCCTGAAGCCGTCATGACATCTGTAATTGCCGCAGTGGCATAATTTCCCCTTCAAATTGGCACATTAACACTATGTGGATATGTCATAACAGCACATTAACAGGATTGGACTTAAATTTGTCCTCTCTCTATAAAATTTAAACAAAAATATATTATGGCACACGAATTCACAGATGCAAACTTTAAGACAGACGTTTTAGACAGCGATAAATTAACCGTTATTGATTTTTGGGCAGAATGGTGCGGTCCTTGCCGTGCAATAGGCCCGGTAATTGAAGAATTATCAAAAGAATACGAAGGCAAGGTTAATATTGGTAAAGTAAATGTGGACCACAATCCCCAGGTTTCTATGAACTACGGTATCACCAGCATTCCTGCAATACTTTTTGTAAAAGGCGGACAGGTGGTTGATAAATTAGTTGGCGCACAACCAAAAGCAAACTTTGTAAAAAAGATAGAAGCGTTGAAGTAATTTACTACAGCTTTAAAATTAAAGCCCTCGCATTTTTGTGAGGGCTTTGTTATACATTGAAACTATAGTTTCGATTATTGTGCCGAAATAAAATTTCAGCGTACTAATACCACTAAAATTAAATTCTGTAAAAAATCAGAACCTATAAAATAATTGCTCAGCATTGTTGTAATAAAAATCCCTTCAAAAGTTGAAGGGATTTTATTTTAATGCGTTACGTTTTGTATTTCCTGCGGATTGTGTTTGTGTTTAAATAAAACTAAAAACAAAACACCGACTATTAATGCATAAGCACCGAAAGCTAACCATATGTGATACCAGTCTTTGGTACTGTCAGCAGCTGTAAAATATTTTTGAATGATGAACCCACTTACAGAACTTCCCAATACTGCACCTACCCCATTCGTCATCATCATAAAAAGCCCCTGTGCACTGGCTCTTATTTTGGGGTCGCTCTGTGTTTCTACAAAAAGAGAACCGGAGATATTGAAAAAATCAAACGCCATACCATATACGATGCATGATAAAACGATCATCCAGAGTCCATTGCCCGGATTACCATAGGCAAAAAGCCCAAACCTGAGTACCCAGGCAAACATACTAAACAACATTACCTGCTTAATACCAAATCTTCTTAAGAAAAACGGTATAGCAAGAATGAATAACGTTTCTGATATCTGAGAGATGGACATGATAATAGCAGGGTACTTAACAGCTATTGCATCTTTGTAAGCAGGCACATTGGCAAAGTCGTGTAAAAAAGTATCCCCGTATGCATTAGTTAATTGTAATGCGGCTCCTAATAACATCGAAAAAATAAAAAACATCGCCATTTTTTTATTTTTAAACAGGGTGAAAGAAGTGAGGCCCATCGCATCAACAAAAGATTGATTTTGCTTGCCGGTAAGTTGCGGCGGACATTTAGGAAGGGTAAAAGAATATATTCCTAAAAACAACGATGCTGCTGAAGCCACATAAAACTGGCTGGCAGAGGTTTCAAACCCCAGCAGGCTTACCACCCAGAGTGCTGCAATAAAACCAATTGTACCCCACACCCTGATCGGTGGATAATCTTTCACTACATCTTTTTCATTATTTTTAAGCGAAGTATAGGCTACTGCAATTGCCAATGCAATGGTAGGCATATAAAAAATCATGTTGAGTAATATTACCCAAAAGAAAGTGGTGGGATCAGCTACCATTGGCAATGTAAAAAGAACCACCGCACCACAAATATGGCAGATACCATATAATTTCTCTGCATTAATAAATTTGTCTGCAATGATGCCCATTATTGATGGCATAAAAAGAGAAGCAATACCCATTGTAGAAAAGATAACTCCAAATTTATCTCCTGCCCAATGCTTATTCTGGAACCAGTAAGCCCCAATTGTTATTAGCCAGGAACCCCAGACAAAGAATTGCAAAAAATTCATCACCGTAAGACGAAACTTAATACTCATGCCTATTTTAGTTTAGACTTGGAAGATATACATTTATTCAGTAAAAAATGGCAGAAAATTATCTTCCGTTGTCCACTAAAAAAGTGAGCGGTTGTCTCCGGTAGGCATTCACAAACCGGCCATATTGTTTTGCAGGAATCCATTTGGGTGATTTTTTCATGATCCTGATAGCTTCATTTTCGATACCATAACCGGGACTGGTTTCAGTTACAATATCAGCAAGTGTTCCGTCTTTTGTAACCCTGAATTTTACAACTACAGTATACATTCCGTTTGGTGCCCCGTGGTCTGATGGCACATCTCCATGAAGATTCTTTTTTAGAAACTCATTCCATGCCTGTGGCCCGCCGGGAAAAGAAGCTTCTATCTCTTCCCTGCTGAAAACAGAATCTGATTTTATAAACGTGCCTGTGTTATCATACTTTTTCAATACCCCTTTTTGTCCTGTAAATACAACTTCGCTGGAAGGATTGCCATTATTAAAAAAATATAATTGCGTATAGGTATTGGCAAGGCTGTCTGTAAATGTATACAACGTTCTTGCTTTTTCTTTACCGTAATATTCAAATTTCGCAAACCTGATCCTTATGTCCTTGTCATAAATAATTGAATCCGTCTTTAATCCTTTATCGTTCCATTGCTGCCAAAGCCCTTGCCAAAGCCCGTTATCATAATTGCCCTCTTTTTCTAAAACGGCATTACTATAATAAGACCGGAATAAACCCTGCGGTACATTTAAAGTGGAATCGGTATAATGTACCGTCATTAGTAAAAGACCTGTTTGATTAACAAAATAATCTAATTTAAAAAGTCCTTCATCCTTATAGCCTTTTCCGGTAATTATGGCTTCGGCCAGCTTACAGGAATTTAAATCTTTATCGAAATAATAAATGTACTTGTACTGTGCAAAACCTGTTGAGCTAAAAAAGAAACTAATAAAGCAAAAAATAAACAGTTTATGTGTCACACGAAAAAATCAGGTTAATAATGGGTAGAATATCTTTCCGGGTGAAGATAAAAAATAATGTTACAACTTCTATTATCGTCGTAAATTTGCAAAAACATTCCAATGAGTACTTCAATAGATATTTTAATCAATTCCACTACAGATAAAGCTTTACAAAGCATTGCACAAAAAGTAAAAGACGGCGTGCGGATCACCGATGCGGAATGCCTGGTGCTTTTTGAAAAAGGCAGCCTTGCTTTTGTGGGAGCCCTGGCCAATTTCATCAGGGAAAAACTGCACGGCGATAAAACCTATTTCAACCGCAACTTTCACATTGAACCTACCAATGTATGTGTATTCAGTTGCAAATTCTGCAGCTATAGCCGCTTGTACGCACACAAGGAAGAGGGCTGGGAACTCAGCATCGACCAGATGCTGGACATCGTGAAAACCTACGATGGCAAACCTATTACCGAAGTGCATATTGTAGGTGGCGTACACCCTAAAATGAATATGGATTATTTTATTGAGCTGATGCAAAAGATAAAAGCCCATCGTCCGGAACTGCATGTAAAAGCATTTACCGCCGTTGAACTGGATTACATGTTCCGCAAAGCCAAACTTTCCACCGCCGAGGGCATGAAGAAATTGCATGACGCAGGACTGGATAGCTTACCTGGTGGCGGTGCAGAAATCTTTCATCCCGAAATAAGAGAACAGATATGTGCTGATAAAGTGAATGCTGATGGCTGGCTGGCTATTCATGAAGAAGCGCATAAATTAGGTATGCATAGTAACGCCACTATGCTATATGGCCATATTGAAAAATACGAACACCGCATTGACCACATGAGGAGACTGCGTGAATTGCAGGATAAAACCAAAGGTTTTAATACTTTTATTCCTTTAAAGTTCCGTAACCACGATAATGATATGAGCCACGTACCGGAAAGTACTATTACAGAAGATATGAGGCTATATGCAATTGCCAGGATCTATTTAGACAATTTTCCTCACCTTAAAGCTTACTGGCCAATGCTGGGCAGGCAGAATGCACAATTGAGTTTAAGCTTTGGGGTAAATGATATTGATGGTACCATCGACGACAGCACAAAAATTTACAGCATGGCCGGCAGTGAAGAACAAACACCCAGGATGAGTACAGCCGAATTGGTTACACTGATAAAACAGGTTAAAAGACAACCTGTGGAAAGAGATACGCTGTATAATGTGGTGAAAGATTTCAGCAATGTAGTTTTTACTGAAACTGAAAGTATAGCGCATTTAAATTAATGCACCGATCATTTCCATTAAAGGAAGATGATCACAACATGAGTGTGAACATGTTTAAAATTTGATAAATAAAATGGTGATCAGTGTAAAAATTACAATAAATAAAACAACACAGGCAATCACTAAAAATGAAATGGTTCTCATATAGTTGGATTTTCCTTTTATTAGCCAAAAACCATACCAACAGCGGGTTTTGTTGATAACAATACTTTGTATTTGTCAACAATTTTCACAAAAAAATGGCGTTAATTCCGGCTATTAATAATCTCGCCAGGCAATTAGCTTACCCGGCAATTGTTATGCTTATGAACGATGAATCTTATGGCTGCTTAGTTTTTTTATATTTAAAAAAACAAAGGGCACTTTACTTTATTGGCTGAAGTATTATACTTATTGTTAAACGCTTTGTAAGAGAGCGTAACTTCAAATGCCCCCCTGTATTGTGATGCTGACTTTAATTTACTGGAGTTTACATCATAAGACATTCCTAAACTGTAATCATAATAATCCAGTTTTACTACCGGCATAAATGCATCTTTCCAGCGATAAAACAAACCGCCCGAAACGCTTATTTTCTGTTCTTCGTCATACTGAACCAGGTCGTGGTTAAGCATAAGACCACCCTGCCCCTGCCTTGCACCACCCTGCATAAAATAATCCAGGTACATGATCAACCGGTTCTCATCACTTAAAGGTGCTGCAAAGCCACCATTAACCACCCATTTTTTATTCAGTATAATATCATTTTGTTTTTGAAAAGCCACTTTAGGTTCTGTAAAATGAAAGAGGCCAACACCAATATAATACCTTGTATTCTCCCCTGCCACACTGCTGAAACAAAGCCCTGCAGTTCCATCCCAATAAGTAAGCTTGGTATTGCTGAAGGTTTGTTTGGTTGGATTGGCAGTGCTGTAAGAACCGTTCACATACTGGTCATCAAAAGTTAACCGGGAAGGATCGAAACGTTGCATTACCGGCCCGCCCATTATACCGGCAGACAGGTAGGTATTTTTATCCCCCAATGATTTGTGATAGTTAAATACAGGAAAAACCTGTGTGCGGCTTAATTTTGAATCACCTGCAATATCGTTGGATAATTGTAATCCGTAAGTAAAAAAGTCGTTTGAGTTTTCTCCGATGGGTTTCTTGAATTCAGCCCCAAGGCCAAACGTTCTGTAAGGCACGGTTACACTCTGCCATTGATTTCTGTATGCCGATGTTATCCTGATATCTCCCGAAAAAATTCCGGCCAATGACGGATTTCTAAGCAGGGGCAGATCGTAAAACTGTGAAAAATTTATATCCTGTGCGCCGGCAAACTTAGCCAGCAGCGTAACTACCAACAGCAGGAATATTTTTTTAGCGGGCTTCATAGGTTATATAATTATTTTAGTATGGTAATATTTCCTTTATACGTGTAAGGTATACCGTTATCACAGAATATTTCTGCGGTATATACAAACACATCTGGTGTTGCCGGCACTCCCCTCACCTTTCCATCCCACCCGTATTTTGGATCATTAGGATAGAAATTTGCTTTTTCAAATACCAGTTCGCCCCAGCGGTTAAATATCCTGAACGATTTTACGGTAATACCACTTCCTCTTACCATCAGGATATCATTCAATCCATCATTATCCGGGGTAAAGGCATTAGGAATATACACCTGTGCACTTTTACAAATAGAATTGATAAAGATGGTATCAGCAGCAATACAACCGAAAGTATTGGTGACCTGAACGGTATAGAAAGAATTGTTCCTCACTATGGTAGAAGGCGAAGGACAATCACTGCAACTTAACTCTGATGCCGGTGTCCATTCCCATTTAATGATAGGCCCGTTTTGCGTAACACCGTTAAGCGTTAAATGTGTACCGGTTGCTAAAGTTCTGTCTGGGCCAATATTTACTTTTGGCTTAGGCCCCACCGTTATTAAAACATAACCAGTATCGGCAAAGCAATTATGACCGTCAAAACCTATCACCTGGTAACGTATGGTGGCAGAAGGTTTGGCAGATGGATTAGCTGTATTCAGTCCGCTTAAATTAGTTGGCGGCGACCAGATGTAGCTGTTGGCATTTGACGCCAGCATGCTGGTACTTTCACCGATACATAAAGTATCATCGGGTGAAACTTTCATCTTAAATGGTTTGATCACATTTAATACTACCGAATCATAGGCAACGCAACCAAAAGAACTGGTTCCTTTTACCTTGTACACGATGGAATCAACCGGTTTGGCAACCGGGTTAGCACAGGTGGAACAAGTAAGATGATCTACCGGGGTCCAGGTGTATTGAGCAGCGCCGGTAGCATTTAACTGCACTGTTTTGCCCAGGCAAACAACAGCGTCTGTAGTGGCATCAACCGCTGGTGTTGGATTAATGGTAATAGTAAATGTTTTTGCTGTACCCGGGCAATTTGAAGATGCCGGCACTACGGTAATGGTTGCGGTAATGGGCAGAGCCGTATTATTAACTGCGGTAAAAGAAGCAATGTTTCCGGCACCAGTAGCTGGTATACCGATCAAAGGATTATTATTTGTCCAGTTATACACTGCACCTGCAACGTTACCGGTAAAGTTGATAGCATTTATTGTGGCACCGTTACATACCGCCTGGTTAGCTGGTTGTGCAACATTTGGTGTAGGGTTAGCCGTTATGGTAAATGTTTTTACCGGTGCAGCACAACCATTGGCATTCCCTTTTACTGTAATAGTAGCTGTGGCAACCGAAGCTCCGTTACTTGAAGCCTGGAATGAAGGAATGTTTCCTGTTCCGCTTGCTGCAAGGCCAATTAAAGGATAAGTATTAGTCCAGGTATAAACTGTTCCGGCAACAGATCCTGTAAAGTTCACAGGTGTTGTAAAATTGCCGTTACATAAATCCTGGTCGGCAGGTTTTACAATATCAGGCATCGGATTAACAACAATAGTAAATGTTTTTGGAGCACCCGGGCAACCATTAAATGTTGGTATTACAGTAATGGTAGCTGTATTTACAGTTGCGCCATTGCTGCTTGCCGCAAATGAAGGAATATTCCCTGTACCACTTGCTGCCAAACCTATAGAAGGATTATTATTGGTCCAGTTATAAACTGCACCGCTCACTGCTCCCGTAAAGTTTATGGCCGCAGTAGTACTGTTATCACACAATGCCTGGTTTGCCGGTTGCACAACATCAGGTGTAGGGTTAACTGTTATATTGAATGTTTTTGACGGTGCTGCGCAGCCATTGCCGGATGCTGTTACTGTGATAGTGGCAGTAGCTGTGGTACTACCATTACTTAAAGCCTGGAACGAGGCTATATTTCCTGTACCGTTTGCAGCAAGACCAATTATTGTATTGTTATTGGTCCAGCTGTACAAGGTACCTGCCACCGGGCCGGTAAAGTTTATGGGTGTGGTAAAGTTGCCGCTGCATAATGCCTGGTCTGCCGGTTGCACTACGTCTGGCATTGGGTTCACGGTGATGGTAAATGTTTTTGGTGTACCGGCACATCCGTTGAACATTGGTGTTACTGTAATAGTTGCAGTATTGATTGTTGCGCCATTACTGCTTGCAGTAAACGAAGGAATATTACCTGTACCACTTGCCGCCAAACCTATTGAAGTATTACTATTGGTCCAGCTATAAGTAGCGCCTGTTACTGCACCGGTAAAATTAATTGCTGCAGTGTTGCTGTTATCACACAAAGACTGATCTGTTGGCTGTACAACATCCGGTGTGGGATTAACAGTTATGCTGAATGTTTTTGATGGAGCAGCACAACCATTGGCTGAAGCTGTTACAGTAATAGTAGCTGTAGCAGCGGATGCACCATTACTTAAAGCCTGGAACGATGCTATATTTCCTGTACCACTTGCGGCTAAACCAATTACGGTATTCGTATTTGTCCATGCATATACTGTTCCTGCAACAGGCCCGGTAAAGTTTATGGGTGCGGTAAAGTTGCCACTACACAATGCCTGGTCTGCAGGTTGTACCACATCCGGCATTGGCTTAACAATAATAGTAAATGTTTTAGGTGTGCCGGGGCAGCCATTAAACATCGGTGTTACTGTAATAGTTGCTGTATTGATTGTTGCTCCGTTACTGCTTGCAGTAAAGGATGGAATATTACCGATACCGCTTGCAGCTAAGCCAATTGAAGTATTGTTATTCGTCCAGCTGTAGGTAGCTCCCGTTACTGCACCGGCAAAATTAATTGCCGTGGTATTGCTGTTATCGCATAGTGTTTGATCGGCGGGTTGAACAACATCCGGTGTTGGATTAACTGTAATTACAAATGATTTAGGAGGTGCCGAACACCCCCCCGTTGATGGCGTTACTGTAATGGTAGCTACAGCAACATTAGCTCCATTGCTTGAAGCAGCAAAGGATGCAATATTACCTGTACCGTTGGCAGCTAAACCAATGATGGTGTTGGTATTTGTCCATGAATATAAAGTTCCGGCAACCGGCCCGCTAAAGTTAATTGCTGATGTAAAATTACCACTGCACAATTGCTGATTGGCAGGTTGTACCACATCAGGCATTGGGTTAACAGTTATTGTAAACGTTTTTGGCGTACCCGGACAACCATTGAACGTGGGTGTTACAGTGATAGTTGCCATATTAGTTGCAGCGCCATTACTGCTTGCAGTAAACGATGGAATATTTCCTGTGCCGCTTGCTACCAGGCCAATTGAAGGGTTATTATTCGTCCAGTTATATACTGTGCCATTTACAACACCACTGAAAGTAATAGGAGTTGTATTGCTGTTATCACATAAAGCCTGGTCTGCCGGTTGAACTACGTTTGGTGTTGGTTCTACAGTAATAACGAATGTTTTAGATGGTGCTGCGCAACCATTGATGGATGCAGTTACGGTAATAGTGGCGTTGGCTACGGCATTACCATTAGCTGCTGCCTGGAATGAAGCAATATTACCCGTACCATTTGCTGCCAGGCCTATTATGGGGGCAGTATTGGTCCAGCTATAGAGTGTTCCGGCAACAGGGCCGGTAAAGTTGATTGCAGATGTAAAATTACCGCTGCACAATTGCTGATCTGCAGGTTGTGCTACATCGGGCATTGGATTAACAGTGATCGTAAATATTTTAGCCGCACCCGGGCAACCATTAACCATTGGTGTAACGGTAATAGTAGCGGTGTTTACAGTTGCCCCATTACTGTTTCCAATAAACGAAGGTATATTTCCAGCCCCGCTTGCAGCCAGGCCAATGGTTGTGTTGTTATTCGTCCACTGATAAGTTGTGCCGGCAACAGTGCCGCTGAAAGTTATTGCTGCGGTAGCGCTGTTATTACAAAGTGTCTGATCGGCAGGTTGTGCCACATTTGGCGTTGGGTGAACTGTGATTAGAAATGTTTTAAACGGTCCAGGGCAGCCATTGGCTGTTGGTGTTACCCTGATAGTAGCATTGGCTACAGAGTTTCCATTGCTTGAAGCCATGAATGATGCAATATTACCTGTGCCGCTTGCTGCAAGGCCAATTAAAGGATAGGTATTGGTCCAGTTATAAATTGTACCCGGAACAGCTCCGGAAAAATTAATTGCCGCAGCAAAATCACCATTACACAACACCTGGTTAGGTGGTTGCACCACATCAGGTGTGGGATGAATAGTGATAGTGTGCACAGCCGTATCAGCACAGCCATTTACTGTTGCGGTAATTAGTTGCAAAGTATACGTACCTGCTGTGGTAAAATTAATAGTGATATTGGCAGATGATCCGGTTACACCATTAGAACATGTCCAATGATAAAAACTGATGGCATCAACTGATTGCACCGCACTGGTAAAAGTAACCGGTACCGATTGGCATTCAGCAGTATCACCAACAATAGATACAACCGGCATATCATTTACCTTTACGTAAATTGGTTTTACAACATTGTCATTACAACCACTTGCCCCTGCAATAGATAAACTTACGTTATAGGTGCCGGTAGTAGTATAGGTATGACTTACATTAACCCCACTACCTGTAGTACCATCACCAAAATCCCATATACGTGATGTTATACCAAAATAAGAATGGGAGGTATCGCTGAAATTAAGTGTCGTACTGCCACAGACTTTTACCTGGTTACTGATAAAGCCAGGATCAAGTATTTCTATCCTGATAGTATCGGTAATAGGAACCGGTGTCTGGCAGCCACCTGTGGAATGTATAATAAGAGATGGAATATAGATACCTGCAGTAAGGTAAGTATGTGATACCGTATCCTGTGTGGTATGCAAAATTGTACCATCACCAAAATTCCAGAATAAACTATCTGCATTACTGGTGATAGCATTAAACTGCACTGTTTGACTGCCGCAAAGATTGCCCCCGTTAAAAGAAAAACTTCCGGCTGGTTGTACTACAGATACCAGTTTCATCACACTGCCAATGCATCCGCCCGGCAATACCACATTTAGTTTTACAATATAACTTCCCGGCAATGCATAAGTATGGGTTACCGTGTCTCCGGTACCGGTAGTACCATCGCCAAAATCCCATATTGCCGAAGTTGACGGCACATCACGATTGTAAAAAGTAAACGTATGTGGGGCACAAAGTCCTAATGTATCCGACAGATCAAAATGTGCTTTAAACTCCCCCGTAATTTTTACAGGTATGGTATCCAGGCAACCAAAATTGTTGAAAGGAACCATCTCCAGCCAGATAGTGGTGTTGATGGTTGGCCCCGGGTTCAATACCGCATTCTGGCCGGTTGCCAGTAAGGTAGTGAAAGCAGAATCCCACCAATTATAAAACTGAAAACCGGGAGGAGCAGTTAAATGAGTGATATGAGGCGGCGCACAATCGTAGTCCATTTCAATTGATTGTCCGCATGGTTTTTCCACATCAATATAAGAATAGCCCCAATGGCCCCTTCTTACACAATCCGCATTTTTAAACTCCAGGTACATAGTTTTACCGGCGTAACCACGAAGGCTTAAAAAAACGGTTGACCATGGTTTATAAATAACACCCGTATCTACCGTAGAACGTGTAAAACCAGGAAGATTTGCTGTAGACACATATTCAAAGGAAGCACAGTCTACATAGGAATTGGCAGCAGAGTCAAATACATTTACCTGGAACCTTGGTTGAGACCACAGCGTATGGCCGGGATCTTCAAACACTACCGCATAATCGTATTTAATAGAAAAATTAGAATCGTTAGCCGGAACCCTTATCACATAAGTAGCTCCTTCTGCTTCTGCTCCAATTTGCGTATTGCCCAGCCTTAACGCAAAATTGCTCCCGTCGGGAGGATTAGTGGGAAACAAACCGTAAGGGTCAATGGCTGATGGCGTAACCCTGTTATAAAGCGTATGCCGGTTAGGTGTTGGCGGCGACGGATTCAGTGTGATCACATTAGTATTACCAACAGAATCCACATGGCCTAAATAACATTGCCAGTTAAAAAATGAGCCATATTCAAAATCGATATTTTCAGGACAGACAGTGATAGCACTGGTTAAAGAATTTAAAGAAGGGTGATAAGGCACTGCGTTAGTAATAGCAGTATTACTTTGCTCTTTATTGAATGTAATTTCTCCATTAACATTTATTGTACCATACCTTCCGTTCTTTTCAATTTTTGCAATACCATTTTTGTAACCGTAAAAAACCGTGATATCAAGTGCTTTCATCACCTGTGCTTTGGTATTGATAAGCCACCATCTTTTATTGCCGAATACGCCGGTTATATTCTCTGTAAAATCATACACAATATCATACATAAAAGGTATGATCACTTTTCCCGATTCATCAATGAATCCCCATTTATTATTTTTTTGCACTGCTGCAAGATGGTTATTGAAATTTCTTGCTCCATCAAATTCAAGTGGATTGATAAGACTGCCTGCTTTATTAATAAAAGAGAATTTATTGTTTTTTAACACCCGGGCAAAACCATTTACAAATGGTTCCTGCTCGTCCCATGTGAGTTTTTGGGATGCCTGTACTTTAACGGAAGACGACTCCTGTGCGGAGATGTTTAAATTTAAAGCAATCAGTAAGACGGATAAAAGTACATATTTACTCATAGGCTTTGGCTTCTAATTAAAATTAATTTTGATGCCGGTTAAGAGGATTTTAAAAGGTAAGTTGATAACGTAGCAGCGGTTTTTTTATTTTAAAACAGGGAATATTTTTGTAAAAACTCCGTGAAATTGTGTTGTATGCGCCTGAATCAGCGTAAAATTACCTGCTCTTATATTGCTGAACTGGTGGGAATAAGATGACCGCTATTTTAAGAAAAGCAATATAAAACCTGCTAAACTGGATGAGTACGTTTAATGGTATACTACAGCTTTTACTCCCCGATTTACTGAAATTGCACCTGGTTGCACCTTGTATTGCAAGGTAAAAATTCAGGTAGAAATACGGTTGCCGGCCTTTAACGCAACCGGTATATTTGTTTTAAACGTTCCGGCTTTTGTACTAATTGTGCTGTGTTGGCTGCGACTACATTTCATTGTATTTTTTGTGGGCGGTATAGCAGGTTTGCACTTGCCGTAGCTAGATTAAAATATGTAGCCTGGATAGTGTTGTTAAGTAAGGACAATGCATGTAAAAGCTTCGGCAAAATATTCCCCAACAGGTACTCATCAATTTATTCATCATTTTAAAACCATACGCATGTACGATAATAATCTTTCTAAACTATTAGCTCAAATGAGCGAATTAACCTATGTACAATATAGCAACGGGGTACCTCCTGCAAACAATGGTAGTATTACCCTGCCTGCCGGTTTTACACAAACGGCATCCTTTACGGCACCTGAAATTGACGTTCAAAAATTATGGCCGCATTATACAAATATTGACTGGCAGAATATTACCGGTGGACAATCCGTTGCAGCGGTTGCAGCGATGAACCTGCAGCTACAGGACGTGTATTTTGGTTTTGCTGCCACTTCTGCCCAATATAATATTATTGCCATCAGGGGCACCCAATCAGCATATGAGTGGTTACTGGATGCCAGCATTCCACAGGTGCCGGTACCTTTAGTATGGTTTAATAACGGGCAATTTCAATGGGCAAAGGTTCATCTCGGCTTCGCTATTTTTTATGCTTTACTGATTGAGCAGGTCCTGGATGCCTTCAATAAATTTAATAACTCATTGCCCTGCCTGGTTACAGGCCACAGCCTGGGTGCGGCATTAGCTACACTAGTAGCCCCTACGCTAAAGATCGCCAATCTTGGCTGTAATGTGGAGATGTACAATTATGCCAGCCCAAGGGTTGGAAATGCCGCCTTTGCAGGAGCCTATAGTACACTAATACCCGATAGTTACCGCGTGGTTAACCTTTGCGACCTTGTGCCCATGTTACCGCCTACTAATGTTATCGGCCTTACTTATGCCGACGTTCCGGAAGAATGGTCATTCCTCAATCAAACAGGTAATATAGCCGGTAACCATGCGCTGATAGGTACAGATAATTATACGGATGCTGTAAATGCAGGAGTACCTACCAATGCACCACGTACCTATCCTGTAACTGGTTTAGGATAAACAAAACCTTTACAAGCCGGAGACGGCACGCTTTAGTCCACGGTAAGTATTAACTGTAACGAATATACTATTTTACCTTTTTGCCCGGCGAAGAAAACGACAAGGCAATAAAAAACCTGTTAAGCACTTATCACGCTTAACAGGTTACAAATAATTATTCAGGCTTAAAACAATTCCGGCTGCTGGTCATCTTTCCCCTGCGGCTTCTCCCATTCCATTTCCACCGATTTAGAATATTCTGTAAGCTTTGCCCCTACTGCTTTCCAGCCCATCACTTCCACCAGCTTTACTACCTTAAACTTGGCTTTGCGTACCATCTGGCCGCGGCCACTCTGCACTACTAAAATGGGTTCCGGATCGGTACTTACCATTTCTAAGCGGTTATCTTTTCCTTCCTTAATAAAGAAGAATTTGCTATGCAGTGTGGTGGTCTCAATTTTAAAACGTTTGATATTGTACTGCAATTTTTCGTTATCCAGATACACTGCAGTTACAATTTTTTCCGGGTTGAATTTTTCTATCATCAATACTTTCTCCGGATCAAAACGCTGGGTCAATTCCTGGTCGGTTATTTCGTAATTGCCATCGTTGTACACCACCAGCAACCTGTCTTCAGCATCAAATTTACCCAGGTAATCGCCTTTTTCTTCGGTACTTAAACGGCCGAATTTATTATCGAACCATAATTTTTTAGCATCTAAAGTTGATTTACCCGCCTCCTTGAACTTTACAGATTTAATCGGATATTTTGTAACAATATTTCCAATACTGCCACGGCCTTTTATTTCCTGTTCTTCAAAATAAAAATCAAATTCTTTAATTCTTGCACTACAGTTAGGGCTTAACACTATTTTCACCACTTCGGCTTCGCCGTTGGCATTGGCAGTAAAATAATGTACCCTGCTTTTTTCGGAGCCTTTGGTAAGATCGTATTCTTTATCTCTTGTAATACCAGACACATTAAAACGTTTAGCATAACTCACTCCCGTTTTGGCATCCACGTAAATCATGTTGTAAGTAGTGCGTTCGTCATTCTTTTGAAAAACGGCCACATGCAAAATATCCTTCCCAATGAATACTTTATCAGAAACCTTTACCACTTTCATGATACCGCCTTTTGTAAAGGCAATGATATCGTCAAGATCGCTTACTTCTGCTATTAACTCATCTTTCTTTAAACCTGTACCAATAAAACCGTCAGCACGGTTCACATATATTTTTGTGTTGGCAATAGCTACTGATTTTATTTGAATGGTATCAAATTCTTTTATTTCCGTTTTTCTCTCCCTGCCTTTGCCATATTTTTTAAGCAGGTTTTCGTAGTAAGCCACTGCATAATCGGTAAGGTTGGCTATATCATGTTTTACCTGCTTAATATCCGCTTCTAATCCTTTTATCTGTGCATTCAATTCATCAATATCCAATCGGTAAATACGGCGTACAGGCTTTTCAGTCAGCTTTACAATATCTTCCCTTGTAATCTCTCTCTTCAGTTGCTTCTTAAATGGCCCGAAAGCTGTATCTATGGCAGTCAGTACTTTTTCCCAGGTTTCGTGTTTCTTCTCTAACTCCTTATAAATTTTTTCTTCAAAGAATATTTTTTCCAATGAAGTATAATGCCATTTTTCCTGTAACTCTCCCAGTTTTATCTGCAACTCTTTCAGCAAAAGGTCTTTAGTGTTATCAGTTGCTATCTGCAATAATTCTTTTACACCTAAAAACTGGGGCTTGTCTTTTACAATTACACAGCAATTGGGTGAGATACTTACTTCACAATCGGTAAATGCATACAATGCATCAATGGTAATATCAGGTGAAATGCCCGGGGCTAATTCAATGATAATTTCAACTGCCGCTGCGGTATGATCAGTTACTTTTTTAATTTTTATTTTACCGGCATCATTGGCCTTTACAATACTTTCCATCAGTTGTGTGGTGGTAACGCCAAAGGGTACACTCCTGATCACTAAAGTTTTCTTATCCTGTTCTTCAATAATTGCCCTGACCCTTATTTTTCCGCCACGCTTACCCTCATTGTAACCACTGGCATCCATGGTGCCACCGGTTTGAAAGTCGGGTAATATCTCAAATCTTTTACCCCTTAAATATTTTATAGATGCTTCAATTAATTCACAAAAATTATGCGGTAAAATTTTTGTTGCCAATCCCACCGCAATACCTTCTGCACCTTGCGCCAGTAACAGTGGAAATTTCATTGGTAAGGTTACCGGTTCATTTTTTCTTCCGTCGTAACTTAATGCCCACTCAGTGGTTTTGGCATTAAAGGCCACTTCTAATGCAAACTTGCTCAGTCTTGCTTCTATATAACGTGGCGCTGCGGCATCATCACCGGTTCTTACATCGCCCCAGTTTCCCTGTGTTTCAATCAGCAGATCTTTTTGCCCCAGGTTTACCAATGCATCACCAATACTGGCATCACCATGCGGATGGTATTGCATACTTTGCCCGATGATATTGGCCACTTTATTAAAACGGCCATCATCCATTTCTTTCATCGAGTGCAATATGCGTCGCTGTACCGGTTTCAATCCATCTTCTATTGCAGGCACCGCCCTTTCCAGTATTACATAACTGGCATAATCTAAAAACCAGGTTTTGTACTGGCCACCAATGCCAGAGTCTGTGTGGATGTAGTCTTCTTTAGTTGCTTTAGCCATATCTTTTAATACAAATGTTCAACAATCAATTTTCAACATTCAATGCTCAAGTTTTAGCAGTCTTATTCTTTTGACTGTATCAATACTTTTAGCAATGATGGCAATTAATTCTTCTGTGCCTTTATAAATATCAATTAATTTTGAAACAGGTTTAATTAATTCTTTTCTTCTTATAACTTTTAAAGCAGTTTGGCATTCTTTCAATTCCTTTAAAACAACACCTGATTTATGAATACAATCATTCCGGTTTTCTGCAGCCTGAGTTTCGCCATAATTAAATGAGGGAGAGCGACAGGATTTTATTAATTTTCCCGCAATATAATTTCCACTCCTGGTATTTGGCAACGCTTCTACCACATCAATCATTCTACATGTAAACTCAACAAACCGATCTTCTAAATCATATTTTTTATTATCCATTTTAAAGTTGGCAATTCACTTTTAAAATAATGTTGGTTATTACCAAAGTGTATTTACAATTGAAAATTGATTATTGAGCATTTAGCTTCGCCTTCACTTCAAAGTCTTTCATATTCGCCACTTTTCCCTGCACATCAAACATTTCCTGTGCAATCATCACTTTTAAACGCCACAATAAATAAGCGTCACCTGTAGTGTGTTTCGCTTTACTTAAAAAATGATGGATCACTTTTGCAGCTTTCTGCCAGTCACCGGTTACCTGCTTTTTTAATTCTGCGTCATAAAAATCATAATCCACCTGCGTTAATTTTTTGCCCCCTTCCAGTAAACGCACCCCTTTGTTTTCATTGCAGAGTCTTGTCCATTCATCAGGGTCTACTTCAAATTCACTCAAGGTAATTTCACGTGCCAGTTTTTTAGCCTTTAAAAATTCTTTAGCAGGTATTTCACTGATCCAGTTAGGATAAAAAATATGCCCTTTCTCATTGATAAAAGGCAGGTTGTTGAGGTACAGAATAAAAACCCTGCCCTGGAATTCCTGCATATATTTCAGTAACCAGTAATAACCGCTTACATCATGTTTATTCTGCGCTGCCCATATCCAGATGATCTCATTTTCATTTCTACGCATGGTACCCACTAATTCGGCAGCAGTTTTATAATCATCTATTTCGCCGTCTGTAATTTTACTTTCATAATCACCACCGGCAAGTACCTGCTGCCACCATTGTTTACGTTCTTCAATTCCTTCTCCAACGTAAATGTTATTCAGCGGACCAACTGCGTAATCATCTTTTATTTGTACAATTTCCCCCTGCAAACTTTCGTCTAATTCAATTGCCTGCTGCAATACTTTTACATCGGGCTCATTAAAAACAATATGTATCATTATAGCTTTTCTTTTAATAAATTTTATTGTGGTGTGATCAGATAATACACACAGGTGGTAAAATAATTGCGGATGTATTTTATTTTACTCATCAATTTACTTTGTACTTTGGGCTTCCAGCCAAATTTATATTCGTAAATAGGGTTAATTAAATAGTGAGTTTTATTAACTACTTTATATCCTGTTTGCCGTACAATTTTCTCAAACCGCTCAATGGAAATCCCGGTTTCCTTTATTTCCACCATTTCCTGTACATTTTCTTTGCCGGCCTTCAATATAATTCTATACAATCCCATCGGCAGCAAATGAAAGTAGGGCAGCTTACTTAAAAAACGGCCACGCATTATTTGCTGGTGTCCGCCAAAAGGCATCTGCCATGGCGGAAAGCCAAAAAATATTACACCTTCTGCATTTAAAAATGTTTTCATCCAGGCAATCAGCTTTGATTGATCATGAATATGCTCTATAACATCTTTTAAAATAATGATATCGAATTTGCCCTTAAATTCTTCTGCCACATTTACTTTATAAACATCTTTTGATAAAAAAGATATTTTGTTACCGGCCAATTCGTCCTGCATCCATTCTCTTGCCATTACTAAACGGGGTTCGTCTAACTCCACTCCTACGCCCACACAACCTTTGTCGGTAAATGCTTTCAGAACCCCTGCTTCTCCGCAACCAATTTCCAATACCCTTGTTCCCGGTGCAACAGTTTTATATTGTTCAATAAAAGGGATAACATATTTACGGGTGTTTTCCACCTGTATGTCAAAATACCTTTTTCTGTCGCCGTGAAATTCAAACATCGCCTGTTATATTTGTTCTTCTACAAGATCTAATTCAACCTGTAAATTATCAATGATAAACTCCTGCCTTGAGGGGGTGTTTTTTCCCATATAATATTCCAGCAACTGTTGAATATGTGTTTCGGGTAATAACATTACAGGTTGCAGGCGCATATCGTTACTGATAAATTTCGCAAATTCTTCGGGGCTGATTTCGCCTAGTCCTTTAAATCGTGTTATCTCCGGCTTACTGCCTAATTTTTTTACTGCAGCCTGCTTTTCCGTTTCATCATAGCAATAAATAGTCTCCTGTTTGTTTCTTACACGAAACAAAGGTGTTTCTAAAATATACACATGTCCGTTCTTCACCAGGTCAGGAAAAAATTGCAGGAAGAAGGTCATCAGCAGTAAACGGATGTGCAAACCATCCACATCGGCATCCGTTGCAAAGACAATATTATTAAAGCGTAAATTTTCATACCCTTCTTCAATATTTAAAGCATGTTGCAATAAATTGAACTCCTCATTTTCATACACCACTTTTTTAGTAAGCCCGAAACAGTTCAAGGGCTTACCCCGCAAACTGAATACCGCTTGTGTGTTTACATTTCTTGCCTTGGTAATGCTTCCGCTGGCACTATCACCTTCGGTAATAAAAATGGTACTCTCCTTTTGCTTTTCTAAAATATTGTCTTTGTCTTTTCCGGTAGCCTCATCATTGTAATGAAACTTGCAGTCTCTTAATTTTTTATTGTGCAGGTTAGCTTTCTTTGCTCTTTCATTGGCTAATTTTCTAATACCGGATAATTCTTTTCTCTCCCTTTCATTTTGTTCAATGCGTTTTTTCAACGCTTCGGCAGTAGCAGGATTGCGGTGTAAAAAATTATCAAGTTCTTTAATTAAAAAATCGCCGACAAAATTTCTCATGCTTGGCCCGTTCTCATACACATTTAGTGAACCGAGTTTGGTTTTGGTCTGGCTTTCAAAAACAGGCTCCTGCACACGTACACTTATGGCTGCACAAATGCTGCCGCGTATATCAGCCGCATCATAATCTTTTTTATAAAATTCCCTGATGGTTTTTATATAACCTTCCCTGAATGCCGCCAGGTGCGTTCCGCCCTGGGTAGTAAATTGTCCGTTTACAAAACTGTAATACTCCTCACCATAAGTACCTTCATGTGTAATGGCTACTTCAATATCTTCTCCTTTTAAATGAATGATGGGATAACGTATTTCGTCAACATTGGTCTTGCGTTGCAACAGATCCAGTAAACCATTTTTACTTACATAACGTTTGCCATTCAAATTCATCACCAAGCCTGCATTCAGGTAACAGTAATTCCAGAATTGATTATCTAGATATTCCTGTACAAAATGAAAGTTCTTAAAAATGGTTTCGTCAGGCACAAAAGTTACAAAAGTGCCGTTATCTTCTTTGCTGGTTGTTTCCTTATGTTCTTTTACTAATACGCCTCTTTCAAATTCAGCCGTTTTTTCTTTACCCTCACGGTAAGCGGTTACTTTAAAATAATGGCTCAATGCATTCACCGCTTTTGTACCCACACCATTTAAGCCCACGCTTTTCTGAAAGGCTTTGCTATCGTATTTGGCACCCGTATTTATTTTGCTTACCACATCCACTACTTTACCCAACGGAATGCCGCGGCCATAATCTCTTACAGTAATTGTTTTGCCATCAATATTCACATCCACATGTTTACCATAGCCCATGGTATGTTCATCAATACAGTTATCGATCACCTCCTTCAGTAAAACGTAAATACCATCGTCGGGGCTGCTGCCGTCACCCAGTTTACCAATGTACATACCGGGACGAAGGCGGATATGCTCTTTCCAGTCGAGGCTTTTAATGGAATCCTCCGTATAATCAAATAAGTCTTTTTCTGCCATTTCTATGCTATTTCAGCCTGCGAATATAGCGGAATGGATGCATTTTACAGGGCATAGAATTATCCACATGCAACAAATAAATGTGAGAAAAAATAAAATTATCTAGCTTTATCATAAATAGATAAAATGAATCTTGACCTTTCGGGAAAAACAGCCCTGGTATGTGGCAGCACACAGGGCCTGGGATATGCCACCGCAGCAGAATTGGCCTTATTGGGCTGCAATGTTGTATTGTTTGCAAGAAATAAGGAAAAGCTGGAAGAAGCCGTCGCTTCCTTATCCAGAAAAGATAATCAAAAGCACAGCTACCTTGTGGCCGATTTTACAGATACGGTATCGGTTAAAAATGTTATTACTGAGTTTGTGAAGAACAGTACGGTTCACATCCTGATCAACAATACCGGCGGGCCGGCAGGCGGGCCGGCGCTGAATGCCACTACAGATGAATTTATACAGGCATTTAATAACCACCTTATCAATAACCATAATTTAGCGCAGGCTGTAGTACCGGGTATGAAAGCGGCAGGCTTTGGCAGAATTGTAAATATTATTTCTACCTCGGTAAAAATTCCGCTGGCGGGCCTCGGCGTAAGCAATACCATTCGTGGTGCTGTAGCCAGCTGGGCAAAAACCCTGGCTACCGAACTGGGGCCTTTTGGTATTACTGTAAATAATGTGCTGCCCGGTTTTACCAAAACCAGCAGGGCCGATTATGTGATTGGCAAAAAAGCCATCGATACCGGTAAAACTGAAGAACAGGTACTGGCCGAACTGGTGGCAGAAATACCTGCCGGAAGAATAGGGCAGCCGGAAGAATTTGGTGCGGCAGTTGCCTTTTTATGTTCGCCTGCTGCAGCTTATATCAACGGAATAAATGTACCGGTTGATGGGGGCAGGTTAGGCTGTTTATAAATTTATTAACAATGCAACCGGTTACTAAAAAAAGAAGTCTGTATTAACCTGCAGGAAATGTTGAAATCAATTTAAAAAAAGCAATTCAAATTTTCCTTTCTTTGAACAAATATTAAAAACAAAAAAATCATTTACAATGAAACTGACTAAAGTAGTGATGGGGGTTGTAGTAGCAGCCACCTTATCCTTTGCAAGCTGCAAACCAAAAGATGGAGACATTAAAGAAAAAGTTGAAGCTGCAATTAAAGCAGATCCAATGTTAACAGGTGCTGTTGCCGACGTAAAAGATGGCGTGGTAACAATTACCGGCGAAATGAAAGACAGTGCCTGTAAAGCACTATGCGAAAAAACAATCGGTGCCATTAAAGATGTAAAGCAGGTGGTTAACAACTGTACTTTTACACCTCCTCCACCGCCACCAGCTCCACCAGTTTCTTTAACTACAGTTTTAGATGCTGCCACCCAGCAAAAAGTAAAAGATGGTTTAAAAGATATTAAAGGCGTTACTGTAACATTTGATGGCGAAAAAGCGCTACTTGCTGGTGATGTGAGCAAAGCAGACAGGATGAAAATTATGCAAATGTTAGCTTCTGCAAGAGTAAAATCTGACGTTAGCAAATTAATGGACAAGAAATAATTTCATTCACAAACTAAAAAACAAACACAATGGCATTACAAGATAAATATGCTGAATTGATACAAGCTGCAACTACAGCTGGTGTTGAAAATCTGGCAACAGCAGAAAAAGATGGGGTACTGCATATAAGCGGTACAGCAAAAAGCACCGCTGATTATGATGCACTTTGGGCATTATATGCTAAAATTGACCCCAACATGGCCAGTGGCGACCTGATGATGAACATAGACATTAAAGCTGATGCAGGTGCTCAATTAAAAGTAACTACCGACTCTACCAATTTAAACATCAGAAGTACACCCAGTACCGATGGTGAAATTGTAGGCAAAGCAGCGCACGACGAAGTGGTGACCCTGGTTGAAAAAACTGACGACAGCTGGTGGAAAATTAAAACTGCCGATGGCGAAGAAGGTTATGCATATGCACAATACCTTTCACCAATGTGATATATTACAACTTTAATTACAAAAGCCGTTCCCGAAAAAGGAATGGCTTTTTGTTTGTACTTTAAGTAAATTTGCAGTATGAAAACTATGCAACGATTTTTATACAGTTTTTCCCTGAGTTTATTCATTTGTTCCTGCGCAGCACAAACAAAAACTGATTTAACTGCAGATGAATTTGAAAAAGGGATTACAAAAGACTCCATACAAATCCTTGATGTGAGAACACCGGGAGAATATGCTTCGGGGCATATTAAAAATACACTCTTAGCCAACTGGAATGACCCGAAAGAATTTGAACGCAGGGTGGCATTTATTGATAAAACAAAACCTGTTTATGTGTATTGCCTTGCCGGTGGCAGAAGTGCTGCCGCAGCACAAAAAATGAGGTCGATGGGTTTTACTGCCGTATACGAATTAAAAGGTGGTATTAATGCGTGGAAAGCCGCAGATAAAAAACTGGAAGGAGCTTCTGCTGCAAAACAAATGAGTATTGAAGACTTTAATACTGCAATCCATTCGTCAAAAACAGTGCTGGTTGATTTTGGTGCCACCTGGTGCCCGCCCTGCAAACAAATGGAACCGGTTTTACAAAGCCTTCAAAAAAACAATGCCGGCAAATTTACATTGGTAAAAGTAGATGGCGGAAATGACGAAACCATTTTGAAGCAATACCATGTAACCGCATTGCCCGTATTCATTGTATTTAAAGACGGTAAAGAAATCTGGAGAAAAGATGGTGTGGCTGAAGAGAAAGAAATAGCAGCACATCTTTAGCTGCAAAAATGGTGGTAACTTTCACACTGGTTAATCCTGTGTATGCGCTTTTACAAAATCGCTTACTAAATAAGCAATCAGTTTTCCTGTACTGTCATCCTTTCTGCCATCTGCTAATTGTGTAGCGCCTTCACAAATATGCAGGTAAGCTACCTTGGCATCCGTTGCAGCAAAATTAATATATTGCCTGGCCTGCAAAGCACTGATGCCGCTGGGTGTTGCAGCACTGCTTAATACATTTTCAATACAATCCATATCCAGTTCTATACCCGTAGGATTATCTTCTGTAAAGCCGGTAGCATGGGCTACAGCCTGTATAAAATTTTTTCTTTCGTGAATAAAGATCTCTTCAAAAGTGATGTAATCGATAAATGGATTATTATGAATATCCATCAAAACACTTTGCGAAATATTATTTTCATGCACCCCAATCATACAATACTTGCCCAGGTACCCATCTTCCTCTGCATATTTAAAACCATTGCCGCTATGCCGACCTTCTGTAGGGGCATAATCTGTGTGGGCATCTAAATTCACACAATTAATTTGTGCCAGCGGAATACTTCCTGCTTTCAGTAAGCCCTTTGCCACGCCTTTAATAATAGGATATGCATTATTATGGCCGCCGCCGATAACGATGGGTATTTTTTTACTGGCTGCAATTACTTTCAGCATGTTTTCCACTTCTTCATCAATAATATTTACGGCATGGCGATAAGCCTCTATCAATTCATCAGGGTTATAGGCATAACTGTCAATTAAAAATTTAATATCGCCAAAATCAAAATGCCCCAGCAGTAAAATATTATCTCCCGGTAAAAAATCATTACTCTTATTATTTAAGAAGGAAGCCAAAAAAGATAGCCATGCAGTAGTAGTGCCCCCGGTTCCATAATTGGCTCTTACACCAATATCTTCCGGAATACCAATCAGTACATATTTAGCAGTTGATTGCTGTAATACATCAGGCCACTCGCCCTCAGTTTTCAGATACTGTAACCGCTCTCCCACTTTGGTTTCAAAGCGCCGTACTTTAGTGAGCGACAAAATATCTTCTTTGGTGTAAAACTTAAAATGTTTCATTAAGGGAAGTTAAAGAAATTCCCTATAATTAATCGCAAAGATTTTTCACTGAAAAATAGCCGGAAAGCAGGCATTGGAAGCATAATTTCCTTTTCAACAAAAAAATGTAGCTTCATAAAAAATTACATATGCGCTGGTTAAAAATATTGCTGTATATAATCGGGATTCTAATTATAGTGTACTTATTTGGGCCCCGCCCGGAAACACCTAAATACACTACCTGGCTGCCTTTAACGCCCGCTATTACCGAACTGGATAAATTTGTTGCCGCCAATGAAGCCAGGCACAAATTAAAACCCGATAACGAAGCAAGAATTGTGTGGGCCAATGACAGCCTGAAACAAAAAACAGAATACGCCATTGTGTACCTGCATGGTTTTTCTGCTTCGCAGGAAGAAGGCGACCCAGTGCACCGCAATATTGCCAAAACATTTGGTTGTAATTTATATCTGTCAAGATTGGCTGAACATGGTATTGATACCTCCGAACAATTAATGAACCTGACTGCAGATAATTACTGGGAAAGTGTAAAAGAAGCTTTTGCAATTGGCAAAAAACTGGGCAGCAAAGTGATACTGATGGGTACCAGCACGGGTGCTACACAAGCTATACAACTGGCAGCCACCTATCCCAATGAAATTGCAGGATTGATTTTATACTCCCCAAACATTGCCATAAATGATAATAATGCATGGTTACTGAATGACCATTGGGGCTTACAGATCGCAAGATTGGTTAAAGGCAGCAATTACAACGATCCCGATGATAAACGTTCCATTTACAAACAATACTGGAACAAACCCTACCGGCTTGAGGCTGTGGTTACTTTAGAAGAAATGCTGGAAACTACCATGAATAAAGACAATTACAGTAAAGTAAAACAACCGGTGCTGATGCTCTATTATTATAAAGACGAGCAGAACCAGGACAAAGTGGTAAAAGTAAGTGCCATGAAAGAAATGTTTGCTGCATTAGCTACCGATACACTACATAAAAGAGCGTTGGCTTTACCCAATACGGGAAATCATGTTATTGCATCCCCTATAAAATCAGGCGATGTGATAAGTGTTGAAAATGAAACCAAAAAATTTTTAGAAGAAGTGATGCAGCTGAAGCCGGTAAAATAATAGAAAGCACTTTAAAAAACATTATTTCAGTCCTGTAATTCTTTGCTTACTTTGTAAGCGGCGCTATGTTGACTCCACTAAAAAATACTTTAAAAAAGCTGGGCATATTTAATACCCTTAAATATTCTGCCATCGGCAATTTATATTATGTTGTTTTCAACAGGCCGCAACATAAAGCAACCGTAAAAGAATTTTCGTTTTACCGATCTTTTTTACCGTCTTGCAAGCTAATATTTGATATTGGCGCCAATGACGGACACAAGACCATTGTTTTTAAAAAACTTGCCGCCAGGGTGGTTGCCTGCGACCCAGACCCACACAATATCAAAATACTTGGTATGCGCTTTGGCAATAGCCAAAACGTTACTATAGAACCATTTGCCATAACGGATTATATTGGAGAATGCAGCTTTTACATACAACAACCCGGTTCGCCTTTAAACAGCATTAACCCGCAATGGAAAACAATACTGGAAGAACATAATAACAACAGGTGGGTTGAACCGATAGCATTTTCAAAGGTCACGCTGATAGCAAAAACCACTACGCTTGATGCATTAATAGCCAAACATGGTGTGCCTGATTTTATTAAGATTGATGTGGAAGGAAATGAGCAAAATGTTTTAAAAGGTTTATCACATCCGGTTAACTATATTTCTTTTGAAGTGCTGTTACCTGAATTTTTACATGAAGCTATAGAATGCATTCGATCATTATTAAGTATACATAAAAATTACCGCTTTAATTATTCAGTGGATGAAACTATTATGTTGCCGGAGTTTTTAAGCGGCGATAATTTTATAAGTTTGCTGAACACACTCAATATTCCACATTTAGAAATTATTGCAGCAATTAAATAAGGCTACTACTTGTTGCTATCAGATCCTGAAAATAAAATACTGCTGTATTTGCTATAGAATTGTAGTCTTTTATGTACAAAAAACGAAAGTAAGAGGTTATATAAAAAAATACTTGCCCAGGAAACTGCTATTGCGGCTTTAAGTCCGTACAAGGGAATTAATATAGCATTTGCAATTGCTTCCGCTACTAAAATTATCAGCAAAGCATAAAAAGAATACCGTTCATTACCCGATGCTTTTAAAACAAGATTGGATGAGCCAAAAAGGGAATTGAATATTGGTGCGCTGCAAAGAATAAGTAACAGGATATACATTTCAGGTGAGGCTACGCCAAAACTCTGCAGGTAAAAATAACCAATTGCAGATACGCCTAAAAAGCAAAGTATAGCCAACAGCAGAATCGTTTTTGCAGAATTTTTAAACAGGTTTTTAGCGGCTTCTATATTTCTTTCGCCAAAGTGATGTGCGAATTTTTGCGGCAGGAAATAATTGAATAAAACATCCGGCACAAAAACAAGATCGGAAATACGCAACAGTATCTGGTAGCGGGCTGCATCTTCATTTTTAGTAAAGAAACCCAGGAATAATAATTCCATACGGGTAAAAATATTATAGCCCAGGAATATGCACATAAAATAAAAACATTTATTCACCCACTTTTCTGTTACAACTGCTGCAGCTGGTTCGATGTGAAAATTTTTCCTGTACACTTTAATAGCAAAGAACAACAGGCAGAAAGTAACGCCGGCAAATACCAACAGGTTAATATCATACAAAGCAGATAAAGACAATTGTATTTTATATTTATAATACCAGAGTATTACAATAAAAAGCACCAGCGGTTTTAAAAGATCTTCCAGCCATTGTACCCTGGTAACCCAGTGGAATATTTTTAAAAAAGACCTTAACAATGCCAGTCCAGTAAATAAAAAAATGAGCGATAAAAATGCCGGTACCTGGTCTGCTTCCAAAAAATCCAATGCGCTCTTGTTATAGTTGGCGAGCCATAAAATCAATAAGGTAAAAACAGCGTATAAGCCCAGGAAAGTTGCAATTGCTTTTTTTAATATATATGCGCTTGTAATTTTACCCGACTTATTTTTAGGCAGTTGGGGTATTTTTTGAATCAGGTAACCATCCCATCCAAAAGCCAGCAAAGTACTGATCAGGGATATCCAACTGACAAAAACCGTATACTTTCCATATTGAGTAAGGCCAATCAACCTGGTGAGGTAGATATTAGAAACATATACTAAAATCAGCCCGATGGCCCATACAAAAAATGTTTTACTTAGCTTTGACAACTCAACCGTGTTATCAAAGTAATTTTTACGTATGGCTGTAAATAATTTTATCATTCTTTGCAATTGCAGCAATTAAAATTAATGAAACTACTACCAGTAAAAAAAAGAAAGATCGCAATACTTTTTACAGCAGGCCTGGGAGATACTTTGCTCTACATTCCTTTATTGAAAGAATTAAAGAAAAAGCAGTTTCATGTTACCGGCATTTTTTATTCCAGGTACAAAAATGATTGCTTATTTGATGCTACCCTGCTAGATGTTAAAGTACATATCAATACAAAATCATCCTTGCTTCTCTATGCGCTGATGAAGTTGAAACATTTTGCCAATATTTATATAAACCATACCGGTGGCGGAAAAATGATCACGGCTGCTGCTGCAATCTGCAGCAAACGCACCAGCAAAACAAAAGCTTTTTTAAAAAAGCAGCCATTGGGTAAAAGAACCAGGAAGGTAATTTTAAATTTTACTGATGCAGAACAAAACCTGCATTTGTTATATACAGAACAAAATGCAGCCATAAAAGATATCAGCGATTATTACCTGCCCCACGCTGCATTACAGCCGGGGATAATAAAAAAGTATACCGGGGATCAGGCATCGCCATACTTTGTAGTTCAGATTTCTGCAGGTAACAACGCCACACCCTATAAAAACTGGCCGCATAAACATTGGCTTATATTAATAAGCATGTTATGCAAATCGTACCCAACAATCAGTTTTATCATTTTAGGCGATGCTACAGAAACGGAATATACCAAGGCCTTTAACGACTCCGGATTTACTAATTGCAAAGTATTGATAGGAAAAACTTCTGTGGAGGAAGTATTTAATATAGTAGCGCAAAGCAATGGCTATATTGGTTTAGATAGTGGTATTATGCACATGGCAGTAACATTGCAAAAAAAAACCGTATCAATTTTTGGTGCCAGCAGTGAAACATTATATGGTTATTCTTTTTTAGATAAAGCCAACCATAAAGTGATCATCAGCGATATTAGTTGCAGGCCCTGCTCCAGCTGGATAAACGCCAACACAACAAGGGTGTCAGATCCGATGCAATGTCCCGATTTTGCCTGTCTCAGTTCAATTGACCCGCTTTTTGTTTACGACCAGGTGATATCGCATTTCCATATTTAGGTTTTAGCTTGCAGTTTCTCTGCCAGGTTCTTTGTATTTTGAAAACCACAGGCAGCCTAAAAAAGCACTCCACGCAAAATAATTGATCCGCATTAACGCAAAATCAAGCAGAACAAAAAGTACAAATGCAACTATCAATATTTTATCAAACCGTTTTGTAAAAAAACCTGCAATAAAAATCAGCTCTGCAACTGTAGCACTTAAATAAAGCGTGTAGGAAAGTGTATTATGGTTTGAAAGGTAATAAACACAGCGGGTAAACCAATCGCCGGGTGCCGCAATTATATAAGGTGCATGCTGCCTTACCAGGATGGCACTCATTTCCTCAGCATTAAAAATTCCCCCTCCCCTGATTTTCCAAAGTCCGGCGGAAAAAAATATCAGTAAAAAAACATAACGCAGGCAGTGCATGGCATAATAAAATCCTTTGTCTGATCGTAGCGCAAAGATCAATGGAATTATTATCCAGCCAGTAAAACCCTCAACGCTTAGCATACCCAGCGAAGTGATCAATAATGCATATACAAGATTAAACAAGCCTGTAATAATTGCTAAAGGATATTGCCATTTATTTTTAGTACTGCTTAAAACCAATAATAACAGGGGCAGTACATAGTAAACAACATCAAATAACAATTGCAGCCAACTGCTTTTGATCATTACATTTTGAATACCTGTAACAAATAAAATATTCTGGGTAAAATCTAACCGGTTAATAAAAAAAACAGGCTTCAGCTGGTGTAATAATAAGCCATGAAAAAGCAACCAGCAATAGCTTATAGTAAAACAAAAAAAGTAAAAGAGAATAAATCTTTTTCTATGGGATTGATTAAGGAACAATACAGGTTAGTTTAAAAGGTGTATCAATAGCAGCTAATGCCCCGTTGTGCCATACATAATGCTGTTCGTATACATTAAGGGAGGTTACAGCCTCTTTTGTAATGCTCTCAATTTTTGTTTTGTACCATTTGGTAAATGTAGTATCTGTAATTACCGGGTTAAATTTATCATACGGCATAAACGACGCAAGCCCTGTGTACCCCACATACTTTTTCATAGTTGCATACACCTGGGCATTAACGGATTTATAGTTCTGATACCGTTCAATATATATCTGGATAACATCTCTTTCAGTAAATGAAACGGCAGCGTTGTTTATCATTTTATCATTGGCAGTTACTGTATAAACAGTCTGCGTATCTCTCAGGTGAAAGCTGCCTGCAAACATGCCGTATTCAAAAACCGGCGTTGCCACCAAACCCCACTTATAATTGATAAAAAGAAATGAAATTATAAAAGCAATAAAAACAAAAAACATGCTCCTGCTATGCCGGTATAATTTTTTAATGAACATAAAAGTTCAACTGAGTTAAGTAAGCACAAAGTTAAGGCTATTTGAAGTGCCCTGCTTTTTTATCCAATTAAAATTATCCTTAAATTACAGTGTTTAAAACTAAGAATATGGCCCTCCTTCGCAAACTTAACGCCAAAGCCAAAACAGCCATCAATACCGGCTTTGGGGCAAATGCATCCGATTATGGCGGCCGTTTTGTAAATAAAAACGGGCAGCCTAATATCCAGAAAAAAGGTATTGGTTTACTGGAACGGATAAGCTGGTATCATTCGTTGCTTTCACTTCCCAGGTGGAAGTTTTTACTTACACTTTTTACCTTCTTCATTGTTGCCAATTTTATTTTTGCCTGTATTTATTATTTTGTTGGAGTTGATCATTTAGTGGGGTTGAATACCGGCTCTGAACTGGAAAAATTTGGCGAAGCATTTTTCTTCAGTGCGCAAACATTCACTACTGTAGGTTATGGAAGAATAAGCCCGTCGGGATATTTAGCAAGCACCATTGCTGCATTTGAAGCGTTAATAGGTTTGCTGAGTTTTGCCATTGCCACCGGTTTATTTTATGGAAGATTCAGCAAACCTACTGCCTATCTTAAATTTTCAGGCAATGCCATTATCGCACCATTTAAAGATGGCACTGCATTAATGTTACGTATTGCCCCTTTTAAAAATACTACGCTAACCGATGCGGACGCAAAAGTAACATTAGGTATGCCGGTAGAAGAAAACGGAAAAATGGCGAATAAATTTTTCCCGCTGCAGCTGGAATATGATCGTGTAAATACACTCACGCTAAGCTGGACGATCGTTCACCCCATTACAGAAGACAGCCCCCTCTATGGATATAGTAAAGAAGATTTTGAAAACAGCCGGGGCGAATTGATGATCTTGATAAAAGCTTTTGACGATATGTTCAGCAATACAGTTGTTGCAAGAAGTTCCTATACTTTTAAAGAAATTGTATACGGCGCCAGGTTCAATCCCATGTATTACCGCAACGAAGAAGCCAATACCACTGTGCTGGATATTGAAAAATTAAACAGCTTTACCGAAGCTGACATTGTTGAAAAAAGCCAGGTATCCGGTAAAGCTGTTAGCTGATTGCAGCTATAGGTGTCAGTACGGAGCTAACCATCAGGCTCCTCTCTGCGGCTTTAGCTTAAAGGGGGCTGACGGCGTGAAGCTATACTGCCCCTGTTATTTTAAACCATTAATGATGGCAGCAAATTCGGTAGCAATTAAAGAAGCCCCGCCTACTAATCCGCCATCAACATCCGGCTTGCCAAAAATTTCTTTTGCATTACTGGCTTTTACACTTCCGCCGTATAAAATAGAAATGCTATTGGCAACAGTAGCGCCGTATGTAGCAGCCAGTACGCTGCGTATATGCGCATGCATTTCCTGCGCCTGCTCGCTGGTAGCAGTTTTTCCGGTACCAATTGCCCAGATGGGTTCATAAGCAATGATAAACCCGGTTAATTGTTCGGCTGTTAAATGAAATAAACTTTCTTTAAGCTGAGTTTCTACATAACTGTTCTGTGTACCGGCTTCTCTTATAGCTAAAGGTTCGCCGCAACAAAAAATTGGTGCCAGTGCGTTTTCAAAACAAATATTTACTTTTTCAGCAAGCATGGCATTGCTTTCGTTAAAATATTCACGGCGTTCGCTATGGCCCAATACCACATATTGTATACCAATACTTTTCAGCATCTCTGCACTTACTTCACCGGTATAGGCGCCGCTTTTTTTATTATTACAGTTTTGTGCTGCCACAAAAACGTTTTTCTTTCCTGCTAACTTATTTTTTATTGAAATTAAATAAGGAAAAGGCACAGCAAAAATTGCAAGTTGGTTTTCTGTTAGCTCGTGTGGGGTATTTAATAATTCGTCAATAAGTGTTTCGCCCTGCTGAAGAGTCAGGTTCATTTTCCAGTTGGCTGCTGCAATTTGTTTACGCATTGATGTTGGTTTAATTTTTTTTGTAAATATCCGTCAAAATTTTTGTTTCTTTTTCAGTAATTGAAAAGCCTTTCAATTGTTTCCATTTATTAATGTCTACTAAAGCATTGCTTAATTTATATTTTGTTATACCATCGCAGCCCCAGCTAAAATGCTCAATGTATTTTGGTGTAAGCCCTTGTGCAAACACATTACAGCAAATGCCCACTACAGTTCCGGTATTAAAAGATGTATTGATAGCCGCTTTAGAATAATCACCCATTAATAAACCACCTTTATTACCTGCACTCATCTCCTTTTTATCGGCATGTACCCAGTATTTTACTTCACCGCAATTATTTTTAATGTTGCTGTTACTGGTTCCTGCACCAAGGTTACACCACTCTCCAATTACACTATCGCCCAAATATCCATCGTGTGCTTTATTGCTATAAGCCATTAAAACAGAATTTTTAATTTCCCCCCCCACCAGGCAATAAGGACCGATAGTGGTAGCACCGTAAAATTTACTTCCCATTTTCGCAAGGCTTCCTTCACACATCGCAAACGGCCCTCTCACCATGCAACCTTCCATCAGTGCTGCATTCTTTCCAATATAAATCGGACCTGCTGAGGCATTTAAAATACAATGCTCCACTTTTGCTCCCGGTTCTAAAAATATTTGCGAAGGATTAATAAGTTTATTGGTTTTGGAAACAGGCCTGCTTTTTCTTTTTGCAGTGATCAGTTTAAAATCTTCTCTTATAGCCCAGTCGTTCAGTTGAAATATTTGCCAGGGGTAATGCAATACTTTCAAACTTTCATCATGCTCCACTGACCGACTGATCTTTATTTTATGCAGCCCCTGCACCTCTTTTTCAGAAAATTTGTAGGCAATCCCTCCCTCATCTTTTACAGAAAGAAATTCACCCCGTTGTAATTTTTTAATTTTTTTGATGATAGCTGCAGTTGGCAACACGTTGGCATGCACCATCAGGTAAATATCTTTACCTATATTCTTATCAATCTTTACAGATTGCTCATCATCCAGGTAATAGCCTTCCCATTTATCAAACGAAGGCAACTTCAGCAGCTTTTCCCATTTTTCCCTGATGGTTAAAATGCCCACTCGTATATCCTGGATGTGGCGGGTAAGTGTGAACGGATGAAGGTTCTTTGGTTTGCAATATTCTTCAGTAAAAATTATCTTTTGCATATTGTAAAACTACTAAGAAGCTGGCAAAAACAGATTTTCAAAAAGAGAGCACCTCATTTTTACCCAGCCTTATCATTAGTATTTGACAGGCAGTCTCCTGTATTAATCCGTGAAAACTTGTATAATCCGTGGCAAAAAAAATCCCCCCGGAGAACCGAAGGGACTTAAAGTATAGCCATGAAAAACAAACTTCAAATAAAGATAATGATCTTTACCAATTATTTTGCCTTCTTTTCGTAACGTTTTTTGAACTTATCAATACGACCTGCAGTATCAACCAATACGTTTTTACCGGTATAAAAAGGATGAGAAGTATTTGAAATCTCCAGTTTAATCACCGGGTATTCGTTTCCATCTTCCCATTTTACTGTTTCTTTACTGTATGCTGTTGAGCGGCTTAAAAATGAATGGCCATTGCTCATGTCTTTGAAAACTACTGTCTTGTAAGTTTCCGGATGAATTCCTTTTTTCATAATTTTTCTGTTTTTCTATACGGATTTTGCCGTATAATACTTTTGTTAGGATGCAAATTTACTAAAAAAAAGGGAATTATACGATTTCTGTTTAATTTTTCAGTGTTACAACATTCAAAAACTGCAACTTTTTGCTATAATCCGCCCAAAATGCCCGTTCTCTAGCTCTTCATATTCACCACCGCTAAAGCTATACCCAGGTTCCAGCCCTTGCTGGCTTGTATAACTTCCTGCAAATCATCTATTTTTTTTCCGGTTACCCTGATAATATCGTCCATTATAGCTGCCTGCACCTTGTAACCACTGTCTTTTATCAGCTTTACTATCTTTTTGGCATCTTCCTGTTTTATACCATTTCTTACCACTACCTCCTGCCGCACTACTTTACCACTCTGGTGCGGTTCTTTACTAAAATCATACACTTCTGCTGCCAGCCCCTGCTTCATACTCCGGCTGATCATCACATCCCGTATCTGTCCCAGTTTCATTTCACTTTCCGCCTCCAGGTTTACCTTAAATTCCTTTTTATTCAATTCAATCACCACGGGGCTTCCTTTAAAATCAAAACGGTTAGTAATTTCCTTACTTACTGTGTTGATGGCATTATCTAAGGTCTGCAGATCTACCTTACTTGAAAAATCAAAAGATGGCATAGCAATTATTTTTTTCAAAAGTACTAAAAAAGTTGAAGGTTGAAAGTTGAAAGTTAAATGCCCTGTCTCAACTTTTGATACAGCCTTCAACTTTCAACCTTCCGCTTTTTAGTTGGCTCCTTTCACCCTGCTTTGCTCATCACCTGCGCCGCCTGATTTCCTGCTTTTTACTCCTTTTAATGGTTTACCAAAACGATAGCTTAAGCTTAAGGTAACCACCCGGCTATCTCTTTGCTGACTAAAACTTGCATCTGTACTTTGTATGTTGATCTCTCCGTGAGGCGTCATTGTTTTAAAGATGTCACGCACATTTAATTTTACGGTGCCTTTCTTTTTTAATACTTGTTTTTGCACCCCTGCATTTAACTGCCCCAGTGAATGGATCAGTATCTGTGCTTCAATACCTTTGGTGCGGTAAAAGCCCGACAGCTCTGCACTCCAGCCATTTTTAAAAGTAAACTGGTTATTCATATTCGCTGTAAATGTAGTAGCATTTACATTTACTTTACCTGATGTAAATTCTCCATTGTAGCTGCTGTAATTCAGTTCGCCATAAGGTATAAACATCCACCATTTTGTTACCGGCACCTGTGCACTTACCGATAAGCTGGCATTATCAGAACTACCATAATTTCTGTGCGTAACCACAATGGCGTTTCCGTTAGGTTCAAATACTTCGGTAAACAACGCTTTGGTATGGGTGTAGTTAATTGAAGTGGTCAAAAAATCTTTGTACGTATGCGATGCTTCTACAGTATTAGCAATAGAAGGTTGTAAAAACGGGTTACCCTGCTCGTAAGTATAATTATCAATGAAGAAGAGGAATGGGTTCAGGTCTTCATAATCCGGGCGCCTGATCCTGCGGCCGTAAGAAAACGACAACTGGTTTTTATCATTCATTTTATAGCTCACAAATACATTGGGGAATAAACCGGTATAAGAGTTTTTAAAAGATGAATCGGTATGTAATGGGTTACCAAACTGGTTACCGCTGTTATTGGTATTCTCCATTCTTAAACCAGCCTGCAAACCCCATTTTTTTATTTCTTTAGATACATTAACATAGGCCGCATTAATGTTTTCTTTGTATTGAAAACGGTTGGTTTTGGAAAGATCCACCACTTTATTACCACCGATCATGTTAAAATAACCAGCAGTATTATCTGTATTTACATAACCTGATTTAATACCGGTTTCTAACTTATAGCCTCTTTTAAGATTCTGGTTGTAATCCATTTTAAAAGTGTAGATATTTACATCTGTAGGTAAATCACCCACTAAATTATCTCCACCTGTACGTTGCCAGTTATCAGAATAATAGTTGTTCAACAGATCCATCGTTTTGCCTGATCTGTAACTTACATAATCTGCATCCATGGTTAACTCTCTGCCGGTTGAATCGAATGTATGGCGGTAATTAAAATTGAGAGAACCATTTTTCCAGGGGCCATCTTCATTATTTTTTGCTACAGCTATAGAATCTAAAGTCTTTACACCATCATAAAAGTAGGTAGTGTTTAAACCATACTGGCCGTGAGAAGCATTAAAACCGGTTGCTACAAAACCAATCGTTGTTTTTTTAGACGCATAAAAATCCACTCCTATTTTACCATTGTAATTTTCATTTGTTCTGTACATTAAGGCATCCTGTTCAAATATCCTGTCTATACTGCCGGCAGAATTTTTAAATTTTCTTAAGATATACAGGTCCTGGTAATTTTTATCGTAACTGGCACTGAAATTACTGAACACATTAAACTTTCCGTTGCGGTAATTAAGATTAAGGCTATTATTATTCCTGGCATAAAAACCCTGGCCGTAAGAAGTGTTGGCACTGCCGTTAAAACCTTTTTGTTTATTCTTTTTGGTTTTGATATTGATGATACCTGCTGTACCTGATGCATCATACTTTGCTGAAGGATTGGTCATTATTTCAATCTGGTCTAAATTACCAGAAGGCATTGTTCTTAATAAATTAGTAAGATCAGCCCCGGTTAAATAAGCCGGTTTGCCATCAATCATAATCGTAACGCCTGCTTTTCCTTTTAAACTAACATTACCGTCTTTATCAACTGTTACGCCGGGGCTTTTTTCCAGCACTTCCAGGGCAGTGGTACCTGCATTTGAAATAGCGGCATCTACATTTACAATAGTGCGGTCGATCTTTCTTTCGATAAAGGGCTTTTTAGAAACTACAGTAACACCTGCCAGGCTCTTATCCTGAGGAACCAGCTGCAATACCCCAACATTTGCGGTTGGCTGATCGGCAGAAATAGCAAAAACTTTACTGTAGGTTTTAGAATGGCCAACCGAAGTAGCTAATACCAGGTAAGAACCATCCTTTACATTTTCGATAATAAAATTGCCCTCTTTATCAGTAATGGCAACTTTAATCAAACTGGAATCCTTTGCTTTTAAGAGAGAAACTGAAGCGGCATCGATGATCTTTTGCTGTCCGCCGTCTTTAATGCTACCGGTAATTTTACCGGCTGTGTTTGTCTGGGCTTGGCTGCACATAGCAATAGTGCTTGCAACCAAAAGGTTGAAAAATTTTTTCATGACTATACTTTTTGTTTTTAATTCCGGTGGCTAATCCGGAACGGCTATTAATAATTGCAGTTATATACTTTGATAACTACCTCACAAAAGTAGGTACTTTGTTTTGCATAGTACATTGTTTTATACTGAACGGTAAAATAAGTGGATAATCGGTATAAAATGTAAAATGAAAAGAAAACAGCTACAAAACTGTAACGTAAGAGGAACAGAAATAGTTACAGCTATAGCTTTAAATATGCAGAATGATAATATTATATTACTTAAATAGAAGAAATCTTAACTATCCTGGGCTTTTGATTTTTGTAATTGTATAATAATAAGTACCATGCCCGATATAAAGAGAAGTAAAGATATTATTTCAGCCTGTGTAGGATGAAGCCCGAATATAGAGTAAGTAGTATTTACCCGTATTTTTTCTACAAGAAACCTTTCCATTCCATTTAAAATCAAATAAATACCAAAAATAATCCCTGGTGTTTTAATCCTTTTCCTGATGCTCCATAAAAATAGAAAAAGCAAGCTGCAGGCAATTGTTTCATATAATGGTGTGGGGAAAACCGGTACCGGCAGCATCCGGTTATGCTCGTCATCGTCCCCGGCTATTTTAACGCCATCATCATTTACATTTTTGGGATAACTGTAAGCAAAAAGCCAGTCAGGCAGAAAGGAATTATTCTTATAATAAATATGAGATACCTTCTCTAATGAACTGAAAGTCCTGCCATTATATTGATTTGCATCCGGCATTTTACCGGTAAGAAAATAAGTGGAATCTTTTTTAAGCACTTCCATAAATTCTCCGTCTTTGGCTAATCTTACCTTTCCGTTTGCGTCGGCAACATAGGCACTGTTGTAAACGCCCCAGTCACCATCACCTGCCACCTGGCAGCCAATTCTCCCCACGGCATAGGCAATCATTAAAGCCGGCGCTGCAGAATCTACCAGGTGAATTAACTTAATACCTCTTTTGGTGGCATACCAGCAAATAGCTATAGCAGCAACAATCAAGCCTCCGTAAAAAGTAAGGCCGCTTTGCGAAAACAATCTTCCTATCGGATCTTTTACAAATTCATCCCAGTTTTCAAAATTATCAAACAGCTTGGCGCCTAAAATCCCAAACAACAATCCCAGGATAATAATATCTCCTACCCTGTCATGTGGCCATATCCTCACATTGCGGCGTTCGGGCTCCTTCAGTTTCTGCTTATTTTTCTCGTACCATTTTAAACCAGCCAATAGTAATCCTATAGCCAAACCTCCAATAATACTACCGTGTTTAGAAAAAACATAGTCCTGCGGATTTATATCATCAGGCCGGCTGAAAATGAGCCCCAGCACTTTAAAGCCAAAAATAAAACCAATAAGTCCATTGATGAGCAACTCCATAAAAGAAGCTGGTTTACCCACCGTAATCATCTCTTCCCTGGGCGATAGCAAGCCTAACTTCTCTTTTCGCTTTAACTCATTGGTAAGTACAATAGCTGCTACAATAAATGCTACAGCTACCATTAGCCCGAATGTATGTAAGATTCCAAGTCCTTGCCATTTCACTCCAAACCAATCTTTAAAAACGTAGTATAAATCGGGATACATTCAATTTTGATTTTAGATTTATGATTTTTGATTTCAGATTTTTATCAGCCGGAGAGCTATTAAAAATTAAAATCGCTTTTATGTTGCAAGATATTGAATAAAGCGATGAAAAAATACTGACCTCACCTTCCTATCGTACATCGAAATTGTATTTCGATACATTTACCCGGTACATTGAAATTATATTTCGACACATTCTATCAATAAAAAAATCCTCCCGCAAAACAGGAGGATGTATTTTACTAACCCATCTTTACTTAGTTACAATGCTGCTCAAAAGCCCCGATAAGGTTTTCGGCAATCATTTGTGCGCTTCTTCCTTCAATCATATGCCTCTCGATAAAATGAACCAACTGGCCATTTTTAAAAAGAGCAATAGATGGAGAAGAGGGCGGATAAGGCAACAGGTGTTCCCTGATCTTTTTTACCGCATCAACATCAAAACCGGCAAAACTGGTAGCCAGGTGATCAGGCTTTTTAGCACTGTTATGAACAGCCATTAAAACGCCGGGCCTTGCTGTACCGGCACTACAGCCGCATACTGAATTAATCACCACCAAAGTAGTGCCTTCATCATTTATAGTTTGTTCAACTTCTGCTGAAGTAGTCATTTCAGAAAAGCCATTTTCTGTAAGCTCTTCTTTCATCGGTATTACAATTTCTTCTGGATACATGTGCATTATATTTTTTGGAACACAAAATTACAGACTTAAAACAATTGAGAAATCATTTTTCTGTATTTAGAGTTTACCATATCTGGAATATTATCCGGGAGCTAAACAGGCAATTATGTCATGTTGAAAATACAAAACAAGCCATTTTGTCTTTTAATTTTCAGCATTTAGGAAATTAAGGCACTAAAAACCGGTTGGAATGTAATTTGAAGACCTGTTTATGTCAAACAAATTTTAAAAACTAAAAAAATATAACCATGACACTCGTAAAAACAAACAACCCATTTGCAAAATCTTTTGATGGCTTAATGAACGAGCTTTTTAATGAACTGCCTGCAACCTTTGGTAAAACTGTGAGGCAGGATGTTTTCGGTTTTCCTCCGGTAAATATTGTTGAGAAAAATGATCATTATCATTTGCAGGTTGCTGCTCCGGGTTTTGACAAAAGCGATTTTAATATTAAACTGGAAGGCGAAACTTTAACTATCAGTGCTGAAAAGAAAGAAGAAACCAAATCGGAAACCGATAAAGTGATCCGTAAAGAATTCAGTTCAAAAGCCTTTAAACGCAGCTTTACTTTAGATGAAAAAATTGATGCTGCCAATATCAGCGCCAAATACGAGAACGGCATTTTACATGTTGGTCTTCCTAAAAAAGAAGAAGTAAAAGCTGTAACAAAAGAAATTAATATTCAGTAAGAGTTTTCATAAGCATACAGTTGGTTTTGATTATTCCCCGCTATTCTTAGCGGGGAATTTTGTTTTAGCCATGGATCTACTTACCGACGGATCACACAGATTTTCGCAAATTAAGAACCAATTTATGCGGTATAAAAATGGGTATGCCTATAAAAGAATCACATATTATCCCCTCTCTGTCTTCGCTTTTCCATCCAATCTACTTCTTTGTTAGTAGTAAAAGCCTGGATGATAGCAATAAGAAAAAGCGTGGCTACATTGCCAGCCAAAAAAAGCAGGGTGAAGCTCCAGTAACCATCGCTGCCAAATGCAGCTTTATTAAAATAGCGGATGTAATCGTTCAGTAATACCACCAGGCACAACAAAAAACCTATTGTGAATATTGACCTGGAAATAAGCTTTACCGGAGTTGACGGGTGCTTTGCACTTCTTTTAAAAAAAATATAATACACACTAGCAAAAATGGCCGCAGGCAAAGACATGATCAATAACTCGTAAATGATATCCGTTGGGCGGGATGAAATAATTTTTGAAAGCCCCCAGAACACCCCTACCAACGATGCTATGATAACCGGCACAGAAAGGAATAACAGGAATATCAGGAAATATAGTTTTGAATATTTTATAAAACGGTCTTCCATTATTTTATTTTATCGGGTTTACTTGTCAGTGCATCCAGTAATTTTTTATTGGCAGAATCAATCGCAGAAGCAGAGTGTTTAAGGCTTTCGTCAACACGTTTAAATTCTTTTACAATGCTATCCGTTTTATGCTGTGCCACAGTTGCTGCATTTTTCATACTAATTGCTACTGAAGCAACCAGCCCAATTGCTGCCACCGCCACCAGTATGATTAACCCTTTTGACACAGGTATTGTTTAAAAATAACTCAAATTAGTTTTAGGTGTTAAGGTCAGCAATGTTTCATACATCAGCTTTACAGTATTTTCAATATCGTCTTTGTGCAGCATTTCCACTGTTGTATGCATGTAACGCAAAGGAATAGAAATTAATACAGAAGGACAGCCATCATTGGCATACGCAAATGCATCGGTATCTGTACCTGTGCTCCTGCTAACAGTATGCAATTGCACGGGAATTTTATTTTTACCGGCTACATGCTGCACAAGGTCCAGCAGTTTATTATGTACAGCAGGGCCAAAAGTTAATGAAGGTCCCTTACCACAAACCGTATCACCCTGTATGATCTTGCTGATCATTGGTGTGGAAGTATCATGGGTTACATCAGTAATGATGGCTACATCTGGTTTTATCCTGCGTGCAATCATTTCGGCACCACGCAAGCCAATCTCTTCCTGCACTGCGTTTACTATGTATAAGCCAAACGGCAGTTTCTTTTTATTTTGCTTAAGTAATCTTGCCACTTCCGCAATCATAAAACCGCCTACACGGTTATCAAATGCTCTTCCTATCAAAAAGTCGTAATGCAGTTCTTCATAACCGTCTTCGTAAGTGGCCACAGCACCAATATGTATACCCAGGTCTTCCACTTCTTTTTTCGTTCTTGCGCCACAATCTAAAAACAGGTTGTCTACTTTTGGTTGCGGTTCCTTAGCCTCCGGATTTTGCAAACGGGTATGAATAGCAGGCCAGCCAAATACGGCTTTTACGGCACCTTTTTTACCATGTATCAATACCCTCATTGATGGTGCTATCTGGTGATCCACACCGCCATTGCGTTTTAAGTAGATCAATCCTTCGGGCGAAATATAATTTACAAACCAGCTGATCTCATCCGCATGTGCTTCTATCACTACTTTAAATGGCGCATCGGGGTTAATTACGCCCACAGCTGTACCATAAGGGTCAGTAAAAAAACTATCTGTAAACGGTTTTACATATTCCAGCCACATTTTCTGGCCACTGCTTTCAAAACCAGTGGGAGAAGGATTGTT
This sequence comes from Ferruginibacter profundus, assembly GCF_054783275.1. Taxonomy (NCBI): domain Bacteria; kingdom Pseudomonadati; phylum Bacteroidota; class Chitinophagia; order Chitinophagales; family Chitinophagaceae; genus Ferruginibacter; species Ferruginibacter profundus. The sequence continues at coordinate 336,823 of NZ_BAAGQW010000001.1, read as the reverse complement.
GATATAGTTTTTAAGAAATGTATACGATTCTTCTGATAAAATACTTTTCGTTTTCTTTGCTTTAGCCATCTTAATTAATTTATGAAAGCAAAATAACTAAATACTTGCCACAAAAGTTGCTAAAGCCGAAAATAACATCAGCCCGTCTACAATAAAATAATAAAAAATATAGCCTTGTTTTTTAAGCGAGAAAAAGTAAACAATTGCCGTAATTACACCTGTAACCAGTAAGGCTATTACCTGCATCGGTTCATCGTAATAAATCCTGAGTAAAATCCCATTAATAATGTAGGCTGTAAATATAGCCGCCATTATATATTGTACTGTACGGGGTTTAATAATTGTGGTTAAACTTTGCAATCCACGTATTTTGTCTACCCCTGTATCCCTTGCATCAAAAATGATGCATAACATCAGCATAAAAAGAAACCGGTTATTGAATAACATTACCAGTGTAATTAAATTACCGGAGGGGTTTTGTTTAAACGGAATGTACACGGTTACAAACGACCATGTAAGTGCCAGTAAAAAAGTTTTAAGCAAGCCGGCTTTGCGTGCAATATGAAATACTTTGAATGGTAAAAGCGGAATGGTATAAAGTGCGGTGAGCAATAAACCCACAACTATTACAGGCCATAGCTTTGTAAGATAGCATAAAGAATATACCAGGCCAATACTGCCCAAAAACATAACAATAGCGTTGCTGTAGTATTGCTGCAAAAATATTTTTACCGGCCGCCTGGAAAAACTGTAACCGCTCAAAAGCCAGTACAGGTTATAACTACTGATGGTAGAGAAAAAAATAAAGCTGTATAAATATCCTGTTAAACTAATGTGCAGCAATACTGCTGTTTGATAACACAATGCCATAGCGCAAATGGCAATAAAAATAGAATGTGATAAAATGAAGTGAAATAACTTCATTACTGTACGATATAATAAACCGGATCGCCGGTAATAATTACGTTACTTTTATTTTTTGCAAAATCTTTTATATACACTTCAAAGTACAAAGTATCTACCCTTGGCCTTGTAGTTACACCAGGCTTACCGCCTAATACATTAAATAAGTTAACCGTAATATCTGCTTTAAAATTTGCCTGTGCAGCAGTTTTGATATCGGGTAAAAAGGAAGAATCGATCTTATTATTGATAAGGTTTTTTACATATATCTTTGAAGTATCGGAGCCTGCTTTAAAGCCCAGGTCGCCTTCCGCATCAGTAACATTGATGGTAAGTACAGGGGCTATATCTTTCTGAAAAGCCGTGTTAGACGATAGCCAGCCATTGGGTTTTACAGATTTAAAACTGATTTGAGGAACTGTTGTAAATTTATCTTTTTTACAACCAACAAAAACCATAACAAGCATAGCAATTAATAGTGTATATCGCATCTTTGTATATTATTAATCAAATTTACAGATAGAAATTGAAACATCCCGTTAAAAATATTGACCTTGAGAAAAGGGTTTTTGCTGCCTCTGAAAACAACTTTACAGGGCTGGCACTGGAATTATTCCAGTTTCAGTACGGGAATAACGACATATATCGTAAATATTGCGATACCCTTAAGGTTGTGCCGGATAATATCCGTTCGCTGCATCAAATCCCATTTTTACCCATTTCATTTTTCAAATCGCACCGGGTTACAAGCACCGCATTTGAACCTGAAGTGATTTTTGAAAGCAGCGGCACTACCGGTTCTGTAAACAGCAGGCATTTTGTAAAAGACCTGCAACTGTATAAAAAAAGTTTTACTGCAGGGTTTGAGAAATTTTATGGTGCACCCGAAAATAAATGCATCTTAGGCCTTCTGCCCTCTTATTTAGAGCGAAATAATTCTTCCCTGGTTTTGATGGTGGATGAGCTGATAAAACAAAGTTCTCAAAGCTTAAGTGGTTTTTACCTGTACAACCTGGAGCAACTGCACCGTACGCTTTTACACAACGAAATTTTAAAACAACCCACTTTATTGATCGGTGTTACTTATGCCTTATTGGATTTTGCAGAACAATACCCTATGCAATTGCGTAATACCATTGTAATGGAAACAGGTGGTATGAAAGGACGGCGGGAAGAAATAACAAGACAGGAAGTGCATCAGCTGTTACAAAAAAAGTTAGGTGTAACTCTTGTACACTCAGAATACGGTATGACGGAATTGTTATCGCAGGCTTACTCTAAAGGCGATGGCATTTTTCATTGCCCGCCATGGATGAAAGTGGTTATACGTGAGGAAGACGACCCGTTTGCAATACACATAGCTAGGGATATAAAAGAAAAACCTGTTACCGGTGCCATCAATATTATCGACCTTGCCAATATTTACAGTTGCAGTTTTATTGCCACCAGTGATGTGGGCCGTTTATACAGCAATGAGAGTTTTGAAGTATTGGGCCGTATAGATAATAGTGATATAAGAGGATGTAGTTTGATGGCTTTATAATTGCAAGTTCTGAAATAACAACTATTTCAAAATAAAAACTTCAACATCAGTTGAGGTTTTAGTGAACCGGCCGGGACTCAAACCCAGGGCATTCCCGTAGAAGTAAATTTTGAATGGCCGATATTATGTTCATAAAGACGTCTTTCGAGATCGGTACAAACCCCAACATAATATTTATCCAACTTATCAGAATAAATGATATAGACATACGGCATAAAAAAAGCCTCTCATTTTTATGAAAAGGCTTTTTTGTTTTTGTGAACTGGCTGGGACTCGAACCCAGGGCCCATACATTAAAAGTGTATTGCTCTACCAACTGAGCTACCAATTCATCCTTATTAAAAACAGCAGTCAAATTTATATTTCCCAGAGGTCCTCCCGATCTTAAATCGGGATGCTCTACCAACTGAGCTACCAATTCTCCTGTCCCTTTTTTAATTGGGAGTGCAAAAATAGGGTAAAAACATATTGCAACAAATTTTTTACGCAAACTTTTTCAACATTTAAATTTGATTTTCAACATTTTGTTTGTTTTCACCCCGATAACTCACTTATTTTTGCCTATAATTATTTTATGAGCACATATTTTACAAATAAAGTAGTAGCCATTACCGGCGGAAGTGATGGTATTGGAAAAGCATTGGTGGATGCATTAATAGGTATGGGGGCAAAAGTGGCCACCTGCAGCCGCAACCAGGATAAATTGTATGATTTACAGGTGAAACACTCCGGTTTACCATTACATACCCTGGTAGCTGATGTGAGTAACCTGAATGATTGTAAAAATTTCATCAATTCTACTATTGCCACCTTTGGAGGTATCGATATCCTGATCAATAATGCCGGTATAAATATCCGGGGTGTATTACAGGATATAGAAATTGAAGCCGTTGAAAAAGTGATGGACATTAATTTTTACGGCACACTGTATTGTACCAAACTGGCATTAAATTCAATTATAGAAAGAAAAGGTGTTATTGTAGGGGTTTCTTCTGTTGCAGGATACAGAGGGCTTCCGGGAAGAAGCGGCTACTCGGCCAGCAAATTTGCAATGACCGGTTTTTTAGAGTCGTTACGTACCGAGCTATTGGATTCCGGTGTTCAGGTAATGTGGGTGTGCCCGGGTTTTACAAAGTCAAATATCCGCCATGTGCCGTTGATCAGTAAAGGAAAATTGGTAGAAGTAAGTACAGCACATGAAGAAAAAATGATGAGTTCCGAAGAGTGTGCCGAAAAAATTATCAGGGCAATTGAAAAACGAAAAAGAACCCTGGTGTTTACTTTTTCTGACAAGCGTACTGTTATGATGAATAAACTTTTTCCATCCCTGACCGATAAGTTAGTCAGAAAATTCTTTTTTAAAGACGGCGGACTTGTAAGATGATAAGTTGGGAGGTTAGGAGTTTAGAGGGTTAGGAGTTTAGAGGTTTAGAGGTTTAGGGGTTTAGGGGTTTAGGGGAGCCTGCAAGTATTAATTATTCACTATTCAATTATTCATTACAATAAATGCCATTATTAACCCTTACATCTGATATAGGCCAGCAGGATTTTTTAGTTGGCGCAGTAAAGGGACAATTATTACAGTCGAATACCGGTTTTTCTATTGTTGATATTACCCACCACCTCTCTCCTTTTAATTATCCGCAGGCAGCCTATGTTTGCCGCAATGCCATAAAAAATTTTCCTGAAGGAAGTTTTCACCTGGTGCTGGTAAATCTTTTTGATGAAAAACCGGAGCATATGTTACTGGCTGAGCATAACGGGCACTTTATAGGATGTGCAGATAATGGACTGCTTACTATGATATTAGAAGAAGTACCTCAAAAAGTAGTTGCGTTGGCGTTGGATAAAACACAACAAAAAAATACCCTGTATTGCACTACTATTTTTGCCAGGGCGTTTAATCAATTGCTGGAGGGTAAAAGCATTACCGAGATTGGGGATGCTTCAGTATCGATACAAGTAAAAAATCCGTTAAAACCGATGCTGGGGAATAATTGGATTGAAGGACAAATTATATTTATAGATAATTTTGAGAATGTAATCGTTAATATAACCAAAGAAGATTTTGAAGAACAGCGCAAAGGCAGGAGTTTTAAAATTGTTTTTAAACGGGATGAAGTGATTGATAGAGTAAGTGAAACCTATGCTGATGTTACGGAAGGAGAAAAGCTGGCATTGTTTAATTCTGCCGGCTACCTTGAAATTGCCATTAATAAAGGTAATGCCGCAGGGCTGTTTGGTTTGCAAGGCTATTCGGAAAAGCAGCAGCAACACCAATATATGAGCAACAGGATATTTTACCAAACAGTGAAAGTTTATTTTGAATAGACAGCCAGAGCCGGCTCATTTACAAAACCTGACAACTAAAAAACTATTGCTTTCCCGGACTTAGAAATTTGACCTTTTTAAAAAACATATCGCCTGACCAAACTACTGATAAAGAACTGGTAACAGCTTTTAAAGAAAGCGGTGATACCAACTATTTAAGTACGCTTTACCAACGTTATATGGACCTGGTATTTGGTGTTTGCCTGAAATACTTTAAAGATGCTGAAAGATGCAAGGATGCTGTGATGGATATTTACGAGGAGCTTAATACCAAGTTAAAGCAGCATGAAGTGGATAATTTTAAAGGCTGGTTGCATGTTTTAGCCCGAAATTACTGCCTGATGCAACTGAGAAGTCCCAGGAACATGAAAACCACGGAATTTAATGCTGATTTTATGCAATCAGCGGAAAATACGCATCTGAATGGCGAAGTGTTGGAAAAAGAGAGCAATTTTGTTAAATTGGAACAGTGTTTGGATACTTTGACTGAAGAACAAAAGCAAAGCGTGCAATTATTTTATTTAGAGAACAAATGTTATAACGAAATTGCGGCCATTACCGGGTACGACTGGAATAAAGTAAGAAGTTATATTCAGAATGGCAGAAGAAATTTGAAATTATGTATGGATGAAAAGGGACTGGAGTTATAGTTTAGGGGTTTAGAGGTTTAGGGGTTTAGGGGTTTAGAAGTTTAGGGTTTAGAAGAGCATTATAATTTAGAAACTCTTGTAAGTAACTACTAAGGACTCAGTATTCACGACTCACCATTCGCAACAATGTACAATAAAGAAAACGATATTATTTACACCGCAGCAGATATAGCACAATACCTGGAAGGAAAACTTTCGCCATTGCAGATGCATGCCATGGAAAAAGCAGCACTGGACGACCCTTTTTTAGCAGAAGCAATGGAAGGATATGAAGCTGTGCCACATGAAAACCGGGCAGACCAGCTGGCAGCATTAAAGAATGATTTTGGCAGGGAGAAAAACCTGGCTAAAGTGGTTGCTATGCCGGTGAGGCGTAAGAATAACTGGTGGAGGGTGGCAGCGGCAGTATTACTATTGGGTGGCACTGTTTCTATCGCTTACCTGTTGTTGAATAAAAAAGAGACCCTGGATATTGCAAAAAACACAGCGCCACAGGTAGAAAAAGAAAAAGCTGGTGCGGATACAAATTCATTTAAAAATTTACCTGAAACGCCATCATCCGGAAATACCATTGTAACAACAGAAACAAAGTTAAATACAGCAGCAGGTAATCAATATACGCCTGCTAATAAAAGCACAGCAGAAAAAAATGAAACCACCCGGGCCGACGATAGTCTGTTTGTTTACAGGCCTGCCAAAAAACCGGTAATTGCCGATCTGAAATTAAATGGTGGAGAGACTACAGACAATGATGCTATTAAAGACAGAAGCCCCTTACCTCCTGCTGCTACAACCGCTGCGCCTACAGTAAATTACAGCAATAACAGTAATGAAAAGCAAACTGAAGAAGCAAAAAAATATTACAACAGCAACATTGCGCAAAACGGAATTCTAACACAGGCTCAATATGAAAAAGGCCGGCAAGCTGTAGTTGATAAAGAAACTTCGGCTTACTTAAAAAAAGAAACAGCGGCATTTAACCGGAGTTTTTCGGCACAGGTTGTGGGTACAGATAATAGCCCGTTGCCTTTTGCCAACATCAGCATAAAAAGTGAAAACTTTGGCACTTATGCAGATGCCAAGGGAAACTTCAGGTTGGTATCATCCGACTCCCTGCTGGTTGTGGAAGTAAAAGCGGCCGGTTATCAGCCACGTTTTTACACTCTGCAAAGTTTTGTGCAACAAAATAAAATTGTATTGGCCGAAGAAGATGCCGCATCAAGATATAAAGCCGTTGTTGGAAACAGTTCAACAGCAAAAGCTAAAACATCAAGAAGAGCTACATTGGTAAAAGACTCTTTGATAAATGTAGAACCGGCCGACGGATGGGATAATTATAATACCTACGTTAATAATAATATTGAAATACCTGATGACATCACCAAAAAAGATATTCACGGCCAGGTTGAACTTTCTTTTGACGTAAAATCAAATGGCACTATCACTAATATCAGGGTAGATAAATCCCTTTGCGATAATTGTGATGAGGTTGCCAAACGCCTTATTGAACAAGGCCCTCAATGGAAAGTAAAAAAAGGCAAAAAGGGTAAAGGTAAAGTTACCGTGCAGTTTTAATTATTTTTCATCATCATTTTCCTTCTCATTTTATAGCCATTCAGTTACTTTTATAGCCAGAAATTTTATGTATGAATAAAACTATGCTGTTGCCTGTTGTAATGCTGTGCTGTGCGTCTGTATTATCGGCACAGGTAAAAATGCCCGAGCCTGCACCTTTGCAAACTATAAAACAGAGTTTTGGTATGGGCTCAATTGAATTGTTGTATAGCAGGCCTAATTTAACAAAGGGACGCAAAATATACGGCGACCTTGTACCTTATAACAAATTGTGGCGTACCGGCGCCAATGCTGCTACAAAAATAATTTTTACTGACCCTGTGGAATTAAACGGAAAAAAAGTGGATACAGGCACTTATGTTTTATATACTGTGCCGGGGCTGGATAGCTGGGAAATAATACTGAACAAAGGTTTGAATAACTGGGGTATTGAAGGATATAAAGAAAGTGAAGATGTGGTTCGCTTTAGAATTGAACCAGGGAAGCTGAAGACAAATATTGAAACTTTAACTATGCAGTTCGCCAATATAAAACCAGAGAGTTGTGAGTTGCAAATCATGTGGTCGAAAACAGGCATTGTAATTCCAATAACTACAAATATTAAAGACCGGTTAAGGGTGCAGATTGAAAAGGCGATGCAAACAGAGAATAAACCTTACTGGCAGGCTGCACAATTTTATAATGAATATGATCACAACCTGGTAAAGGCTTTAGATAATTGCAATAAAGCTATTGCGGTGAACAGCAAAGCATTCTGGATATATTTATACAAAGCAAAAATTCAAAAAGAAATGGGCGATAAAGCCGGGGCCAAAGCCAGTGCCCAAAAATCACTTGAACTGGCAAGAGATGCAAAGAATGATGATTATGAAAAAATGAACGAGGAGCTACTGAGAAAATTGAAATAAAATTCTAAACAGGTACAGAAAAGCTACTGCAATTATTGTTTTATTTTCTCTTTTAACAGGGGCTGCAATAACGCACTTAACACAATTACCAGTAAGGCACCAATTACATTGAGCCATAGGAACGAAATGATATCCATCCTGTAGATAAGAATGACCAGTAATTCCGAAATAATGGCGGCATAAAAAACAGCATTGCCTTTTACAAATTTTAACCAGAACGCTACTAAAAACACCCCTAATATTACGCCATAAAAAAGTGACCCGATAATATTAACCGCTTCAATTAAACTGTTGCCGATATTATAGGCAAACATGGAAATGATGATAGAAAATATCCCCCAGCCTAATGTGTACCATTGCGATATTTTATAATCTTCCAGTTCTGTTTCTTTTTTTACAAAAAACTTTTTATGAAAATCAATTACCGTACATGCGGCCAGCGAATTGAGTGCCGCAGCAATGCTACCCCAGGCTGCTAAAAAAATAATGGCAAAGATCAACCCTATTAAACCTACAGGTAAATTTTCTTTTACAAACCAGAGAAAGACATAATTGGTATCATTAGGTTTCTGATCGGGTAAGGCTCTTTCCATTACGCCCTTAAAAGTTTTTCGTATAGCATTGGCCGCTGAAGTATTCTTTTGTTCAAATGCTTTACTATACTGCAATTCCAGCATATTTAAAGAATCTTTCTTTACCGTTTGTTTTGCCTGTTGCAAGGTTACAGCATCAAAATACACCGGCCCTTTATTGTATTGGTAAAAAGAAAAAATCAATATCCCGATGAGTAAAATAAAAAACTGCATCGGCACTTTTACCAGGCCGTTTATCAGTAAACCTTTCCTGCTTTCAGTTATATTTTTTGCAGTTAAGTACCTGCCTACCTGGCTATGGTCGGTTCCAAAATAACTCAGCGCCAAAAAGAAACCGCCTATCAATCCACTCCATATATTGTATTTGTCTTTCCAGTCGAAACCTTTATCAGTAAATCCTGTGGTGATGATATTCATCTTGCCGTTTTGTCCACCTACTTTTAAAGCATCCGTAAAGCCAACTGCATCAGGTAATAATTTCACTGCCAAATAACCGGTTAAAAACAAAGCCACAAACACAATGATCATTTGTAGTTTTTGCGTATATGCCACTGCTTTAGCCCCACCACTCATGGTGTAAATGATAAGCATACCGCCCATGACCAGATTAGTGTAATAAATATTCCAGCCCATTAAAGAACTCAACACCAATGATGGGGCAAAAATGCTTACACCGGTACTTAATCCTCTTGATAATAAAAACAAAGCCGAAGTAAAAGTTCTTGTTTTTACATCAAAGCGGTGTTCTAAAAATTCGTAGGCGGTAAATACTTTTAATTTGCTGAATACCGGCACAAAGAAAACGGCGATAACGATCATGGCAAGTGGCAGGCCAAAATAATATTGTACAAAACGCATCCCATCGCTGTAGGCCTGGCCTGGACCGGTTAAAAAGGTAATGGCACTTGCCTGTGTACCCATGATACTTAATAAAACCAAATACCATGGCAGGCTCCTGTTGCTAAGAAAATAGCCTTCTAAATTTTTTGTGGTACGGCTTTTATAAATACCATAAACGATAATGGAAGTGAGTGTAATAATTAATATGGCCCAATCTATACGGCTCATATCCTAACCCCTGAGGAGGCTTTTAAGCATACAATAATTTTATTTTCCTTTCTTTTTTTCACAGAAAATAATCAATTAAAATACCTGGTAATAAAATAGAAAACGCTTATTTGTGCAAGCAAAAATAACAGCACACTAAAATACCATTTGCGCCAGTATGATTTTTCGTTTTTCATTTTTTTAACAAGCATTTATTTTACCAGGTCACTACCCGAAAAGGGTGGCTCACCCGGATTTGTTACTGTTCTATTTGTTGCCGGGTGGGTCACCCAGATTTGCTACTGCTATTTTTTTTTACCAGTTGGGTCACTATACAAAGGTGACTATCCCGGATTTACTACTGCCCCATTTGTTGCCGGGTGAGCCACTCTTTAAGGAGTGACCCACCCTATGATCATTTGATGTACTTCACTCTTTTATTCGCAATCAGGTTGGCAAACAGCCTGTATGCGCCGGGTACACCGGCAGGTAATTCCCTGAAGAAAACCAATCCGGTATACACAAATCTTCCTTTACCGTAATTGGCAATGATCAAACTACCGTCCTGTTCATTTTCGCCGGGATCTTTCATGCTTAAAATTCTCCTGTAAGCGGTATCAATATTTTCTGCATTGTAAATGCTGCGTTCCTGTATCCAGCCTTCAAAATCCTTATCGGTTATTTTATTGGGATAGTTCAACGCTTTATGATCTGGAATTAAAAAATTCACTTTGGCTTCTTCATCAGTAATCCTGTTGCGGCTGATGGTAAAAGGATAAGGTGCAATCTTCGCTCTTACCGGGCCGATCTGGTTACTGGTATTATATTGCGTGAATAATACACCGCCATCTTTTACATATTGCATTAGTGCATCGTACACATTATTCATCCATTCGTTAGTATTGTAAGTTCTTACACCGGTAATAATCACATCAAACTGGCGAAGATTAGCAGGTGTTATATCGCTTTCTTTAAGCGTTACTACTTTATAGCCCATTTGTTCCAATGCTTCCGGAATTTTATCGCCGGCACCAGGGATGTAACCTGCGTAGTTACCTTCTGTTTTTAAATCAAGGTTAATAAGCTTAACCGGATCTACGTGATTGTAAACGATATCAGGTATATGGTCGTAATTAATTTTACGTTGACCAAGCAGCTGTTTTTCTTTTATACCTTTTGCTGAAAAGATTCCGTTCATTAACAATGCATCATTATTTTTTAATCCACTATTGGAAACCGGCACAGTAAACATTTTTTTTTCGCCCTTTGAAAAAGCTGCGTAAGTACTTAAAGACGTGATAGTACTATCGCCTTTATTATAAGCCAGTTTAATACTGTCTGTAATTACCTTATTAGCCTGAACAATAAAACGGATATTTTTAGCCTGGTTTTTCACTTCACTGTTAAACAATACCATTGATGGCGCTGTACCCACAAATGCAGGGCTGATAATATTTAAAGGCTCGTACAATTCACCTTTTACAGGATCTGTATACTTGTACCAGATAGGTTTTGAGAATACAAATTCTTTTCCTTCAATCATCATACTAAAATTTACGCTTAAAGGATCGTTCTCTGCTTTGCCGATTTTAAGCTGATCATCTACATTAAAACTTCCTTTATCTTTTTGATTCTCCAACCAGTAAGGTTGTGTAAGCCTGGTATCCGGCTCCAAAAACCAGGTATACGACTTCGTTGCATTGGTATTTTTTTTCAGCTGATCAAAGATCAAATACGTTGTATCGATCTGCACATCTGCACTTAAAATATTGGCACCGCTCCGGTTATTTACAGTTAAAGTAACCTTTAAACTATCGCCTTGTACAGCATATTGTGTATTGGCAACAGCTTCCATAAATAAACCGCTGCAGTTCTCAATGATCTTTTTGATCTCCGCTTGTTTTAATTCTTTCCAGTAAGGATCGTTTATCTTATCCAGGTCGGTATAAAGCTTTACTAAAGCGGCATCAGATTTTTCGGGATGCTGCACATCGTAATTTTTAAAAATATCGTTGATCGTATTGCCAATATTTTCTTTTGTTACCCTGGACCAGCTCAGATCAATACCATCCATCAGATCATTAACCGGCGTACTGCCTTTTATGGTTTTAAAATATTCAATCACACTTCCCCTTTGCGCCGGCACACCAAAACCCTGGCTTTTGTGCATGCTGCGGCTGGTAGCTGCAATTTCGCCATAACTTTTACCAAGGATCGGATTATAATCACCAGACTCTAATTTAAACTGGTCGTCTCTTTGGGTATTGGTGCTGCCGAAATTAAATGTGTTCCATAGTAAACGTTTGGCCTGCCACACACTCACATATTTTAATTGCTCCGGAAATTTTGTGGGATCTGCTGCAGCATCAAATGCCTCTCCGGCTAATATTGCTGATGCTGTGTGATGGCCATGGCCGCCTTCGCCGGTAGTGGGAAACCTTGTAATGATCACATCAGGTTTAAATTTCCTGATTACCCAAACCACATCACTTAAAATTTTATCGTGTCCCCATATACGTAAGGCTTCTTCGGGGCTTTTACTAAACCCGAAATCAAAAGCACGGCTGAAAAACTGTTCGGCACCATCAACCCTTCTTGCTGCCAATAGTTCCTGTGTGCGAATCAAACCCAGGTCAACACCCTGTTCATCACCAATTAAATTTTGCCCACCATCACCCCTTGTTAAACTTAAATAACCGGTGCGGTATAGTTTTTCATTGGCCAGGTAAGCCAGTAATCTTGTATTCTCATCATCTGGATGAGCCGCAATGTATAATACAGAACCTAATACATTGAGCTTTTTTAACTGCAATAATATTTCGGAAGACGTGTAGGATTTTGGTGTTTGCGATTTTGCTTCGCAAAATAAAAGCACAAGAAAAAAGAATACGATTTGCTTATGCAAACTTAAATTTGCCACAGAGGCACGGAAACACTGCAATTTACTTTTCATATCAGAATACTACTCTTTTTATTTAAAATTTTGAATCGCAACTTGCGATATTACATGCCAAAACTTTGGTTCGGTAAAATGTATCGAAATAAAATTTCAACGTACTAAAAACAGTTGCCTACTGCCCTGCCAGGAACACGGCATTTGCAAATAACAATTTTCCATTCTCCCAAAAACTTCTGAATATCGGATCATCTGCAAAAAACACGATGCTTCCTCTTCCCATATCCTGAACGCCTAAAACAGTACCATCTTTTAATTTATCTTTTAATCGGCTACCTACAAAACCTGCTACCTGGTTATCTTTTTTTATCACCCCAACATTCCAGCCGTCTTTCATAAATTCATACAGGTCGCCATTCTGTTTTAGTGTAAAGTAATTGCCGGTATAGCCAAATGCCAGGGGATGAGAATCATCTAATGTTACTTTATAAATAGAACCGGGAATAAAATCTGCGATGCTTTCTCTTTCCCTGTTTTCAAAACGTTTTACATCTGCATATAAACTTTTATCATCCTTTTTATCGTCTTTCTTTTCATCATCATCGCCTTTCTTTAATTTAAAACCCCAGTCTGCTTTTGCCATTTGGGATGCCCCGTTTTCCATGGCTATAATTTTACCGCCTTGCTGCACCCAGTTTTTTATTTCGGCAGCAGCATCTTTATCAGCCAAAAATTTATAATTACCATCGGGCAAAATCAATACATCCATATTTTTTAATGCCGCTCCGTTAATCTCATCTGCATTAATTAATGTTATAGGATAATCCAATTGCTGTTCAAACAAATGCCATACTTCTCCTGCCCCGGTGGAATTTACACCTTTGCCGGTAAGCATGGCTACATTTGGCTTTTTGATAAAATGTACTTTTTCACTGCCAAAATCAAAGCCGCTTTCCATAAAGCCACTGGCTACAGCAGTTACCGCAGCATTGTATTTTTTTGATACTTCCATTAATACAGCCAGTTTATCTTCATTACCTTTTTTCAAAACAATTAAGGTACCTTTTTTAAATGCTTTGCCGCCATAGGTAAAATCTTTTTCAGCAAAACGCAATTTTATTTTTTCGTTTAATAAAGCAGCTAACAATTTAGCATCTTCAAAAGAAGCATAATTGATAAGATACCCATAAGCATTTGAAGCCACTGTTGCGGCAGCAGGTTGTACCGCATAAATACCGGCCGCCATTTTTTCTCTTACGGCATAAGCCTGCACGCCATATACATACGGCAAACTCCAGGCGGTGATATCATAAGTAACAGAATCAGTAAGCTTAGATCTTGGCTCAAATAAAACTTTTATTAATGTGGATTTCGGCTGATACGCAGATACTGCAATTCCGTTAACCGCCGTAAATATTTCTTCTTTACCCGTAGCGTAATTATACCCTTTAATTGAAGTGCCGCTGATACTGCCATATTTAATTCCATTTGCATCAAAGAAATTTTGCAACGGTTTTAATTTATTGGCATTGGTTTCTGTAATAACATAAGTTTTATATTCCCCAACACCATTATTTTTGGCATCATCAAAAAACTTTTTAAATTCAGTCACCAAACGGCTGTTGTGTACCGATGCAATCTCAACTGTACTCATGCTGGTAGCAAAGTGATGAGCAATCCTGTCTTTTAGTGTCAGTGTATCGCCATCAGATTTTAAGGCAGCGCTGCCGCCGCCGGGGCCACCTGCCTGTTCGTACGTCATCCCAATAGCGCCGTTATATATCGGGTATGTGTCCCCGTATGCAGGATAAAACAAATCGAATATCTCTTTGGTAAAATACAGCCAGCCATTGGCATCAAAATATTTAGCGTGATTTTTCCCGATGGTATATTGAAAATCTCTCTGCCACTGGGTGATCACTTCATGAAAAGGTTCTGCAGCAGGTGCAAAATAATAAGGATTGTTGATGCCCTGCTCGTGGTAATCGCAATGGATCTGCGGCATCCAGTCATTGTATTTTTTTACACGTCCCTGCGTTTCTATTTGTGTCTGCCATGCCCAGTCACGGTTAAGGTCAAAATTATAATGATTGGTTCTGCCTCCGGGCCATGGTTCGCTGTGTTCTCTTGCATCTGTATTAGGGTTGGCATTTTTACCAGACACTTGTGTAAACCAGTTTACATATCGGTCACGTCCATCAGGATTTAAACAAGGATCAATGATGACCACGGTGTTCTTTAACCACTCTTTGGTTTGCGTATTATTGGGATTCAGCAATTCATACAATGTTTTCATTGCTGTTTCGGAAGAGCTGGTTTCGTTACCATGCACATTATAACTGAGCCACACAATAGTTGGAGCATTTACATCTCCGGGTTTATCATTCAACAGGCCGGTGAGGCGTAAATTATTTTTCCTGATCTCTTCCAGCCTGGCAAAATTTTCTGCCGATGCCACAAAAGCCAGCAATAAAGGGCGGGCCTCGTTGGTGCTGCCATATTGTTCCAGCTTCATCATTTTGGGCATTGCCAATGCGGCCTGCTGAAAATAATTTACAATTTTATAATGGGGTGTATATTTATCGCCCAATTGATACCCTAAAAACTGGTCGGGGCTTTTTAATTCCTGTGAAAAAGAGGCGTAACTTGAAAATAATATGGCTAAAAGAATAAACAGGTTTTTCTTCATAAAATGTAAACTTTTATCGGACTGATTTTTTAAAACAATGCTGGGAATATGAAATTAATGAGAACGTTGCTGTCAATAGTTGTGATTTTTTTAGTGCTGCAAAGTACGGCACAAATTAATCCATATAATTACCACTCACAAAAAAAAGTGATAGCCGCAAAAGGAGCTGTAGTATCTGCCCATCCATTGGCCAGTAAGGTTGGTGTAAGTATTTTACAACAGGGCGGCAATGCGGTTGATGCTGCTATTGCCACACAATTAGCACTGGCGGTGGTATATCCCGGTGCAGGAAATATAGGTGGCGGAGGTTTTATGGTGGCACATTTAAAGAACGGAAAAAATATTGCCATAGATTACAGGGAAAAAGCACCGGCCAAAGCATCAAGGGATATGTACCTGGACAGTGCAGGAAATCCGTTATTGAGTTTATCGCAGGACGGACACCTGGCATCGGGTGTGCCGGGTACTATTGCAGGTGTGTTTGCCTCTTATAAATATGCCTCGTTACCTTTTGCAAAATTAATTCAGCCGGCAATTGACCTTGCAGAAAAAGGCTATGCTATTACTGCTGCAGAAGCATCTTCACTTAATAATTTAAAAGAAGAATTTATACAATTAAATTCAACTACTCCTGTTTTTGTTAAACAACGGGCATGGAAAGCCGGAGATACGTTAATACAAAAGGACCTGGCTAAAACTTTAGAACGCATCCGCGATAACGGGCAAAGCGGTTTTTACGAGGGTGAAACAGCAAGATTAATAGTGGAAGAAATGCATAAAGCCAATGGTATTATCAGTTATGAAGACCTGAAAAACTACACGGCCAAAGAAAGAAAGGCGGATGTTTTTGACTACAAAGGCAACACTATTGTTACTATGCCCTTACCCAGCAGCGGAGGCATTATACTGCAGCAAATGATGGGGATGATAGCCACAAGAAATATTGCGGCCATGAAATTTCAAACCCTGCAAAGCGTGCAGTTAATGACAGAAGTGGAACGCAGGGCTTATGCAGACCGTGCCGAATTTTTAGGCGACCCGGATTTTGTGAAAGTGCCGGTAAAGAAATTAGTCAGTAAAGATTACCTGGCACAAAGAATGAAAGATTATGATCCGTTAAAAGCAGGCAGCAGCGCCATAACAAAAGCCGGCGTAATTAAAGAAAGTGATGAGACAACACATTTAAGTGTGGCAGATAACCAGGGCAATGTAGTATCTGTTACCACTACTTTAAATGGAGGTTACGGCAGCCGTACTGTTGTAAGCGGTGCCGGTTTTTTATTAAATAACGAGATGGATGATTTTAGTGTAAAGCCGGGCGTACCTAATATGTACGGTGCCCTGGGCAACGAAAAAAATGCCATTGCACCCGGCAAAAGAATGCTGAGCAGTATGACGCCAACTATTGTATTGAAAAACAATAAACCTTTCCTGGTAGTAGGTACGCCGGGTGGTACCACCATTCCTACCAGCGTATTTCAAACACTTGTAAATATTTTAGAGTTTGGCATGAGTACAGAAGATGCAGTGAATAAACCAAAATTTCATCACCAGTGGTTACCCGATGAAATAACAGTTGAAAAAGATTTTGATGCGGCTGTAAAAAAACAACTGCAAGCCATGGGGTATAAAGTTGTTGCAGGAGGACGTATTGGCAGAACTGAAGTGATACAAATAAACGGCAAACAAATTATTGCTGTAGGTGATAAAAGAGGTGATGATGATGCAGAGGGCTTTACCCCTGTTCCATGATAAAACGAAGTATTATTTATCAAATTATATTTTCAAAATGACTGAAGACCTGATCACAAGTAATTTTGTTGACAACATCAACAGGTTAACCATTAAGAAAACTTTCTGGTTGGCAAAATTTATATTAATCCTGGTGATTGTTTATACCATTGTTGATTTAATTGACTGGTATATTGCCATCGTTAATTCGTGGGGGCGTACTTTTAAATACAATTCCACTTTTTATGAATACAGAATTCTCCCTGTTGTTGCCGTTATTCTTTTAGCAATGGGTGTTATAGGCGCAGTATGGCATATTAAAGCAAACAAATTAATTGATCAGTCATTTGAAAAGGCAGATGCGGATCTTTTTAATTTGGGATACCAATTTTATTACCAGTCAGCAAAATTATCCCTGGTGGCGTTTTGCATCAGTATTGCAAGCATCATTATAAGACTATTATTAAAACAATTACCATGACCATTGAAACTGTCTTTCTGCAATCTGCAATCAAACGCCTCAGTTATTATAAAGAATTAGGCGATAAAACATTTGTACAATTAAACGATGCCGGTTTTCATTTTCAACCCAATGAAGCCAGCAACAGCATTGCCATTATTATACAACATGTAGCAGGCAATATGCTCAGCCGATGGACTGATTTTTTAACCAGCGACGGCGAAAAAGAATGGCGCAACCGGGATATTGAATTTGAAGAACAGCAAATGAGCAAAACTGAGCTGATTGCTTTTTGGGAAAAAGCCTGGCAATGCTGCTTAGGGGCTTTACATACATTAACAACTGATGACCTGCTTAAAACTGTTTATATACGTGGCGAAGGTTTGCTGGTGGTGGATGCCATTAACCGGCAGCTGGCGCACTATCCCTATCATGTAGGACAGATCATTTACATTGGCAAGATAATTGCCAACAACAACTGGAATAATCTTTCTATTGCGAAAGGACATTCTGAACAATTCAACAATCAAATGAATAAAAAGGGGTAAATGCAACCTTAAAGAAACTATTAGCTACTCTTAGTAAAACTGTACATTTGCACCCAATAAAAAAACGCATGAAACTATTCGCTACTATTTTTGCCACATTATTAATTATCAACGTTACTAAAGCCCAGGTAAGGGTGGCAGCAAAAGCCGGCTGGAATTATTCAACTGCCACGGCTATGTATTCGGGCGTAAAACAACCTACTGATTTTACTTTTGGTTTTGGTGCCGGTGTATATGCCAAAGTGCCTTTTGAAGGGGTTTTAAATTTTGCCCCTTCGGTAATGGTCAATAAAAGAGGATTTATTGTGAAACCGCTGACAGGTACCAATAAAACAGAACAATACAGTATCACTTATCTTGATATCATCCCTTCCTTCAGTTTCGATTTTCCCCACAAAAGCAATTCTTTTGCCTTTGCCATCGGCCCCGATTTTGGCTTCACTAATTTTGGAAAACTGAAAGCCACTAACAACAACAATGTTACCACTACCGAAAAACTGAAATTCGGTTATGGACAATTTGGTTGGTTCGACCTGGGACTCAATGCCAGCGTGAGTTACCACATGAAAAAGATATTTGTTGAGGCCGGTTATTTGCATGGCCTGGCCAGCATTAACAACAATGAAGAAATTGACCAGCGCAATATCCGCAACCGCATGATCAGCCTTAACCTGGGCTTTTACATCAGGTAGTTCTTCTTCTGCAGGGCTTTTAAAACAGCAATATTTTGCAAAACCATGCTTTTACATGGATAAACCTTATGTTTACTTCTTATCTAAATAAACCATAAAGTTTGGTATTGAATTTGCCTGTAACAGGCGAAACATTATTTTTGTAAGAATAGTATAATACCCTGAGCAAAAGCCTTAACATATTAAAATGGATTTCGCTTACACTGCTTTTTTGGCTGGTGCTGGGCGTGATGACGTTTTTTGTTTACAACGAAAGTAAATGGCTGTTTTACCTGTTACTCATTGGATGGGGTACCGCCTGGGCATTTGTGTTTAAGAAAACCAGGCATAAGTCGGCATTTTTTATCTCCTTTCTTCTGTTTTTAGCCTGCGTTTGGGGCATCATCAACATGACTTCTTTTCAGAATTTCCTGGCTACAAGAATTGCTGCCACACTTTCTCAAAACCTGAAAACAAAAGTTTCTGTAAAACATGTGGACTTTTCTTTTTTTAATAAAATGCTTCTTGAAGGAGTAACGGTAGAGGACAGGAAGAAAGATACTTTACTTTATGCCGGTGTTGCTAAAGTTAATATCACCGACTGGTTTTTTATAAAAGACAAAGCCACCTTAAAGTATATAGGGCTAAAAGATGTTTCCGTAAATTTTAAACGAACCGATTCAATATGGAACTACCAGTTTCTGGTAGATTATTTTTCTTCTCCCAAAGACCCTAATGCAGCACCTAAAAAAGGGATAGCCATTGATTTTAAAGTAATGGAATTTGAAAATATCAGGTTTAATAAAATTGATAAATGGGTAGGACAGGATCTTATTGTGTCGGTAAAAAAAATGAGTGCAGAAGCTGATACTGTTGACCTTTCAAAAAACAAACTTTCTTTTAAGGATATCAATTTAGACAACCCGGTTTTCTTTCAGAGTAATTACACCGGCAACCGGCCGGAAGTTGCAGCACCTGCTACGAATGTTGTAAAAGTTGCAGCTCCTGCTCAATACAAATGGAATAATGATGGCTGGCAGATCAATGTACAGCAGCTACATATCAACGATGGCAGCTTTCAAAACGAAAAAGAAACCATAAGGGCACCTTTTACCGATGACAGGTTTGATGCCCAGCACCTGATTTTTGCAGCTATAAACGGCAATTTGAAAAACATTCGTTTTGCAAAAGATACGCTTACTGCAAACGTGAGCTTAGCCACAAAAGAAAGAAGCGGATTTGAATTAAAAAAACTGGCAGCCGATCTTAAGTTCACTCCAGAAATCATGGAATTTAAAAACCTGGACCTGGCTACTAACAAAAGCAGGCTGGGCAATTATTATTCTATGAGTTATGATGGCTTTAATGCAAGCATGAGTGATTTTATTCATAGTGTAACGCTGGAAGGTAAATTTGACAATAGCGTGGTACATAGTGATGATATTGCTTTTTTTGCACCTGCACTTAAAACATGGAACCGCAGTTTTGATATTAAAGGCACAGCAAAAGGTACTATTGATAACCTGGTGGCAAAAAATATTTTGATCAGGAGTGGTAATACTGCCGTGGATGGTGATATAGCATTGCGGGGCTTACCGGATCTGAAAAATACATTCATCGATTTTAAGTCCAACGACCTGGTAACTAATTATGCAGACCTGATCACCATCATCCCCGCTTTAAAAGATGTAACGCAACCCAAATTAAGCAGGCTGGGTAATATTAAATTCAAGGGCAATTTTACAGGTTTCATTAATGATTTTGTTACCTATGGCAACATCAACACTAACCTGGGTAATATTATTGCAGATATCAACATGAAACTGCCCGACAATAAACCGGCTACCTATTCAGGAAAAATATCTTCTTCGGGTTTTAACCTCGGGCAATTTATAAACACCAACACTTTAGGCAATATTGCATTAGACGGAAATATAGCGGGCAGTGGTTTTACACTAAAAGATCTTGATGCCAATTTTAAAGGTAATGTTCACCAGATTGAATTCTCCGGTTACAATTACAGGAATATTACCCTGGACGGTAATTTTGAGAAACAGATTTTTACCGGCCATGGTGCAGTAGACGACCCCAACCTGGCTATTGAAAGTTTTGATGGTTCTGCAAGCCTTGCCGGCAAAGAAGTTGCATTTAATTTTGATGCGGTATTAAAAAAATCCAATTTAAAACCGCTGGGTTTTACAAAAGAAGACTTTGCCCTGAATGGCCATTTCAACCTGAATTTTACGGGCAGTAATATTGATAATTTTTTAGGTACGGCAAAGGTATACAGTGCAACCTTACTACATAACAACACAAAATTATCTTTTGATTCGCTGGCATTAAATTCCTTTTATGCAGATGGCAAAAAACATCTTTCTCTTCAATCCAACGAAGTGGAAGCAAATGTGAATGGTAATTTTAAGATACTGGAACTGCCCGATGCATTCAAAGTGTTTTTAAGCCGTTACTATCCTGCGTATATCACCAAGCCAAAAAATAAAGTAAGCGAACAGGACTTTGATT
Organism: Ferruginibacter profundus; assembly: GCF_054783275.1. Classification (NCBI taxonomy): domain Bacteria; kingdom Pseudomonadati; phylum Bacteroidota; class Chitinophagia; order Chitinophagales; family Chitinophagaceae; genus Ferruginibacter; species Ferruginibacter profundus. Next base: position 315,755 of record NZ_BAAGQW010000001.1, on the reverse strand, counting down.
TTACGATTAAGACAAAAGAAGTTGATGAGTACGTACAATTGCTGGACAGCAAACTGAAAGGCTTTAACAATGCCACATTCAGCGGCAACCTTAAACTGGCGCAAAATGAATTGAACATAAATGCCAATATTCCTGAATTTGAATACGATAAAAAAATATTCAATTCGGTGGTACTGGAAAGTAAAGGCAATTTTGATACCCTGAACACCAAAATAACAACCGGTGATATTGTTTTGAATGACAGCCTGCATTTTCCCGGCACTAATCTTTCTATAAAATCCAATAACGATATTTCTTCTATTCAGTTAAAAACAAGCGCCAGTAAAACCTTAAGTGAGGCTGAGCTTAATGCTACTGTACAAACTTTAACCGATGGTGTAAGAATTCACTTCTCCCCTTCTTCATTTATTCTTAATGATAAAAAATGGCGGTTAGAAAAAGACGGGGAACTTACCATACGCAAGGCCTTTATTGATGCCAGTGAAGTAAAGTTTGTACAGGAAAACCAGGAAATCACTTTTTCTACGGAAATGGACGATGTAACTGATAAAACCAATGTGGTAGCCAAACTTAAAAAAGTTAATATAGATGATTTTGCACCTTTCTTTTTAAAAAAACCGAGGCCCGAGGGAATGCTAACCGGAACTGTTACACTAAGAGACCCTTTTGGCAAACCCACTGTGGAGTATGATGCATTGGCAGAGAACCTGATGATAGACAATAAAGAAATTGGCAATACCACAATAAAAGGAGATGTAAACACCACCACAGGCCTTATACAATTTAAGGCCGATGCCAACAGTAAACTATACAAATTTCATATTGATGGCAACTACAATTACAAAGACTCTTCTGATAAGCAAATGACAGTTGATGCCGTGGCAGAACATTTTGATATCAGTTTACTGGACAATTATCTCGGTTCAGTTTTCACAAACATGAAAGGAGATGCCGTAGGCCCTTTAAAAATAACAGGCGGCCCTAATAACCGGTCATTTACAGGAAGTGTAACCGTAACTGACGGTTCCTTTAAAGTGATCTACACACAGTGCAAATACAATTTTACCAATACGCCCATTGTTTTTAATCCCGGCGAAATTGATTTTGGCAACATACGTCTTACAGATACACTTGGCAATGCAGGCACATTAAGCGGCAGGTTGTACCATAAATTTTTTGATGATTTTGTATTTGACAACATCAGGTTTACCACAGGTAAAATGCTGTTGCTGAATACGACCCAAAAAGACAACAGCCAGTTTTATGGAAAAGTAATTGGAAATGCCACCATGACGTTAAACGGCGATATTACCGATATGAAGATGAAAATCAGCGGTGAGCCATCCATATTAGATACCAGCCATATTTACCTGCCCATTGGTGCAGGAAAAGAGGCCGGGATAATTGACTATATCGAATTTGTTCAGTTTGGTACCGAAATGAAGGATGTAAGAAATAAGCAGGGCACCAATATTTCTGTTGATATGGACCTGAGAGCTAATACCGCCTGTAAAATTGATGTAATATTGGATGAGGCTACCGGTGATATCATTAAAGGACGTGGTACCGGTAATTTAAATATCACTGTGGGCAGCAAGGAACCATTAACAATGAGAGGCCGTTATACTATCACCGACGGTGAATATAAATTCAACTTTCAAACCTTTATACAAAAATATTTTTCTATCACCAATGGCTCTTCCATTACCTGGAACGGAGATCCTTACGAAGCGTCAATAAATATTAATGCAGAGTACCTTGCCCCCAATGTGGATCTTAGCAGCCTTGCAACCAGTAGTGGTAAATTCAACCAAAAATCAAACATCAGCATTGTATCGCATCTTACCAATACTTTAAAGGCCCCGGTAATAGATTTTGAATTTGTAATTCCTAAAGAGAATCAAAACGAGCGTACAAGCGATCCTGTTGTATTGGAAAATCTTAAAAAGCTTACCAAAGACCCTAACGAAAGAAACCGCCAGGTGGCTTCGTTATTGCTTTTTAACTCCTTTATCAATGATGGTACCAATAGTGGGTTTGGTGCTTCTATAAACCAGTTTTTATCCGGTACGGTAGGCCAGGTTATTTCAGGTTTTTTAAATAACCAATTGACCAAAGTTTTTCAGAAACTATTTAAAGATCCTACTTTAACACCTTACTTAAGTTTCAATTCAAATTATAATCTTACCAGTAAAGAACTGATCAATGCGCTGGAAGCATCCGGCAATTTTGGCTTTAAAAAAGAATACTTCAACGGCAGGCTGATTGTTTCCTTAGGCGGCAATATCGATTATAATAATCCCTACATCCTGCAGGCAAGAAATACCAACGTGCTGCTTACACCAGATATTACAGTAGAATACATTTTAACTGCCGATGGTAAACTTCGTATAGTAGGCTTTAACAGAACCAGCGTAGATGTTACGCTGGGGCAACGTAATAGAACGGGTGTGCGCCTCTCCTACCAAAAAGAGTTTGATAAAAAACAAAACACCACCCCAAAGAAAAGGGAGAAAAAGCCCGTTATAAAAACAAAGCCCTGATCAGCCGTTTAAAATATTATGGCCCAGCTTGTCTTTTTTAGTTTGCAGATATTTTTCGTTGTGCGGATTTGATTTTATTTCTATTGGCACATTATCTACTACCTCCAGGCCATACCCTAAAAGACCGGCACGCTTGCGTGGGTTATTACTCATCAGCCTCATTTTACTTACGCCCATATGCCTCAGAATCTGTGCTCCTACACCGTAATCCCTTTCATCCATCCCAAACCCCAGTTCCAGGTTTGCTTCTACTGTATCACGGCCCTGCTCCTGTAATTTATAGGCTTTTAATTTATTCAGTAGTCCAATGCCTCGGCCTTCCTGGTTCATATATAATATCAGGCCCTTGCCTTCCTGTTCTATCATTTTCATGGCATGATGTAACTGGTCGCCACAATCGCACCGTAATGAGCCCAGTATATCACCGGTCATACAGCTGCTGTGTACCCTTACTAAAATGGGTTCATCTTTTTCCCAATCCCCTTTCTTTAAAGCCATATGAATTTCGCCGGTATTCAATTGTTTAAAGGCCACCAGGTCAAAAGAACCGTATTTAGTGGGTAATTGAACACTTACTTCTTCTTCAATAAGTGTTTCCGTTTTTAAGCGGTATTCAATCAGATCTTTTATAGAGATGAGCTTGAGGTCAAATTTCTTTGCAATTTCCACTAATTCGGGCACTCTTGCCATAGAACCATCTTCATTCATAATTTCAACCAAAACACCGGCGGGATAGAAACCTGCTAATTGTGCCATGTCAATAGTGGCCTCAGTATGGCCGGTACGGCGTAAAACACCTCCTTTTTTTGCCCTTAATGGAAAAATGTGCCCGGGACGTCCCAGGTCTTCTGGTTTGGTGGAAGGATTTATCAAAGCCTGTACGGTTTTAGCCCGGTCGTGGGCCGAGATACCTGTGGTACAACCATTTCCAAGGAGGTCCACACTTACTGTAAAAGCTGTTTCGTGCAAAGAGGTATTATCAACCACCATTGGAGGCAGCAATAATTCGTTACATCTTTCTTCAATCAGCGGCGCACATATAAGCCCACGCCCATGGGTACTCATAAAATTTATCATTTCCGGTGTTACAGATTCTGCAGCCCCGATAAAATCTCCCTCGTTTTCACGGTCCTCATCATCAACCACAATAATCAGTTTTCCTTTTTTTATGTCTTCTATTGCACTTTCAATACTATCCAGCATATTTATGTTTTATACTGCAAAGGTAATAAGGTTTGCAGTTGATATGCTTTTGCGGCTATTTTGAATTTGGGAATATTTTGCATTCTATACAACAAAAAATAAACTAATGTATTAAATATCATCGTTTAAACTTTGATAAGCATTAAATACATAATAAAATAGACGCCTTTTGCGGTAAAGCAGCAAACAGAAGCATATTGTTGCCCTAGAATTTGTTAATAAAAGTTGGCTCAAATTCGCCAATTATTTAGTTTCTTTGCCACCGTAAAAACAAACTATTATGAGAATCAAGAAAATTGTACGTTTACTAATTGTACTATTGGCTTTTCCCTTTGCTTTAGCTGCCCAGGTAACCACCGGTAGCATCAGCGGAAGCGTTAAAGATGCAAAAGGTGCTGATTTAACCGGGGCTACCATCGAAGTACTTCACGAACCTTCCGGAACCCTTTACAGAGGTACCTCCGGCAAAAACGGTGTATTTAACATTCCCAGCTTAAGGGTTGGCGGACCATACAGGGTTACTATAAGTTTTGTAGGTTTTAAACCCGAAGTAATTACTGATGTAAACGTTCAATTGGGTGAGGCTTCTAAAATAAATGTGGTTTTAAATGACGCTAATTCAAGTTTAAAAGAAGTAATTGTATCAGGCGCAGCAAGAAAAGGTTCCCTGATCTCTAAGGACAGAAAAGGAACTTCAACCAATATCAACAGAAGGTTGATTGCAGCTTTACCTACACTTTCCAGGAATATCACCGATTTTACCAAGTTAACACCACAGGCAAGTGGTACTTCATTTGCCGGACAGGATAACCGTTTTATTAACCTTACTGTTGATGGTTCTATCTTCAACAACTCTTTTGGTTTACAGGCATTGCCCGGCAGCCAGACGAGCGCCTCTCCTATTTCTGTAGATGCGATTGAGGAGATACAGGTTAACGTATCGCCTTATAGTGTAAAAGATGCAGGTTTTACCGGCGCCAGTATTAATGCGGTTACCCGCAGTGGTACCAACACTTTCCATGGTTCTGCATTTTACAATAACCGTAACCAGAGCCTGGTAGGTACTAAAGCCGGTTCTGATGGTAAAACACCAGTTACCATCGCAAATTTTGATGTTAAGCAATTCGGGTTCAGCCTTGGCGGACCGATCATCAAAAACAAATTGTTCTTTTTTGCCAACTACGAAAATGAAAAAAGAAACGACCCGGGAACAGCTTTTGTATCAGATAATGGTACTAATACCGGGCAAACCAACGTGTCAAGAGTTAAAAAAACTGACCTTGATGCTTTATCGAGTTTCTTAAATACCAATTTCGGATACGATCCGGGTAAATATGAGGGCTATGATTTCATTACCAAAAGTTACAAGATATTAGCCAAGATCGACTGGAATATCAGCAATAAAAATAAATTCAGTGTACGTTTTAACTCGTTAAGATCTTTCAAAGATATTGGCGCAAGTTCTTCAGGCGTATTGGGAGGTTCAAGGGTAAGTAATTTAAATACCATGAACTATTCCAACAACAACTACGAGATCAATAATGATATCTATTCCCTGATCGGCCAGTTAAATACCCGTATCAGCAATAAAATCTCTAATGAATTGATCTTTGGCTGGACAGCTAACAGGGATTACAGGGCTGTAAAAGGAAAACTTTTTCCATTGGTTGATATATTGGATGGTACTACAGCCGACAGAAACTATATTTCTTTTGGTGCAGAGCCATTTACACCAAACAATAAATTGTTTACTGATACCTGGCAGGCTTCTGACAATATCACTTTCTACAATGGTAAACACACCACTTCAGCCGGTGCAAATTTTGAGTCATTTAAATTCTTTAACCAGTTTACACCACAGATACAGGGACAATACATTTTTAAGAGCCTTGCAGATTTTTATACTTCTGCCAACGCTTACCTTGCCAATAATAACATGGCCACAAACCCTGTTCAGTTAAGAAGGTATATTTTAGGTTTCAGTAACCTTGCAGGTAATGAAGTATGGAATGCAATTACACAAGCAAAAAATATCGGTGCTTACATTCAAGACGAATGGCAGATTGAAGACAAACTGAATATCACTTACGGTGTTCGTTTTGATGTACCATTCTTTACATCAAATGCCGTTTACAATCCACAGGTTGCCGGCTATAGTTTTGTTGATGAAAATGGTAACCCTACCAAATTGAGTACTTCTCAATTACCATCTGCAAAACTGATGATCAACCCAAGGTTTGGTTTTAACTACGATCTTAAAGGCGATAAGAAAACACAATTGCGTGGAGGTTTAGGTTTATTCTCAGGCCGCCCTGCATTTGTATTTGTAAGTAATGCAGTGGGTAACAACGGTATGCAGGCAGGACAGATAAGCCAGGATAATACTGTTAACTATCCTTTCAGCCCGAATATTAACCGTAATGTGCCTACTCCTAACCCAAGCTCACCGGCACCAAGTTATAATATTGCACCTATTGAAAAGAATTTCCGCTTTCCGCAGGTATTCAGAACCAATATGGCTGTAGACCAGAAAATAATTGGTGGTATTGTGGGTTCTGCTGAATTCTTATTTACACAGAGCTTAAGCAATATTTTCTATTATAACGCTAACCAGAAAGTGCCTACCACAACATTTGCAGGCCCTGATAAACGCCCTAAGTTTGCAGGTAGTGCAGCGGCAGTAAGAATTAACTCTAATGTAAATGATGCTACTGTTTTAGCCAGCCGTCCTTACGGTTCTAATACCAGCGTAACCCTTAAATTAGAGCAACCTTTACAAAAAGGATTAAGCTGGATGATCGCTTATAACTTTGGACGTACCAAAGATTATTCCAGTGCAAGTACAATTGCATTCAGCAGTTTTACTTCTACCAGAACGGTTAATGGTAACAACTTACCTGACAATTCTTTCAGTGATAACGATACAAGGCACCGCATCATTGGTAATGTTACCTACAGAAAAGAATTTGCCAAGGCTGCTGCTTTACAGATCTCTTTGTACGGACAGTCTCAAAGCCAGGGCAGATTTGGATATGGCTATTCTAACGATATGAATGGTGATGGTATCAGCGGTAACGATCTGATGTACATTCCTAAAGACCAGAGTGAGATGAATTTTGATGCCATTACAGGAACTACACCATTTACTGTACAGCAACAAAAAGATGCGTTTGAAGCGTATATTCAAAACAACTCTTACCTGAAAAATCACAGGGGCCAGGTTGCACAAAGAAATGGTGTATTGCAACCCATGCTTTCAAGGTTTGATCTGTCTGCAATGGTGGAAATATTTAAAAACTTTGGTAAACAAAGGCATACCATCCAGTTCAGAGCCGATATCTTTAACATTGGTAACATGATCGACCACAAATGGGGTGTTGCTTACGTAACCAATACTACCTCTCCATTAGCATATTCAAGAGTAGATGCAAACGGCGTTCCTTACTTTAAAATGAATACTGTAAACAACAGTTTAACATATGAAACTTACAGAAAAGGAACATCAATTGCTGATGTATGGCAGGGCCAGTTAGGTATACGCTATATCTTTTAAGCAATATAAAAGCACAACAACAAAAAGCCCCGAAAATTTTCGGGGCTTTTCGTATATTTTAAGTGGCATTTTAATCCAATAATTCTTTATTAAAGTAACCCCAACCCCATTTTAAAAAATCAGGGAAAGCACTTGCCCATGTTGGTACATCATGCCGCCCTTCCTGTAGTTCAAGGTACCGGATATCGGTGTCTTTGTTATACCCTTTTGCTTCCAGGTCGTCAATTAAACTTAATGCATCGTCAATAGAATCTATAATTCCATTATTATTTCTATCGGCAGTTTCATCCTGTGTTCCCACTTCAAAAAAGAATTTCAGCCAGGGAGCATATGCGCCCTCTTTTATTTGCCGGTGCATGATACGATCAGTATCCTCATTAAAATCGGCATCATCCTGGTCTTTATCCCTCCACCACAGCGATCCGCTGAAAACACCCACCCTTCTGAATTCCTGCGGATTATTCCACACTATGTCTAATGCACTGAGGCCGCCAAGAGAAAAACCTGCATACGATTTTTCTTTAAAAGATTGTATGCCATAAGTAGTGCGGATAAATGGTAATAGTTCTTCAAAAACAAAACGGGTATATAAAGCGGCTTTGGCACCACGGCCTTTATAATCTAAAATTTTTGCAGTGCCGTATTCATTTTTCCTGTCAGAAGAACAATGAATACCCACACAAAATAATGGTTGTATATCGTTAGTGCTGTAGAGTGTATCTAATATGCCTTCAAAGTTCATTGTTACCAGGTCCTGCCCGTCATTGATGAGTAGCAGGCTGAGTGCAGCGGTATCCTTCATTTGATGAGGAACGTAACAATCCACTTTTACCTGTCTGACTAAAAATTCTGATTGCAATAGATGATTTTCAACAATAACACCGGCAGCTCTTTCTTTGTCCATAGTTTCAAAATTAAGGAAAGAAGACGAAACCAGATGTAGGATGTATGATTTAGGATTTGGGATATCATACATCATAAATCCTACATCCTAAATCAAACAATATTTGTTTTATTGGCGGCGAAAAAATATATTTGAATACGGCACAATAAATTTATTTAAAAAATAAAACCAACTGTTATGAAGAAAATTGGCATGCTCTTCGGGAAAGAAAGAAGTTTTCCCATGGCCTTTATAGATAGGGTAAACAGCAAAAAAATTGATGGCATTATTGCCGAGCCTGTATACATTGATAAAGTAATGCAGGGCGAGCCCAGCGGCTATGCGGTTATCTTCGACAGGATAAGCCAGGACGTTCCCTTTTACAGGGCCTATTTAAAAAATGCTGCATTGTGTGGCACTACCGTAATCAACAACCCGTTTTGGTGGAGTGCTGATGAAAAGTTTTTCAATAACTGCCTGGCCACAAAAATTGGAGTGCCGGTTCCTAAAACAGTTATTTTACCCAGTAAGGATTTACCAACAGATACGTCAGATGAATCTTTCAGCAACTTAGCCTACCCGTTAGATTGGGAAGGTATTTTTAAATACATCGGTTTTCCGGCTTACATGAAACCATTTGCAGGTGGTGGCTGGAAAAGTGTATATCAACTAAACAGTATAGAAGAGTTTTTTGAAAAGCATGCTGAAACAGAACAACTGGTAATGATGCTGCAGGAAGAAATAAAATTTGACGAATATTACCGTTGCTATTGTATTGGCGGCAAGTATGTACGCATTATGCCTTACGAACCACGTAATCCACATCACCTACGCTATGTGGCCGACTTTAAACCATCGCCGGAAAGATATAAATTAATGGAAGATATAGTATTGCGTATCTGCCATTACTTAGGTTACGATTTTAATACTGTTGAATTGGCTATACGTGACGGTGTACCATATGCCATTGATTTTTGCAACCCTGCGCCCGATGCGGAAGTAACCAGCGTAGGACAGGAAAATTTTGACTGGGTAGTGGAAACTGCAGCTAATTATGCCATAGAAAAAGCTTTGGAACATAAAGATGATATGGATAATTTAACATGGGGCACGTATATCACCAACAGTTCTTCTAAAAAGAAACTGTATTAATGAATGAAGAATTATTTAACAATAGTGCATGATGATTTAAGTGAAGAATTGGTGCAGGAGCCGGAGAGTGAGTATGGATTTACTTATGCGGATTATCTTACCTGGAATTTTAAAGAACGGATTGAATTGATAAAGGGTAAGATTTTTAAGATGAGCCCGGCACCAACGGTTAAGCATCAACAAATCTCTATAAGGCTGGAAGCTCAATTAATTTCTTTTCTGCAAGGTAAACCTTGTCAAATGCTTCATGCCCCGGTTGACGTAAGGCTAAAAGGAAAACCATTCAGAAAGAAAAAATTGAAAGATAATGAGATCACAACAGTTGTACAGCCTGATATAATTATAGTTTGTGACGAAGAAAAATTAAAAGACATCCGTAGTGTTGATGGGGCTCCTGACCTGATAGTTGAAATATTAAGTCCGGGAAATACAAGAGTAGAAACGAAATATAAATTTGACCTGTATGAAGAAAATGGCGTACTCGAGTACTGGTTAGTATACCCGGAGTATAAACAGATTCATGTATTTCTGCTGGATGAAAATGAGCAATATGGCAGGCCCCAGATTTACGAAGCCAATGAAAATATTACTTCTTCAGTCTTAAAAGGATTAAGCATACCGATGAATGAAATTTTTAAACTTTAATTAAATTACAACATGGCAAATCTATCATACAAACATTTTACACTGGGGGTTGAAGAAGAATATATGGTAATTGATCCTGTAACCAGGGAATTGAAAAGCCATCAGCAAAAGATTGTACAGGAAGGGCAAAAAGTAATAAAAGATAAGGTGAAGGCAGAAATGCACCAGGCCGTAGTAGAAGTAGGTACTGATATTTGTGCTGATGTGGACGAAGCTTTTATGGATGTGAGTACGCTCCGTAAAACAATCAGCGGTATTGCGGGCGACCTTGGCTTATGGATCGGCGCATCGGGCACCCACCCCTTCAGCCATTGGGAAAGCCAGCTGATAACCGACCATGCCCGCTATAACGAAATTGTAAATGAGTTGCAGGAAGCTGCCCGCAGTAATTTAATTTTTGGCCTGCATGTACATGTAGGCATGGAAACCCGTGAAATGGCTATTCATATTGCCAATAGTGCCCGGTATTTTTTACCCCATATTTATGCCTTAAGTACCAACTCTCCTTTTTGGGAGGGCCGTTTAACCGGGTACAAATCTTTCCGCACCAAGGTATTTGATAAATTTCCCCGTACGGGCATCCCTGATTTTTTTGAAAGCATAGAGGCATACGATAACTATGTAAAGCTGCTGATAAAGACCAATTGTATTGATAATGCCAAAAAGATATGGTGGGACCTCAGGGTACATCCTTTCTTTAATACCGTTGAGTTCAGGATCTGCGATATCCCGATGACTGTGCAGGAAACGATTTCAATAGCGGCCTTATTCCAGGGTATTTGTGCCAAATTATACAAACTCCGGATGCAAAACCTGAATTTTATGATGTACAGCCGGGCTTTGCTGAACGAAAATAAATGGCGTGCCAGCCGCTATGGCATAGATGGCAGCCTGATTGATTTTGGTAAAGAAAGTGAGGTAAATACCAGGGTTTTATTATATGAATTGCTGGATTTTATAGATGACGTGGTGCCTCACCTGGGTAGCCGCCATGCGGTAAACCATGTGCATAAAATGATGGAACAGGGTACCGGCGCCGACAGGCAGCTGAAAGTATACGAAGAAAGCAAGAACCTGGTGAATGTGGTGGATTATATTCACGATAGTTTTCTTTCCGGCCTGTAAATGTTTGGACAGAAAGTATAAACTAACTATATTTGCACCCCGAATAAATGGCTGCGTAGCTCAACTGAATAGAGCATCTGACTACGGATCAGAAGGTTTTAGGTTTGAATCCTAACGCGGTCACTAGCTAAAGGAGATTACTGTTTTGGTAATCTCCTTTTTTTATTTTAATCTCTTTAAGCGTAGCTCCACTGCCAGGTATTTTGATAACTGCATTCCCAAAAAGATATTAATGGATTATTTGTTTGACAGGTTTACCCAATTGTTGCACTTTTTAAAAAGGAAGAATTGGAAGTGCCAAAATCAGGATCCGGAAATTCAATAAAAGGATTCCTTGTAAAAATTGCTTAGAAAATTTGAAGCGTTGATTGGAGAAGCACACCCATGCTTCTGCTGTAAAAATAAATACAGCAAACCTTATCGTTTTTGCGAAATATTTTTTGAACCTACTACATTGATCCAAAGCAACTGGTAAAACAAACCTGGTGAAGAGATTAATAAAAAAATATACTTTTTATAAAACAAATCATCACTGCTTACCAGAATTTTACATAGATCAATGTGATCAGCAACAGAATAATTATGATAAGCACTGTATGCAAAGGTTTAATCTTAAACATACTGCGGTCAATTTCCAATCCTTTAGGATTTACTGCAGGGCTTAGTAAACTAATGCCCACCATTACCGCTATTGCAAAAAAGAAACTGTACCCCATGTTAAGCAGGAATGGTATTTCATAAACACCACCGCTATTTCTGAATGCAGTATAAAGCCATGTCTGGTTTCCAAAAACACCCGGTGCATAATTCATAAAAAATAAGGAACATAAAAATCCGGATAATAAACCAGCTATAGCTGCAGGGCCGGTAGTACGCTTCCAGAAAAAACCAAGAATAAACATCGCAAATACACCCGGGCTGATCAACCCTGTATATTTCTGTATAAAAATAAATCCGCCTTCGCTGCTGATACCTAATAAATCGTTCCATGTAAATGCAATAGCAATAGCCATCGCTATTCCGATAACGATCCTTCCCCGCCATACCATGTTAGTTTCTGTTGCCTGCTTATTGATATATTTTTTATAAATGTCCAGGGTAAAAATAGTGGAGATGCTGTTTACTTTTCCGGCGAGCGATGCTACGATAGCAGCCGTTAATGCAGCAATGGATAATCCCTTTAACCCATTAGGCAAATAGGCAAGTATGGCGGGATAGGCATTGTCTGCACTTACTTTTCCATTAGCCAGCATTTGCGCCTGCAGCCCTCCGTTTTTATGCAATACAAATGCAGCTATCCCCGGAAGCATTACAATAACAGGCATCATTATTTTTAAAAAACCTGCAAATAATATTCCTGTACGGGCCGTTTTTAAATCGGCCCCTAACGCTCTTTGTGTGATGTACTGATTACATCCCCAGTAATTTAAATTGGCAATCCACTGCCCCGCGGCATACATAGCAATACCCGGAAGCGCCAGATAATTATTCACTTCTGCCTGTGTGGCGTTTTCGCCTGGCTTATCAAATATCATTTTAAAATGTTCCGGTGCATCTTCCATTAATTTATTAAACCCTGCCAGCATATTTTTTCCCATTCCAAAATGCTCGCTTACCAGTACCAGCGCAATATAAGAAGTAACCAGCCCGCCAATAATTAGCACTACCACTTGTATCACGTCTGTATAACCAATCACCTTCATTCCTCCCAGTGTAATAAAGAGTGCAAAGCAAGCCAGCAAGATCATAATGAGGTGAAAATGTGCTCCGCCGGTAAGATTATTTATTGCCAGTGCACCAAGAAAAAGTATGGAAGTGAGGTTGACAAATACGTAAAGAAATAACCAGAATATTGCCATGATCAGACTCACGGATTCATTATACCGCTGTTTTAAAAACTGCGGCATGGTAAATATTTTATTTTTCAGGTAGATGGGCATGAACCAGATGGCAATGATGATCAGTGCAATGGCTGCCATCCATTCGTAGGCTGCAATTGCTATACCCATAGAAAAACCGGCGCCGCTCATTCCGATAAATTGTTCAGCGGATATATTGGATGCGATCAGCGATGCACCAATTGCCCACCAGGTAAGTGATCCTTCTGCCAGGAAAAAATCTTTGGTGTCCACCACTGCCTTCTTTTTTCTTTTGTATATCCAGATACCATAAGAGGTTACCAGCAGAAAGTAAAAGGTGAATACAAGATAATCGGCAGTTACTAAACTGTTCATATTAAGCCGGTTTGATGATTTAGAATTTGTGTTGCTTGGTTGCTATAGTAATAAAAATATTATGCTATTTTTCCTCCGCCAGTCGCTGCTCCCACCGCCATGCGTCCCCTACCATATCAGTCAGCGTTTTTTCTGCTTTCCATTGCATTACTGTATTTGCCTTGTGAACATCAGCATATAACGCTGGTGCATCACCAGGCCGGCGTTTACCAATGGTGTATTGTAATTGTATTGCATTTGTGATCTCAAATTGTTTGATCAATTCCAACACAGATATTGCATTACCTGTACCCACATTAAAGATTTCGCAGGCCTCCGGTGCAATATTATCAATAAGCCGATGACAACATTTTACATGCGCTTTTGCCAGATCAACTACATGAATATAATCCCGCAGGCAACTGCCATCCGGCGTGTCGTAATCATTACCAAAAACGATCAGTTCTTTTTGTTTACCGATTGCTGTCTGCGTTAAATATGGCATGAGGTTATTCGGCACGCCTAACGGCAATTCACCAATAAGGCCGGATGAATGTGCGCCAACGGGGTTAAAATATCGTAGTATAATGGCGTTTAAAACGCCTGTTGCACATAGTTTTTCAATCATCTCTTCTCCCATTTGCTTGGTGCTTCCGTAAGCGGAAAGTGCTTTTTTAAAAGGGGCTCTTTCGTCTACCGGCAATACATCAGGAAAACCATAAACTGTTGCTGAAGAGGAGAATACCAGCTTATTACAACCGGCATTGATCATGCCATCCAGCAGGTTCATTAAAGAGGCAAGATTGTTTTGAAAATATTTTAATGGTTCCCGTACCGACTCTCCTACTGCTTTTAATGCGGCAAAATGTATCACTGCATCAAAAGGTTTTTCATTTTTAAATATTCCATCCAGTAGTGCTTTGTCGCAAATATCTGCCTGATAAAATCCCGGCCTGCATCCGGTTATCATCTCTATACGATTTAAAATAAATGCCTGCGAATTGCTAAGATTATCCACTATTACCACCTCATAACCTGCCTGCTGCAACTCCACCACGGTATGAGAACCAATAAAACCTAAACCACCTGTTACCAGTACACGCTTCATAAATTTTTATTAAGACTATAATGTAAAACGGGCAGGTTCCGTAATTTTTCTGCTGCCTGCTCCGGGGTAATATCCCGTTGCGGATTGGCGAGCATTTCGTAGCCCACCATAAATTTCTTCACGGAAGCACTTCTCAGCAATGGCGGATAAAAATGCATGTGCCAGTGCCAGGCCGTATGCTCGCCATCGTTTACCGGTGCCTGGTGCATACCAGCAGAATATGGAAAAGACATATTGAACAGGTTATCGTACTTCACCGTAAGCGCTTTTAGTATTGCTGCAAAAGCTTTTTTCTCCGCTTCATTAAATTGTACAATGCTTTGAATATGCCTTTTACTTATTATCATTGTTTCGTAAGGCCATATTGCCCAAAATGGAACCAGCACAACAAAGTGTTCATTTTCCAGAATGATCCTTTCCTGTTTTTTTAATTCGATATTTATATAGGCAGACAACAAACTGCAATCATGCTGCTGAAAATATTTTTTTTGTTGAGTTGTTTCTTTTGAAATTTCCAGGGGCACAGATGATGAAGCCCAGATCTGCCCGTGCGGATGCGGATTGCTGCACCCCATGATATCGCCCTTGTTTTCAAAAATTTGTATGTACTTAATGGCAGGATTACTTGAAAGTTGCTGATACTCGTACTGCCACAAAGTAATTACCTCTTCTATTTCAGCTGTACTCATTTGCGGCAGGGTAAGATTATGCTTTGGTGAAAAACAAATTACTTTACAAATACCGCTTTCGCTTTTAGCTACCAGTAAATTATTTTCATCCACCGTACCTGCTGGTGTATCCGCCAACAAAGCGGCATAATCGTTTACAAAAACAAATGGCTTTTTATAATCCGGGTTAATGCTCCCTGCAGCCCGGCTGTTGCCAGGGCACAAATAACAGCCAGGGTTATACGAAGGACGCTCTTCTGTAATAATATCTTCCGTTTTACCCTGCCACGGCCTTTTCATACGGTGTGGTGATACTAATATCCAGTCACCGGTTAACAGGTTAAGCCTGGTATGCGAATGTTCTTTTAAATCAAACATAATTTATCTGATGATGGACGTTCCGTTTTCGATTGTTGCGATATAATAAGTTAAAGGCAAACCCATGGCCTCTTCATAGGCCGGTTGTATTTTTTTTAATAATTCCTCTACCGCTTCTTCCTTTACCAGGTTGATGGTACAGCCACCAAAACCACCACCCATCATACGGGAGCCAATAACAGCCGGATCATAACGTACAAAGTCGACCAGGTAATCCAATTCTTTACAACTCACCGCATACATGTAGCTTAACCCGTCATGCGTAGCAAACATTTTTTTTCCAAGTGCACTGATATCTCCATTGATCAAGTCTTCGCATCCTTTTTGCAGGCGTTCTATTTCCTGTACAATAAAGCGGCTGCGTTTGTCTATTAAATTATCTTTTGGAAAAACACATTCGTCCAGCATTTTTTCTGTTGCATCCCTTAAAGAATTTACTTCAGGGTGATGTTCTTTTATCCAGGTCACAGCCTGTTCACATTCTTGCCTGCGGGTGTTATATTCTGATGAAGCCAGCGAATGCTTTACGTTGGTATTCAGCAGCAGTATCTTTATTCCATCTGATTTAAATGGTACATATTCATAGTGCAGCGAACGGCAATCCAGTTTAATAACATGATCCCGCCTTCCTGTTACAGAAGCAAACTGGTCCATAATGCCGCACATAACGCCGGCATATTCATGTTCCGCTTTTTGAGCCATCTGCACCATCTCTATTTTACCAAGCCTGGTTTGCAATAATTCATTCAATGCAAAAACGGAAGCGCATTCCACCGCAGCCGACGAAGAAAGGCCTGCACCAATTGGTACATCACTTGTAAGTACTGCATCAAAACCTCGAAGTGGTATATTCATTTTTTGAAACTGCGCCATTGCACCCAGTATGTAATTGGGCCAGCTTACATCACCTACAGGCTTTAAATCTTTAATTGATGTGGAAAAAGTTTCATGAAGATCCTGTGCCAGTAAATGTATTTCGTCATCATCTCTTAAAGCAACAGTAACATAAGCAGCTTTATCAATGGCTGCAGGCAACACAAATCCATCATTGTAATCGGTATGTTCGCCAATGATATTGACACGGCCGGGAGAACGCACAATGATCGGTTCACCGGAATTGCCATATTGCTGATCAAACAGCCCGAGTAGTTGTTGTATTTTATCTTTCACAAGCATCATTTTGATTATATACCTGGTTCACGGGTAAACAGGTTTATAGCATTCAATTCAGCTGATACGGTATCGTTTCGATTTTAAAAAAATATCCCCGGCATTTAATTGCACAGTTGATTTTTTAAAGAAGAACAACATTTATTATCTAGTAAAAAGCTGAATAACATAACAGCATAAATTTACCAATCAACAACATAAAGGGGCGGGAATATAGGAGTATAAAAAGGGGGTATATGCGTCAATATTCAACAGGCAATCCGAAGCCGGCGTATAATATATGTAAACATGGCAGATAAAATGTTTGACAAAAAAATGAACCGGTAAATGTCGGGCTATAGTGAATCCAATGACCAATAATCTCTCCAGTACAAAACAGGAGCACCCGATTCAAATGTAACCGGCAGCCAGATATATTTTCCTTCTGCTGCATTGTCGGGTGTCCACCGGTCTCCCATAAAAACGTACTTATCTTTTTTTCCGGTTACTTTTAATATATAGGTACTTTGAGAGTGAAATGTAGTAGCCATATCATCTGCTGAACCCCTTACAGGATTGCCTAAAGATTTCCACGGGCCGTAAATATTACCGGCAACAAATGAACGCCCGGGATTAGGTTTCCATCCAGTGGTACCTGAAGTGAACAGGTAATATTTATTATGGTATTTAAATATAGCGGGCGCCTCATTACTTTGCCCCGGCAGTATGCGGTAGTATTCTCCGGAAAATCCTGTATAATCATCATTAAGTTTGGATACATGCAAAGTCTGGTTATCCTCCGCTGATGTAATCTGGTATGCATTACCGTTATCATCTGCAAATAATGTCATATCTCTGGACATCTGCCCTTTTTCAAAATCTCTTCTTACAAACATTCCTGCAATCACTTTTTCCTTCCAGGTGGTATCCGATCTTTTTGGAATGGCATAATCCAACGCATGCTTCTGATCTTCGGGAAAGTTGGCAGGCCACACGCCCTGGTTGGGCCTGATACTTTTTATATAACGATATGGCCCTGCCGGCTGATCTGCAATGGCCAATCCTGCCAGTGCAGCACTATACCCTTTATTTTTTAACTCATGATGAAACCACATCACAAACTTTTGGGTTTTAGCATTATAGATCACTTTGGGACGTTCCAACACACAGCCCGGTTGCAGCATACTATTGGTATCTGCAATCATTTTCAATGCCAGCCCTTCGTTCTTCCAGTGTTGCAGATCTTTAGAAGAATAACAGCTAACGCCATCCAATGCAATGTTGCCATCTTTTCCACTTCCCTTCACTTCGCCAAACCAATAATACGTGTTGCGATAGCTGAGTATACCTCCTCCATGCGCATTAATCATCCTGCCTTCCGTATCGTACCAAAGCTGCCCGAGCGGCAACGGGTCGTATGATGCCGGCAAAGCAAACAGGTTGGATAGAACAAAAAGCAATAAAAATTTTACCATATTAAGCTGAGGAATAAACTAAGACCCAAAATAATTCCTTGAGTCTTAGTTTAACAACGGATGAGTAATTTACGATATCCTATTTAATATATCTTACTGAATATTTGCAGGAAAAGCAACAGGTGAAACCAGGTTATTCCAGTATTTACCGGCATCAGTAAGTGCACCAGTTGCATCTACAGCAGGCACTGCGGCAGGAAAGAAATAGCTGTACCGCTCGATATAATCGGTTGCATTCATCCAGTCTGAAGCAAGCTTCATAAAATATTTATGAACCACCGCCGATGTTCTTGTGGCATTAGCATTAAATTCGGTTACCCATAGCTGTTGTGCCGGGTATGCAGTATGGATTTTATCCATATAATTTTTAAACCTGCCGAATACGGCTTCTGCTGTGAGCGAATCGGTAGCCTGGTTATTGGTTTGATTACCCCAGTCGTACCAGTGCAGCGGAATAAAATCCACCCTTAATTGCAGTGCCTGTGCGGCAGCCATAAAATTAGTTCCCCATTTACCTGCGCCAGACATTTGATCTTGCGTAGTTACCGGTGACCCAAGCCTTAATCCCGATTGCATCATGGTCTTATACCTGGCAATAGCCGTATCGATGATTGGTATATTGGCCTGCGAAGCATTATCCGGTTCGTTGAATGATAAGAGATGGTCCACATCGGGCCTTCCTGCCAGGTAGCCCACATTATCAATTGTTGCTGTACCTTTTCCCCATGTCATGGGAACAAACTGTTCTGTACCAAAGGAGGGCCTGTTTATACTCCAGCCATAATACCATGAAGCGCTGAATAGTTTTACGGCATTACTATCAACAGAAGCAATTCCTTTTTTTAATGGATTGTTTACCGGTATGTACCTGATAAATGAAACCTTGCGGCGAACAGCAGTGGAAAGATTTGCTGTGATGGCGCTTTGTGCAGCCACGTAGCAGGATGATGCCCCTGTACCATCGCTGTTTTCAGCAAAGGTGGCCATATAGCCCCTGGGTAAATAAAATGAAACGATAGCATCTTCCACACCGGCAGGAAGCGGTGCGAATTTAGCCAGCCCATTATTTGTGGATGAATAAATAGTATCCGGATTCAAGTCTATCCTTACGCCACCCATGTCCACACTTTTGGCCACTGTAAGTTTTGGCCCGGGCTGAAATGGGGTTGTATTCGCCGTACTAGAAACGGTATCACTTTTTTTGCACGAGAAAGCAGTGCAAATAAGTACGCCCAAAAACAGTTTTGTAAACATAATATCTCTTTTTTATTTTTAATAATTAATGAACCGAAAACGCATGCACCAAATATTTGCCAGCCGGGTGTATACCTGTTACATTGCTGCAGCGAAGCGATTTTCATTTATCATTGCTACAGACTACAGACCTTTACTGCCAGTTAGGATTTTGAACCAGGCTTGAGTTGGCATCCAGCTCACTTTGCGGAATAGGAAATGTTTCCGATTTTCCACCCCGGTAAACGATACCCGTGTATCCGGGAACGTTATCTGCCAATGCTGCCATAAAAGCCTGCTGAACAGTCCCCCATCTCTTTAAATCAAAAAAACGCAAACCTTCAAATGCCAGCTCAATTCTTCTTTCATGCCTTACAATATCTCTTAAAACAGCCTGGCTTAACCCTGTTCCTTCAACACTTTCTACCGTAGGCATGCCTGCCCTTGCCCTTACCTGGTTTACCAATGCAGACACCGTACCCAGCTGATTTAATTCCACCATAGCTTCGGCACGCATTAGTAATACATCAGCATAGCGAAGTACATAAAAGTCCTGCCCGCCGGGATTGAAAACTGCCACACCTGAAGCAGAAGTATTTAATGTTCTGAGATATTTTTTAAGCCCGTATGTGGTGGATGTATTTCCTGTAAAAACCTTTGCGATATCTGTGAGGAAAATATCATTTTTGAAATACACAGAAGCAGCCAGGCGGGGATCCCGGTTATTTTTAGGCGTTGATGCATTGTATAACGGAGATGTGGTAATTGGTTTACCGTCAGTACAATAATAATCTTTTATCAAATTAGGCATTGGTTGCTGATCCACTTTTGGTAAAGCAGTAAAGGTGGCAGAAAACATTTCTCCGTTATTGGTAACTCCACCATCCTGATAAAACCGCACGGAGAAAATAATTTCTTTTGATGTTTCACCGGCTTCGGTAAACAGCTGCGAATAATTTGGATTGAGTGTGTAACCCAATGTAAGGATCGTTGCTGTGGCGTCTAATACGCCCTGGTAGTCTTTATTGTACAACTGAAACCTGGCCAGTAAACCTAATGCAGCTCCTTTGGTGGCATATCCATATTGAGCAACCGGATAACTAACAGGGAGTTTACTGATAGCATCTTTTAAATCTTTAATGATCTGGGCCGAAACTTCCTGGTAAGAATTTTTAGGTACATAGGCCTCATCTAAAGTTTGCGCTTTTAATATCAGGGGCACATCCTGGTAATAAATAGCCAGGTTCATATAAAAAAGTGCCCTGAGGAAAAGGGCCTGGCCCAGCAATGTATTTTTACTGGCATCAGAAATAGCCGTGGCAGGCATATTCGCAATATTTTCTATTGCCACATTTGCCCTTCCGATACCTTTATAAGATGATACCCATATAGGAGTAAAAAGGTTTTTTCCATTGTCTGTGGGATCAATATTTGCGATCATGTAATTACCCGGCCCTTCAAACTTGTAGGAGTTGTAGCAATTGTCGCCAAAATTATCAAACATGGCCAATCCTGTTGCGCCATTTAAAGTGCCACTGTACAAACTTCTGTCCTGCAAAGCATCGTACACACCATTGATACCTAAGATGGCATCCTGTTCTGTTTTCCAGAAGCTGGCTGATGCAATTTGAGTAAGGGAATGTTTGTCTAAAAAATTTTTAGAACAACCGGTAAATGCCAATACGAAACTTATAATTAATATCTTTCTCATTGTAATTAAAATTTAAGGTTTAAACCAAAAGTGAATACTTTATACAGCGGGGTCAACTGATCTGTGTTGCCGCCTCTTGCTCTTTCGGGATCAAAATTTTTCAACTTTGTAAAGGTTAAAATATTCTGGCCTGCAACATAGACCCTTAATTTTGACACGCCGATTCTTTTAGTAACGGTAGCGGGTATAGTATAACCGGCTTCCAGGGTTTTAAGGCGTAAATAAGAAGCGTCTTCAATATAGAATGTGGAAGGAACCGAATTATTAGGCCCGCCAAGGCGTGGCAATGTAGTTGACGGATTGGTGGGTGTCCACCTGTTGATCCAATAAGAAAGCGCATTGTTCCTGTCGCCTTCCATTGGTAGTTGTCCGTTATCGTTCAGCAGACGATCCAAACCACTAAGGCCTTCAAAAAGAATGTTGATATCAAAACCCTTATAGCTTGCACTTCCGTTAAAATTATAGATCATTTTAGGAAACGGGTTACCAATCACTGTTCTGTCGTATCCATCAATCACACCATCGGGTACCCCCTTGGGGCCAGACAAGTCTGCATATTGAAAATCTCCCGGGGCGGTTTTAGGACTGGGATTAGAAAATTGTACGGGAGCTTTGGTTACATCAGCAACGGTTTGAAAAACGCCGATCACCTTGTAGCCATAGTAAGCATTAAACGGCACCCCGATCCTTACGATACTTTCTGAGCCGATCGTTTCCAGTCCCCTGTCGCCTAATCCGGTTACCTTGTTATAGGCAAACTTGCTTACACTTGCGCCAAAGCTATAGTTAACTGTTTTAATTTTGCCCCTGTAGTTAAGCGCCAGTTCCAACCCACTGTTAACCATAGACGCAGCATTTTGTGCAGCCAGGTTAGTAACACCAATGGTGCTGGGTACGGGATAGTTACCATACAACAGGTCGGTACTGCTGCGTTTAAAATAATCGGCTGTTAAGGATAACTGGTTGTGTAAAAATCCTGCATCCAGACCTATGTCATACTGTGCAACTTTTTCCCACCTGATAGTGGGGTTTGAAAGTGCAGTAACAGCAACAGCACCCACAACCGTATTGGCGGTGCCCAGGAAGTAATCCAGCCCCGCATTATAGGTCTGATCAAAAATATAATTTCCAATATTATCATTACCGGTAATACCCCAGCTGCCCCTTAGTTTCAAATCTGAAATCCACTTTACGTTGCTAAGGAATTTTTCCTGGCTGATTCTCCAGCCTGCAGATGCCGATGGAAAAGTGCCGTAGCGATTTGAAGCACCAAATTTAGATGAACCATCTCTTCTTATATTGAACTCGAAAAGATACTTACCGTTGTAAATATAATTTACCCTTGAAAAATAAGACTGTACTGCTTCTTCGTTTGCAGAGCCCGAAACATTGGGGTTTAACACACCGCCTGCATTAAACTCCTGCAATGAATTTGAAGGAAATCCCGATAACGAACCGGCAAAGCCGTCATTCCTGTTATAATTAACCGACTGGCCTACCAGAACAGACAGGTCGTGCATTGGACCGAATTTTCTGCTGTACCTCAATATATTCTCGTTTAATAACCTGTAGTTAAAACTGCTGTTGTTGGTTAATGTATTTACTGCAGTTGTTCCTACCAGGATTCCATCATAATCGTAGGTATTGTTGGTGGGATTAAAATTTGAAACATTACCAATACTCAGGTTCAGGCTTCCGCTCGTTTCGAATGACAGGTTTTTATTAAAATCAATTTTTATTCCAAACCTGTCTGCAATTGTAATATCGTCGCTTACATAATCTCCCAGCAGTCCTCTCATTAATGCATGCGTAACAGGGAAGCTAAAGTTTACGTTCTGGTAAGAGCCATCAACAATACCATATTTTCCATTTGAATAATATACCGGCACTGTTGGTGTTGACCGCTGAAACTGGTTAATGATACCTGTTTCACCTGTAATGGCATCCGGGCCTCCGGCCGGGCCTTTAAACCTGGACCACGAAGCATTGGTAACATTGGAGATGGTTAACCAGTCCTTTAACTTTGAGTTGATATTCATTCCTAAATTAAACCGGTCTGATTTAAATTTTCCTCTCACCACAGCTTCCTGGTTCAGATACCCCAAAGAAATCCGGAAAGTGGTTCTGTCGTTGCCGCCGGAAAAAGCCAGGTAATGGTTCTCTACCGGTGCTGTTCTCAAAATTGCTTTTGCCCAGTTTGTATTGGCATACCTGTCGGGATCCGATCCGTCCGTTAAAGCCTGGATGTTTGAAGCGGAATACCTTAGGGGTGCGGTAGCACCGTTGGCGTTAATATCTTTTTCATTTTTTAATATGGCATAATTAACGGCGTCCAGGTATTGAGGTACAACAGTTACCTGCTGATAGCCTTTGTAAAAATTATAGACTACGCTCATGGCGCCACTCTTTCCTTTTTTAGTGGTTACCACAATTACGCCATTAGCGCCCCTGGCACCATAAATAGCACTGGCAGACGCATCTTTTAAAACAGAAACCGATTCAATATCAGAAGGTGCTAAATTATTAAATGCATCCAAACCGATATACTGGATATTATCAATAACAACTAAGGGAGAAGTGGATCCAAAAGTACCTACACCTCTAATGGTAACGCTGGAGTTGTCGGCTCCCGGCAAACCACTGCCCTGGGTAAGCTGAACACCGGAAAACTTGCCATACATAAGCTGCCCGGCATTTGTAACAGGTTGGTTTACCGCATCATCAAACCTGATGGTTTGGGTGGCGCCAGTAAGATTAATTTTTTTCTGTACACCATAGCCTACAACAACTACATCCTGTAATGCTGCTGTTACCGGTTCCAGTTTTATTACAACAGCAGACGAACCATTCCAGGTTAATTTGTAGGTTACAAACCCTACGCTGCTAAAAAGCAATACCGGTTTTTTTGCAGCAACCCGCAGGGTAAAAGAACCGTTTTGATCAGTAGTAGTTCCTTTGGAAGAACCTTGTTCTGCTACTGATACTCCCGGCAACGCAGTATTATCGGCAGCATTAATAACGGTACCATTTACGGTAACATTTTGTGAAAATAGGTGTGGGCTTATTAAAAGCAACAGGCAGCACAGGCCTGAACACACAAAAAGTTTTCGATTTAAAGCAAGCATTGTTTTGGTTTTATGTATTTAAAAATGCAATAGCAAGTAAGCAATTATATTTTATAAAGCAGGTAGGTAAGCGCTTCAAAAATGCGGTGTATTCAGTTCACAAGAAACCGGCTTGATTTTCATTTCGCACCGATTAGCCTGGCAGGATTGTTGAACTTTTCTCAACACATTTTTTTAGTTATTAAACATGAACTCGTTTAAAAACTTTGTTGACTATTAAATGAATGACTACCTAACCGTTCTATGATTGATATTTTTCTATCGTTATTCGTCCTGTTTTTTTTCTGTTGATTTTGCTGAAGGATTATAGCCGGGATTGGGTAAAGGCCTTAATGCATTAGTTTTTTGCAGCCATGTAAATAGTTTGCGTTTTAAGCGGTTCACTATTTCTTTATTTTCCGCAGCTATGTTGTTCTTTTCTCCGATATCAAGTGTTATATTATAAAGCTCCAGGCTATCGTTTTCATAATTATAAATCAGCTTGTAATTGCCCTCCCGAATTGCCGAACCTGGTTTTCCGCCCTGGTTACTGTAATGCGGATAATGCCAGAAAAGTTGCCGCGTTGTATATTTTGCAGGGTTTGACAACATTTGAAAAATATTTTCGCCATCAATGCTGCTGTCTTTTTTATAAGCCCCATTTATTGCTTTTGCAATAGTGGGAAAAAAATCTGCCGTGCATACAGGCACTGCCGAAGTTGCTCCTGCCATTATTTTTCCTTTCCAGTACATGATCAACGGCACCCTTATACCACCTTCGTACAGCCAGCCCTTACCGCCACGCAACGGGCCATTCATCGTGGGGCTACCTTCTGCAGTACTCAACCCCCCGTTATCGGATGTAAAAATAACCAGTGTATTATCGTCTATGCCTGACTGTTTTAATGCTTCCAGTATCCTGCCGATATTCCAATCCATATTTTCAATCATGGCTGCATACACCGGGTTATCCTGCACCAGTCTTCTTTTCCAGCCATTTTCATATTTCATCCAACTCTCGTCTTTGGCAAACCTGTCATTCATTTTAACATCAACCTGCTGTTGCTTTGCCTTGTATTTTTTTATCAGATCCTGCGGGGCCTGCAATGGATTATGCACGGCATACAATGCATAAAATAACAAGAAGGGATGTTGTTTGTTGTTTTCAATAAATGCAAGCGATTCATTCGTTAACCTGTCGGTAATGTATTCTCCCTTTGGCCCGTCGCTTAATTTTGGATTGGCATAGGGAGTAAAATATCCGCCCGTGCTATCGTTTATTTTTCCTGATGGAGAGCCTTTGCTCCATCCGCCTTTATTAATTTGAAAGCCCTGGTGATCGGGCCAGTATTTTTCTTCTTCACCCAAATGCCATTTGCCTGCAAAAAAAGTTTTATACCCCTGTGCTGTTGCCAACTCAGCAATGGTGTTTTCTGCAAGTGCCAGTTGGTAGGCTGTTGGCTGCGCAATTAATTTTTCAAAGGGCAAGGCTTTACCATTTTCCTGCCTGCCACGGATCCAGTCGGTAACACCGGTCTTTACAGGATATTTGCCCGTCATCATACTTGCCCTTGACGGACTGCAAACCGGGCAGGTGGCATATCCCTGTGTAAAACGAATTCCTTTTTTTGCCAGCGCATCAAGATTGGGCGTTTCATAAAAAGTACTGCCATATGATGACAGATCGTACCAGCCAAGATCATCAGCCAATATGACCACCACATTGGGTGGCCGCTGAATATTTTGCGCATGCAGGTATTCACCCATCAGCAATAATCCAACAACGATGATACAATACCTGAACATTGCAGTACTTTTTATTTGTGAAGATGATTACTATTTTCCGGCGGGTATCATTTCGATTATTCGTCCTGCTCATTTCATTTGCAAAAATGGGCGGGATGATTGGTTTTTCTAATACTTTTATAACAATACAAACTACCGGATGTTTGGCGCTGAAGCCGGCACCAGGTATTTGTTAATTACAGCTTTTTTGATGTAGCATCCCTCACACATCTGAAACCGGTATGCTCAAGGCCTGTATCGGGACTGCTCTTCATCCTCCTGGCCACACGATAGCCACTACAGTAACTATCATTGCAAAGAAAACTCCCGCCACGCAACACTCTTTTATGTGAATAGGGTTCCTGCGGATCGTAACTGGTTTGAGGGCCTCCCGGGTTCACACTTGTTTTACCAGCCAATGTTTTGTAGTAATTATAATCATACCAATCACTGCACCATTCCCAAACATTGCCGGCCATATCAAACAAACCATAATGGTTGCCCGGATAACTTTTAACCGGTGCCAGTGTAGTGTAGCCATCTTTTTTTTCATTCTGATAAGGGAATGAGCCTTCCCAGCTGTTGGCTTTTGGAGCGCCGGAATTGATGTGTTCATTTCCCCATGGATAAATATTATTGATCAGTCCGCCCCTGGCAGCAAACTCCCATTCTGCTTCTGTTGGCAAACGTTTACCTGCCCATTTACTATACGCCACCGCATCATACCAGCTTACCTGTACCACCGGATAATTATCTTTCCCCTCTATAGTACTGCCAGGCCCCTCAGGATGTTTCCAGTTTGCATTGGCCACCCAACTCCACCACTGCAAATAATCATTGAGGTCCACCGGTCCGTTAGCAGGCTTAAAAACAAGTGAAGCCGCAATTAATAAACTATCAGCAGGTTTGGGTGTGCCTGGCGGCAGGCTTTTTTTTAATTCTTCCCAATCAGGTTTTCGCTCCGCTGTGGTTACATAGCCGGTAGCATCAATAAATTTTTTAAACTGTGCATTGGTCACTTCAGTTATATCCATATAAAATGAATGCACCGTTACGGTATGTTTCGGGTATTCATCAGCGGTAGCCTGCTCGTTATCGCCGCCCATTTCAAAATTTCCGCCTGGTATTAATGCCATACCTGTTAAAGTGGTTTCGTTTTCCGGTGCAGTTTTAATTGAATCTGTAATATTGCCAAACCTTTCCGGCACCTGCATACAGGAATGAATGGAGTCTTTATCAACAGGTTTCTTCGCCTGTGAAAAATTGCAGCTGTTGCACAGCATCAGCAATGTGCTTAACAACATGGTATTTATTATTTTATTACTCCCTTCCATATTAATTCAACCGATTTATTAAAAGGCCCGCTGTATTACTGGTGTTTTATCTTTTCCAGCATTGCTTTCATTTCTTGTACTTTATCCGGATATTTATAAGCAAGATTTTTAGTTTCGGAGGGGTCATCAGCTAGATCATACAACTGTGGCTCTTCTGAATTTCCCAGCTCTGTATTGGTATCCTTATTTATTTTAGGCCCCCTGGAAGCTTCAATATATTTCCAGTTGCCAATAATCAGCGAAAGTGTATTATTCAAAGACTGCTCTACTACATAGTCGCGGGACCTGCTGCTCTCATTCAGCAATACGTCTAAATTATTGCGGCTATCGGGTGCCTGTCCCTTGTCAATTGTAACACCTGCAAATTTTGCCAATGATGCATACAAATCGACCTGGCTGAATAATGCCGTGTTGATTTTACCCGGCATGATCTTTCCTTTCCAGTACACAATAAATGGCACTTTTGTTCCTGCTTCAAAAGCGCTATATTTACCCCCACGATAAATACCTCCCGGTTTGTGATTGCCTAATTTTTCAACCGCATCATCTTTATAGCCATCATCAATTACCTGCCCGTTATCGCTGGTTAAAATAATGAGTGTGTTTTCGAGCAAGCCTTTGTCTTTTAAAAAAGCAGTTAGTTGCCCTACCGTCCAGTCTAATTGTAATATCACATCGCCTCTTGGGCCCAATCCGCTCTTTCCTGCAAAGCGTGCATTGGGCATGCGGGGTACATGTATATCGTGTGTGGCGAAATATAAAAAGAACGGTTTGTCTTTTTGACTGCCGATATAATTTTCTGCCTTCTGTAAAAGCGTAGCTGCAAAATCTTCATCGGTCCATAATGCTGATTTACCACCCGACATATAACCAATGCGGCTTACGCCATTCACAATGGTCATATCATGCCCGTGCGAAGGCAACATTTTTAATAATTCAGGATTCTTTTTTCCTGTTGGTGCAGAGGAATCAATAGGACCGCGGTAACTTACTTTTATCGGGTCTTTTTTATCCAGGTTTACCACATCATGGTTTTCTACAAATACACAGGGTACCCTGTCGCCGGTAGCGGGAATTAAAAAAGCATAATTGAAACCTATTTCATTGGGACCGGGTGTTATCTTTCCATTCCAGTTGGCACCAGTTGAATCACCCAGCCCGAGATGCCATTTACCAATTGCAGCGGTGTTGTAGCCTGCTTTTTGCAGCATGCCCGGTAAAGTGGTAGTGGAAACAGGTATCAGCAGAGAAGCATCACCGGGGGCAATGCCTGTTCCCTCCTGGCGCCAGGCATATTTACCGGTGAGCAGCGAAAAACGGGAAGGCGTACACGTAGCTGATGTGGCATGCACATTGGTATAACGAACGCCATTTTTTGCAAGCTGGTCAATATTTGGCGTTGCAACTGCCGAAGTGCCATAGCAACCAAGATCTCCATATCCCAAATCGTCCGTATAAATTAAAATGATATTGGGCTTTTGTTTTTTTACAGCCTGGCCGCGGCTTGTAATAAAACTACACAGTGCAAAGATCAAAAGCAATAAACAGCAAGTATTTTTTTTCATATTGTTGCAATAAATCCGGCCGGTAGTAATCAAACGTGCTGCATGAATTTAAACAAGTTTTATTCACCAGTCTTCTTCACCATTTTACCGGTGGTATTCATTATTCATGCAAAGATTTATACCAGGCCATCGATGAACTATATTTTTACAGTACATAGTTAGATGAAATATCCAGTTCCGTTTCAAAATTCCGTTTCAAAAAAAGGGGGCAAAAGAATCAATCGGTACAGTATTAGTTTTTTCCATCATCAGTAAAAACAGTTTTACTTTTTATATTCCGATGGTGTTACTCCAAACTGATCATGAAAACGTTTCCTGAAATATTTAATGTCGTTGAACCCTGCTTCATACGCAGCTTCCGTAACTGCAAACTTACCGCTCTCCAGTAATTTGGCAGCATAGTTTAGCCGTGCAGTTCTGATGAACTCATTTCCTGACATTCCCGTTACCGCTTTAAGTTTTCTGTAAAATGTTGACCGGCTCATGAACATCAGATTGGCAAGTTCATCATTATTGAAATCACTGTTGGCGATATTATCTTCCACCAGCTTCATCAGTTTAAACAAAAATTCTTCTTCAAAAGATTTTATTTCGAGGTTACCCGAGCCCAGGAAAACTTTCTTGGCGTATAACTCTTTGAGCGTATTGCGCAAATTGATCAGGTTATGTATATGCACCAATAACAGTTGTGAGTTGAATGGTTTAGGTAAATATACATCTGCACCTTCCCTTATGCCCTGCACATGATGGGTCATATCCGACAATGCAGTGAGCAGAATGATAGGTATGTGAGAGGTGCTTTTATCAGACTTCAGCCTGCGGCACAATTCAATACCATCAATTTCCGGCATCATGATATCACTGATAATAAGATCGGGAATGGCTTCCAATGCTTTCTCTATTCCTTCTTTACCATCAGATGCGGTGATCACTTTAAAAGAAGGAGACAGAATTTCAAAGATGTACTGCTGTATATCGGTGTCATCTTCAACCACAAGAATAATGGGTTGTTCCTGTTCCAGCGTTACCTGGTCATTTTCTTCCTGCATATCTGTAGAATTTAAAATGGTTTCTCTTTTTTGAACTATAGTAAACAACGGCTCCTGTGAGATGTTCATTGCCGTTTCTGTAACTGATATTGGCGGCAATGTAACGGTAAACAGGCTGCCATTTATACCGTTGCTTTCTGCTGTAATGGTCCCGCCATGCAATGCGGTTAGTTCTTTAACAAATGAAAGCCCGATGCCCGTGCCGGAAATTGTAGTTACATCCTGTTCTTTTCCACGGTAATACCTGTCGAATATATGTTCTATTTCCTGTGCAGGAATTCCCCTGCCTGTATCCTGCACTGCAATTTCACAACTATGCTCTTCATTTTTTCTCACTGAAACCGAAATGCTTTTTCCATTTGGTGTAAACTTAAATGCATTGGAAAGAATATTAAAAACAATAATCTCCAGCTTATTGTGGTCAAACGAAAAAGAAACATATTTTTCTTCTGCACTAAAAGTGTAATCGATATTTCTGCGGCTTGCCTCATCAATAAACAACGCATAAATATCATAACAGAACGAAACAATTTCTCCGGGTTGCGGCGAGAGTTTTAAACTGCCCGATTCTGCTTTTTGAAAATCCAATAACTGGTTTACCATCCTTAACATTCTCTTGGACTGCTTTTGTACCAGCCTGAGACTTTTTTCTACCGGAATGTCCAGCGCTCTTCTTTGCAACAGGTCATCTACCGGGCCTAAAATAAGTGTTAGCGGGGTGCGGAATTCGTGGGATATATTAGTGAACAACCGTTCTTTAAACTCAGCCAATTTATTTTCCTGCTGGCGGGCAAGTTCAATAAGTGTTAATTGATTTTTTAATGCCACCTGCCTTAAACCAAAATAGCGTGTTAACCAAAGCAGGAATACAAAAACAGCGATGTAGATACAATAGGCCCACCACGTTTTCCAGGGCGGTGGAAGTATTTTTATTTTCAATTCATGCGGTACGGGGTTCCATATCTTGTCGCTATTGGTTGCTTTTACTTTTAAAGTATAAGTGCCGGCCGGCAAATTGGTAAAAGAAGCTAACCGGTTCTTTCCGGCATACACCCATTCTTTATTGAATCCTTCCAGCTTATACATATACTCATTCTTATCCGGCGCATGATAATCGAGCGCTGCAAATTCAATGGAAAAAATATTTTGTTTATAGGAGAGTACAATATCATCAGTTTGGAAAAATGGTTTTGAAAGTACCGCATCATCAGTTTTGTCTGCTCCAAATTCGTAGGGAAGATTATTGACCTTGAGGTTGGTAAAATAAACAGGCGGATGAAACTGGTTGATGGTAATACTATCAGGAAAAAAATAAGTTACCCCTTCTATGCCGCCAAAAAAGAAGCGACCGTTAACGTCTTTGTAGGATGCGTTTTCTGAAAATACCGTGGATTGAATACCATCCCTTTTATCAAACACTGCAAAAAAATCACTTTCCTGGTTAAAGCGGATGATGCCCTTGTTTGTACTGGCCCAGATATTGCCGGCCTTGTCGGGAATAATAGCGTTGATGTAATCACTGGGGAGGCCATCCTTTGTTGTGTAACTGATCACATCCAATTTATCACCGTGAATGCCGGTGATCTTATTTAATCCCACCTGTGTGCCGGCCCATATATTTCCATTGCTATCTTCTGCAAGGCACAGGATGGTATTATTGGTAATACTTTTTTTATACTCGTTTGTTTGTGTAAAAAGCTGAAAGCCGTCGGTGGATGGCTGGTACAGGTGCAAGCCTTTGTATGTGCCCACCCAAAGCCTTTGTTTGGAATCCACCAGCAAACAACTTACTCTTTCATTTTGCAAGCCACCGGCCACACCAAAAGCGGGTAAATAATTTTTAAATACGGGTTTATTATTTTTATCAAAACCTGTGATACTGCTCAGTCCGTTCTCCTGTGTACCTACCCATATCTTACCTGCAGCATCCCTTGCCAGTGCAGTTATCTTTACTCCGCTTATGGAACCTGAATCTTTTGCATCGGGTAAAAAGATCTCGTAACCGCCGGCACCAGATGCTTTATTTGGAATACGGATCAATCCTCTGTCGGTACCCGACCACAGGTAATCGCCAATGGTAAGAAATGAACGGCTTACAGGGGGAAACGGGGGTAAATGTTTTTTACTTTTTTCATCAATGGAAAGCAACGTAAAATTTTTCCAATCGGCTGCATATTGAATACCCCCGCTCTTGGTGCCTACCCAAAGTTTATTGAACTGATCTACAAATGCAGAAATTACGTGTGTGCCTCCCAGTATGGTATTGGTATTATTTTTATACCCGATATTCACAAACTTCTTCTGGTTAAGGTCGAATTTAAAAACTCCTGTACCATCCGTTCCAACCCACAATAAACCGGATGGATCTTCGCTAATGGTTAGTATGATCTGGTTATCGTTGGTATAAAGCCCCGGAATATCCAATGCTATTTTTTCAAATGTTTCTGACGTTTTATCAAACCTGTTTAACCCCCCGCCCCATGTACCCACCCATAATGTACCTTTCGAATCCAGTAAAATACGATAACTGTTGCCGGAGCTCAGCGATGTTTTATCTTCTTTTTTATGCGTAAAATTTTTAAATGCTTTTGTAGCCGGGTCAAATTTAATAACACCCCTTAACCATGTACCCAACCACAGGCAGTGCTGTTCTTTGTCTGAAACAATAGCTGTAATATTGATATTGGGTATGCCAAAATCGTATGTAATATCATTGACCAGTTGCCGGTTCAGATGCCTTAAGCCGCTGTTGGTGGCCAGCCAGTAACCATTGTTACCGTCGGGTTGAATATCAAATGTTTTCCAGGTACTGCTGAGAATTGTAAACTGCCCGGTCTTCTTATCCAGGTATTGAAATCCCTTCCATGTGCCAATGAATAATTTATCCCCATCGGTATCCAGTAAAGAAAGGATATAATCCGAATTAAATCCTTTTTTATCCTGGTGGTTGTTAGTGTAATTAAATATTTTGCCGGTTTCAAGATCATAACTGCTAAGCCCACCCGATTTTGTTCCTATCCAGATATTATGCAGGCTTCCGTTTTGCAATGCTTCAACAGACTGGCTCAGCAGGTTATTTTCTTTTCCTGCATCATTCTTCAGCAGTTTCATCTCATACCCGTCAAAACGCTGCAAACCACCACGGGTACCAAACCAAAGAAACCCTTTTTTATCCTGTATGATGGAAGTGACTTCATTATTTACCAATTGATCAGAGATACTGATAAAAGATGTGGTTGACTGGGCTGAACTTTCGATAACAGCGGCAGTAAAAAACAGCAGGAGAAAATATTTTTTCAACAAGGACAACATACCGTTTTATGAGTAAATCCTTTAGTAAGCAATCAGTTATACAGGTTGTAAGTTACCTGAAATATTTAATTATACCAGTATAGAAATTAAAGGAAAATCAACAGCGATACAAATAAAACTATTAATAAAATATAAATCATTGTAAGCTTTATATTTAAATGCTGATGACTGCTGTTAAATTTAGCTTTCTTTTGTTTGGTGAGCATTTAAGTTGTTCAGTTTACAGGATCAATAATAACTATTTCGTTAAACGAAATTTTTTCAGTTCTTCAGGATTATGCACCCGCACTTTACGGTTGTTCATAAGATCATCATGAATCATGAGTGTAATGGTATCCCAAATGGCACCTTCCGTCCAGAGTGGTTTCATTTTATCTTTTTCCCAATTATCAAGCTTTTGATTTAACAATGATAATATCTCAGGGTGTGCAGCCCGCAGATCTGTAGTTTCTCCCAGATCATTACCCACATCATACAGCCGTTCTCCCAAACCTCTTACACGAATTAATTTGTATTGATTGTAACGAATGGCTGCAGCCGCATCTTTTCTCCATTCTAATTCCTGGTGGGGATTGCCCTTTTTTTCTTCTTTTACATAAGGCAGCAGGCTAACCCCATCCAAACTATTGTTTAAATGAGTGGCCATTCCTGCGGCCTCCATTGCTGTTGGAAAAATATCGAGCGAAGAACTAAGCCCCGTAAAGACGCTGCTATGAGAAATTTGCTGAGGCCAGTTGATGAAAAAAGGAACCCGGTGCCCTGCTTCAAATTTGTTTCCTTTAAAACCTTTCAGCGGCAAATTACTGGATTGGTTATTATGAGCACCACCATTATCACTTAAAAAAAAGATCAGTGTATTGTGAAACAACCCTTCTCTTTTCAGTTCATTAATAATTTTACCTACAGACCTGTCCAGGGCAAAAGTCATTGCTGCTAAAAGCTGGCGTGGGTGCCCGGTAAATTTTTGCAGATCTTCCTTTTTGGCTTCAAGCGGTGTATGCACTGCATTGGGAGCCCAATACATAAAAAAAGGATGGTGCTTATTTTGCTGAATATAGTCCACCGCTTTATCGCCCAGTACATCAGTAAGGTAGCCATCAAATTTTACCGGGTTATTATTGTCAAGTAATGCCCGGGGATCATTTTTTGCATCATCTTTATTGGGTTGATAAAAATAACTTCTGCTACCCGAAAGGAATCCGAAAAAATAATCAAATCCTTTTTGCAACGGTTGCTGGCTGTGCTCAAAACCAAGATGCCATTTACCAAAGGCAGCAGTTGTATACCCTTGCTGTTTCAATACTTTTGGAAGAATTGTCTGCATGGTGTCCATACCGGTATAACCCTCACCATCATTACATTCATAACCAAAACGCTGCTGGTACCTGCCTGTCAGCAATCCCGCTCTTGAAGGACTGCATACTGAAGCAGAGACGTGTGCATCTGTAAAACGCATGGCAGTTGTGGCTAACTGATCGATATTGGGGGTGAGCAAATCTTTGCATCCCATAAATCCAAAATCGGCGTAACCGGCATCATCCACCAGGATGATAATGATATTAGGCTTGCCTGGTTTTTGGCCGGTCGTCTTTTTGTTTTTTATAGTAAAAGCAGGAATTGTTACTATTAAAAATAAACAAACCATCCAGGTAATTTTTTTCAACAGGTGTTTTTTATTCACTGATTGTAAGTTGAGTTGGTGTTTAAAATATTATTTCAATCCGATAGCCCCCATACCTGGCCCGCCTTTGATGGGATTTCCTAAAATATCGTTCTTTACCTGTAACCCGATTCTTAGCCCGATACTATCGTTGGGCAGTGGGCTGATGGTGATCCCTTTGTTCAACATCAATGCACTGTTGGTGGGTAAATAATCTTCGGGTTGCAAACCTCCTTTATTGGCAAAACCCGGATCGCCGGTTACCGGATCTGTATCCTGCAATAACAAAGCAGATGGCCAGTTGTCCGGCTGCAAAAAAAGATTATGCGTCATTACGATATTGGATACCGCAGTGGAATCCAGTTCCTTTTTTTTCTGATCGCCTGCCACTATTTTAGCAGGAGTTTCGAAATAAAAAATATTGTTGGCAATAAGGATACCATTGGCACTGCTGCTCACTGCAATTCGCGGAGTAATACTGCGTGATACATAAATACTGTTGTTATAAAAATAGCTGTTATAAGGGCCGGCACTTTTTTTATCATTACCCTGGTAACCGCTGAGCCAGAAAATTTTTCCTTCCTGGAAAGCCCCCTGCTCTCCTTTTATCCTGTAGCCATCATTCACACTAATATTGTAACGGTATGCACAATTGTAATTATTGCCCAGTATTTCGCAAAAGCCCCCGGCATTATTGGCACTGAAATTACACTGCACTATCACATCACTGCAATTGTAATCAATATGAACACCTGCTGAATCACCAGGCCCGTTGGCATTTTCAAACCGGTTGTATTCAATCAGGATATTGCTGCAACCCCATGTCCATAATCCGCTACCCCTGCCCCAGTTGCGACTGTCGCTTACAGCACCGGAATGATCAATTGTATTGTGATGTATATGCCCGGCGTTTACCCCTGACAGTTGCATACCCGGGCCGCCGGTTTGAAAAATTGTACAATACGCTACCTCAATGTTTTTAATGCCGTCTTTTGTTGAAGTAAATTTCAGCCCGGTATGACTTACGTTGAAAATTTTTGTATTGAACACCTGCACACCTTTTAAAACGCCTTCCCTGGTATTGTTAATAAACCGTATGCCCCATCCGTAAGGCTGGGTTCCGTTTGCCGTTTTTACTTCTGCTGCAGCATGCATAAAACCCGGAGGATAGAAATGGATATCGTGTACCACCATGTCCGAAAATTTTATACTTTCATATTGATCATTTGCTGTTATTGCTACTAAAATTCCACAGCGCATGCGTTCTGTATTTGCTGCGTCGCTGCTGTAGGGAATAGTTGCCGTGATTTCCAGTCTACTTACTGCTATAAACGAAGCATTTTGAATAAGCAGGGCATTAAGGTTATTTCCGGCATCCAGCACCGGTCTTGACGTATCTCCATTATAGTTGTATGCACTAATTACGATGGGACGCATGCGGCTGCCTTTTACATTCTGCAGCGAGATCATGCCACTGAACTTTTGGCCTGACGCAAATAACAATGAGTCACCGGGTTTCAATTGAATACCCGCAATTGCTGCAATTGATTGAAAGGGAACTGTGCGGCTGGTTCCCCTGTTGAAATCTTTTCCTGTAAGGGCATTAAAATAATAATTTGTTGCGGTTGATGAAAACCAGAAACTGGTGAACAGTACAAGCAAAAAAAAGTTTTTGATATTCATTTACACTATTATTATCAGTAATGACCGGTTTGCCTGTCCCCAACATTCCATAACCGTGAGGCCGCAAGAGGCGTGGGATGTTTGCCGGATATTTTAATGAAATAAAGCTAATAGTAAAGTGGAGAAAATTAAGGAAGAGTAATTTCAAAAAAGAGGGGTATTCCGTTCAAATGAATACCCTCAGATATTTTTCCCTTCTGCTATGGCGCAGGCTGGTAATTACTGAATAATCGTATCATCGCTTGTATCATCTTACCAGTTATCTGTGCGGAAGGATGAAGCGGGCAAGCCTTGAGTATTGAACAGAGACCCAACTACCCAGCTTTTAAATGCATACCTTACACTAACAGGTTTTTTCACACTATCGCTCCACACCGTAATATTTGCTCCTTTATCATTGTTATTGATCGTTGCAAATGCAGGATAAAAAACTTTGTCGTCCCCGGCTATTTCAAAATCAGTCAGTGGTTTCCCAAAACTTGTCAGCCCCGACTCACTATAATCAAATGTCAGTTTTATCCTGCCGTTATTTGTTTGTTGCATATCCCTGTACACAGGGCCGCTGCAGGCAATGCCTTCTATATCGTAATCTTTCACCAATGCCCAATAAGCCAACCGGTTGCCAACGGCTTCTTTTTGTGCAGGATGAATAACTACCTGGTCGCCGATATCCAAAGTAACCGCCATACCGGTATTTTTTACCGTCTGCATGGTTTTCATTTGTGCTTCTCTCACAAAAGCTGCACCGGTATCCTTATAACCGAATGGCGCTATCTGAACGAAATAAAAAGGAAAATCTCCCTGTTGCCATTGCCTGCGCCACGATGCGATCATGCCCGTAAACATGGCCTGGTACTCTGCTGCATTTGTGCGGTTAGCTTCTCCCTGGTACCATATTGCTCCCTTTATCGTGTATCCTATATATTGGTGCAGCATGGAATTGTACATCATCGTTGGTGTTTTGTTCACATCCGTTTTAGGTAATGTATCGGGTATTTGAATATGCTTAAAACCCGCCAGCGTTTCTTTATCCATCCAGCTCTCA
The DNA here is from genome assembly GCF_054783275.1 of Ferruginibacter profundus. NCBI lineage: Bacteria > Pseudomonadati > Bacteroidota > Chitinophagia > Chitinophagales > Chitinophagaceae > Ferruginibacter > Ferruginibacter profundus. Next base: position 278,179 of record NZ_BAAGQW010000001.1, on the reverse strand, counting down.
ATAGTACTGGCACCCCATGAAGTATGTACCAGGCCCACAGGCACGCCCAGCAATGCTTGCAATTTTTTTGCAAAAAAATAGGCTGCAGCACTAAACCCTCCGGTAGTGGCCGGGCTTGCAGCATTCCACACACCATTCATATCGTACGAAGGAGTTAAGCTTGATGTTTTGCGTTGCGTAAACATTCTTATTTTATCATTCAAAGAATTTAAAATTGCTTCGTTACTGCCCAAAACAGGTTGGTTAAAATTACCTTTAACAGGCATTTCCATATTGGATTGCCCGGAGCATAACCATACCTCGCCAATCAATACGTTTTTTAAAACCACCGTACTACTTCCCTTTATATTTATAGTGTAAGGACCGCCGGCAGATGGAGTATTTATTTTCAATTTCCAATAGCCGCGGTCGTCTGCAACTGCCCTGGCATTTTTTCCCCAACTGCCTGTTACCACAATTTTGCCATAAGGCTTATCGGTACCCCATACAGACACCTGTTGTTGTTGCTGCAATACCATATTATCGCTGAAAATTGCCGGCAAATGTGTTTGTGAAAAAGACAGTGTAGTAAACACGATGCAACAAGCCGCCAGTAAGAAATATTTTGTCATCATTTTAATGTTGGATATTAAAAATTAAAGCGTTCCTGATAATTTCTGCGAATACATTCTTATTTAAAACTACCTTTTTAAAACCTTCATTTTAAGTCACTTTTTAAAACTGCTTATCTCCCAGGAATCTTTCCATTCAATTGCAGGAACATCATCAGCAGTCATTGTAAGGGGTAACCACACATACCTCGAATCTTCAAGATCCATTTTATTCCATTTGTCGGCCACGAATACAAATACCCCTTTTTCCGGGTATAACGGTAAAACATAAGCGCTTTGTGAATCAAATGTCTGACTGGCATTTTGCCCAACGCAGGGATTGGAATATTCTTTCCATTGCCCCATCACTGTATCTGCAACAGCATAGGTAGCAGGATTAGGAGACCAGCCTGTACATCCGGAGCTGATAAGGTAATATTTTCCTTTATACTTAAACACAGCAGGCGCTTCCCTCGACCTGTTAACCAGTATACGTACATCATTTGCAGTATGTGAAAGATAATCATCAGACAAAAGGCAGATATGCATGGTGGAATTATTCTCGGAAGAATAAAAATGGTAGGCTTTGCCATCGTCATCCTGGAATATCGTCATATCCCTGGCCATATTTCCATTAGGCCTTTCACTTCGTATATATTGAAAGGGGCCCACGGGAGTATCACTCACGGCAACGCCTGACCTGGCGGCTGCATAATTTTCAGTATCAACATGCAACCACATCACGAATTTTTTTGTTTTGCTGTTATAAATTACTTTAGGCCTTTCAATTACTTTTCCTTCGTACAAATCACTGGATGAATCCGTTTTATTCGATGCCAGGGCAATGCCCTCATATTTCCAGTTCAACAGATCTTTGGAAGAATAACAGGAAACCCCACCCGCAACAACCCTGTAGTTTTCCCAGTTAGACTGTGGTACTTTCCAGGTTTTACCTTTTTTGATTTCACCGTACCAATAATATATGCCGTTATGAACAATTATACAGCCTCCATGTGCATTAATTACATTGCCCGTATTGTCGTTCCATATCCGGGCGGGCATAAAAGAGGCTTGCCGGGGTTTTTGTTTATTTTGTACAGCAGTTTCCTGAGCTATAGCACCTCCCGAACAGAAAATAGAGGCTAAAAAAAATATGGGTTTCCATTTCATGAGTTTGAAGAATTTTTAACCTTTATGCCTGGCTCATTGATCACAGACATAAAATACAGGCGGCCCAAAAGTAAAGGCCTGATAGCAGAATACCAGAAAGATATAGGGCAAAAATGAGGGGCAAATAATGCAATTTCTGTACGAAAACAGTAATGATAAGATTATCTCCAGCAAAGTTCGCCCCTAAGGAAGTTGCCTTATTTCAAGCCCTCATCTTAAATGAAATCCGAAGTGTAAAACAATCAGAAGAAGAAAATACTTTAAAGCAAATATCCGGAATTCTTACCAGGAATTCCCCAATAACTGCCTACAGCCATGTATAGTATAGTACATTTAAAAGCAACTGATCTCAGCCGTAATTGTTTACTTCAGGGGGAATAATGATTAACTGATAAATTTTGTTGTATTGGATTTAATCTGCTTTTAACAAAGGTATATCTACTATCACCTCACATCCGTTTCCAACAGCCGAGTGTATAACAAAGCTTCCCGAAAATAATTGTACCCTCCTGTTCATATTAGCCAATCCTATACCTGCCTTACCAGCTTTGGAATCAAACCCTATTCCATCATCTGTTATCTTCATTTGCAACATATTGTCATTGATGGTCACTTCTACCTCAATATTTAATGCTTTTGCATGTTTTAAAATATTTCGCAATTGCTCCTGCAATATCCTGTAGAGGTTCAGCTGAAGGTCGCGATCCATTGTATAGGTTTTTGCTGCCTCGTTAAAATACAGGCTGATCTTATATTTTTTTTCTGCGTTGAAACTTTTTAATAAATGTTTAAATGCATCTTCCAATGTTGCGTTATCAAAAAAAGCCGGGGCAAGACGATGGGAAAGATTACGTATTTCATTCGAAGCAAGAGTAATGTATTCATGCGTTTGCTCAAAGAATTCGTTTATACCGGGTGGTATGGATTTTTTCATTAATCCAAGAAAGATAAGTGATGTTGCCAGTATCTGGCATACATTATCATGAAGTTCGCCTCCTATCTCATACCTTTCTTCCTCCTGCGCCTTTATGGATGCACGGGTTAATTTTCTCTCGTACTCATTTTTTTCTGTAACATCAATGGCAATCAAAAGTATTTTCTTTTCTCCATTTAATACAACCGGGATACTGGAAATTTCCACATCCATCAATTCGCCTGATTTTTTAACATGCCGTTGTCCGCTATTGATAAAATCAGAAGCAGGTCTTTTTTCAATCCCTGACTTTTCCAGTTCCCCATCGCTAGTGACCGGGCTAATATTGTCAATAGTCATATTGGCAAATTCTTCTGCGCTGTAGCCATAATTTTTAATGGATGCTTTATTTACCTGTGTAAATTTTCTGGTCTCATAATCAACCACCCACATAGAAGCAGGACTGAGATCAAACAGCTGGCGGTAGTTGGCTTCAGATTGCTTAATTATTTCTGCTGCTCTTTTTTGTTCTGTAATATCCCGTAATATTTTTGAAGCACCCACTACGTTGCCCATAATATCTTTAATAGGAGAAATAGTAAGGGCTACATCAATTAAATCTCCATTTTTTCTTACCCTTTTAGTTTCGAAATGTTCAATTAGTTTGCCTAGGCGTATGCCCGCCAAAATCTCATCTTCCTCTTTAAGCAAATCAGTTGGAATTATCCTGGAAATATGCTGACCAACCATTTCATCATAAGTGTAACCTAAGATTTTTTCGGCTCCTTTATTCCAGGATGTTAAATAACCGTCAAGTGATTTACTGATGATAGCATCATCAGAAGAGTTAACGATAGAAGAAATAAGTAGTTGCTGCTCTTCTGCCTTTCTTCGTTCAGAAATATCCCTGTAAACTACTACATAGGCGTTCACACTTTTATCATGCAGCAGGTTCATTAAAAAAACTTCTATCCAGATGTAATGTCCCATTTTATGCCTCGTGCGGTACTGGCTTTGTACAGAAATACCAGGGGAAGTACGTGAGCTTTCATATTGGTCAATACAAAGCTGCACATCATCGGGGTGTATGAAATCCATTGCCGTTTTACCATTTCTGTCTTCAATCGAATATCCTGCAATGCGCTCTACCGAAGGGCTTTGATAGATTATTTTCCAGTCTTCATCAACCAGTACAATGCCATCGCTTATATTTTCAATTAAAGCACGATGCTTTTCTTCACTTTGCCGCAATTTTTCTTCAGCTACTTTACGTTCAGTAATATCACGTACTATGGCAATGGCTCCGGATGCATCAGGAAGCATTTTCCTGCTTATCTCCACTTCCACTTTTGAGCCATCCTTTTTTTGTAAAAATCTTTCATCTGTGTATGATTTGTTTTGCCTGAGTGTATCCCAAATCAAGGGCACACTATCTTTTATTTCGGGAGGATGAAGATCCAGTACTGTTTTCCCTATCAACTCTTCTTTGGTATATTGCAGCAATTCAGTAGCGCTCCGGTTTACTTCAAAAATGATTCCATTATCAGCTACCATAAAAACGGAGTCGGCCGCATGGTCAATCAATGAGTGATACTTCTCTTCAGATTTTCTTAATGCCGACTCTGCTTTAACTTGTTCGGTAACGTCGTTACCCAATGACAAGATTGCTTTACGATTCTTGTAAATTATTTTGTGTGACGCAATTTCCATTTTCATTTCATCGCCATTTTTCTTGAGGTGTGTCCACGACATCCGGGCTACCGGTTCGCTACCATTCAGCATACTTTGCGCAAATTCTTTTATTCTTGCATGCTCTTCCTGATGACGGTATTGAAGTACCGGCATATTTATCCACTCCTCCCTGGAATATCCGTACTTATCAATCACAGTGTTGTTTACTTCCAGCACAGTAAGCGTTTCTAAATCCCACACAATAATGCATGCCGGGCTATTCTCAAAAAGGTATTGATATTTTTCAGCAGACTCCCTGATTTCCAAAATTGCCTTTTTTCTTTCACTGATATCACGAATAATGGATATATACCCAATACCTTCAAGTACACGAACATTTACCTCGGTTTCCACCAGGCTGCCATCCTTCCTTTTTACGTTTCTTTCATGCAATGAACCGCCTTCTTTTTTTATAAATTCCACTTTATCGGAAAAGCGGGACTGTTCTTCAGAAGCCATGATAGCTGAGATTTTCATGGTAAGCAATTCTTCTTTTGAAAATCCCGTCAACCCTGTTGCGCTGTCATTGGCATCTGCAATAGCAAGGTCGTTGTTAACAATAAAAATAGCATCTCCGGCGTACCTGATAAAGGTTCTGAACTTTTCTTCAGACTCTTTTATCTTCCGGTTACTTGCTTTTAATTCCCTGATCAGTTTTCTGGTATCATTGATAATAAAAAAACTGAGCAGACAGGCAACAAACAGTGATATAAAAATAATATTATAAAATTTTCTCCTGGAAGACTGGTATAATTGTTCATTATTTATATTGAGCTGTTCACTCACTTTTACCTGCAATTGGGCCAGGTCATTTAGTTTATAAATAAGCGGATTGACAGCAGTGTACAATTCTTTATCCTCAATACCGGAAGACAGTGATTTAGGGTTGCTGCTAATTTTTTGTTTCAGCTTATTAATAGCCAGGTCAGCTTTCTGTTTAAGTTCTTCTACTTCTGCAACCAATTGCTGTTCGTCCCGGGTCAGGTATGTTTTCCTGTACTTTAGCCAATTATCTTCAACTCTTTTTTCAGCTTCTTCAAGCCTGGCAACCGCCTGGTCTGGCTGAATAGAATGATTTTCCAGTTCTTGAAACAAATTAAGAATACCAGCTGAATAAGAGTAACGAATATCTGTTATTTGTCTTAGCGGTATCACCCGGTCTGCCTGTATCGATTGAGTATTCTGGCTCATCTTTCGCATACCTGCAATGCCAAAATAACCAGTTTCGATAATGAAGAATGCCATGGTGAAGACCAATAAATATAATTTTATTGAGGTGCTGATTTTTTTAATCATCGCAAGCAGTTTTGATTTAGGAAAGGCTGGTAAATTAGTTGCTGTTCAACCTATTTCATTGGAGCACATTCAATATGAATGTACAATAGCAGCGTCATAATACATAATTTATTACCGGGAATTTTAAATTCTGTTTATCTAACGTAACACATGTTATTAATCTATATTAAACAAAAATGACACGACTATTCTTTTTTAATTAATGGAACTTATGTAAATACAAAGAAGTTAAGTCAACAAACAATTAAGGTAATAAATAAGCGTTCAGCATAATTTCTTCCACCCAATATATTTGATTATATTAGATTACCTGATACAATACGGAGTGCAGTTTTGGCCTAAACATCAAAATACCAACAAGCAAAACACCAGCAGCGTTTTATTACAAAGACAACTCAATAGCTTTTAACTTGTCAGTGATGTATGCCTTTTAAAACAACTGTTTTGTGTGCCTTTAAGTAGCATGTGGTTTGCAATGTAGCTCACTGCAACAATTATTATACGACCGGAATAAATGTTTAAATTCTTTTGCATTAAGTTGAAATTTACCAAACAATATAAATACTTAGTACTGGTGTTGCTTACCTGTATGCATTGTTTAAGTGTAGTGGACAGGCAGATCCTGGTGATTCTCCAGGAATCTATAAAAAAAGATTTGCATTTAACAGATACACAATTAGGCTTACTAACTGGATTTACATTTGGTATATTTTTTATTGTGATGGGAATTCCGATTGCAAGAATGGCGGATAAATTCAACAGAAAAAATATCATTTCGGCTTCATTATTTTTATGGAGTGTAATGACTGCAGTATCGGGGTTTGCAAAAAATTTCATTCATTTATTTTTTGCAAGAATCGGAGTTGCTATAGGAGAATCGGGTGGCAATCCCCCTGCCTATTCAATCATTGCTGACTACTTCCCCAAAAACAAAAGAGCTTCCGTATTTTCAATTTTTGCCTCCGGTGCATTTTTAGGGATTTTATCAGGATACCTGGGTGGTGGTTTATTGAATCATACTTTTGGCTGGAGAAAAACACTGATTATGCTTGGCACACCCGGGGTCCTGTTTTCATTGGCACTTTTCATGTTTATAAAGGAACCCAAAAGAGACGGCATTATAAAAAATAATGGCAGCAGTAACATAAAACAACCCTTTGTTACATCTGTTAAATTAATTTTCAAAAGCAGGGCGTTTGTTTACCTATGTCTTGCATTTGGCGCAAATTTATTTTCCTTTTATGGCATCAATAACTGGATGCCATCTTTGCTGTCACGCATACATGGAATGGGAACGGCCGAGATAGGTACCTGGCTATCATTAATTGTGGGTGTTTCAGGCCTGCTTGGTAGTATTGCAGGTGGAAAACTGATTGACAAATACGGCGTATTAAATATCAAATACTACCTGTGGTTTCCGGCTATAGCTAATTTGATATCAATTCCTTTCTTGCTGGTTGTTTTCTTAAGTTCCAATAAACTGCTGGTTTTAGTGGCTTATATCGTTCCAAGTCTTTTAAGCAGTATGTTCCTTGGAACAGCATTTGCCCTCATCTACAGGGTGGTGGCAAATGATGTTAAAGCACTAGCCACTTCAATCTGCATGTTTATAGTAAATCTTCTTGGTATCAGTATGGGCCCACTAATAATAGGATTTTTGAGTGATTTGATGGCGGCTTCTCTTGGCACTTTTTCTTTAAGATGGGCTTTAATGCTTGCTTTAGTAGTAAGTACAATTGCTATTTTCCTATTTCTTAAAGCTGCAAAATATGCCGGGCAGGAAATCATAAACCAAGTCTCTGATTAATTGTCTCAGTTTGAAAATAAAAATCACAAAGGGGAAATCAAATTTCTAAAATAAAACAGAACAAGTAATTTATGCTTTCCAAACTAAGTTGAAACGAAATGAGTTCACAAGGAATTTCTAACATTTCGTTACATAAAAAAAAGCAGTAAAAGCTGTGAACAAAACAGGTAGCATAAACCTGTACGTTTTTGCTATCACCTTATTTTTTGCATGATATTTAAATAAAGCTGTCCTGGTTTTTTAACAGAAATAATTTTGTTAAACAGCGCTATACCTGAAATGGCACACCCTATACCTGCCAGTACATCTACTACATAGTGATGACTGGTGTATACAGCTGCCAACCAGATACCCAGCATAATAATAGCGAAAACAATATTGATCTTACCCAATTTACCCTTTATACCATAGTACAAAACGATGACCGGGTAAGCCGAGTGCAAAGAAGGCATGGCAGCAAATACGTTGGAGCTTTTTGCATAGAGGGATGCGAAAAGACGGATTTGAAAAAAATCATCAAACCGCTGCAGCCCTGCGGTATTGCCAGCTGTATGTTCTATAAAATGAAAACCATGTTGCTGTACGTACCATGGTGGTGCTGCAGGATAAATATAGTATACTACAAAGCCGAGAATGTTTACTAAAAAAAAGGTAAGGGCAAATTGTAAAAATAATTCCCGGTTTTTATAAAACAGGTACACCGCAAATAACAAAGGCACAGGTATCCAGCATAAATAAAACAAACCAGCTATTATATCGAGGGCGGTATTAACATGCAGCAACAAAAATTCATTGGGTGTAAGAGTGCTTCCTCCATTATGGATACCAAATAAATATTTTTCGGCATTATAGATGCTTTCTATGTGTACCACATTAAAATTATAATTGGGAAATGCCTTCATATAATCAAACACTATCCAATACACGATGAATATGGAAAACCCCAGGATAAATTTCCTGGAAGGCAGCGAAGCATAATAAAGCACATTAAAAATTGCGGCTAAGATCACCTGCTCCGTTTTAAAACCTACCAGCACAGCAGATAGCAACAGGTAGATTGTGGTAATTACCGAAGTAATTATCACATGATCTTTAGAAAGATAAGCTGTTTTTTTAGTGGCCTGCATCAGCATTATTTTTCTTTGTAAAACCCGACCTGAAAATAATATCCCATAAGGCAGAACTTACCCCATAACCTTTAGTGGCATCATCGTAATGGTGCAGCATGTGGTGCTGTTTAATTTTTTTCATCAGTCGGCTTTTGAAATTATAGTGGTGCATGGCATAGTGCAGCATATCATAAACTAAATATCCGGTTATAAAACCCGGGTAGAATGCAAACAGGTTAGCCCGGGTCTTAAAAAATAAAGCAAATAAAAAATAAAACCCAATTGCCAGAGGAATACTTGCAGATGGTGGCATCACTAATCTTTTAGCATCTTTCGGATAATCGTGGTGTACCCCGTGAAAGATAAAATGCAAGCGCCTGCCCCATTTGGAGGAAGGTTCAAAATGAAAAATATACCGGTGCAACAGGTATTCGGTAGCCGTCCATATAAAAAGGCCTGCAATAAAATACAGCAGAAAAACACCGGTATTGATAGCTGCATCAAAGGCCCTGACTGAAAAAAATATAATTACCGGGATATAGATAAAAAGCGGAACTGTAAAATGAACTTTAGATAAAGCTTCCATTACTTCATTATTGAACATTCGAACCGATGAAGTAGCATTAGAGATGTATTTTTTTTTCATAACCGGGGCTGTTTATTGTTACGCTACACTTTTATTTGTTCGGTTGCTTCTAAACCTGTTACAAGATCAATACCTTTAAACTCGATATATTCCACATTGGGTGACCAAAAAGTGCCGCCGTTAATTTTCAAAAAAATGCGGTTGACCATTATCTGCCTATTGTTTACGCTGGTGTACACATAATATCTATTGTCTTCGGTTTTTCGCATATAAAACAACCGCTTTTTGTAGGCCACAATACGCAATTCGTAAAAATCTTTAGCCAGCCACTTTGTTTTAATGCCATAGGCATAATGACGTTGTATGCCACTCAATTCTGCACGTTGCCCTTTTTCGCCATACCGTATCCAAAAAACGTGTACTGGTTCAATGGTATCCAGTTCGCCGGTTTTGGTATAATTTACCTCGTACACCACGGTATTGATATTAGGGGTACGCTGCAGGTAAAACAATTGATTAGCATTTCCGGAGGGCACCGGAAAAACTTTATCCTGCGCCATGCCCTGGCTGGCGTTAAGCATAAAAAGAAGTATTGCTATCCTCCCTGTTAAATTTATTTTTGTCATACTGATATTTGTTTTACTGATATTTTACAGTTTATAAAACCGTATCAGGAAGCATTGAAAAAATAATCATGCTCCTGCAAAATTTGTTTATGTAAAAGCATTTGCTGTTTTTTTTGATCAGCAGCTTTTTTCTCCAGCGCTTTTTTGGCATCCATTAAACGTTTAATAGCTGTAAAATTGGTTAGCACAGCCATTACGGTAATGGGTAACGTAAATACCGACATGGTTTCAAAAACATGAAATGATACGCCCGGAATAAATAATTTATAATCGCTGCCAATTATTTTGGAGCTGATAAAACTTGCAATGGCAGCTACCGATATCAATACAATTCTTTCCGGCCGTTGCATAATGCCTCCTTTATTTTCAATACCAAGCCCTTCACTGCGGGCTCTTGTATAGCTTACCATCATTGAACCGATCAGTGCAATAAAAGCAAAGAGGGAGCTTAAAAAATAATGATGCGCCACTAAATAATAACATATACCTAAAAAAAGTACCAACTCACTATACCTGTCCAGCACAGAATCAAATAGAGCGCCGAAGGGGGAACTCATGTTTCCCAAACGGGCAACCTGGCCATCGAGCATATCAAACAACCCTGCAAACAATATTAAACCACCGGCCCATCCTATATACCTGAAATCGCCCCGGTTACCTTCTTCGGCCCCCACTATAAAAATGGCTGCAACGCCAATATTTAATACCAGGCCGGTTACTGTAATAGCATTGGGGGTAAAACCTATTTTGATGAGACCCCTTACCAACGGGTTAATGATAGTATAGATCAGTTGCTGCAACCTGTCTCTTATTAATTGTTTTGGCATAAAATATGCTTTATGTTAAAAATCAAATTTCACTCTTGAACGTATGCCCCATTTTGATACATCGGGATTGTCCAGGTAAGTAAGCCGTTTTACAAAATCTATTCTTATCAATTTAAAAATATTGGCGATGCCCACACTTACTTCTACGTATGGTTTTTGATTTAATGAAAAGGTTGTAGGCGCACCTGTGCCTGAATCATTGGGAAATTTAAATACAGCTGTAGTTTTGTCCGGGTTGTTTTCGTCCCTTACACCACCGTATAAGATTTTGGCACTCGCTACTTCACGAAATTTTAGTTTTTTCAGCAGCGGTATCTTATTAAAAATAAAACCGTTCAAATAGTAGTCTGTACTTAGTGATGCATAGTGATCACTTACAAATTCCATAAAATTCATCAGGTTGTAAGAATTGAGCTGGTAGGCATATGTCTGATTAGCCCGGTGAATATTTAAGAGCGGGTATGGCACCTGCCCGAAAGTGTAGCCACCTTCTGCAACTATATCTGCAAAGCCAAGTTGCGACAAGTATACCCGTTTGAATATATTCAGGTTTACTGCGTGATAATTATACTCGCCGGATACCAGTCCTTTAATACCTGCGCTGTAACGCAATTTAAAAACGGGATATTTATTAAAGATGGGTATGCGGTATACTTTGCCCTGGTAAAACTGTTCATGCGGCGCCCATCTTATTTCTGCCGATACTTCTGTAGTGGTGATATCAGGAATTATGTTATACCCGGACACAGAAGGCTTTTGATACACAATGCTACCTGCTGTGGTTTGTTTCCAGTTTTTAAACCCGATTGTATAAGAGATATTTTTTCCAAACTCTTTTATATATTCTACTTTAAAAATATTGTTGTACAACCATTTACTGTTATCGCCTCTTTTAAAAGACAATAAAAAATTATCTTCCTGCACAAACTGCAATTCCTGTCCGGGTATCTTTGTATCATACTGGTAGCTTACCCTCAAAAAATTTAACGGGTAAGAGTAAATTGATTTATGGTTGAAGGAATAGGTTGATGATAGATAATATTTCCATTTTTTATCTTTAAACCCATAGGCAGCATAATTTTCGAAATAAATATTTTTATTGAATTTGGGTGTGGTACGTCCCCCAACCCTGAGCCTGAAACCTTCTACCGGGTTAAAACTATAGAATGAGTTTACAGGCCCTATTTCAAATCCGCCAAATGTTTTATAGCCCGCCAGTATAAGGGTAGCATAATCCATAAACCTTTTGTACGAGTGCATATTCTGCAGGCTGTCGATATTGGAATATACTTTTGCTTCAATTACAGATAAAGGGTGATGCCGGTTAGCTAACCAGAAACTATCAGTCATGCTTTCGGGATTATCGAGTACCACTTCCGGTTTCCCTTCGTAAACACTATCGGCCCCGGGCTGGTTGATAGTAAAGTCTTTGTATGACACCGTTCTTTCGCCCACAATACCACCCGATGCATTTTTAGACAATGCAAATTCGGCCAGCATATTACTCATGCTCACATGATACCTGCCATCAGTACTTTTTTCAAATTGCTGGTTAATTTTCAGTTCCCTTGTCCAGTTAATATTTGCCCGCTTACTGATCGTCATATTTATTTTCTGTACGGCAAAATTGCCATCCAGCGTAATAAACATAGTACCCCTGAAGATCAGGTCATTCGGGTTTTTAGGGGTGAAATATAATTTCACCAGCTTAATCCCCTCCTCTTCCACCGTATCTCTTATGTAGAACCTGTAAAATGCCGGGGCTGCATCTGCAATAGGACTCAAAAACTGGTTGCTCAGTATGGTGATATTATTTTCGTACACATCAATATCTGCGTACATCCGGTTCAGGTAAGTACTGATACCATTATTGTCTACAAATTCACCAAAATTTACTTTCTTCTCTCCAAGTATATAGGTTTTTTCTTTTTCGGGATCTTTTCTAAAATATTTCTGTGATAATTTCTCTTCCAGGTAAACAGGCAGTAATGACTTACCCTCCAGCTTGCTGGTATCCTGGTTTTCCAAAACAAAGCTGTAGTTCTTCAGCAATTTACTGTGCTGCAGTTTTTCGGGCTTATTGGTTAATGACAGCTCCATTTTTTCGTACTGCTGGTATTGCACATAAGGATAAGCAGTTATCCTGTTGCTGTTTTTATGGCCGATCACTTCACGTATCAGTTCCACAGCAGGGTTATCCTTGTTCCTGTATTTGCCTCTTTTATTGGTGGATACAACAACTTCTTTCATTGCTGTTAATTGCATGTCAATATTTATCTCCTGCTCCTTACCGGGAATAATGGTTTTAGAAACGCCAATATAACCGCCACATGAAAATTCTATTGTTGTAAGCGTGGCATTGGTAGTTGATAAAGTGTATCTCCCGTCTTCATCACTAACGGCACCCTTATGATTTTTAAAATAAACACTTACAAACGGCAACGGCTTTTGTGTAACTGCGTCCCTGATCACCCCCTTGATCACTGTTTGAGCATTGCTGTAGTTATAAGCCAGCAGCATAAATATTAATACTATTACCTGTCTTAATTTTTTATATCGGTTCATTAGTCATCTGATTTTTCTTAAACACATAATTCTTTTGCAACGGATAGTTATAGGCAATTGCAATACAACAAGCAACAACCAGTTTTGCAAGGGCATAGTGCAGCGATGCTAATTTTGTAAGAAAATACATTCCCCCGGCGTTCAATAGCAGATTACCTGTCCAAACCAACAGGTATTTTAAAGCCTGTGAACGGGTACTTGTTCCTGCTGCGTTAAAAGCCCAGTACCTCCCTATCAAAAAATTTATCAAGCCTCCGCTAACCGTACCTGTTATGGCTGCCGTAACCACGTGTACTTTAAAAAAGTATATTGCCCCGGTTGTAACTGCAAAGTCAAATAAAGAAGCCATTAATGCGGCTACATTGGCTTTAAAAAAAACAAGCATTTTAAAAAATATTTGATGCAATTACAAGCCGCAGCAACAAATGAGCATATATCCCGGCCACCACATCGTCTGCCATAACACCCCAGCCGCCCGGTAATTGCTCGGCTTTTTTTATTCCCAATGGTTTTACTATATCAAAAAAGCGAAACAGTATAAATCCAATGGATAAATACGTACTGGTAACCGGTATAAACAACAAGGTGATCATCATACCTGCCACTTCATCAATTACAACTTTATTACTGTCATGCCCCCATATTTTTTCCAATGCTCCTGCACTCCATATACCTGTGATTAAAATAATTACCAGTGCAACCGGCTGCCACACCAAATCATAGGCAGCCAGGAAAAATAAAATAGTGCAATAAGCTACTGCAGCAACAGAACCTGCGCCCTTATCAACATACCCGATGCCGCATACAGTAGCTATTGACTTGTAAATGATCCTCATGCAAAGGATGTAAGTTCTTCATAGTAATCCTGTCCAAGATGTGTGATCAGGTCCTCACCCATGATATGCCTTAAAGTGTTCTGCAATTTTATCTGCTGTTTAAAAATATCATGCTCCACCCTTAGTTCCGGTAATGTTTGCGGTGATTTAAAATAGAAGGATAACCATTCCTGTATGCCACTCATGCCGGAGCGTTGTGCCAGGTCAAGAAACAAGGCAAGATCGAGTACAATGGGTGCAGCCAATATAGAATCTTTACACAGGAAATTTATTTTGATCTGCATCGAATACCCAAGCCACCCGAATATGTCAATATTATCCCAGCTTTCTTTATTATCGCCATGCGGTGGATAATACTCAATCCTTATTTTATGGAACAGGTCGCCGTACAATTCAGGATTAATATCCGGTTGTAAAATATCTTCCAGCACACCCAGTTTTGAAACTTCTTTTGTTCTGAAATTCTCCGGGTTATTTAGTACATAACCGTCACGGTTACCCAGTATATTGGTAGAGAACCAGCCACGTACCCCTAAAGCCCTGGCCTGTAATCCCGGTGCCAGAACGGTTTTCATTAATGTTTGCCCGGTTTTAAAATCTTTACCGGCAATTGGTGTTCCGGTTTCCTTTGCAAGATCGATCAATGCAGGAATATCACAGGTAAGGTTAGGTGCCCCGTTTGCAAAAGGTACGCCAAGCCTTATGGCAGCATAGGCATAGATCATGCTGGGAGATATGTGCGGATGATTATTCTTTAACCCTGCTTCAAAACTTTCAATAGTGGCATGCACTTCTGATTCTTCAAAATATTTTTCTGTGGAACCGCACCAGACCATCACCAGGCGGCTGGTATCATTACGTTGCTGAAAATTTTCAATATCTTCTATTACGGCAAGCGCCAGGTCATATTTTGTGGCGGCGCTTTTAATATTATTTCCACTCAGGTTAGCAACATAGTTTTTATCAAAAACCGCTTTCATGGGTTGTATTTTTTCCAACTCCGGTTTAATGGCGTTTAATAAACCAGGTTCAAGCACTTTTGCTTTTACTGCAGCTTCGTACACATTGTCTTCATAAATATCCCATCCGCCAAATACAATATCATCCAGGTGGGCAAGCGGCACAAAATCCTTTATTTTCGGCTGACGGTTTTCGGTTCTTTTACCCAACCTGATCGTTCCCATTTGAGTTACTGATCCAAAAGGTTGGGCCAGGTCTTTCTTAATAGCTTCCACACCTGCTATAAAGGTGGTGGCTACGGCGCCAAGGCCCGGCATCAGGATGCCCAGTTTTCCTTCGGCAGGTGTTACAAATCCTTTCATATCTTTTGTTTTTATTGTTTAAAAATTATGTATTCAGATCCATTTGTTTTTTTTATACCAGTCAACAGTTTCAGCCAGGCCCCTGTTAAGATCATACACAGGCTCAAATCCCAACTCCAGGTAAGCTTTTTCAATACTGCAGTTCCAGTTTACAGCAGTTAATTCTCTTAGCTTTTCACTGTTCAATGCCGGCACCCTGTTAAAAGCTCCATAAGTTATTTCCAAAACCCCGGCCAGCAGTTTTACTGCCCATTGTGGCAAATGAACCTGTTTTGTTTTTTTGTGCAGTAAAAATTTTATACGTTCAGCTAATTCATAACGGTTATGAATATCCCCATCGGATATATGATACACTTTGTTATGATAATTACTCATCAGCGCTTTTACAGTTACATCAGCTACATCTTTTACATATACAAAACTCAATTGCTGGGCCTGCTTTCCTATATATGGTTCCCACCCCCTGCTGATAGCTTTAAAAAGCAGGAAGATGTCTTTTTCACGGGGACCATAAATTGCTGTAGGCCGTATTATGGTCAAGGGCAGTACCAGATCACCCAGCTTTTGTTCTGCTAACAATTTGCTCTTTCCATAGGAAGTTACCGGCCCGGGTATTGAATGTTCTGTAAGTATACCTCCGGTATGTTGTAATGGACCAACAGCTGCAAGGCTGCTTACAAAAACAAATTTTTTCAAACCGGTATCAGCCATTGCTGCAGCTTTACCTAATTTATAAGTGAGCTCTGCATTTACCTGGTTGTATTTTTCTTTATTATCTGCTCTTGTAATACCTGCGGCATGAATAATATACTGGTATTGCTTATTTTCTATTTCAGCTTTCATATTGGTGATACTGCTGAAATCAGGATAAGTATATTTGATATTGAAATGCTGCAGGTGTTTTACATCACTGTTCTTCCTTACCGCTGCATACACATCAAGGCCAGCAGCAAGAGCCGCTTCAATAAGATGAAACCCTAAAAAGCCGCTGGCCCCCGTTATCAATACCCTTTCACGCATGTAATGATTTTTTATAGATGCGGTACTTTTTGTACAGCCTGCCATTCATATTTGTAATGCCCCTGTTCATAAGATCGTTGTGTTCCAGTATCCATGAGGCTTCGCCGCCACGCATTTTTCTTTCTGCAGCCCGTTTAATGATGCCTGCATAAAAACAAGCTTCTATGCCTTGTTTTTTATACCCTTCTATTACCCCCAATGCAATTACCCTTACGTTATTTATTTTCTTCAACCCCAGTAATAATCTTATGATGCCCGTGGGTAATAACCTTCCCCGTTTAACTTTTATCAATGTCTGGTTGATATCGGGAATGGCCAATGCAAAACCAACCAGTTTACCATCATGCTCGGCAAGCAGGCATAATTTTTTATCCACGATCAGTTTTAAATCTTTGGCTAAATAATTAAACTCATTATCTGTAAATGGAACAAAGCCCATATTCTTATCCCATGCTGCATTATATACTTCCTTTACTTTGGCGACCTCGTTTTTAAAGTCCTTCATATTTAAAGTGCGTATGGTAATATTCTTGCGTTGTAACCTTTCTGTTAATGTCTTTTCCAGTTTTACCGGCCTGTCATTAATATTATCGATAGCAATATCATAAGCCAGCAGGTCTACGTTTTTTGTAAACCCGAATGTTTCCAGGAGTTTACCGTAATAAGGTTTGTTATATACCATCATGGCCACAGCAGGTTTATCAAATCCTTCAATCAGTAAACCACAGGGTTCATTAGTAGAAGGGTTTACCGGGCCTGTGATATTGGTTACTCCTTTTGCACGTAACCAGTTTGCTGCGGCAGTAAAAAGAGTATTCGCAATTTCCTGGTCGTTCACACAATCAAAAAAACCAAAGAAACCATCTGAAGTATTATTGTAACTATTGTGGTTATTATTAAGTATAGCAGCTATCCTTCCTTTTATGTGCAGGTTTTCATGTACCAAAAAAAGCTGTATAGCTGAATGCTGATGAAAAGGATGTTTGCCGGGTGTAAGCAGGTCTCTTTGTGCAATAAAAAGTTCAGGCACATAATTGGCATCATCTTTATACAGTTCATGCGGAAAATCAATAAATGATTTCAGCTTGCTTTTTGTATTTACTTCTTCTACGTAGATCATAGTTCCTGTTTTTGAAGCAAGTGCTTAATGTCTAATTTTATAGCGGTGATATTAAATTTTTCCAGGGCTTCCTCCACCTGGCTGAAAGTATGTGTTGCCATTAATGAAAACCTGATAAGCGAACTATCTGATGAAACTGCAGGCGATACCACAGGATTTACAAAAACACCGGCCTCCAGTAATTTTTTTGTAAAGAGGAATGTTTTATAATTATCCCTGATATACACCGGTATGATGGGGCTTTCAGTTTGTCCTGTATCAAAACCATAATAGTCAAATAGCTGCTTTGCATAAGCGGTATTATCCCAGAGTTTTTCAATACGCTCAGGTTCATTTTGTATGATATCCAATGCAGCAATTACACTGGCGGCGGCAGCAGGCGTCATGCTTGCACTAAAGATCAGTGAGCGTGCCTTGTGTTTCAGATAATCAATTACATCTGCATCTCCGGCAATAAATCCACCCAATGAAGCCAGTGATTTACTGAAGGTGCCCATAATTAAATCCACCTTGCCGGTGAGATCAAAATGAGAAGCGATGCCTGCGCCTTTACTACCGATTACGCCTAAACTATGGGCTTCATCCAGCATGATATTGGCACCATATTTATCAGCAAGCGCTACTATTTCCGGAAGCCTGGCGATATCGCCTTCCATGCTGAAGATAGCATCTACTGCAATCAGTTTCATTGCATCGGCAGGAAGATGTGATAGTTTTGATTCCAGGCTGGCCATATCATTGTGCCCGTATTTGATCACTTTTGAAAATGACAACCTGCTGCCGTCAATGATTGAGGCATGATCATATTCATCCAGTATCAGGTAATCATTGCGCCCGGTTATACTGGAGAGTACGCCCAGGTTGGCCTGGAAACCTGTACTGAAAAGGATAGCAGCTTCCTTACCGGTGTATAAGGCCAGTTTATTTTCCAGTTCAATATGAATGTCCAGTGTACCATTTAAAAAACGGGAGCCTGCCACACCGGTCCCGTATTTTTCAGTGGCTTTTTTTGCAGCTGCTATTATCGTGGGGTGGTTGGTTAATCCCAGGTAGGAATTAGAACCGAACATTAAAACTTTTTTATTATTCAGCATTACTTCCGTACCCTGTCCCGACTGTATTACGCGGAAATAAGGATAGATACCCATTTCCCTGATGATGGAAGCATCTTTAAAAGCAGTAACCCGGTGCTGTAATTTTTTCTCCATTGATTTTTATTTTGCTTTGGAAAAATCTCCAGTGTTGATAAAGAAATAACCAGGAATTTGTATGGATGGCCATTCAATTCCCGTCTGTCTGATTGAAAGCAAAATTGCGACAGTAAAACCGGCTTGTCAATGTCTGTATGGCGTATTGATATGTCTGAATGGCTTCAAATAAACAGGCCACTTAAATTGCTTCACAGGCCTAATTGCAAGCCTTTATTCCCAACCTGAGGAAGGAGTTAATGACATATAAAATACCGCCGGCTATTACACATGGTGTAGCCGGCAACTGTTGATTGCATGAATGTAAATTTTACCGGTAAGCGGGCAGAGTAAAAAAGGGAGTAGCCCGGTAACGCCACCTAAGGCGAACCAATGAGAGGATTGAAATAAAAGAAAGTGCGTTTCTATTGTACCGTATTGGTTTCCTGAAACATTTGAAAAATATCATCGGGCCTGCTGGCCTTACAGAAGTACAATTGCTGGATACGGCTACCGATCATTTCGCTGCTTACTACCGAAGTATATTCCGGCGTATCAGCAGTTAATGGCGGAACCAGGTTCTGGTCTACCCAAAGATGGTAGTATTTAACGTTATGCTTTTTTGTTTCGTCAGCAAATATTTTCGACATCTCCATTTTGGTATTGGCAGCAATCTTTGATAAAGGGCATAGATTTTCCTGCTTAAGCAGGCTGCTGTCGCATACACTGATATAAAGGCCTTCGCTGTTTTCCTTCATAGTACGTAATATCAGTCTTGCACACACGAAGAAAGGGGTTACTTCATTATCCATCATATTCTGCCAGTCGCTGATATGCAGTTCTGTTAACTCCATATTGCATGGCATACCATTAAATATGGCAATGCCAATATCTATCTTGCCAAACCGCTCAACGATTGTTTCTGCAATATCAAACCCTGAGTCATAATCGGGCAGCTCCGTTAACTGGGTTATTAGTGTACCGTCTTTTATATCAGCTACACTTTCTTTTAACTTATTGATCTCGTGTAAACTTTTTGCAGGCACTATTAATGTGGCATCCTGCTCTAAAAAATAACGTACAATACCTAGTCCCACAGGGCTTGTTCCACCTGCAACCAATATGATCCTGCCCGTCATCTTTTCATTGCTTTGCTGCATGTTACTATATTTATGTAGTGTAAAATTACAGCAAAATAATTGCAGAAAAATGTTTTAAAGTACTTATAATATGTCAGAATGGAGCAAAAAGAACACGGATGATACCGGCAGAACAGATAAACAGGGAATTTTATGCTGCAAAGCTGCAACTACAATGTACATCCGATTTTAAGGTGACTGATTTTATTCAATAAACTCCTGAACTAAAAGAAGCCCGTAAAATCCATCTGATCCCGATCATCCGTGTGCAAGAAAAGTTATTCCCTAATGGGATATTCTGAATTCAGAAGGCGTAAAGCCCGTATGTTTTTTAAAAAATTTACTGAAGAAGAATTGATCACTGAAATGAAGATGGTCGGCTACATTGGCAATAGATAAAGACGGATCATTAAGCAAGATCTTTGCTTCCATGATCACCATTTCATCAATTAATTCGCCACAGGTTTTATTGGTAAGTTCCTTTATCGTTTTTGTTAAATGCTTGGGGGTAATAAAAAGCAGGCCGGCATAAAACTGTACGCTGCGTTCTTCTTTAAAATGCAGCGGTAAAACTTTTAAAAACGACATCAGTATATTTTCCTTACGGGTGATCTTAAAGTCTGTTTCGTTGCGATGCTTTCTTGAGATTCCCGCCAGCTCGTACATAAACAAGTTAAAGGCATGACTGATCAGTTCATCCCTGAAAGGGTGTTCCGTATCGTATCGGTCCTTCTCGTGCAGCAACAGCATGATCTGCGACAGGGCTGCAGCTTCATGATCGGCCAGTAAATAATAAGGGTCGCTTTGCGATGAAAAAAAAGTGAAGGCATCGGCATGTTTCCTGTTTACGCCTGTTTGCGAAAGAAACCCGGGAACGAAGCCCATGGCAATAAAGGAATTATCCGACTGATCAACAAATTCATGTATGGTATTGGGTGTAATAATTAAAAGGCCATTTTTTTCAGTATGATAATCTACAAGATTTAACCGCACATGAGCCGTACCGCCAAGCGTGAGTATTATAATAAAATGGTCGATCCTTACAGGTACATAGGGCTCTTTCTCCCTGGTTAAATCACTGCTTTTAAATAAATGAAAATCATTGACCATTTTCTTCCGCCCGGTATAAGATATCAGTTCGCTGATACTTACAGAAGTTATGGGAGCTGTTTTCTGCATTTAAAGATTAGTTGGTTATTTGGATATACAAATATAATTTATCGAACTACCGGTAGCATCAGCATATTAGGTTTATCCACTTTCCCGGAATAAAGCGGGAAATGCCGGAACACGGATGACAGAGATTGAACGGCTTGTAAATAATTTTTTCCGGCAAAAGATCATTTTATTCAATAATTCACTTTATCATCAGTGACCATCACTTCAACCCGTATCATCCGTGTTCAGACATACAACTTTGCCACCGTTGCCTTACCATTTCCTGCTTATTTCCATCCTCCTCCCAGTGCCTTATATAATTCCACCACTGCATTCAACCGGTCTTTCTTAAGTGCCGCCAGTTCCAGTTCTCCCTGCAATACATTACCCTGGGCTGTTATCACTTCAAGATAAGTGGCCATACCGTTCCGGAATAACAGATCTGAATTGATAATCGCCTGCTTTAAAGTACTCACCCTTGTTAGTGCAATATCCTGTTGCTCTTTCAGTTTATCCGTCTTCACCAATGCATCAGACACTTCCCCTACAGCTGTAAGCACCGATTGCCTGAACAGGATCACTGATCTTTCTCTATCGAGCTTTGCCAGTTCGTATTTTGTTTTTAATTGTTTACGCTGAAACAGCGGCTGTGTGATGCCTCCTGCAACAGTTCCAAACAATGATGCAGGGATATTAAACCAGTTACTTGCCTTAAAAGCATTAAGGCCACCAGCTGCGGTAATGGTTAATGCAGGATACATATCAGCTTTTGCAATACCCGTTTTTGCATTGGCAATATCCAATGCCAGTTGATAACTTTTTACATCGGGCCTGTTGCCTACTAACGCTGATGGCAACCCTGAAGATAATTTATCTGTAAATGTAATATTGTTGATAGAAACGTTACGCTCAACAGCTCCCGGCTGTATACCGGTCAATACACTCAATGCATTTTCCTGGATGGCAATATTTTGTTGTAAGAATGGCAGCAGTTGTACTGCTACCAGCCGCTGTGCTTCTGCCTGTTGAACGGCAAGCAATGTTACCTGGCCGGCCTGGTATTGTAATGTAATGATGTGCAGGGTGCTGTCATTCAACAGAAGATTTTTACGGGCAATATCAACCTGTGCATCCAGCATCAGTAAATTGTAATATCCTTTGGCTACAAGAGCCACAACATTTGTCTGTATTGCTTTTTTAGCTTCGGTTGTTTGCAGGTATTCTGCAAGGGCTTTGGCTTTTTGGTTTTTTATCTTTCCCCAAATATCTGCCTCCCATGAAACAGCAGCGTTGATATTATAATCTTCCACATAAGATTTGCCCAGGTACTGGCTTAAACTTAAACCATTTAAACTATTATCAGATGGCCGGGTAATACCCGCTGCCGCCTGCAATTTTACTTCGGGCAAATACCCGAGTTTAGTTTGCTTTACTATTAATTGAGCAGATGCTATATTTTTTAACGCAGCCTGCATGTCATAATTATTCGTAATGGCGCTATCTATTAATTTTTGCAAAGCAGCATCAGTAAAAAAGTTCTTCCATTGAATGCCGGCAATATTTGCTGTATCTGTATTTGCAGCATTTCTGTAGGTTGCCGGCAAAGCTGCCTGCGGCACAGTATTTTTCTCTGTTACTTTACAGGCAGCCAGTATCAGCAGCGCCAGTAAAGGAATATATGTTCTTATTTTTGTGTTCATATTTTTTCATTTAACCCTGCCCGTTAGCAGGCTGATTATTTATTTTTACGGATAGCCTATTTAACATGGTCTAACCTGTCCTCTATCCAGTTATCTTTTTCTACTATTTTTTTGCTGCTGACTTTTTCCTGCAGAAACTGAAATACAGTAAACAACACCGGAATAATGAAGATACCCAGCAACACCCCTGTCAGCATCCCTCCTACTGCACCGGTACCTATTGAGCGGTTACCCATCGCAGATGCACCTGTTGCAGTTAACAATGGTATCAATCCTGCAATAAATGCAAAAGATGTCATTAATATAGGCCGCAGGCGCAACCTTGCTGCTTCAATAGCGGCATGCTTAATTGAAAGCCCTGCCTTTCTTCTTTGTACGGCATACTCCACTATAAGGATGGCATTTTTTGCCAGCAAACCAATAAGCATGATAAGCCCCACCTGTACGTAAATATTATTCTCTATGCCTGCAAAACTGATAAAGGCAAATACACCCAGCAAACCGGTAGGCACCGATAAGATAACTGCCAACGGAAGTATATAACTTTCGTATTGTGCTGCCAGTAAAAAGTATACAAACACCAGTGACATGATGAATATCCAGGTGGTTTGTGAACCCGCCTGTTGTTCTTCTCTGGTTAAGCCAGACCATTCATAAGCATAGCCCCTTGGTAAATAAGCAGCCGCCACTTCCTGCACTGCTTTTAAAGCCTCGCCTGAACTAAAGCCGGGTTTAGGTACACCATTAATAGTTACTGCATTAAAAAGATTGTTCCTTGTTACTGTTTCGGGGCCATATACTTTCTCTAATGATAACAATGTTTTTACAGGGATCATTTGCCCGGTATTGTTTTTTACCTGTACATCATTTAATGTGGATGGATCAATACGGTAAGCAATATCCGATTGCAGTATTACTTTATATTGTTTTCCAAAGCGGTTAAAATCCGATGCCTGGTAACTACCGTAATACACCTGTAATGTTTGCAGCAACTCACTTATGGAAACACCCAGTTGTTTGGCCTTACTTTCATCAATATTTACTTTGTATTGAGGGTTGCCGGTGTTGAACGTGGTAAAGGCATAAGCGATCTCTTTACGTTTCATCAGCTCACCAATAAAGCCATAAGCTGTACTGCTCAGGTCCTCCAGTTTGCCGCCCGCCCTGTCCTGCAGCAACACTTCAAAACCATTGGTATTACCAAACCCCTGTACGGTTGGTAAGGTAAAGGTGAAAAGATCTGCGGCAGAAATAACGGCGAGTTTTTGATTTACTTCGCCCAATATCTTGTTGATATCTTCTGTTTTGCCCCTTGTTCCCGGTTTCTTTAATTTTACAAAGGCCAGTGCACTGATAGGGCTTGTGGCGTTGGTAATAATATTCATCCCTGCTACACTGTAAGATTTTTCAACAGCTTCCACGGTAGCAATAATACTGTCCACTTTTTCCACCACTTTTTTTGTACGTTCCAACGAAGCTCCCGCAGGCATGTTCAATGAATACAAAAAGATGCTCTGATCTTCTGTAGGAATAAATCCTGTAGGTGCTTGCTTTACCAATACAATTGTACCAATGGTGATAATAACAAGGCCTGTTAATGCGATCCATTTTGTTTTGATCAAAAACTTAAGGCTGTTACCGTAGCGGTTGGTTACATTAGTGAAACCTGCATTAAAAGCACTAAAGAACCGTTTTTTAAATCCTTTGGATTGATGATCGCCATGGTGCTGGTTTTTCAGAAATAATGCAGCTAAAGCGGGACTGAGTGTAAGCGCATTCAATGCCGAGATAAGAATGGCTATTCCCAATGTAAAGCCAAACTGTTTATAAAAAATACCTGCGGGGCCCTGCATAAAACCAACAGGAACAAATACTGCAGCCATCACCAAGGTGATGGAAATAATAGCGCCGGATATTTCACCCATACTTTTAATGGTGGCTGCCCTGGCAGGCAAATGTTCTGTTTCCATTTTTGTATGCACTGCTTCCACAACCACTATCGCATCATCCACCACAATACCAATGGCCAATATCAATGCAAATAAGGTAAGTAAATTAATGGTAAAACCAAACAACTGCATAAAGAAGAAGGTGCCCAGGATAGCCACGGGTACTGCAATTGCGGGAATAAGTGTACTGCGAAAATCCTGTAAGAAAATAAATACCACAATGAACACGAGGATAAATGCTTCTATCAGGGTACGTTTTACTTTTTCTATTGATGCATCTAAAAATTCTTTTGAAGAATAAGGAACAAATGTTTTGATGCCTTTGGGTAATGCTTTGTTTACACCTTCCATGATCCTGTTTACTTCAGTAAGTATATCATTGGCATTGGAACCGGCAGTCTGGTAGATAATGATACCGGTTGAAGGACCTTTATCAACCGTAGCCGCTGCAGTGTAACTGAATGAGCCAAACTCTACCCTGGCAATATCTTTAAGCTTTATTGCCGACCCGTCGTTATTGCTTTTAAGAATGATGTTTTCGTAATCTTCATTTTTATTCAGTTTGCCTTTGTACTTGATCACATATTCAAAAGATTCCTTGCTGCCTTCGCCGAATTTGCCCGGTGCGGCTTCAAGGTTTTGTTCTTTGATAGCTGCCATTACTTCCTGTGCCGATAAGTTATAGGCCGCAAGCCTGTCGGGCTTCAGCCATATACGCATGGCATAATCTTTTGAACCAAAGATGGTGGCCTGCCCTACGCCATGTACACGTTGTATCTCCGGTACTATATTGATCTTGGCATAATTCTGTAAAAAGGCTTCGTCATAAGCAGTGTCTTTACTGTATAAGGCAATTGCCATAATAATGCTGTTCTGTTGTTTTTGTGTACTCAACCCGGCCTGTAATACTTCTGGGGGCAGTAAACTATTGGCCTTGGCTACACGATTTTGTACGTTAACAGATGCAATGTCCGGATCTGTACCTGATTTAAAAAACACACTCAGCGTCATGGTACCATCGTTGTTGGAGTTGGAAGTCATGTAGGTCATATTCTCCACCCCGTTGATGGCTTCTTCCAGCGGAGTGGCTACCGAACGGGCCACTACTTCGGCACCGGCGCCGGGATAATTGGCTGTTACCTGTACCGCAGGCGGTGCTATATCCGGAAACTGGGTGATGGGTAACGATAACAGTGACACGATGCCCAGTAATACCAGCAGTATAGATATAACTGTGGAAAGAACCGGGCGTTCTATAAATTTTTTGAACATATAATTTAAATTAGATGGCCAGGTTGATGTAATATTTTGCCATTATGCCGGCAAAGCCTGCATTTACAATTATTCCTGACCGTTAGTGATTATTTTTCTGCCTGTTTATTTTATAAGTGAAGCCTGTAGCACACTGTCTGCCGGTATTTGCTGCGGCGTAATAACTGCTCCGTCCCGCAGGCGTTGTATACCACTGTACACAATGGTTTCGCCGCTGGTAAGCCCCTTGCTCACTAAATAATTGTTACCGCTTTTGCCGTTAACCGTTATTTGTTTACTGGCTACTTTATTACTGTCGCCTACTGCAAAAACAAATATCTTATCCTGCAATTCATAAGTAGATTCCTGTGGCACCAGTAACTGGTCTTTGTGCAGCGAAGGGATGAGTATCTTACCGGTAATGCCTGAACGCAATATCTTTTCCGGGTTAGGAAATGAAGCCCTGAAGCTGATAGTGCCGGAAGTTCTGTCGAACTGTCCCTGTACCAATTCAATTTTTCCTTTGGTGTTGTAAACAGTATGGTCGGGCAGTTGCAGGTCAACAGGAGGAATATTTTTTATCTTTTCTTCGGTTGATTTTCCCTGGTATTGTGCAGCGAATGATAAAAAGTCGGCTTCGCTCATGGCGAAATAGGCATGTACAGTATTCACTTCGGAAAGAACTGTAAGCGGCAATACTTCCCCGTTACCCACCAGGCTACCCTGCTTGTAGGGAATATGGCCGATATAGCCGCTAACCGGTGCCGTTATTAAGGTATAGCCAACATTAATATCGGCACTTCCCTTAGATGAAACAGCCTGTGCGTGGGCGGCTTTGGCTGCAGCCAGGTTTGCTTTGGCAGTTTTCAGCTGCACTTCGGCAATCACTTTATTATCTACCAGGGGTTTTAACCTGTCTACTTCAATCTGTGCTTTTGCTATGGCTGCATCAGCTGCCTGTACGGATGCCGATGCATTGTTGGAATATTCGTTGTAGGCTGCACTATTGATCCTGAATAGTGGCTGTCCTTTAGATACCCAGGCGCCTTCTTCTGCGTAGATCTTTTCCAGGTAGCCGCTAACCTGTGGCCGTATCTCCACATTGGTAGCCCCTTCAACAGATGCCGGGTACTCCTGCCAGGTAGTGGCTTGGTTGGCAACGATCTTTACCACCGGAAGTGACGGAGGCGTAGAAGGCATTTGATTCATTGATTTTGCTGTGCAGGAGGCCAGAAAAATGATGGCGCTGTATTGTAATAGCTTGTTCATAACGTAATTAAATTGTTTAACAGTGTTAAGTATTTTGTCTAAAAAAAACAGTCTTTTTATAAACTGCCGGTATTTGCAGAAAGGCAATAATTTCCGGATCATTACGGCCTGCCCTGCTTTTGTATTAATTAAAAAAGGGTTGAATTGTCAGAATAAAATGGGAGTTATCACCGGGTGAGATTATTATCAGGGACTAAGTGAGTGTTGTTGGTTTTTAAAGTTTTGGTTCATTGCTGTTAGTTTTATAACGTTATTAAATGGTTTAACAGCGTTAATTAGTATTTAAAAAAATATAGTTACTTCATGGAGTTAATAATGCTGCTGATGGCGTCCTTCAGCACTTGTTCATTAATGCCCTCCGGTGTTTGCTGACGTGTCATGTTTATAGAAATCAGCCCGTGCACTACCGACCACATGGTGTAATATTTGGTACATATATAATCCTCTGTCCGCTTGCTCTCAGGGATCAGTTCTTCAATTTTATCCCAAAGCATATTGGAAGGTGCCTGCATATCCGGGCAGGTATTTTGAAAAGCACAGCAGTTCACTTCCACCCCATACATTACCTGGTACAATTCCTTTTCGGCAAAGGCAAAATTCCAGTAGGCCAGCCACATCGCTTCCAATTGTTCCGCAGGGTCAGTAAGTTTATTCCTGGCTTCCTGCATTAGCTTGCCCAATTGTACATAGCCCTGCCGGGTAAGTTCATTCAGTATGGCGTCTTTGTTGGCAAAATATTCATAAATGATCGGGGCTGTATATTCGATCTTCTCAGCTATTTTACGCATACTCAACGCCTGCCAGCCTTCTTCTTTTACGATATCAATAGATGCTTCAAGGATATTAGTCCTTGTTTCATCTTTTAATCGCTGTATTCTTTCTTTACTGGCCATTATATTCCCGGCATTTACTGTGGTTAAATAATTTAACACCGTTAAGCAAAGTTACAGTGTAATTTTCCAGACCACCAAATATTTTTATTAAAAGAGAAAAAAAATTGCTTTTTGTATTGAGCAGGAGCTGCTTTTAAAGGGCAGCAACGGCTTTCGCCAGGCCATATTACTATTTAAAGATAATGAGCTGCTGTACAGTTAATTTATGTGGTTGTCCGGAATTCTGTAGGCGTAAGCCCGGTGTGGTTCTTAAAAAATTTACTGAAGAAAAACTGGTCGCTGAAATGCAGGCTGTCTGCAACATTTGCTACAGAGCGGGACATATCATTCAGTAGTACCTTGGCTTCCATAATTACCATGTCATCTATAATTTCGCCACAGGTTTTATTGGTAAGTTCCTTTACTGTTTTGGTTAAATGCTTGGGGGTTATAAAAAGCTGGTTGGCATAAAACTGCACACTGCGCTCTTCTTTAAAATGTTCGGGTAGTATTTTTAAGAAAGACATCATGATCTCCTCCTTACGGGTAAGTTTAAAACTCCGGCCTTCCCGCTGCTTTTTGGCAATGGCGGCCAGTTCAAACATAAAAAGATTAAAAGCATGCTGTATCACTTCTTCTTTAAACGGATGCTCCTCTTCTGTATGATCTTTTTTGTATAATAAAACCATCAGCTCATGCAGTGTTGCGGCTTCCTCTGCTGTAAGCTGAAAACAGGGATCGCTTTGTGATGAAAAAAAAGTAAACGCATCTGACTGCCGTTTGTTAACATTCACCCGGGCAAAGAATCCGGGAACAAAACCCACTGCTAT
Organism: Ferruginibacter profundus; assembly: GCF_054783275.1. Lineage (NCBI taxonomy): Bacteria > Pseudomonadati > Bacteroidota > Chitinophagia > Chitinophagales > Chitinophagaceae > Ferruginibacter > Ferruginibacter profundus. The sequence goes on along the minus strand of NZ_BAAGQW010000001.1, from coordinate 249,306 downwards.
AAAATCATTCCCTGCGCTCCTGCTGAATTCATGTATAGTATTAGGTGTAATAACCAGGAGGCCATTTTTTTGAATTACATGATCAATAAGATTTATCCTTACTTGTGCAGTTCCTTCAATAACAAGCAGAATTATAAAATGATCGATCCTTACCGGCTTTGAAGGTTTTTCAGCTTTGCTGAGCTCACTGCTTTTGAATACATGAAAATTGTTTTCAGGTTTAGTTCTGCCGGTATGGGCAATGATGTCATTAATGCTTACGGAAGTAATAGTTTCGGTATTTTTCATCTAAAAAACTCCTGACCTGGTTTAATGACCAGGTATACCGGCAGACGTTTAAGCGACAGTAATGTTTTAAAAGTTGTGTGATATTTAAAAAAAAAGTGAAAAGACAAAAAATCCGGCTTTCATATATCCCTCGCCCGGAACATAGCAATGATATAGTTTTAAAAGCAGCCTGCTATTTTTTGATGTGTTGGTATTTTCCCTATTCCATGATTAAAAAAAGACGTTGTTGTTCTTTTTGCGACATTCAGACATATACTCACTCCCTCCAAACATTTGCAGGCAAAAATTCCGGGTGCAATTTTACATCGTGAATCTGAAACAAAAAAAATGATAGTGATCATCGCATTTCAGATCATAGGAGTTACATGTTGAATTGAATATCCGGAAATTGAAGTCAGCGTGAATATCAAATTGCGTGCTTTTATATGGTCAGACGGGGGCGTCAGACCAAGGTAGAACACAGCAAAGAACAATTAATCTAAAATAAAATTAAAATTTATGAAAAAGTTTTTTATGTATGCGTTTGCATTAGGCAGTTTACTTACCGTAAAATCAGTTAACGCACAAAAGGGATTCTCTGTAAGCGTAAAAGGAACCCCTCAATTTAGTTTTCTTGAAAACAAAGATGACAACAACAATAACAGTTATAAGCGTAAAGCTACTTTCAATGTAAATTTTGGCATTGGCGGTGCTTATAATTTCACCGGTAAACTTGGTGTTGGTGCAGATGTGTTGTATTCTTTGCAGGGACAACGTTACACACTTAACAGCAGTAACGAATACAATCAAAAGAATGAGTACATTAAAGTGCCGGTATATTTCAGTTACAATACTGATGCTACTAAAAAAATATCTTTTATTGGAAAATTAGGACCACAGGTTAGTTTTATAACCAGCTCTAAACTGGATGATAAGGATGGCAATGAAATTATCGGCGATACAAAAAGCCATTATAAGTCAGCAACTTTTGGAGGAATGGCTTTGGCAGGTGCACAATACAAATTGAACCGCAATTTATACCTGAGCACTGCGGTACGTTTTGATACTGATTTCACTAATGCAGAAGATGACAGTTACAGTGGCTATGTTGCCGGCAGGGCAAAGACTTACAATATGACAACAGGCGTAGAAGTAGGATTAAAATATATGCTCAATAAATAATTGTTTCAGGCATTGAGGTTGGTTTTAGGTTACTTAGGTTTTGGCTTAAGTTGAAAGGGAGATGTAAGTCTCCCTTTTATTTTTCCTTTCGGTGCCTGTAAATTCAGGAAAATAAAATTCCTGATTTCCTCCTGTTCATGCTGTTCTTCTTAAAGCGCTTTATCAAAAGGCCCATTGCCTGCCGATGAAAGAGTTACTGATGAAGTATCATTACAGGAACATGGCTATGCATAATAAATTGCCGGGTATGACTTTTATGAATCAGCCTTTCCAGCAATGCATGGCGCTTTGGCAAAGCAATCAACAGGTCAATATTATTATTTACAACAAAATTGATAATGCCGGTGTCTGTATCGTGGTCGTTAATAAAATGATAACTTACTTTTATCGGGAATAACATTTCTTCCAGTAAACCAGATTGAAATACAATTTCGGGATCAAATTTTTCTTCTGTGCCGATATTTAATACATGTAATTCAGCATTAAAATCTTTCAGCAGTAATTTTATTTCGCCAATGGGAATGGTATCTGTTACATTCATAAAATCGCAGGCAAGACCGATCTTTTTTACCGCCGAAAATTTACTTTCTTTGGGTACTGTTATTAACGGCCAGTCCAGGTGCTTCATTGCGCTTACGGTATGACTACCAAAAAACAAATGTTCTGCGGCAGTTGTGCCCTGGCTACCCATTATTACAGCATAAGGCTGTAATTTTTCACACACATTTTTTAAACCATCTAAAAAAACTGCCTGTATTGCAATGGTACTGATACTTAATTTACCCCCCGTTTTTTTATTTAAATCATCTTTTAGTTTATTCAATTCCATTTCAGCATCTTTTTGCAACGCTTCAAAATTAGCTGCCACCGGTATCTCCATGTAGCTTACCGGGATATCATAGGTATTAAGTAAAACGATATCCGCCCCGATTGACTGTGCCATAGCTGCGGCATAATCGGCTGCGTTTGAAGCAGCAGGGGAAAAATCTGTAGCAACCAGTAAGGTTTTCATAAATTTATTTTTTAGGTTAATAATTTTTATGTCATTGCTATAGTAGTAAACAACATTTTCTATAGTGAAATTACTTAGTACCGGGCTCTTGTTTGATGACACCAGTCACCAGGCCTCTTGACAAAAATCATTATACACGTAATAGTTTACAAAATAGTATTTCATGCTCTTTAATTGAGTATAGCATGCTGCCATTATTGTTACTGCAAAATATTTTCAGCCCCGGTTTACACTGCAACAGATGCACCTGGCTACTTTGTCATTGCTTTTTCTATTTCCCCTTTATCCAATCGCTGCTCTGGCGGAATATACTTCATATGCAAAAACCGGTAAATCTCCTCTTCCCCGGCCCCCATTAATCTTTTGTTAGTAGCAATTTCAAATAGTCCGTATTCATTTATTTTGTAGCCCATATTGCGGGCAATAGTGCGTAGTTTAATATTATGCTCCCTGGAACCGGTAAAGTATAATAATGCTGCGCCATATTCGTAATTGTGTACCAGTCTTATATCAACCTGTATATTTTTTTGAGTAAGTAACACACTGATCTTTGTGGTTCCCTTCACCAAAACTTTTTTTACCATTGGTAAAGCCATAAATCTTTCTACAATCCGTTTTCTATGCTGAGGCGCTGCCACTGCAATGATGTCAATATCACCAATGGTTTCTTTTTTCCTGCGAAGGCTGCCTGCAAGTGTTGCCTTTTCTACCCCGGGAATTTTGATTAATTCAGAGATGATCCTGTTGCCAATTTTTTGCGCCACTGCAAAAGGCATTCGTTCGGGTTGTTTAATTACTTTAAGCTCCCGTTTTAAATTTTCTATTTTTTTTGCACCAAACCCGGGAATGCTTCCCAGCTTATCCTGTTGCAGTAATATTTCCAGGTCTTCCCTGTTGTTTACGTTCCTCTGCTGATGTAATATCCTTAACGTTGAAGGCCCGATACCGGTAATATCCAATAACTCCAGTAACTTATAAGGCACCTGCGTTTTCAATTGCTCAAATGCCTTTATTTTACCTGTCTTTAAAAACTCTATGATTTTTTTAGCAATACTTTCGCCAATGCCGCCAATGGCATCCAACGATTTTACATTTGCTGCGTACATTGAGATATCCTCAGTCATGTTATAAAGTATCTTAGACGCATTTTCGTAAGCCGTTGCCCTGAACCGCATGTCATTTCCCAGGTAACGGTAACAATCTGCCATGCGGTGAAAGATGACCGATAAGGCAATATTATTTTGAATGGGCTTTTTCATGGTCAAAGTGATTTACAATCAAAATCAGCTGATTATTTCAGCAACAAATTACATGCCTGTTGCGGCCACTAAAATGAGTTGCGTTAAAACAAATAATTTTAAATGGTTTCCTGAAAAAAGGGGTCCGGATAAAAATCCAACCCCGGTTAAGCGATTCAAAATCCTATGAAAACCAAATAAAAATACGACCATGATATTTTTATTCTGCAATCCGTAGTTACCGATACCGATGATTGAAATCACGGGTGGCAGTTTTATTTGAAGAATAAAATAAACAGGGGATCTCCGGTGTGCATGATTTGGCTGCGGCGCAAATTTCAACAGCAAACAATGGCCGGTTTTTACAAAAGAAGCAGCGTCCTGTTACTTAAAAAAAACACTTCATGTCATCTATCATAACAGTGCCTGACACCAGTCATTACTATCCGCAGCAAAAGTTTTTAACTTTTATTCATAAATGATAGCAGGCTGTTTCAGCATTTTTTATGTACCTGTAAAATATATCTACCTGATTATTATGCAATCCCTTAATTACGATAGCCATTATTTTGAGCATCCCCTTTTTTTTGCCTTAAGCGATAACATGCGTGAGGGTGCTGCCATTATTGAAGCTGCTACAAGAAAGTTCATCTATTGCAATCAGTCTTTTCTTAACCTCTTTGGTATTCACTCACTGGAGGATATTACTATAGAACTAATAAGGATATTGAGGAAGGATGCCATTACTGCAGCTATCATTGCTGAAAGGGAAAAAATCATCAGGGAGAAGAAGATTTTTTATGAATTGGTGGAATACAGGTCATTACAAGGTGAAACTTTTTTTGCCGAGGCATCAACCAGGCTGTATACCAATAAAGGAACAGATTATTTTCTGTATATAATTACCCCGGTTGACAAGACCTTTTTTGAAGCTGCTACCATGGCCATATTGATGGTAAACAAAGCCGGTGAAATTGCCACTATCAATTCGTTTGCATTACAATTGTTTGGGTACGAAAAAAAAGAGATCATTGGCAAAAAGATTGAACACCTTATCCCTGCACGCTTTCATCATACACATGTTGCTCACCGGCACGAATATATACAGCAATCGCAAAACCGGTCAATGGGAGTTGGTATGGATTTATTTGCCCTGAAGAAGGATGGTACCGAGTTCCCGGTGGAAGTTAGCCTGGGCAATTACTGTACTGATGGCCATACCTATACAATTGCCTTTATCAATGACATTTCATTTCGCAAAGAAGCTGAAACCAAATTAAAAACGCTAAACGAAGAGCTTGAATTTGAAGTTGAGCAACGCACAACAGACCTGAAGAAAACACTGCATGAGTTAGAGATTTCCAAAGCTGAACAACAAAGGATCTTTTCTTTTCAAAAAGCTTTGCTGGATAATGCAGGTGTGATGATTGTAAGTGTGGATACCGCCGGTATCATACAGGCTTTTAACCAGGAAGCAGAAAGAGAACTGGGCTATAAAGCCGCAGAACTTATAGGCAAATTTAAACCCCTCATCTATCATGACCCTACACTTGTTGTAGCCAGGGCAAAAGCATTATCGAAAGAATTGCGTAAGGATGTTCCGCCGGGAATGGAATTGTTTCATGCAAAAGCACGGCTTGGACTGCTTGATGAAAACGAATGGATGTATGTAAGAAAAGATGGCACCAAATTTCCGGTACAACTAAGTATTACTGCAATGAAAGATGATGAAGGGAATATTACGGGTTATGTAGACGCCGCCGTTAACATTTCTAAATTAAAAAAAATTGAACTTGATCTTCAACAGGCACTGGAACGGGAAAAAGAACTCAGTGAATTAAAATCGAGGTTTGTATCAATGGCTTCGCATGAATTCAGGACTCCTTTGAGTACCGTTCTCTCTTCCTCCTACCTTATTGAAAAATATACCAGCACTGCCGAACAACCAAAAAGAGAATTGCATTTGCAACGCATTGTTACTTCTGTAAAAATGCTTTCCGATATACTGAATGATTTTTTGAGTGTGGGTAAAATTGAAGAAGGAAAATTACATGCCAGATTTTCAACGTTTGATATTAAAGAATTTATTACAGGTGTGATTGATGAAATGAATGGTAACCTGCAAAAGCATCAAAAAATAAACTACCAGCACCAGGGCGATAATACGGTATACCTGGATATTTCCCTGCTTAAACACATTTTATTGAACCTGATTTCAAATGCGTCTAAGTTTTCACCACAAAAAAGCATGATTGAAATAAAAACCTGGTGTAGTAACGGGCACCTTAAATTGTCAGTAAAAGATTACGGTATGGGCATCTCAGAAACAGATCAGCAGCACCTTACGGAAAGGTTTTTCCGTGGCGCTAATGCCACTAATATACAAGGTACGGGGCTTGGGTTACATATAGTTTCAAAGTACGCCGAATTAATGAATGGAACGGTACGCTGCAAAAGCGAAACAGGTAAAGGCGCCGAATTTATACTAACGTTTACAAGTGTTTAAAATTACCAGGGTAAGCCTTACTGCTATTGCCAATTAACTTAAGAAACATTTATCTGTTTTGGGAGATTTTAAAAATGAATTTTTTTATTGCACTACAGGTTACCTGCTCATTTGGCGGCAGCTGCATTTTCCAATAAAAAACTATTAAATTCATATTTCAATTTCAGGAATTGTTTTTCTATGTTTTCTGTATTATAACTCAATTTCCTTATCATTTTACCAATCTCATCGCTATCCGGATCATCATGAGATAACTCCTGGCGGTGTAATAATGTTTCAACGTCGGCAACATCATTTCGCAGCAGGCCGATCAGTTCATCTTCTGTTATAAACCTGCTTTGAAAGACCTCCAGCTTTTCCAGCATTTTTTTATTAACATTACTTTTAAGAATTTGCGAAAGCCTGTCCTTAAAAAAAATATTTTCTTCCATTAAAAAGTTGAGAGAACGTTTGAAACTGTTGATCTCACATCTGAATTGATATAGTAGTATGTCGGACATATATCCGGATATTTAAATTCACCGTAAAATTCACCAGGGCATACAGGGCATATTTTTTAAACGCAGGAGCAGTTACCATTTATAGTTTGTATCTAAAAGCTCCGCCAATAAATGACGGAGCTTCAGGCCAACAGGAGCTGGCTTATTTAACAGCAATATGTTTTGCTGAAAGTTTTTTTGCTCCTTCTTTAAATGGCAATGAAATTTTCAAAACGCCATCTTCATATTTAGCTTCAATTTTGTCATTATTTATTTCTTCGGGTAATGTAAAACAGCGACTGAATGAAGAGTAATTGTACTCCCTGCGGGTAAACTGTTTATCCTTTTCTTCTTTATTTTCTTCTTTCTGGCTGCTGATGGTAAGCAGCTTATCATTTACATCTATATTAAAATCGTCTTTTTTCATTCCCGGTACGGCCATCGTTACCTGGTAATGATCTTTGTGTTCAATGATATTTACAGCCGGTACATTTAATGCAGGAACGGCCACTCCATTATCAAACCACCCGTTAAAGGGTTTTAAAAAATCATCAAAAAATAATGGCATTCTTTCGCTTACTTTAGCTAATGTTTGTGTTGACATAATAACCTCCGTTTTTAAATTTTAAAAAATATATTACGAAACAAATGTAATTACCCAACTATTGTTCAGCAAAACCTATCGTCATTGCAAACAATGAGAATGGTCAATACCCGGTATTATTTTATGTAACCGGTTTCAAGTATTCCTTTAATGATATTGGGGCATTCTTACGCAGTAAACATTATATGACTTAAAAAAGTTACCGCTTTACACTTTGCTTAAATCATCAGCACCATGCAGTAATATTTTCATTGCTTTTCAAACCGGCCGGTAACCGTATTAATTTTAACGCGGTACATTACCTGTTTTATACGGGTGCTATCATCTATCGTTCCTGTAGCTTCATGCCCATAAGGATTTATGGTACTGCTTGTTTTTAAAGTAAATATATGCCCGAATAAAACTGCTCTTGCTTTATCTGCATCTTCACCGGATAATTCTTCAAACCTGCCATAGATAACCACACTCTCCCAGTTACGCATATCCGTCATTGTATCCACTTCAAAACATACATTCGGATTTTTACGCAGCAGCTGTAATTTTAATCCTTCGTTAGATTGGCCGTAAATATATGTACCATCATAAACATAGGTAACAGGTACAATATAGGGTTGCATATCATCGCAACATGCCAGTCTGCCAATCACCCTGCTGGATAACACATTCTGAATCTGCATATTGGTAAGCTCACCTGTCATGATCCTTTTATTGTGGTAACACAAATGGTGTTCTGGCGTTATTATTTATCTCAAATGCGGCAAGTTGCGAAAGCCTGTCATCAATTTGTTTTTCCTTTACTTCAGCTTCGTGAAATACAACTGCCTGTTTTTCCATTTCCAAAGCATTGGCAAATGCTGCCGCTGTACCGTATGTACTGATTTTGTAATGATTGATAGCCTGAACACCGGCCAGCAAACAGGCATCTTTTATAGCGGCATCAGCACAGCGGTTTAATTTTTCTTCAGTTTCATCAATGAAGGCCTGCATTACACGATTGCTAAGGCTTATCGAATTGATCTCTTCCGCTTCTTCAAACATTTCCATTTTCTGAATATTCTCCTTCACAATATCCAGGTAGCGTTGCAATATTGTTTTGAGAATTAAGGACTGTGCATTTATGATCCATTTATCCAGGCTTTTTTTTAACTGAATTTCTGCACTGGTAAATTTACTGGCTTCATAATCCAACAGATTATGAAGTGTGGCAATTACGGGGGTATTTTCTGACATAATAATATAGTTTTATTGCTACTAAATTAACTATCCATTCATGTTGTATAAATGATACCCGTCAAGTAAAACATTGACGGTACTCACCGTCGCATTATTTAAATACCCTGTTTATTACTGATAACTGTCACCGGCAAAATTGATTGCAGGCATTTTAAATTGCCGTTAAATGATTTTGCTTTGTCTGCATAACCAAATTGAATCAACTTTTAAATTACCCGTCATGCTTCCCAAAAAACTACCGGTTAAACCTGTTGAGATTCCGGTGCCAAAAGAAAAACCGGAAATTGAATTACCGATTGATCCTGAAGCGCCTTTAATTCCTGAAGAAGATCCGGACATAATACCCGAGGAAAATCCATTTGAAACACCGCCATTTGAATTACCCGAACCAGGGGAAGGTCCATAGTGAAAATAAAGCAGTAACAGCAGCAAGGCCATTACTGATCATTTTTCCTGGTAATTTTTTGACGTTTAAAATAAAAAGTAAATAAATAAAAAATCAAGCGGATACCCTGGTAGGAGCACCAGCGGATAAATTGATTAAATATATTTGTGGAGTGTTTATGCTTTTCCTCCGTGATCTTTATGCAATCATTCAGTATGATCTTGTGGAAGAGCTGATCCATATCTTTAGAGAAATTTTTATTGAACACATCGATATTCAGTTCTATACTGGCATAGGCACTGATATTATTTACATTATAAGAACCTATCGTAACCCATTCCCCGTCGCAAACAGCAACTTTGGCATGAAGAACAGCAGACTGGTATTCATATAATTCTATTCCATTTCTTAATAACCAATCATACATCCAACGCTCTGCATTTTTTGCCACTTTAACGTCTGATATCCCGGCTGTAATTATTTTTATTTTTACACCTCTTTTTGCAGCGTTACTTAATAATCTCCTGATCACTTTGCCCGGCAAAAAGTAGCTGCACAAAATTGTAACGTGAGATTTCGCTTCTCTCAACATTTTTATGTAGGTAGCTGATATTTCATTTTTTCGTCTCACCCAATCATTACGCCTTACAAGTAACCTGCTCAGCTCCTGATTTTTGAAGTCAAAGCTGATCAGTTTTTTTTCGCAGGGTGTTGTATCCAGTTTCAACGGAAACCCAAACCATGCTTTCCAGCAAAGCACACAAAGCTCCACGGCCACCGGCCCTTCAATATGCAGGGCAAGATCGAACCATGCAGGCTTGCCGGGAAAATCATTGTACCTGTCAGCAATATTTAATCCGCCTACCAGCGCCGATCTTGCATCAGTAACAACTATTTTATGGTGCATCCGCCTGCCAAAATAAAAATACCTGCTCCGGAAAAGCGGTTCAAAAAAACGGAAATGTACGCCGGCATCTTTTAATTCATTGATAAAAACTCCGGGCAGCGTTTGCGAAGCATAACCATCTGCAAGTAAATACACTTCAACATTTCTCCGTGCCGCAGCTTTTAAGGCATTTGCTACCAAAACGCCCGTCTCATCATCATCAAAAATATATGCCTGGAGGTGTATACTCCAGGTAGCCTGATCTATCAATTGCAACAATACATCAAAATACTCCTTGCCCCCATGCACCAGCATTATTTTATTCATATACTTATTGCCTGCTTCAATATGGTGGTCTGTATCAATCACTGAACGGATTTAAAAGTAAATGACTAAATCTGCCGTACCAGTAAACATCCTTCTTTTGCCTGTTTGCCGGATGCTTAACAATGGCCCTGAATTTTGTTACTGTAAATTTTGCTTTCTTTTAATGAAACATGAATGACGTCAGTCAGCGTAACCTATGACTTAGTCTGGTATATTTTGAGTGTCGGCTTAATTTGTTATTACCAAGTACGGAATACAACAGTTTGTTTTGCTGCCATTATTTATAGCGGTAAAATTTACAGCCCGGATTTTAAACAACCTGATCACCCGGATGAATTACAACAACTGGTATTGCGGTTAAATTTGACCATCGTCATTACTCCTGTTAATGAGCATCATTGTTACAGTAATAATCATGGAATAGTTTTAGACCATAAAATTTAGAAAAATGGACACCCTGCTACAAAAAGATGCCCTTACTGTTATTCAGGAAAGAAAAAGTGTACGCCATTTTACCGGTGAACATGTAATGGATACTGATATTGACAAAATATTGCGTGCAGCCATGGCTGCCCCTTCTGCTATACATATGATGCCATGGAAATTTATTGTTGTGAAAAATAAAGCACAACTAAATGCACTGGCTGAAGGTTTGCCCTTTGCAAAAATGCTTAGAAAAGCCGGGGTTGCAATTGTTGTTTGTGCAGTGCCCGAAGAAGCTGCCACGCATAGCGAAGCCTATGCTTTACTTGATTGTGCCTGTGCCAGCGAAAACATACTACTGGCAGCAGAAGCCCTTGGTTTGGGAGCAGTATGGACTGCAATATATCCTAATGAGGCGTTGATAGATTTTATAAGAGGAGAACTGAAAATTCCCAGGCATGTGATACCGTTGAATGTAATACCAATAGGCTATCCTACAGGTGAGGAAAAACCCCAGGATAAGTTTAACGCAAAAAATATTCACAAAGAAAAGTGGTAAGCTGACCGATAAGAAAATACTGTGTTCAATTAAATGAAAATCATATGCCCAACAATATTGCAACCTTTTATGTTGATGAGCTTTCGGACTGGACTGATGCCATTGCTTTTTACAACAACGAAATCCACGACTTTGAAAAGAAGTTAAGTGATGTGATCAGCCGTAATTCGATACCTCATATAGCCAACAAGGTAGAGGTACAACAATCAAAATTAAATATGGTAACAGAAAAATTTCAGGAACTGCAAACAGAAATGGAGCAGCAGCACCGGTTGCTTAAAACAAACAGCAGTTTAATTGACGACCATCTTATTAACAACGAAACAGCAAAAAGGCAAAACGAATTGCGGCGCAAGATGCAGGCTGCTGAGAGGGAATACGTGGATGTAAAGTTCGATTGCTACGATTTTTTATCCGGCACATTAAAAAAACAATAATTATCCACCCTTATTTAATCATCTGTAAATCTTCATTTATGAACAGCACAACATTTTGCCAAAGTTGCAGTATGCCGCTTGATAGGCCTGAATTAGCCGGCACAGAAAAAGATGGCAGTAAAAATCAGGAATATTGTATCTACTGCTATCAAAACGGGGCCTTTATTAATCCGGGGATGACACTGGAAGAAATGAAAGTGTTGGTGAAAGAGCAAATGGAAAAAATGAAAATAGACAACAATCTCATTACTGCTGCGGTAAATATCTTACCCACATTAAAGAGATGGAATGGAAAGTCTCATTGATAAACAAGGCTGGCTTTATTCAGGCCAGCTTTTTTGTTTATATAAAATAACAAAGAGTAGCTCCGCAACTGATTACGATCATTGGTAAAAAGATCATGCGCTTTTATTTTTATGTGGTTGTATTTAATTCACTTTAAAACATGGTTTATGAAAAAAATACTCACCCTTGTGCTTTTTTATTTTTCAATGATACCTGTGAATGCGCAGGTAGCTGCAACACTAAGGCCAAAGCTGGTGGTGGGTATTGTAATAGACCAGATGCGTTGGGATTACCTGTACCGCTATTACGATAAGTATGCAGAGAATGGAGCATTTAAAAGATTACTCCGCCAGGGCTTCAGTTGCGAAAACACCATGCTACCATATGCACACACAGTAACAGCATGTGGCCATACCAGCATATACACCGGTACAGTACCAGCAATTCACGGTATTACAGGAAACGACTGGTGGGAAAAAAGAAACAGCGATTACCAATATTGTACCAGTGATACATCAGTATTAACAGTTGGCAGTGCTACTGTTGCAGCCGGTGCCATGAGCCCACGAAATATGATGGTGACCACCATTTGTGATGAACTGAAATTGGCTACCAATTTCAATAGTAAGGTTATCGGTGTTGCGTTAAAGGACCGCTGCGGTATTTTGCCCGCCGGCCATAGTGCAGATGCAGCTTACTGGTATGATACCAAAACAGGAAACTGGATCTCTTCTACCTATTATATGAAAGCGCTCCCGGATTGGGCCACTAATTTTAACGCATTAAAATTAGTGGATAGTTGTTATGCCCTTGGATGGAAAACGCTTTACCCTTTGACTACTTATACAGAAAGTTCTGCCGATACGGTGGTATATGAAAATAAATTGTTTGGAAGTGGCTTTCCTTACAATCTCTCACAATACACCGGCAGGAATTATAATGTTGTACTCGCCACTCCCTATGGCAACACCATTACAACAAGGTTTGCAAAGGCAGTTATCAACAACGAAAAAATGGGGGCTGATAATACGACTGATTTTCTTGCGATCAGCTATTCAACACCCGACTATACCGGACATTCTTTTGGCCCCAATTCCATTGAAGAAGAAGATGTATTTCTACGGCTTGACAAGGAGCTGGGAGAATTCCTCGACTTTTTAGATAATAAGATCGGCAAAAACCAGTACCTGCTTTTTTTAACTGCTGACCACGGTGCTGCTCATGCACCCGGCTTTTTAAGCAGCCACAACATACCTGCAGGCCATGTTCAGTTACAGCAATTGAAAGACACGGTAAATGCCCAACTAAAAAATAAGTATGGTAATGATTTAATTACTGCAGCAATTAATTACCAACTGGTGCTTAACACCCAATTGATTGATTCATTAAGATTAAATGTCAAAGAAGTTAAGCAACTGGTAATTAAATACGTATTACGGCAACCGGGAATAACATTCGCCATCGATATAGAAAATGTGATGCAGGCGCCGCTGCAGAATACAATAAAAGAGATGATCGTAAACAGTTATTATCCCGGCCGCAGCGGCGATATACAATTAGTGTATTCGCCACAGTGGGTAGATGATTTTGAGAAAGGCGGCACCACCCATGGCGTATGGAATCCATATGATGCCCATGTACCGCTGCTTTGGTACGGATGGAATATTGCACAAGGCCGGTTAAACAGGGAAATAAGTATTACAGCTATTGCCCCTACCCTGGCCGCACTATTAAAAATTCAAATGCCCAGCGGTAGCCTGGGTAGTCCGATAGAAGAACTATTTAAATAGCAAAAGATGTTGAACGGAAAGCACAGAGGCCCCTCACTAACCACCAGGCGTTGTTTTATAAAAGGTTATCGGCGCAGATCAGTTTTTTTTATATCCTTAAAACAAAATGCAGCTGCTGCAATCTTTCAAAAAGTAAGCATGCTGTTGTTATTTTTCGGAATATTCAATACCGGCGTGGGGCAAAACACAGGTATTGATAAAGTTAAATTCTTTACCGACGACGAATTAATTCAGGTTACCATTACTGCTGATTTTAAAAAAATGGACAAGAAAAATATGAGGCCGGATGCAGAGCCAATTTTTTTTCCCGCTGCCATCACTTTTTTTTATCCCGATAGTACAGTAATATCCGATAATGCTGAAGTGCGGATACGGGGTGTATTCAGAAAAGAAGAATGCGTAACACCGCCGCTAATGGTAAACTTTAAAAGCCCCACAGCTGCCGCTTTAAAAAAACTGGGACATCTTAAATTAGTGAGGCCATGTGATATCTCTGTTTATAATGAACAGTTATTGCTGAAAGAATACCTGGTGTATAAAATTTATAATCTCCTTTGTGAAAAAAGTTTTCGTGTGCGTTTGATAAAACTAAAGTGTTGCTATAGCAGCGGGAAAAATAAACCCATTAGCCAGTTTGCCTTTTTTATAGAAGATGTGGATGATATGGCCAGGCGAAATCATTGCTATGAAATTAAAAGTCCCAAATTTCAAACCGAACAAACTGAAAGAAAACAAATGACATTGCTGGCACTGTTTCAATATATGATCGGCAATACAGATTGGGCAATACCGCTTTACCGGAATGTAAAATTATTACGCATCAATAAAGACAGTATGTCGCTGCCCTTTGTGGTGCCATACGATTTTGACTACTGCGGACTTGTGAATGCGGCCTATGCAATACCTGTACCCGAACTCGAAATTGCCAATGTAAAGGAACGATTATACAGGGGCTTTGCCAGAACAATGGAAGAGTTGAGACCTGCGTTACAACTTTTACAGGACAAGCGATATGCGATCGATTCACTGATCACGAATTTTGAACTGCTGTCTGCAAAAAATAAAAAGGAAATGGTGAGTTACCTGAGCGAATTTTATTCTGCAATAGCGAATGAAAACAATGTAAAACATCTTTTTATTGACAATGCCAGGAAAGAATAACAATTCTATTATTCCTTCCCGGCATCAAAATATTTTATTATGCTTAAAGAAGAATTCCTTACCCTGCTATTAAAAGAAGTATACGACAAGGAAACACTTGCTGTTTATGATTATACTGCTACCATATTTACCCCATACTCCGAAGATTTTGCAAATACCAAGAGATGGGCAGACCAGCTGGTAAGGGACAAATTAGCCATTTATTCAGATGCAGAACACACCACGCTGCAGCTCACCAATTTTGGCAAATACTGGATATTGCATGGCGGGTATGATTTGTTTTTAAAAGAAGGGCAAAGCTGTAAGAGCCATTCCAAAGAAAAGGAGGATGCCAAATTACCTTGCATCCGTAAAGATGAGTTGCTGGAGGCAAGGCTTAAACTCACTCATTACCGCATTGTAGGATTCTGGTTAATGATTGTAATTTCTTCAATGGGCTTTTTGCTCTCCCTGTATAATTTGTATTTAATATGGAGTGGCAGAAAATAACAGTCTCTGTTGCTGCACATCCTGCACTAATAAAAGCAGCAACTGCCTTGTAATTAATTTACAAGGCAGTTGCTGTAAAAGTATTACAGCATAAAAAACAATCCCTATTCGGCAAATGCATATTCAGGCACTTCTATCTCCAGTTTATTTTCCACACTTGTAACACCGGGCGCATTCCATGCAGCATTTTCTGCGTCTTCTTTTTCTGCAAATGACCTTACATGCCCACGTAACACCACTTTATTACCAAAAACCTCTGCAAAAATTCTACCCGAATCAATGGTGGCATTTCTTAAAAATGCGGCGTGTATTTTTTCCTGGATATCAACCGGTGTAGTTTTAGGTTTTACGGTAATTGCATTGATCACCATACGCACACCACTTAAATTTTCAACCGCTTTTTTGGCATTGTTGCTTTGGTATCCCCAGTCCACTTCACCTTCCAGCCGCACAATACCATTTTCTACTTTAATTTTTATTTTTTCTTCCTGTACTGCTGTATGCCATTTTAATGCGTTAATCACTGCCTCTGCTATTTCTGCATCGGTTTTAATAAAGCCGGGAGATATACCAACCTGTATATCTTCTGCTATTGCTTTAACACCGGCAATTTTTTTCACAGCTTTCTCTGCTGCCAGTTTTTTGATATAATTGTCAACACGGCCCGAAAGTGTTACGATACCGTTTTTAACTGTTACACCAATTTCTGAAGCGTTTAACAAAGGTTGCCAGCTTAATTCCTCCATTACATCTTTCTGTAATTGAAAATCACTTTTCATGATTGTAAGTTTTAATGGTTAAAAATATTTTTACATAAAGAAAATCAATGCAGATACTGTTTACAATGACAGCAGTCAGAACAGACCTTAACTGTAATCACCGCAACTGCTTTATTAGTGCAAAAATGAAAACCTGTTTATGGCAGCTATTTTTTATTACCTCATTGTACTACTTTGAATGGCCTTGAATTTACCGGGCTCAGTGGCATCAGGAAGACTTTCTTCAAACCAATCTGCGGCCAGTTCACTTACTCTTTTCATCGCTCCTTTTTCTTCAAACAAGTGTGTTGCACCCTGTATCACTTCCAGTTTTTTTTCGCAGTTGAGGTACCTGCAGGCTTTATAATTCAATGTAACAAGCTGGTAATCCAAACTTCCTATGATCAGCAATGTGGGCACTTTTACCAACTGCAGGCTGTTCAAAACCAGGTCGGGCCTTCCTCCCCTTGACACCATTGCATACACACCATGCAATTGTGCAGCGGTTTTTATTGCAGCAGCAGCACCGGTACCGGCTCCGAATAAACCGACGGGATAATTATGTGCAGCCGGAAATTTTTCCAGCCACTCAACAACACCGGTAAGGCGTTCAGTCAACAGGTCTATATCAAAACGATCAGGACAATTAATATCTTCATCCATCGTAAGCAGGTCCGGCAGCAAGGTTCCGAAATTTCTTTTTTGCAGGAACTGCGCTATTACCTGGTTGCGATTGCTGCACCTGCTGCTCCCGCTTCCGTGTGCAAAAATTATAATTGCATGGGCATTTTTAGGAATTACCAGGTCTCCCCTTAATATTATTCTGCCTGCAGGGATGCTTACTTCTCTGTTAAAATGTACACTCATCATCTGATTTTTAAGGTTCTGAAATATTTGTTCCGGTTATCAAAAAAACACAGTATTAAACCTGCTGTGATATAATTACATATAGCCAATTGAAGTATGAACAAATCTATATTACTTAAAGTTTGTGCCTGATGACGATTGTCAATACAAACATTGACAGAACTCAATGACCTGCTTAATAATATTTTTTTTTGTGGTGACTACTATCACTGCTAACCTTGATGCAAGGCATTTGAAAAGACTATCAAATGAAGTTGTTTTGAATGAGCAATTTATAACCGCATAAACTTATGCGACATTATTTTACAAGAGAAGTTTCTGTAAATGAAGATGAAGCCAATAACTCTGCCCGGCAACTATCGTATCTGTGGCACAGCAAAGCAGGCCTGCAAACTGGGTTTAACAGCACCGGCAATGCAAACGCCGGCGGGCATAAATGTGGGTTAATCAGCTGAATTTTATCAACAACATAAATAATTTTTTATGAAAAAGATATTCCTTATTACTGCACTCATCACCCAATCACTTACAGGGTTTGCATTGCGGATTGAATACGGCAGCAATATTACTATCAGCAAACCCGTGTATGAGGATCTGTATATTGCTGGAGGCACTGTTACTATTAATGCACCGGTATACGGCGACCTTATTATTGCCGGTGGTACAATTCTTATAAATGATACTGTAACAAATGACATTTTACTTGCCGGCGGTACAGTAACCTTTAATGGATTTACAGGAGATGATATACGCTGTGCCGGTGGAAATATCCGCATCTCTAAAAACGTAACCGGTGATATGGTGATCACCGGTGGCAGCGTATTTATTGATAAGGACGTATCAATAGGAGGACTACTTACCAGCGGCGGCGAAATTATAATTGACGGAAATGTAAATGGCGAGATTAAAAGTGCATCCGGAAATCTTACTTTAAACGGAACTGTTGCCAAAAACATAGATTGCCGTGGAGGGAAAATTATTATTAACGGAAGTATTGGCGGTAAATCGATCCTGGTAGCGAATAATATTACTATTGGCAGCGCCGCAGCCTTTAATGATGACGTACGCTACTGGAACAAAAAAGAATACGTTGATTTCAAAAGAACTTTAAAAAATGGCAAAGCTACTTTCGATAATTCATTACGCCTTCAAACACCTGAGTGGTATTATTTGGGCAGTGCCACACTCATTGCATTACTATGGTATCTCGGAATGGCGCTATCACTCATTCTTCTTATTCAATACCTGTTTTCAAACACCATGAAAAAAGCTGCCGGTTCAGCATTTGACAACACAATGAAATCATTTGCCTCAGGTGCATTGTTCTTAATAGCATCGCCCGTTGCAGCAGCAGTGGCATTCATCACCATCATAGGTGTACCTGTAGGATTATTGTTACTGACCGGTTATTTAATATCGCTACTGCTTGCTACAATAATTACATCGGTGGTGGCCGCCAACTGGCTTAATAACCGCAACAGGCAGCAATGGGGTTATTGGCAAATGTCATTTACTGCGTTCGGTATTTTTGTCGTACTGAAATTATTCTCATCAATACCTTTTGCCGGTTGGATATGTTTGCTGTTTATGGTGTGTATTTCGTTTGGCAGTATCCTGCTCAGCATTAATCTTAAAAGCAGGAGAAAATTATTAACAATGAAACAGCCGGACTAGCACCGGGTATTTGTAGTGCCGGCCGGTTTGCACTAATCATCACTATTCAATTTTAATTTTATGACAACAATAGAAAAATCATCTGCAGATATTTTCTTTTACTGGTTAGTAATAGTATTTGCAGGTATCGTGCTGGGCAGGTATGGCAAACAGGCCATGGAATGGTTCCTAATAAAACTATATGAGTTTTTTATAAAGGGGAATACCTGGTAATTGAACAATTGCGGACAATCATTGCCAATTGTTATTTGCGGCTCAGCAGTAAATTAAGTGGTTTCCATTCTTCTATATTATCGCTGATGATTTTAAGAATGGATACAAAGGGAATGAATAACACCATACCGGCAACACCCCAGATAATACCACCGGCAATCATAGCGATAAGCATGGCCATAGTACTTACATGTAATTGTGTACCTACTGCTTTGGGATAAATTACATTGGCTTCAAGATATTGTACAAAACTAAACATTGCAATAAGGCCAAGCGGATACCATATATTGCCGGTCTGCATCCATATCATTGATACCGGCAGCGAAGCACTAACAAAAGTACCGATGTAAGGGAAGATGGTCATAATAGCACAAACCATTCCAAAAAGTACGGGCTGCTTTACCCCAAAAAAAAATAAGCCCAAGCTGTTAAGAGTACCTACAACAAGATATACCGTAATCATACCCTTGATATAATTGAAATAGGTTTTAATTACCTGGTGTAAGATACTATCGAATTTTTGTTTATACTTTTCAGCAATCAGCAATCGCAGGCTTTGAACAAATATTTTGCGGTGATAAAGAAATAGCGCTGTATATACCGGTGTAAGAAAAAGCATAAACACAGTATTCACTGCATTTTGAACCGCAGATTTAATAAAGGGAATTGCAGAGGTGGAAAGATTGTTTTCCAGTATGCTTTGCTCTTTTGTATTGATCCCAAGCCCTTCACTGAGCCATGCCTGCATTTGCAGTACAACAGCATCCAGCTTTTTTAAAATTACCGGGGCATCTTTACTAAACATATTCAGCTGCCATGCCAGTATAAAAAAGAGGCCTGCAAACAATAACCCGACAATTAGTAAGCCGGCTGATATAGAAAATACTTTATGCCATCCATGATCTTCCAGCCATTTACAAACAGGATACATGATCATGGCAATAAGCAATCCTAAAAACAAGGGAACAAGTAATGTTTTTCCAAAGTACAATAGTACCGTTACCAGGATAATCCCCTGCAGGTATTTAAGAACAGGATAAGATGCTGTAGTTTTATCCGTCATATCTTTTACAGGCAAAATGTAAAAATAAAGTCACCTAAAGTATGACGATGATAGCTCCGGCAAATGACAATTATCATTGCAGAAAAAATAATTAATTACAATCAGCATCGCAGCTAATTACAATCATAGTAAAACCACGTTCCGGATCATAGCTTTGAAAACTACCAATACTGCATTTACTGTTTTTTGCAACATTAAAATAAAAAACAATGAAAAAGATAATCGCCGCATTCGACGGCCTTAAATACTCAGAAAGTACTAAAGAATATGCCATACAAATTGCAAAACTTACCGGGGCACACCTGGTAGGTGTATTTATGGATGATTCACTATACACCAGCTATACAATTTACGATCTTATTGTTAAAGACGGCGTGTCTGAAGCCGAATTCAAAAAGGCTGAAATGAAAGATCGCAATACCCGTGCTGCTGCAGCGGCAAATTTTGAAAAAGCCTGTCAGAAAGCAGGTATCGAATACACTGTTCACCATGACAGGAATATTGCCCTGCAGGAATTGAAGCACGAAAGCATATATGCCGACCTGCTGATGATTGATGCCAGCGAAACACTATCGCACTATACAGAAAAATTACCAACACGTTTTATCCGCGACCTTTTAAGCGATGTGCAATGTCCTGTACTGGTTGTTCCCAAAAAATACAAGCCTATTAATAAAGTGGTGATTTTGTATGATGGGGCACCTTCATCTGTGTATGCTGTAAAAATGTTCAGTTATTTATTACCAAGACTACAGGAATTTACTATAGATGTTATTTCAGTTAATCCACCGGATTCTACATTGCATATGCCTGATAATAAATTAATGAAAGAATTCATGAAGAATCATTTCCCCAAAGCGAAATATATAGTAAGAAAAGGCTGGGCCGAAGAAGAAATTGTAAAGTACCTGAAAGAACTGCAAGAGAATGCATTGATCGTACTTGGGGCATACAACAGGGGCGCAATCAGTCGTTGGTTCAGGGAAAGTATGGCCGATACACTACTGAAAAATATTAAGCTGCCTTTATTTATTGCGCACAACAAATAACTACTAAATAAAAGCCCTTGGATTCTCTTACTCATATAGCGCTTGGTGTATGCATGGGAGAAGCCATTTTAGGTAAACCGTTAGGCAAAAAAGCAATGTTGTGGGGTGCGCTGGCACAAAGCATTCCCGATATAGATTTTATAACTTCATTCTGGATGAGTACCTCTTCCGGATTACTGGCACACCGCGGATTTACACATTCTTTTTTGTTTTGTTTTTTAATCACACCTTTGTTTGCATTGCTTGCAGAGCGCCTGCATCGTCCGCATAACATAAAACTATACAAATGGATGTTGTTTTTTGGAGGCGTAATTTTTATTCATATTTTTATTGATGCCTTTAATAACTATGGCGTTGGATGGTTTGAGCCATTCTCTCATTACAGAATATCTTTCAATGCAATTTTTGTTGCCGACCCGTTTTTTTCCCTGTGGCCCGGTATTGCCTGTATTGCGCTGATCTATTTAAGGCGTTGGCATCCTTACCGGAAGCGCTGGTGGCGTACAGGCCTTTGGTTGAGTGGCTTGTATTTAGTGTATTGCCTGGGCAATAAATTTAAAATCGACAACACCGTTCAACACATCTTTCAAAAACAGCAGGTTAATTATTCAAGGTATTTTACCACTCCTGCCCCTTTTCAAAACTGGCTGTGGTACGTAGTAGCCGGTAATGATAGCGGTTACTATGTTGGCTTTATATCTGTTTTTGACAGCAAAAAGCAAATCGACTTTTCCTATTTTCCAAGAAATGATTCTTTACTGAAATCTTTACCACTGCAGGAAGACCTCCAACACCTCATTCGTTTTTCTAAACAGTTTTATACTGTTGAAAAATGGAATGATACACTTGTCTTCAACGATCTCCGTTTCGGACAAATACAAGGCTGGCAATCTCCCCGGGGAAAATTTGTATTCCATTATTTTTTACAGCATCCTGGTGATAATACACTGGTGGTACAACGCGGCCGCTTTGAGGGATGGAATGCAGCGACATTAAAATTTTTATGGCACCGTATCAAAGGTAATTAAGCTACACAATTCATTACAGCAAATAAGCGACTAATTTACAGTTACACAATAATACTGTTTTCTGATATGACTTTGCAGGTCTGACCTGATACAACATAACCCCATACCCGAATTTATGTACTGAGCACAATTTTATTTTTACCCGCAAATGAAACCTGCTGTTTTGTAAGAATATATAAAATTACGATGCTGATAACAGCAGCAAAAAAGCACCATACTGAAATGAGATAACCTGAATAAAATATTTTAGTAAAAAAATATGATATCGTTATCAGCCATCCCAATAAGGGCATTCTTTTAACGCTTGAAATAAAGGCAGGAAAAACGGTAGGTATAAAATAAAAGACCCCGCTGATCCAGCTCAATGCCATTGGAAAACTCAGCGAATAATCAATATGAAAGGAATTGATCTCTGCCTTAACAGTATAGTGCAGCAAACAATAAGCCAGGTAGCCCCCCGTTCCTATTCCCATCCACATGATAGCTGACAATATTTTCTTTCGTGCAGCATTTTTTTCAATTAATATTATCGAAAGCGGAACCCAGACCGGCCAAACCACCTGGGCAAAAATTAAAAACACATGCGAAGAGTAATCAATCCATTGCCGGTAACTACTGTTGGTAAGCGAAAGCCATACAAAACCTTCGGAAAATTGCTGAATAGAAAATAACAGCGGAATAGATGCAAAGGGTATTTGTTTGTAATGTCGTACTTTTTTTAACGAAAGCAAGCCCACAACACAAAGAGCCGTTCCGGCGCCAAAACTGGCAGTTGCAGAAAAACACATACAATACAGTTTAGGTAGTTACAAAAAACTATACTGTAAAGCAAACACTTTTTCCTTCTTAAACCGGTAACGATAATCCTGTCTTTGATGACTATTGTCATCGTTCTTTTATAATTTACTATTGCCGTATAACTTACAAACGGCTAATACAGACTGCTTCCTGTTTGACTATCCCTAAGACTTATATGTACAGGCGCATTATTTTATTTCCGTTTACATTTCTCTTTACCGTCATTTAATTCAGCAGTAATGCATAATAAAATAGCCGCAGTAATTTTTGCAACTATAACAGTTCAATTAACTGTAACCGGCTTTATGCCTTTATGTGTAGGTTGTACCTGTTTAATACTTCCGTCTGCATTAAATTCCAGTTTATCAATACATACTTCACGATTGTAGCCTGCTGCCCTGCCCATATTAATACCATTGGGATAATTGAAACGATGGTACACAATATACCATTCATCAGTGCCGGGAATTTGCAGGATGGAATTATGGCCGGTGGCATAAATACCAGCTGCAGTATCTTTTGCTATCACCAGATTATTGGCAGCAATAGTAATACTGCCATCGGGCGAATCAGCTGTTCCGTAACGAACCTTATAATTTTCACTCCTCGTATCATCTTCTGACCAAAGGAAATAATATTTTCCGTTCCTGTAAAACACCGTGGTGCCTTCCCTGAATGATTTGTCGGGTGTAATTATTTTTAAAGTGCCTGCTTTAATTGAAACCAGGTCTTCATTTAATTCGGCGCAAGCCATATACATGTTACCCCAATACAAATAAGTTTTACCACTCTTAGGGTCAGTGAAAATATCAGGATCAATCTGCTGCCCGCCGGTAATGCCTTCGGGGTATTTATCTACCAACGGTTTTCCTGTATCTGTAAACGGGCCAGCCGGGTCATCAGCTACTGCTACACCAATTTTTTGTGCGGCAGTGAAATAGAAAAAATATTTGTATTTACCATCGGTCTTTTTTTCAAGAATGCAGGGCGCCCATGCATTTTTCTTAGCCCAACTCACTCCTTTATCCAGGTCCAGGATAACGCCTTCATCTTTCCAGTGTACTAAATCAGGAGAAGAAAATGTTTTAAAATAAGTACCCGACCAGTTGGTAAATCCATCGCTGGTAGGATAGATATAGAATTTTTTATTTTTTTCTGAATACATTATATCCGGATCGGCATAATAACCGTCTAATACCGGGTTATGATTTTCTGTTACTGCAACTTTCCATTGTTGCGGTTGCTGTCCTTTTATTGTAACATTATATTGTACAGTTGATGTTGTAAAGTTTTGCGGAGCCGCCGGCTTAACATTGATACCAGGCAAATTTGTAAATGCCGGATCAAATGCATTCAATTTTGTACCTGGTTTTACAGAGAGGTATAATACTTTATTGGCCGTATCAATTTTTGTATTGAGTTTTTTTATTGCAGCCGCATGTGCAGAACTCATCACATCTGTTGCTGTTCCCCATTTACTTTCTAACCGCTCTGCCTCTGCCTGGGTAATTGAAATTATTGTTCCATGCCGTGGATGAAAGTTCATTGATACATCCTGGTCAATCACCGCAAAATGTTGCAGGTCTTTTGTTTTGGTAAACTGGTAGCGGCCGCTGGTATACATATCGTACATCAGTATAAATCCGTTGCCGTCGTTCAGCTTAAATGTACCGGCACCTTCTACCGGGCTTTTTGTTTGCTGTACATAGGCTGCACTTTGCATCACATAACCAGCGGTAAGCTTGTCTGACACAGCAATTTTAATTCCGGGCTGGCGGTCTTCGGTTTTAAAAAACAGGTAGTATTGGCCATCCTTCTCCGCAATATCGCCATCAATGCATGCGGCGTTATCCGGGCTTACAAATAATTGTTTGGGTACGGTTTCCAGATCGGTGAATGATTCATTTGCATAAGCATAATAAATTTTATCCGGATCTTTTCCATGCTTCATAGAAAAGTAGACCATGTATTTTTTTGCTGCCGCATCGTAAATAGTTTGTGGCGCCCACACCCTGAGTAAACTATCATTGCCAGGAAATCTTTTTTGAATATTTACTACCGCAGATGTCCAGTTGATCAGGTCTGTTGATTTGAGCAATACCATTGCCCGGTTAGAACTCCAGCCCAATGCCGAAACCATATCAGTAGCCACCATGTAAAATGTTTTGCCATCTGCACCACGCAAAATATGCGGATCTCTTACCCCGCCGGTAGAACTGATCTGCAAAGAAGAAATAACGGGTTCATTATTATTCAATGCCCGGTAATTATAACCATCAGTACTTATTGCAAAACGAATAGCTTCATCCGCTTTACTGTTCCCGGTAAAATAGGTAAACAGGTAGGCCGAATATTTTTGTGCAGTTGCCGCCGAAAGATTAATAAAAACAAAAACCAATAATAAGCCTGCTTTTTTTAGCATCGATAAATTTTGCATAACCGCTTTATTTTTTCTGGTATACTCTTACGTAATCTACTTCAAATTTCCGGGGAAAAGAAGTTTGTGAAGGATCGCCGCCATTCATGCCGCCCATTGCTAAATTAAGCAACATATAGTGCGGTTGTTTAAACGGATTAAAATTGCTGCCGTCTTTATTTACCAGCAAGTCAAGATTGGTTTTATTCAGCAATTGCTCATCGCAATACAACGCAATGTACTCTTCCGTCCAATCCATTCGCCAGGTGTGAAATTGATTGGCCCATGCGGTGCCACCCAATGAATCGGTTTTAAAAGTATTGCTGTACCATTGGGCTTTATGGTTATTACCCAGGCAGGCAATGTTGGCCAGTAATTTACCACGATAATACTCCATGATATCAATTTCACCATTACCCGGCCAGCCTTTGTCAACACCCAACGTCCACCAGGCAGGCCACATGCCTTTGCTGATGTCTATTTTTGCCCGCATTTCAAAACGGCCATACTGCCATTGCTGTTTGCCTCTTGTTAAAACACAGGAAGAAGTGTACTCAATATTTTGTCTTTTCTTTCTCCAGTCGTTAGTGCCCTCTGTATAACGAGGATTGGGTTTTTGTTCCCTCTTTGCCTCAATCACCAGTGAACCGTTGATACAATTGGCATTTTCAGGCTGGTACCATTGCAATTCTTCGTTGCGTACAAAACCATTTTCATAGTTCCAGTTGCTGGTATCGGGCCTGCCGTCTTTATTAAATTCATCTGCCCAAACTAATGTATAGCCATCTTTGCCGGAAGCCACTTTATTGGTTCCTGCAAGATGATGATTACAGGAACTGGTGATGCAGGCAGCAACAACTGCCGTTACAATTATAAATCGGGATTGCATTTTTATTTATCTAAAAGTTTAATGGTGTAACTATAACTATATTTTTTATCCAGCAAGCGATATTGTTCATGCGGCAATGCGCCCCAGCTATTATCGCCACCCACACCTCTTTGCTTGTAATCAATTTGTACATATACATTTTGATCGGGAGGCAGGTCTGTCGGATGTTGTTGTTTTTTGGTCATGCCCGGGTCAAGGCTTTCTTCAGAATGATTGATGGCACTGAAACATATCGGCTGAATGCCTTCTACCATGATGCCGGTACCTTTATCATTGGTTAAAGAAAACCATCTTACATCAGTTTTATAACCACTTTCCTGGGGGCGAATATAACCATTGCAATATTGATTCTTTACATTATCTGCATACAAACCCATAAATGCCGATTCATTTCTATCGCTGTAATTTTCCCATGGGCCGCGGCCATAGTAGGTAAGGCTGTCAAACATTGGTGGTAATTGCATACGCATACCAAAGCGGGGTAATTCAGGCAGGTCTCTTCCCGTCATGTCCATAGCGGCCGTTACCTTAATGCTACCATCGTTCTGTATAAGATATTCAATAGTGTAGGGAACAGCAATGCCCGTTAATTCATAATCTATCTTCACGCTTACGCCTTCTGCATTTTGTTCTGCAACAGTAATGTTTTTTACTTTCTTATTCTGATGTGCAGAACGCCAGATACCTAAGCTATTTTGCATATTGTTACCAAAATCATTGTCGGTAGGGGCACGCCAGAAATATGGTTCGGGAAATCTATTTAACTGCATACCGTCTTTTACTTTGTAATTTCTTATACTGCCGCTTTTCAGATCAATTTCGCCGCTGGTGTTACCCGATTGAAAACTCAGTTTAGTGTCATCTTTTTTTATTTGCAGCGTACCGGTAAGTGTATTGCTCTTTGCAAAATAATCACCGGCAGATTTAAATTGCTCTGTTGCAATTTCATGCCCTGCAGCAACAAGCTCAGTTGCTTTTTTTGTAGTAGCAATGATGTTTACATAAAACTCTGTTCCTTCCACAGATTTTATCATGGGTATTGCCAATGTGATATCCTTTTGCTGATGCGGCGCCAATTCCACCGTAAAATTTTCTTCCTTCATTTTTTCGCCATTGCGGATCAGTTGCCATTTAAAATTGTATTGATCAAGATTGGTAAAGTCGAATAAATTTTTAACCGTAACCACTCCTTTTGCAATATCAGCAGAAGAGAAATAAATATTCTGGTATACTTTCTTTACTTCATTTAAACCGGGATGAATGGTTCTGTTGGCAGCGATCAATCCATTTGAACAAAAGTTTTCATCATTGTGTAAATTGTAACTTCCCAGGTCGCCGCCATAACCCCAGTACGTGTTACCACTGGCATTGGTTTGCTTATATCCCTGGTCAACCCAATCCCAGATAAAACCACCCTGCATCTTCGGGCTATTCATTATAATATCGTAATACTCCCTGAAATTTCCATTGCTGTTGCCCATGGCATGTGAATATTCGCACATGATGTAAGGCCTTGTTTTTTTATCGTCATCAGCATAACGTTTCATGCTGCGTACATCTGGATACATCGGGCAAACGATATCGGTATTCCAGTCTTCACCGGCCTGTTCAAATTGCACCGGCCTGCTGCTGTCTCTTTGTTTCAACCATTTATATCCGTCATGAAAAACAGGACCATTACCACATTCATTACCCATACTCCAGATTATTACTGATGGATGGTTTTTATCCCTTTCCAGCATTCTTCTTTGCCTGTCTAAATGCGCTGCTGCCCATTCCGGCAAATACGCCACATGTTTGGTTTTATCGAACCAGCCTTGTAGCTCTGCTCCCATACCATGACTTTCGATATTGGCTTCATCCACTAAATACAAACCATACTTATCGCATAGTTTATACCACAACGGATCGTTGGGGTAATGCGAACAACGCACGGCATTAATGTTGTACTGCTTCATCAGCTGAATATCTTTCAGCATTAATGAAGTATTGGGTACATGGCCATTTACATCATCATGCTCATGGCGATTAACACCACGTACATAAGTGGCTACACCATTAACCAGTAGCCGGGAATTTTTAATTTCAATTTTCCTGAAACCTATTTTAGCCCCGGTATAAGTTCCCGTAACAATTCCCTTTCCGTTTGAATGGGTAATGATGCAATCGTACAGGTCAGGAGATTCTGCACTCCATTTTAATGGATTATTTACCGTACCTGAAAAAGAGATGCTTTGCATACTGTCTTTGCCCAGGTTATAATCTTTCTTTTGCGTAAATACCTTGTTACCATTTTTATCCAGCACATCAATAGTTACAAAACCGGTAGCAGAAAAATTACCAGCAAATTTTCTCAGGTCAACTGTTGCGCTGAACAGTCCATCTTTATATTGATTATCCAGGTCGCCCTTCAGGAAAAAGTCCCACACAGTAAGTTTAGGTAAGGCATATAAAAAAACATCTCTTTCAATGCCGCTGATGCGCCAGAAATCCTGGTCTTCTAAATAACTGCCATCACTCCAGCGAAAAACCTGTACCGCTAAAAGATTGGTTCCTTTTTTTAAATATTTTGTCACATCAAACTCTGCAGGTGTTTTTGCAGCTTTGCTCATGCCCACTTTTTGTCCGTTTACATACACAAATGCACAACCCGTGATAGAACCAAAATGTAAAATAACTTCCTGGCCTTCCCAGTTTTTGGGAACAGTAAATTCTTTCCGGTAAGTCCCTACGGGATTATTTTCGCCGATAAATGGCGGATTTTTGGGAAACGGGTAAACGATATTGGTATATATCGGCGTACCAAACCCCTGTAATTCCCAGTTAGATGGAACGGTAATATCATTCCATTTTGCGGTATTCAGGTCGGTGCGATAAAAATCTGTTATCCTGCCGGCATATTTTTCTGCATATACAAATTTCCATTTGCCATTTAAAGACTGATGGAATGGTGAACGGCTGTAATCATCTGCAATAACATCTTTTGCAGATTCAAACAACATGAAGGAAGCATGGGGTGCTTCTTTATTTACTTCATATAACTTTGGATTTTCCCAATCGTTATTTACAGCTTGCGAAAAGGCTGTTGCTGTTAAAAATAATACCCCTGTTAAAAATGCCGGAACTGCTTTGCTGAACATCTTGTTTATTTGTAAGGTTGATTTAATTATTCTTCTTTTTATTTTTTAATTCTTTTATACTCCATTCATCTTTCCATTCGGCCACAGGCTTTTCATTTTTAAAATTGATGGGCAGCCATATATACCGGCTGTCTTTAAGATCGGCAGGATTCCATTTATCTGCAATAAAAATGAATTGTTCCTTTTTATTCTCCACAGGCAATACAAAGGTAGATTGCCCGTCAAATGTAATAGCTGCATTGGGGCCGCTCATCGGGTTGTCATCTGATTCTACCCAGGGGCCAAAAAGATTGGTTGCAGTATGTAAAGATGCTTTATTCGGTTTCCACCCTGTACATCCGCTGGTGATAAGGTAATAAGTGTTATTCTTTTTAAATACCGCCGGCGCTTCCCTGTGTTTACTGAACAACATGGTATCTGCCGCAGTTACAGAAAGAAAATCATCTGTAAGCCTGGCTATCCGCAGATCATAATTTTCTCTTGATGAATAAATGAGATAGGCTGCGCCATTATCATCTTCGTATAATGTCATATCTCTCGACATATTTCCATTGGGCCTGAAGCTGCTGATAAATTTGTAAGGCCCTGTAACCTGGTCACTCACAGCAACTGCTGCCCTTGCTGCGCTGTATCCCTTGCCTCTTAACTCCAGGTGAAACCACAGCACAAACTTTTTTGTCAGGGCATTGTATAAAACTTTAGGACGTTCCATCACGCAGCCCATGGCGATATCACTTGCAGAATCGTTACGGTCCTGTGCCAGTGCCAGCGCTTCAAATTTCCAGTGGTATAAATCTGTTGACGAGTACACATTTACTCCTTCGGATGCAGAGCGGCCACGCTTTTCGCCAAACCAATAATATGTTCCGTTATGAAATATTATAGCGCCGCCATGTGCGTTAATAACTTCGCCTTTATCATCACGCCATACCGTACCCGGCTTTATGGTATCCGCTTGCTGGGCCATTAAAGGCTGCCCGCTGATCAATAAAAATAACAGGTATACGATGGATATCTTTTTTTTCATTTTATTTCTTTTACATAAAAATAAATACCCGCTGTGGAAACAGCAGGCCTTCAATCAACTGCTATCGATTGCTATTATAAGACGTTTGTATTTTTGCTTTGTAGTGCCGTTGTTCCTTAAGGTAAAACATGAGCGTATTTTTTTTGAGTAACCAGTTCTGTGCCGTTTTCTATTGCCACTACATAATGGGTTAGCTCTAATCCGGTTGCTGCCTGGTAAGCCGGTTGTATTGCTGCCACCAGTTTTTCTATTTCTGTTTCTTTTACAAGATTAATGGTACAACCTCCAAATCCGCCCCCCATCATTCTTGCTCCAATTACTGCTGTATTATTTTTTACATAGTCCACTAAAAAATCAAGTTCTTTGCAACTCACTTCATATTGATGACTGAGCCCTTCATGTGTTTCAAACATCTTTTTTCCCAACGCCGTTATATCGCCTTTTTTAAGATCGTTACAGGCCTGCAACAAACGGTTGTTTTCATCCACCACATATTTGCAACGCCGGTATATCAGTTTATCTTTTGGCAACACATATTTATCAAGCATATCCACCGTTACATCACGTAATGCTTTTACCTGGGGCACATACTGCTGCACCCAGCTTACCCCCTGCTCACATTGCTTGCGGCGGGTGTTATATTCCGATGATGATAACTGGTGTTTTACATTAGTGTTCAATAAAAGAATTTTATACCCGTGAAGATCAAGGGGTACATACTCGTACAATAAACTGCGGCAATCCAGGTTGATCACATGGTCTTTCTTTCCAAACAAAGAAGTAAACATATCCATCACGCCACAATTAACGCCTGCAAATTCATGCTCTGCTTTTTGAGCAATATGCGCCATCTCTGCCTTTGTAAGTTGCAAGGCAAATAGTTCGTTTAATGCAAAAGCTGTTGCACATTCCACTGCTGCAGATGACGATAAACCTGCCCCGATAGGAATATCAGCATCTATCAATAAATTGAATCCCTGTAAGGCTGCTCCTGTTTTTTGTAACTGGTCAACAGTTCCTAAAATATAATTGGGCCAATGCTTAGCTGATTTTTCAATTTTATTGATATCCACTTCGTGATGTTCCTTAAACCCTTCGGCATATAAAGAAATGAGCGTATCATTTCTTTTGGCAATGGCCACATAAGCCGATTTATCAATTGCAGCCGGCAATACAAAACCATCATTATAATCAGTGTGTTCTCCGATAATATTAATGCGGCCCGGCGAGCGAACAATTACCGGCTCATCAGTAATATTGAATACACTGCAAAAGCGTTCCGTTATTTTTTGTTCATCCCATTTCATGTTTTACAGTTTTGAATTTTCTAACCTGTACATTTCACATGCAGCCAATAAAAATGCGCCTACGCCAAAATTTGCTGTTGAATTTTTATCAACCACCTGGCCGGCAATGGCTCTTTCGCCGATAGGTTGTACATAACCAATTTTTCCATCAGCCTGCAGTGCAATATTTTTTAAATACTGCCAGCCTTTAATTGCCACAGGCAAAAATTCTTTTTTATCAAGGTATCCGTTATTGATACCCCACAAATAACCATAGGTAAAAAAAGCAGTACCACTGGTTTCATACCCGGGAGCTTGTGCGGCATCCATAATACTCCTTGTCCAATACCCTTCCCGCTGCTGAAATTTCTTTAACGCTGCTGCCATGCCTTTAAACCTGGTAATATAGTCACCGCGGTGTGTATCACCGGCAGGCAGGTCTTTTAAAACTTTTGCCAGGGCAGCAAATACCCACCCATTTCCTCTTGCCCAAAAATCTTTTTTCCCGCTTGTTGTTTTATGAAGGGGATAAACATATTTGGCATCACGGTAATAAATTTTTTCAACGCTATCGTACATAATACTGTTAGCATAAGTATAGTACTCATACAGCTTATCCAAATATTTTTTCTCCCCGGTAAGCTTATACATTTTCACCATCACTGGCATTACCATATACAATCCATCTGCCCACCACCAGTATTTATTTTCATTGGTACTGATCTCATACCCCATCACTTCTTTTGCACGGGCTACTTTTTTTTCTCCCGGTTCCAGGTTATTTAAATCGATATAGGTCTGAAAACAGATCTGCCAGTCGCCAAACAAAACATACTCCGGTTTTTCTCCGTAGCTAAATTTCCATGCGGCTTTATCAGGAGAAGTGGCGCCCATCCAGTTATTCTTTTCGGCCCAGGCGGTTGAATATTTTTTAAAAGCTTCATTTTTTGTAAGTGCATACACTTCCATATTACCGGTATGATAAGCTGCATTATCCCAGAACGCATTGCCATGATTGGGATTTGCAGTTTGCCAGTACGTATTTACAGTATCAATGATCGCCAATATTTCCACGGCAGCTTTTTGTGAAACCGTTTTGTTTTTTTGCGACGAGCTGCAGGCACCTGCCAGTGACAGTATCACCAGCAGGCGGATTACAGTTCCTGACTTATTAATATGGCCAAAGCTCCTCTTCACAATAATTCCTGGTTATTATTTACCATCCGGGATTTTGTTTCATTGCAGGCATTTTTTGTATTTCTGCATCAGGTATCGGCAATAAATACATTTCGGGACGGAAGCTATGCAAACGTATAGATTGCATCCTGTCGTAAATATAAGTGCCGGCTGAAGTTTTTGTAATGCGCATTACTTTATTGTACTGGTTGGCTACTGTCATCGCTATCTTCCAGCGGCGGATATCATGCCAGCGAAGGTCTTCAAATGCCAGTTCAATACGCCTTTCATTGCGGATCACTTCTCTCATTTCTGCCTGTGTCATATTCGCTTTCAATCCATATAAATTATCCGCACCACGGTCAATACCTGCCCTTTGCCTCAGCTGTACCAGTTTAGGATAAGCCAGGGCAGTCTGCCCTGTTTCATTGATAGCTTCTGCATAGTTCAGCAAAATTTCGGCATAACGTATCAATGGCCAAGCCCTGTTCGTGTTAGGGCTACTGTTAGCACTGATATTTTCATCGCACATTTTACGGCTGAAATAACCGGTGGTGGTACCTACATTAAAAGCATCGGCAGTTTGTGTAGGTGCAGGTATGGTTCCTGTACCATTAATGAAAGTATACACCGGCTGTTTGTTATTGGTGGTGGTGGTAAAATAAGTAGCACCGTTGTAGATAATGGAATAATTAAAGCGGGGATCACGGTTCACATAAGGATTGGAAGGGTTATAACCTGAAGCTGCATTAACCGTACCATCAGCATTAAAAGGTTGTAAACCATTTTTCATAGGAAAAGCATCTACCAGGTCCTGTGTAGGCATAGAATATTTTGCCCCGCCTCTTGAAGGTGGATTATAAAATCCCTCAAAGTCTTTATTGGCGGGCCTGTAATAACCAAAAATGTATTCGTCTTTTGTTGCAGGCAATAATGTTCTTTGTAAAAACACATTGTAAAAACCATAACCCGGCGCAGTTGTACTATCTACATACAATGCAAACTGATTGCTGTTGATAACTGCATTGGCAGCATCTGCTGCAGCCTGCCAGTAACTTACATTATAAGTGGGATAACTCACCAGCGGCGTAAGCTCAGCATTTGTTGATATAGAGCCGCCGTTAAACAACGGACTTGCGGCATACAATAATATTCTTGATTTAAGTGCCAGGCAAGCGCCTTTTGTAATGCGGCCAAAATCAAGACTGTTGTTATACGTATCGGGTAACAACGCTGCTGCTGCATCCAGTTCATCACTGATATATTTTACCGTATTCGCAAATGTTGCCCTTGGCAGATTGATGATATCATCTTTACCATATACATTATCGCCTACCAATGGCAAGCCGCCAAAACATACCATCAGTTGTGAGTAATACCAGGCACGTAAAAAACGTGTTTCTCCTTTTACTCTTGTCTGCAGTTCGGCAGATAATGGCGTTACAGGCAGTTTAGACAACAACAGGTTGGCACGCCTGATATTGGCATAAGGCGTATTCCAGAAATCGAGCAGGATGTTTACTGAATTGTAAATGGTTGGTGAAATAGAGCCATTGTATAAAACCACGGCAGCCTGTGCAGTACCGCTGAAATTATATTCCGCATCATCTGTAGCCTGCTCGGTATTACCATGAGAACTCCAGCGGCCTTTATTAAAACTGAAAGCAATATCCGAATAGATGCCGGTTAAGAAAGCCATGGTTCTGACACTATCAGAAAACACCTGTGTTTCGTCGAGTGTTATAGCACTGCCATCTAAAAAGCTGCTTGATTTTTTACAAGCCGTAAAGCCTGCAATGATCAATAGTATGATTAAATATTTTTTCATTACTGTATTATTTAATGATTTAGTTAAAAGGTGATGCTGGTTCCAAAATTTATGATACGTTGCGGCGGATAAATTGTCCTGTCGGTATTAGTACTTATTTCAGGATCAAAATCATACAACTTATCCAGCTTTGTCCATGTAAACAGGTTGTAAGCATTAGCATAGAATTTTACATTCTCCAGTTTTACATGCTTCAGCCATTTTTCCGGTAAGCTATATCCTATCTCTGCAGTTTTTAACCTCAGGTAATTGCCCGAAATAAAATAGAAGGTTGAAGGATAAGAGATCGCATCACTTGCGCCTGCCACCATCGATAATCTCGGGAATTTTGCATTATCCCCCAGTTCCGGTGTCCATGCATATTGATGTATTGCTGTAAGGTTAGAAGAGAAAGGCCTGATGGCTTCCGCTACTGCCCTTACATTAAAGTTCATGGCACCCTGGAAAAATGCACTTAAACTAAATCCTTTATAGCGGAACCCCACCTGGAAACCATAAGTGGTATTAGGAATATTAGAGTAACCGGTAACTTCCTGGTCAAAGCCATCAATTTTTCCATCACCATTTAAATCGGCATATTTTAAATCGCCGGGATAAGGTTTTTGAGAGGGCTGAGGGCTGTTGGCAATATCGGCACTGTCTTTATAATACCCGATAAAGCGATATACCCTTTGCATACCAATGCTGTTACCCGTGAATGCCTGGTATTTATTGGCATAAGTGGGTTCATCTGCAAAGTTGATCTTGTTTTTAGCAACGGAGTAAGTTCCTTTTACATTATAAGATAGTTCTTTGCCGATCTTTCCATTGTAGTTGATCTCAATTTCATAACCCTGGTTATCTACAATACCTAAATTAACAGGAGGCAATGTCTGGCCAAATACGGCAGATACGGTTCCTCTTGTGGTTAAGATATCATAACGTTGGTTCTTGAAATAATCCACAGTACCTGTTAACCGGTTGTTGAACAAACCAAAGTCAATACCGATATCCAATTTCTTTTCTTTTTCCCATGATACCTGGTCGTTACCCAATGTACCCTCACGGATACCCGTAAACGTATTACTGCTGGTACCAAAGTTGATAGAGCCTGAGTTACTCCATGATGGCAAATAATAATAGTTGAAGGAGCTGCCGATTTTATCATTACCTACCAAACCGTAAGAAGCCCTTAATTTTAAATTATCCAGTTGTTTAAAATGATCGGCAATAAAATCTTCCTTAGCAATATTCCATCCTACAGAAGCTGCAGGAAAAAGGCCGAAACGGTTGGCTTTGGCAAAACGATCGGAACCATTGTAAGCCACATCAATTTCTGCCAGGTATTTTTCTTTGAAGTTGTACCCTGCCCTGCCGGTGAATCCACGGAAATTATTAGGAATAAAGTTGTAGGTGGAATTAGAATTAAACCTGAGGTCGGTATTCTGGTTCAGCAATGCCAGGCCATACACACGATGCTTGCCAAAAGTGCGATCGTAATTAAGCATGGCTTGAATGTTAATAGTACGAACAGTACTGCCGGCAGAATATCCACTGAAGAAACGACGGATACGATATACATTCGGATCACGTGGCGTATACACATTGGTAACAGGATTATAAATAAAGGAAGGAAACTGGTCCCTCGTCATACTTTTAGAATAGCCGTAGTTACTGGTATAGGCTGCTGTAGCTTTAAAGGAAAGCCCCCTGGTTATAAAATCCAATTTCTGGTTGGCAGAGGTAATAAAGTTCATATTGTTTTCGTAGTTGCGGTTGTAACCATAGTAGGTTAAACGGCCAACAATATTATTTACATTGTAACTGCTGCTGGTACCGCCACCGCTTATCTGCCAGTTGCTGTAGCCAAAGCTGCCATTGGGATTGTAAATAGGATACGTAAATGGTGCCAGTGATAAGAAGCTGCTGTATTCGTAAAACACATCATTGTAACCAAACGGGCTACCTACATTCGGTGTATTGATCTCACCGATATTGCCATACAGATCCACCCTTACATCGGTGGTTTTTGTAACCTTAATATCAAGGTTAGACCTGTAATTGTAACGCATGTTATAATAGTTACCATTCACATCCTGCGATTTACTGAAGTTCTTCACCATACCATCCTGGTACAAACCGCCTAAAGAAATAAAATATTTTACTTTTTCTGTACCGCCACTGATATCAAAATTGGCCCGGTATTGTTTACTGAATTTTTTAAACAATTCGCTATACCAATCTACATTCGGGTGCCCGTAAGGGTCATCTCCCGATTTAAAATGATCCAGGTCTGCCTGCGAAAACCTCGGTGTAAATCCGGTTACCGGGTTTATCTTGTTATCGTTGATCTGTGCCTGGTTATACAGGGTTGCTGTTTCAAAAGCATCCAGGTATTTAGGTATTTTGGTAGGTTGCTGCAAACTGGTTTCTAAACGGGTGGAAATTTTTGGCGGACCAATTTTACCACGCCTGGTGGTAATGATCACTACCCCATTGGCACCTTTTACACCATATACCGCAGTAGTGGAAGCATCTTTTAAAATACTCAGTGATTCAATTTCATTGGGATCGATACGGGAGAACTGGTCGTAACTGTATTCGATATCATCTACAATAATTAAAGGAGCATTCGATCCTGTGTTGTAAGAACTCTGCCCACGGATAAAAAAAGTAGCCCCATCTGCTCCCGGCCTTCCGGTAGGCTGTACAGAAAAAAAGCCCGGCAACCTGCCTGCCAATGTATTCTGCAGACTGGCCGATGGATTTTCTCTCAGTTGTACACCTGATACTGTACTAACGGCACCGGTTAACGTAACTTTCTTTTGCCTGGCATACCCCACAATCACCACATCTTCCATGCCTTTAGCCTCGGCCCTTACAAGCAGGATCTCAGGATTACTATTATCCGCAATGCTGATCTGCTGTTGTGCAAAACCTACCGCACTGACGATAATAAAATTACTCTTCCCTTTTATAGTAAGGGTAAACCTGCCATCAGCATCGGTGGTAGTACCATTGGTAGGAAGATTTTTTTCCACCACACTTGCCTTTGCCACCGGGCCGCTGCTGTCTGTCACACGGCCTCTTACAATTTTATTTTGTGCCTGCAACTGTGCCAGCGCTACCAGTTGCATGATCAGTATAAAAAATATTTTTTTCATCGTAATTGATTTAATTTTTTTGAATTGAAAATTACCAGCCTTCATTTTGGATTAATGCCCTGTTCTTAACCGTTTCGTCGTAAGGGATGGGCATGTGGTACAATTTATTGTCAAACTGTAAAGTGCCTACCTGTACTTTCTCGTAGGTAAACACAGTGCCCGATTTGGTAATTTTCATTCCATATACGGGGCCGGCTAAATCGGTGGCTGCTGTTTTCCAGCGGCGCACATCCCAGAAGCGGTGCTCTTCAAAACTTAATTCAATACGGCGTTCATTTCTTATCAATGTTCTCATATCATCCTGTGTAATACCCACACTGATACCGCACCTGCCATTGGCTCCGGCTGTAATACCAGCTCTTTTTCTTATCAATACAATCTGTGTTACGGCATCTTCCACACGGCCTACTTCATTTAATGCTTCGGCATAGTTCAGCAATACTTCTGCATAGCGAA
The DNA here is from genome assembly GCF_054783275.1 of Ferruginibacter profundus. Taxonomy (NCBI): domain Bacteria; kingdom Pseudomonadati; phylum Bacteroidota; class Chitinophagia; order Chitinophagales; family Chitinophagaceae; genus Ferruginibacter; species Ferruginibacter profundus. Next base: position 211,232 of record NZ_BAAGQW010000001.1, on the reverse strand, counting down.
AGAGCGGAAAATTGTGGCTTTGATTAGAGTAAGTGGAACCTGTTGGAAAATTGCCCAGGAATTTACGCAGGTAATAACCGGTTTTTGTCTGAATGGCTACAGTAGCATTATTAGGTTTATCCAATCCGCCTTCAAAAGTTTCCACACCGCGGCCTAACCAGGGGTAAGCGTTACGGAAAACTGTTACATCTAACCTTGGATCACGATTGGTATAAGGTGCGGTTGCGCTATAACCTGATGCCACATTAACAGTACCATCGGGGTTAAAAGGCTGCAACCCGTTGAGCATTGGAAATGCATCCACAAAATTTTGTGTAGGACTGGTATATCCCTGGCTTGGTGCAGAACCAGCATAACCAATGGGTGCCTGCGAATTTTCAAGGCTGGTATTATTGGCGGTTTGTTTTGCCAGTATGATCTCTATATTCTTTTTTGTAAGAAAGACCTGGGCAAATGCCGGAGGTGTTCCTGCAGCAAGTAAACCATAATAATTAAGATTTTTCAATTCTTCGGCAGAAGCAATTACTGCCAGCCAACGGTTAGGGTCAGCCGCAGTATATCCTGTTAAAGCTTTTTTAACCGGATCACTTTCTATACCGCCACCATTAAACAAGGGGCTTGCCGCATATAACTGTACCCTGCATTTAAGTGCAATGGCAGCACCACGTGGAATGCGGCCCCAGTCTGCATCGGCAATAGCTTCTTTACGTAAACTGTCCTTAACAATATTGCATTCGCTCACAATATAATCCACGCAATCAGCAAAAGTATTGCGGGGCAGTTGCAGGTTATCATCCAGTGTAAATATTTTATCGCCCACTAACGGTACACCGCCATATCTTTTTAATAATTCAAAATACATGAAGCAGCGTATAAAACGGGCTTCTGCACGCCAGTACTGGCGGTTGAGTTTTGCAGCGGCAATACTTGCACTATCTGTTTGTATGATAGGTACATTGCCGATATTCTGCATAAAGATGTTGCATCTTCTTATACCATAATAACTATTGGCCCAGTAAGCATCAGGATTGTTAACCACACTTACACGGCGGTTGGTATAATACTCTACCAAAGTATTGTTACGGCTGGGTATGGCATCGCCGCTGGCAGCATCCAGGAAATCGCCGCTGATACGGCTAAAGCCATTGGGAATATAATTATACAGGTCGTTTAAATTAAATGCGGCCACTGTTCCCAAACGATCTAAGGTATCAAATACCAGGTCGGCCCCAAACCAGTCTTTGGGTTCTGTTTCCAGCTTCTTGCAACTGGAGGAAGTAGTGGATAAAGATAGTATCAGTAATGCAGACACTATAGTTGTTAAAAATATTTTTATCTTGTTCATATAGCCGGTTTTATAGTTTTATGGTGATACCAAAATTTAATAAACGTTGATTAGGATAACTGAAAGCGCTGATAATTTCAGGGTCACGGTCATCCAGTTCTTTTGACTGGATGGTTAAAAGATTGTACCCTCTTGCAAACACACGGATGTTTTGCAGTTTAATATGCTTAAGTAAACTTTGCGGAATACTGTATCCTGCTTCTACCTGTTTCAACCTGATGTAATCACCGTTTCTCATCCAGTAAGATGATTGCGCCTGGTTATTACTATTGGTACTGATATTAAGGCGTGGATAAGTTGCCGTTGCTGCTGTTGCAGGCGTCCAGCGGTTTAAATTATTTTCATACGCCTGTCCAAAACCACCATTCTGAAATGCCCAGATGCTGTTACCGCCTACATATACATCCCTGTTGGTAACACCCTGTATAAGTGCGCTGATGTCAAATCCTTTAAATGCAGCACCAACGGTTACGCCAAAAAACATAAGTGGTTTGCCGGCCCTGCCAATTGGAGCAATATCAAACTGGTCGATCACACCATCGTTATTGAGGTCTTTGTATTTTATATCACCGGGTTGCGGCGTGTATCCCACAGTGGTAGCACTGCCATTAATTTCTGTTTGATTTTGAAACAAACCGGTTGCCATATATCCAAATGACTGTCCTACCCTTTGCCCTGTTCTTTTCATCCAGTCGTAAGGCCTGTATACTTCATCGCTAAATAACACTTTGGTTTTTAGTATACTTGCATTGGCAGTTGCAAAATATTGCAGGCCGCTGTGGGTACTTTGCTGCCAGCTTAATGTAAACTCCAGCCCGGTATACCTGTTTTGCCCGATGTTTTCACGGGGATAGTCATTACCTATAATGGTGGTGCTAAGGCCTCTTATCTGCAGCAGGTCGTAATATTTGTTATTAAAATATTCTGCGCCCACACTAAGCCTGCCGCCCAGTAAACCTGCATCCACACCGGCGTTAAATTTGTTTGATTTTTCCCAGCTGATATTAGGGTTTGCCAAAGGCTGTTCAGTAATAGCTGTTTGTGCCCCGGCACCGGTGCCAAAATAAACACTGCTGGCATCAAAAAAGCGCTGGATATAAGTAAAGTAACCTGGATCATCCCATCCTGTTTTTCCATATGAACCATATACTTTTAAATGATTGATCCATTTTTGATTGGCTAAAAAATTTTCTTTCTCCATATTCCATGCTAAACCTATGGCAGGAAAAAATCCTCTTTTAAAATCTCCATGCGCAGGATAACGGTTAGAGCCATTGTAACCAAATGCCGCTTCAGCAACATATTTTTCTTTGTAGTTGTAAGCCACACGGCCGGATACACCACTGATGGTATAAGGCAGGTCGCTGTTGCTGACTGCATTATCACGATTGGCTAAAAGCAATGCGTTGATAGCATGATCTTTGTTGATCTTTTTATCGTACCCGACTGATAATTCAACATAATTGGTACGGCCCTGGTAAGCAATACCATTACCATTGGCCTGTGTGCCATCGGTACCATATTTATTATAAGTAACAGGATTGGTACTGGTGATCATTTGATACACTGCAAAAGATTTACTCCTGTTATTATCTTCTGAAAGTGTGGCGTTGAATGATGTTTTTACCTGCGCCCACAATCCCGGCGTGAGGTTATCTAAATTTTGTTTCAGGTAAAAATTGGCCAGCATATCTCTTTTATAATTCAGCCTGTAACCGCTGGAAATGGCCTGTGCCATTATATTATTCTGAAAAAGGCTGGTGCCTCCAAAAGAACCATTATCGTTGTAAACCGGGTAAGCATTGTTGGGGGTATTTACAAGAGAGGATATTATTGAAGCTGCAGTAGCACCGGGCTCACTGCCGTTTAAAATTCTTCCCAATAAATTAATACCACCGGTAAGTTTGCTGTTAACACTTACATCCACATTAGAGCGGATAACATAGGTTTTAAAATCGTTATTGGTGTTATAAGTATTTTTATCAGACTTTACAAAAAAACCGGTTTGGTTCACATGCTCCAGCGATACAAAATACCTGGCGAATTTATTACCGCCGGTTGCATTTAGTGAGTACTTGTCAAAACGGGAAGACGATTTCAAAACCTGGTCTCTCCAGTTTACATTCGGGTGGCCGTAAGGGTCAGTACCGTTTTTGTACGCATCCAAATCGGCCTGGGTGTATTTAGGTGCCAGCCCGTCGTTTACCAGGGCCTCATTATATAAAGCAGCATAATTATAAGCGTCAAGCACTTTAGGTGCACCTATCGGGTTTTGAAAACCGGTTTGTGCAGTAAATGAAATGGATTGCTTTTCTGCCTTTCCTTTTTTTGTGGTTATCAGTAATGCCCCGTTACTGCCTCTTACACCCAGCATGGCGGTGCTTAAAGCATCTTTTTGTAAGGTTACCGATTCCACATCTTCCAGGTTAAAAATGGAGAGGTTGGCCACCACACCATCAATAATTACCACAGGGTCCTGCCCCCTTAGTGAAAGTGATACACCATCGCCACCGGGCTGGCCCGAACCCTGGGTTGCATACAGCCCTGCCAAACGGCCAACCAACGTATTTTTTACGCTGGTAACAGGAGCCTTCAAAATATCTTTTGAATACAAGGCTTCGGTAGAAGTAGCGGTAAGATGTGGCGGTGTTGACGTATAGATCAACTCTGTTGCAGGCCTGGCTTTAACCAAAAGGGTGTCGCCGGCGGGCTTTGCCTTTTGAGCATAAGTGCCGGTACAGGTAATGGCTGTACATAAGAATGCGCAAAGCACCGGTTTAAATAATGCAGTCATGGTAATTGGTTTAATCTTGGTAAATAGAATGTGAATACTACAATCAATATCTCCCGGGTAATGTGGGGAGATGGCACAGGAAGGTGTTTTTTCAAATCTCATAAAGCTAGTTTTTGGCAATTCGTTATTATAATCACTGTAAAACTATACTTACAAGGGGGGTAAAACGGGGGATTGAGTAGTAAAATAAGGGGGTAAATTCGGAAATCTTGTAAAAAAGAGGGGTAAAATGGCCGATTGGGGAAAATAATTGCAGGAGCGTTTAAAAAACAGGGATTAAAAAGAAGCCGGCTTCTGCTGCAGATCCGGACCGTTACCAGGGCAATGTACCTGGCCAAAAGCACCTGTTTATTCCTTATCCTTTACTACTTTTTCGTTCAGCTTATAATTCCTGCCCAGGGTCTTCCGGTATTTTTCAATATACTCTGAAGGCTTTAATCCGAAGGTTTTGGCAAACTGCTCCCTGAAGTATTTGATGTCTTTGATACCCACATAAAAAGCGGTCTCATTAATATTATGATTAGTATTAATAAACATTTCGGCAGCCTTTCGTAATCTTATAAAACGGATAAAGGCATTGGCACTCTGGCCGGATATGGCTTTCACTTTTTTGTACAGGCTGCTATGGCTCATGCCTATTTCTTTAGCCAGCATTTCAATATTAAAGTCGTCATTATCCAGGTGCTTTTCAACAATCAGGATACATTTTTCCAAAAACTCCTTGTATTCGCCGGTAATATTTAAAGTGTTTTTCTGGTGCGTTATGGCATCATAAAAATATTTCTGCAGGCTTTGTTGCTTTCTTATCAGGCTTTGCACCCTTGCCACCAGCATATCTTTTTCAAATGGCTTGGTAATATAATCATCGGCACCATTTTCAATCCCTTTTAATTTTGATTCGGGAGAAAAGCTGCCCGTTATTAAGATGAAGGGAATATGACTTAGCGTAGGTGATTCTTTAATGGCCTTGCAGAAATCAATCCCGTTCATGTCTGCCATCACCACATCGCTGATAATGATATCGGGCTGAACATCCTTTGCAATTTTTAGTGCTTCATTGGCATCGCCGGCCTCATATACAATAAAGCTGTTTTGAAATACCTGGGCCAGGTAACTCCTCATCTGGGGATTATCATCAGTAATCAGTATAGATTGTTTTTCGCTGACAATAGATTCAAGGCCATCACTGCTGCTTTTTTGCGGTTGCTCTTCAGGCTCGTTACCGGCTACAATTTCTTCCAGTAAAATATGGGCATTGGTTTCCTTATCAATAATTTCAATATCACCAAAATGTTGTTTGCCTTTATTGAACACAATACAAAAGCTGGTGCCGGTTCCTGCAGAGCTGGTATAACTGATCTGTGCTTTGTGTTTTTCCACAAATCGTTTTACAAGATAAAGCCCGATACCAAAACCAGGTTTTGCCGGCGTATCTTTTTCGTTTACCTGGTAAAACTTTTCAAATAATTTATCGCCTGTTTGCGGGGGGATGCCATGCCCGTTGTCTGTAACTTTTACCTCGATGGTGTTGATCTTTTCTGCAATACTAAAAACGATCTTGCCATGATCGGGAGTATACTTCATGGCATTGGACAAAAGGTTGTAAAAAATAATTTCCAGCTTTTCCCTGTCGCCATATATTTCCAGTGCGGTGTCTTCGCATTCAAAAACATACTCAATGTGTTTGGACCTGGCCTGCTGCGAAAAGTATAAAAAAGTCTCGTGGCACAGTTGGTAAAAATTAAGCCTGCCTACATGCATCTCGCCTGTTTCACTTTCAGTTTTTCTGAACAGGAGTAATTGATCTACCAGGCTTAATAAACGGCGGGCATTGCGGTATACAAAATTCAGTTCGCTTTTTCCCGATGCATCCTGCTCTTTTTGCAGCATGTCTTTAACCGGGTTAATAATTAACGTTAAAGGCGTACGGAACTCGTGGGTAATATTGGTAAAGAAAGACTGTCGTTTCTCGTTGATCTCTTTTTCCTTGTCTGCTGTTAGCTGGGCTACTTTAATTTCGTATTTCAGTTTAGCCTGCTGCGCCCTGTAGCGGTAAAATGCATAAATGATGGCACCCGCTGCAAGCAGGTAAATCAAATAAGCCCACCAGCTGCGGTACCACGGAGGTAAAATGGTTATTTTTAAAACGGTTTCCGCAGTGCTCCATTCCCCGTTGCTGTTGGTATTTTTAATACGCAATGTATAGTGGCCTTCGCTGATATTGTTGTAATTGATATTACGGATATTGCCGGTGTAGTTCCAGCCTTTATCCCACCCCTGTAAATAATACGCATACACGATCTTTTCGGGAGAGGAATATTCCAAAGCATTAAAACGAAAAGAAAGTACTGCCTGATTGTAGGGTATTTCTAATTGTTTTATTTCAGCATTGTCGCCTTCCTTAATAAATTCATTTACTTCGGCAACGGGCTTGTTATTGATTAGAATATCGGTAATAAAAACCGGCGGCATGTATTTACGAACCGAAATATTACCGGCAGAAAAAATATTAAACCCATTGATACCGCCAAATACTAATTCGCCGCTACTCAATTGCAATGCCGCATTATAAGAGAACTGGTTGCTCTGCAAGCCATCGCTCTGGTAAAAATTTTTAAACACTTTTTTAACCGGATCAAACTTAGATAAGCCATTGAATGTACTTAACCACAGGTTGCCTTCACTATCTTCCTTTATATTCAATACAGCATTATTACACAAACCATCCGCATCTGAAAAGCGTTGTATAATTTTCCCTTTTGCAATATCAAATAATATCAACCCTCCTCCTTCTGCCCCTATCCAGAAATTATGCTTCTTATCTTCGTATAATGCCCTCACCGGCTTACCAATTTCGTAGGTAAGATGATGTTTATTCTGCCTGTCAATTTTTACCAGGTTGCCGGAGTTGCCTGCCCATAAATTTCCCTGGCTGTCTTCTGTAAAAGCCACCAGGTTTTCTAATTGCTGTGTAAATACTTCAAACCTGTTGAGCGCCCTGTTAAAGCGGTATAATTTTCCATAACTAAAAGTGGTAGCCCATAATGTTTTATCCCTGTCTTCGTATAATAACCATACGTTCTCATTTTCATAACCGCTGCTGTCATTTATACATTTGTAATGTTCAAATGTACCGGTGGTTTTATTAAACCTGTTGATGCCTCCGCCAAAAGTTGCTATCCAGGTAGCGCCGGTATAATCTTTTATAATACTGGTTACAGAATTGTGGCTTAAAGAATTCTTGTCATCATTATTATGTTTATAATTGGTAAAAGTATTGGCCTTCCTGTTCCAGATGCTTAAGCCACCGCCATCGGTTCCTATTAAAAGATCCTGGTTACTATCCTCACAAAATGTATAAATAAAATTACTGCTGAGGGTATTTTTTGTAAGCGGATTATCAGATACGGTACGGAACCTGCTCTTTTGTTCATCAATAATATCGCAGCCGCCCTTTAATGTACCGATCCACATCCTCGATTCTTTATCAGCAATGATCGAATACACCGATTCGCTGCTGATCTTGTTCTTGCCTCCTTCGGGTAACAAATATTTAAACCCATGTGTTGTTTTATCAAAAATATTTATGCCGCCGCCATCTGTTCCCACCCACAGGTTCTGGTGAGCATCAAAGCAAAGGCTGATCACCTGTGGCGCATTTAATTTACCCGGCGCTGCAGGATATGCTTCCGTATAACTATTGGATGCAATTGAATATTTATACAAACCTCTGTCGGTGCCTACCCAGATATTACCCTCATCATCCGTTTTCATACAATTGGCAGATGTGATCTTTTCATTTACAGGAATGATCTTTTCAGTTTGCATATCAAACTCACACATGCCTTTGTTAAGTACAAACAACCATATTTTATTAGCACTAAAAGCTATGGCTCTTACATTAAAATCTGTTACATAACCGTTGCCGTTTTGTAAAGCAATTTGCCGCCCCGTTTTATCAGTATTCTTTTTTACAATAAAGCCCCAGCCATTGGTGCCCAGGAAAATATTTCCTTTTTCATCTGAGTTAATAACATTGGCCCCAAAATTCATTTTTTGAGCAACCTGCGAACGGAAGGGTATATAATAAGCAGGTAAAAATTTAGTGGTAATATTATTGTAGATAGCTACGCCCTGCCCTGTGCCCACCCATAAATTATTTCCTTTGTCTTCGTGAATGGTATAAATATAATTATGCGGAATAGAGGTAGAATCACTCAACCTGTTACGGAAAATTTTAAATTCACTGCCATCGTAGCGGTTAAGGCCATCGTAGGTACCAAACCACATAAACCCTTTTTTATCCTGGTACACACAGCGCACAGAATTATTGGAAAGGCCGTTTTGTATAGAAAGATGAGAAACAGGAAGACTATCGTTTGCCTGCACCTTAAAAGCATACAGCAACAAAATAAGCCCCGCAATAATTTTACACCCTGATTTCATCCTGTTTATTTGTACCAACTGATTCATAAAGATAAACAGATAGGTGCATAAAATGAATCTGTTGATTTTATTAAATTCCCGTTTCATTTATCTTTCTGATTTTGAAATTATCAACATTAAAAATAAAATTATACAAATAGAATATTGAAGCCTTAATTTAGCTTGCCGGTAATTACGAATAAAAAACACAGCGATGCAAACATTACACCTCACAACAGAACGTCTATGTATAAGAAATCTTAAACCAACTGATATCAATGATTTTCATATTTACCGCTCCAATCCCGAGGTAACAAAATACCAGGGTTTTGATGTAATGACCATTGAACAGGCAGAACAGTTTATACAGGACCAAAAAGATAAACAGTTTGGAAAGGCGGGAGAATGGGTACAATATGCCATAGAAAACAAGGAAACAAAAAAGATTGTTGGCGATTGTGCTATTAAGCTGGATGCGTACAATCCCGAAATAGCAGAGATAGGAATCACTATTTCGCACCTGAGCCAGAAAAACGGTTACGCTAAAGAAGCGCTGTGCGGCATTTTAAATTTCCTGTTTAATGAGATCAAAATTCACAGGGTTGTAGAAACCGTGGATGCAGAAAATACGGCCTCTGTAAATTTATTAAAAAGCGTTGGCTTCAGGGAAGAAGGCCATTTTATTGAAAACATTTTTTTTAAAGGCAGCTGGGGCAGCGAATTTCAATATGCCATGCTAAAACGGGAATGGGATAGTAAACAGCCCGCTACTTATTCAAAATAAATTCCCGGCTCAGTTCGTCGTACATACCCATGTAGCTATTAGACTTACCATCGGTATCAAATATTTTTTCCCAGGTACTCAGTGGTTCCCATATGCAGGTACCTTTTCCTTTTCCGTTGGGCAATTCAAAAGCTATTTTATTTACTTCTTTTTTTAGTGCAGAATATTCCACCACAATCACATCTTTATTGTACCTGCGTACCAGGTCATTTAAATTATCACGCAAATCATCTAAAGTGCCATGCCATTTGGGATAGTAAGACTCGCCTATTACATCAAACAACACTCCTCTTACCATCATGTTATCCATAAAATTTACAGATTCGTAATTCTGCCCGCCCAATGCCACATGCAGCATGATCACTACATTTACATCAACAGCCTTTACCGCTGCAATACCGGCGCTGATCAGTTGCGCTGTACCGTCGATATTCGCTACATTTCCATCAGGCCACACAATACCGTGATTGATCTCATTACCAACCTGCACCATATCCGGTGTTGTACCCTGCGCTTTTAATTCTTCCATTACTTTTTTAGTATAATCAAAGAGCGCTTTTTTTAACCCGGTAAATGATAAATTTTTCCATGCTGCAGGTTTATATTGTTTACCCGGATCGGCCCAGTAATCGCTGTAATGAAAGTCGAGTAAAAATTTCATGCCGGCTGCCTTTATTCTCTTTGCCATTTGTTTGGTATGTTCCAGGTCGCAAAATCCTTTTCCGGGAGAATAGCCACTGTCGTTGGCAGGATCATTAAAAATGCGAAGGCGCACATAGTTAAAGCCATGTTCCTTTAAAATCTGTATCGCATCTTTTTCAACGCCTTTATCAGAAAATTTTATTCCCCTTGCTTCCAGCTGTGGCAGAAAAGAAATATCTGCGCCTAACATTTTACCGGTTGCCCTTGGTTTTGCAGCTTCACCTTTCAACTCATAGGTTTTATCAATATTTACTATTTCATTTTTTTCAGGGGCCACAGCAATAATATCAGTTGACCCGGTATACAAGCCCGTTGCTTTGGCCTCAAATTTAATATTACCCGGTAGGATACCCGATTGTACAATCACCTGGCATTTGCCATTGAACAATGTTCTTTGCCATGCACCATCCACACATTTATCAGGTTCGTGACTGCTGGGGTCGCCATTACCAACACCAATAATCCTGGCATCTCCTTTTATATAGAATTTAATAAGGTTGTCTGCATCAGGCACTTCACGGCCTTCCTTATCCACAACGCTGATGTTTATAATAGTCGCATCCTTACCATCGGCGAGTACCGTTGTTTTGTAAGGGGTAACCACTACTTCAGCTGGCTGCCCGGTGGTTTCTACTTTTGCAGTAAGTTTTTTCCCTTTTTTATAAGCAATGGCTTCCAACTTTCCGGGTTCATAATTCACCGTCCACATTAAATGACTATTGCGTGGCATATCTTTTTTACCCAGACTTTTTCCATTTAAAAACAATTCCACATTATCGGCATTGCTGTTTACCCACACGTCAATGGGCTGCCCCCGTTTTTCTCTCCAGTTCCAGTGTGGAGAAATGTGTAACACATCCTTATCTGTCCACCAGCTTTGATAGTAGTAATAAATATTTTTTGGAAAGCCGCACATATCCATGATACCAAAGTGAGAATTGATATTGGGCCATTTATAAGGCGTTGGTTCGCCACGGTAATCAAAACCCGTCCATACAAAACCACCCAGCCAGTAATCGTTAGGTGCGGCCAGCTTCCACCATGTTTCTGCAGTGCTTGCCCACCATGGTGCAGTAATATCCTGGTCGGGTAAATAGGCTCTTATACTATCTTTTTCCAGGATGCCCCTTGTGGTAACCGTACTTCCCATCTCTGTGCCCAATAAGGGTTGGCCGGGATGGTCTTTATGATATTCTTCCACGGCAAACTGGCGGTAATTAAAACCACGTACCGGTATAACTTCGTTAACGCCACGAAATACATTGGCTACATCAGCTGCGTATGTACATGTACGTGAGGGGTCTAATGATCTTTGTTTTGCGATCAATGTTTGTGCTATTCTCTTACCGTTGGCCTGCGTATGTATCCAGCCTTCTTCATTCCCTATGCTCCACATAAAAACTGAGGCACGGCTCCGGTCTCTTTTTACCAGTTTTTCAAACTGGCCCATATACTCGGCACCACTGTTAAGCAACCTGTTCTCATCCAGTACCAGCATACCCAAGCTGTCACAGGCATCAAGCAGTTCAGGTGTAGGTGCATTATGACTGGTGCGGTACGCATTAACGCCCATGTTCTTTAATAAATTTATCCTGTAGTAATGCAGGTAATCAGGTTGTGCACTGCCCACGCCGGCATGATCCTGGTGATTGTTGGTACCCTGTATTTTTATATGGTTGCCATTTAAGAAAACACCATTGGGTTTTATCTCAATAGTACGGATACCGAATTTTATTTTCCTGGTATCAATGATATTGCCGTTTTGTTTTACTTCTACTACAACCCTGTACAGGTAAGGATTGTCCAGCGACCATAAAATTGGTGCATTGATGGCAATGGTTTGCTTTACCGGTTTTTCTTCGCCGGCAGTAGCGCTAACAGTTTGCTCTTTTGCTGCACTTACTTTTTTACCACCCCTGTCGGTTAAATAAGTATTGACAGCATATTGAGCTGTTGCGTCCGTTTCATTGGCTACAGTGGTTTCAACTGTTACGGTAGCTTTATTATTGTCAACCGTGGAGTACGCAAAAATGCCATCTGAAACAATATGTGTGTTGGCATATTTATTCAACCATACATGCCTGTAAATACCTGCGCCTTCATAAAACCAGCCTTCATATTGTGTGGCATCTACCCTTACTGCAATTACATTTTCTTTATCGTAGTTAATAAAGTCAGTGATATCGTAATTCACCCCCAGGTAACCGCTTTTATTATTGCCCAGGAAGAAACCGTTGACCCAGATATTGGCATCACGAAAAATACCATCAAACTGTAACTGGAAACGCTGGCCCGAGTCTGCTTTGGACACTGCAAAATGTTTACGATACCAGCCGATACTTGTTGCCGGGAATAAACCTCCCACAGGTTTATAGCCATGCGATTCCAGGTCAAAATTATCGATGTAAGCAAAAGGCAGTTCAACAGCCCAGTCGTGCGGCAGGTCAAGTGTGCGCCATGCACTGTCTTTAAAACGAAGTTCGATAGCAGTACCCGGTGCTGCACCTGATTTTGAAAAAATGGTACGCAGGCCGTAGTTGAAATCTTTTTCGGGATTGGATGCATTACCGAATGCAAATTTCCAATCATTATCAATATTGATGTGCTGCCTTTGCTGTGCTGCAGCTGATATTATACTGCATAAAAATGCAATTGTTATAATAAGATATTGTTTTACTTTTTGCATGATCCTTTGATTATGTCTGTTATCGGCCAGGATTATCCTGTTTTTATTTAAACGCATTTAAAGCAGCAGTTGGTTTCCCGGAATTGTCGAAAGCACCAAGCGTGTACCCCTGCCAGTTATTATACGCTTCCGGCTCCCAGTACAACACCCCTAAGCCCATATTGCCCGGTACCGATGCTGTTTTGGCAATAATATCAGTTAAAAAAGAATTACAGGCGGCGGCATTGTCCCAGCTCATCCCCACTTCCACCACCATTACCGGTTTACCATAACGGGTTACCATATCATTCATATTGGTAACACATTGTGAATTATACGATGCCCAGTTTGATGCAGCCGGGTATAAAGACATACCGATAACATCATATTTAGCACCGTTGGTCTTTAACCCGTCAAACATCCACCGGAATAAACCATTATCGTATCCGTTTGAAATATGAACAATAACCTTAGCTGTTGCAAAAACAGATTTCACTGCATCGTATCCTGCATTCACCAATTGTGTAAAATTGCTCATGTTTGCAGATGCTTTGCCTTCGGGCCACAACATACCATCGTTGGTTTCGTTACCCACCTGCACCCATTCTGGTGTTACGCCATTGTTTTTTAGTTGTGTAAGCACATCAACAGTGTGCGTGGCAACAGAAGTTTTCAGCGCAGCCAGGTCCTGTGTTGCCCAGGCGGCAGGTTTGGTTTGTTTACCGGGATCGGCCCAGGTATCACTGTAATGGAAATCGATCATGATGCGCAACCCGGCATTTTTTGCCCGTACAGCTTTTGCTACCACATCTGCAGCATTATTGTATGCCGGCGAGGGATTTACCCAAACCCTCAGGCGAACAGTATTGATACCAAGTGATTGCATCAAAGCAAAACAGTCCTGTTGTATGCCTGCTGCATTATAAAATTTAATGCCGGCCGCTTCCATTTGTGTAACCCAGCTAATATCTGCTCCTTTTACAAAGCCGGAAGGTAAAGGGGTTGGCGGAGTAATGCCGCCGCCGTTATCATCACTCTTTTTTTTACAGGATAAACCTGCAATTAATATGAGCCCTGAAAGAAATATTTTTTTCAGCATCTTCTACATTTTTACAGGTGCCGGTTTTGCAACAGGTGTTTCCATTGGTGTACCGTTAACGATAACATTTTCAAATTTCAATCCTTTCATGTCACTTAATTCCAGCGTAGCACTTTTAAGCTGTACATCAACGTTCTTTAAAATGATCTCTCCAAATTCTGTATCAGGATTACCCTGTATTTTTCCAAGAGAACTATTGCCGGTTCCTTTTACATTGGTGATGGTTATGTTGCGTACCAGAGATTTGGGAGGCAATTGCCCTTTAAGATCGAAATACTGGCTCCATGGCGCAATATTAAATATAACACCGCCATTTTCCATGGTGATGTCTTTTAAACTGATGTTTTCATATTGCTGTGGTGTATCGGGCCTTAGCTTTAAACGCAGCACGGTTGGCTTACGGGTAGTGCAACGCTCCACATTTACATCACGTACAATGGTAGCTTCGCTGCCGCAGGTAACAATACCCCCACCGGCTTCAAATACACAATCAAGAATATGAATACGCTCTACTGGAGGACTGTCTTTATCCTGCATGGCAAAGGGGCCTTTGGTTCCTTTTAAGGCAATACAATCGTCGCCCACAGAAAAGAAACATTTACTGATGGTAATATCCTGGCAGCAATCCACATCAATACCATCGGAGCTGGGGGCATTGTTTGGTTTGGTACCACTCAATGCTGTAAAGCGGCAATTTTCTACAGTAAGGTTCCGGCACTTATACAGGTGCAGGTTCCAGAAACCGGAGTTCTTATAGTTAATGCCGCTTATTTTTACATCATTGGAATTTTGCAGCAGCGTGAGGCGTGGACGGGGAACACCCAGGTTGGTTGTTTTTTTATCAAGATCACGCTTGTCATAAAATTCCTTCCAGAAAGGCTGGCCACTTCCATCCAGTGTACCCGTTCCTGTTATACGAAGATGATCAACCTTATCGCCATTTAAAAGTGCAGCAGGCCATTCTTCAAAGTGGCCTTCAATACGCGTCATTAACCTGGGGTAGTCATTAATATCGGTGGAACCTTTTAACACGCCGCCATCCTGTATTTCCAGGTTAACACCAGGCTTTAGAAAAATGGAACCGCTTAAAAATTCGCCTTTGGGAATTACAACTGTGCCGCCTTTTTTAGCACATTCGTCAATTACCGCCTGTATGGCTTTGGTGTTAAGTGTTTTGCCATCTGCAACGGCACCATAGGCCGAAATATCATACCGCTTATCTTTTACCACCGGTATTTTTGCGGTTGCCGCTGTACTCGATTTTTCTCCCGTGCAATCAACTGCAGCGGCAATAAATAAAGACAGAAAGCATATTGAAATGGCCAGTTTATTTTTCATATAAAGCATGTAAGGTGAACTGAAATAAAAGTTTTTTAAAGATGAGGTAACACAATCGTAATTTTTAAACCTGCAAACAATAAACAAAACTAAGTCTATTTAAAATACCATATACAAAGGGCAGGACAGTAAATAACTGTTCCATGTTAAGGTTGCCAGCTTTTTTAAAAATGTAGCTTCTTTAAAAAATGCAATTCCCTGCTCACCTGTTTTATCCATTCTCTTGTTATCAGCTCGTGGCCGGAGTAAGTAGGATGAATGCCATCCCATATCCAGTAATCAGCTGCAGCACGGCCGGCCGCCGCAATAAATATTTTTTGTAAGGGTACAAATATCGTGGTGTAATCTTTTGCCAGTTTATTAACTACCGCCTGTCTTTTTTGCATGTCCTCATTCCAAACTGTCCAGTTATCCTTTACCCTGCCCACCGGCATTATAAAAGGTTCGCAGAGCACCAATATACAATGGGGTAATTGTGCACGGGTTTGATCCAGTAATGACCGGTACACTTCTTCGTATTTTTCTACGGTAACAATGTTTTGTTGTTTTACTACCGAATCGGTATCATTTACACCAACCAGTATGCTGAGTACATCCGGCTTAAGATCGAGTGTATCAGTTTGCCAGCGTTGCTGCAGGTCGGTAATTTTATTACCACTGATCCCCCGGTTATAAAACTGGTTGGCTTTTTCCGGAAAACTTGCTCCCACCCTGCCGGCAATACTATAAGCATAACCATGACCGAGAATATGATTGGGGTCTATGCCTCTTCCACGGTTGCCATCTGTTATTGAATCACCCTGGAATAAAAAATTCAGCTGTTCCTTTTTAACGGCTGTTTCAGCATTGATACCTGTGTAAGCCCGGCTGGTAGTAAAACCTGCAGAAGCTATACCAGCCAGTGCAGTTTGCTTAATAAAATCTCTCCTGGAATGATGTTGCATGTTGTTGAATTATTGTATGCTATCGTAATAAGCTTTCATCACATACCAGGATTTTTTCTTTTCGCCTTTATCAGATAATAATCCTTTCCTGTTCCATCCTTTCTGATACACCGTATTCATGCGTTGTGCCGAACGAAAATCATATAATACCCATGGTGCAGTACCTCTTAAAAAGGGAATATTTTTAAACATTGCCACATTGTCTTTATAAACACGTTCCTGGTATTCTTCGCTCCAGCTGCTTGCTGTATCGGCAGACCCATGATGACCATATAAGGCTTCGCCACCAAATTCACTCATGATAAGTGGTTTATTAAAATCAAATTTCCATATATAGTCTTCAGGACCGGCAGCCCATGGCGTGTACCAGCCTAAGTAAGCATTTACACCCACCACATCCAGTACCATGCTTAAACTATCATATACCGTCACCATGTTTTTATCAAATATATTATGAGAGAATGCAGAGGCAATTAAACGGGTGCTGTCTTTTGCCCTGGCTACTTCCGCCAGTTTAATTAATGACTGCGTTCTTACCGGTGATGGTGTGGTTTCGTTACTTAAACTCCAGATGATGATACTGCTGCGGTTTTTATCCCGCTGTATCATTTCCTGCATCATGGTATTCATTTTGGGTTGTAATACCGGGTCGGCAAAAGCAATGCCCTGCCACAACGGAATTTCTTCCCATAACATGATGCCCATTTTATCTGCTGCATGAACCATGTATTCATTATGCGGATAATGCGTAAGGCGCACAAAATTGCAACCCAGCTCTTTTGCAGCAGTCAATAATTGCAGCGCATCTTTTTCATTCACCGATTTTCTTTTTTCAGCACTTATTTCTTCATGAATGTTTACGCCTTTTAAAAAAATACTTTTTCCATTCAATAGTATTTCAGTGCCTTTTACTTCAATAGTGCGAAAGCCGATATCTTCTTTAACCGTATCCGTTTGGCTGCTGATACTGATGATATACAATTTTGGTTTTTCAGGCGACCATAGTTGCGGCTTTGCCAAAAACTCAACCGGTGCATAACCGGAATCATCTGTAGTAAGCGTAGTATTAATTTTCATTTCAGGTATAGCGATGTTTACCTGTTGGGGAGTTTTGCTGCCATTGATTTTTATCCAGCCTTTAATGGTATTGTTGCTGCCTTTTTTTAATTGAATAAAATAATCTTCAATAAAAACAGCCGGCGTTTCAACCAGGTTTACATCCCTGTTGATGCCGCCATAATTAAACCAGTCATATCCCAATGCAGGTATACCATCTTTACGGCGTTGATTATTTACACGTACTACAACGGTATTTTGTTCTTTTACCTTATTGGTTATTTCAAACTGAAAAGGGGTAAAGCCACCTTCGTGGCTACCGATTTTTTCGCCATTCAGATACACATCAGCCGTATAGTTTACGGCACCGAAATGCAGGAACAAACGTTTGCCCGTTTTTTTATACCCAAATGTTTTTTTATACCATACCACACTTTCGTAGTAAGTGAGTTCGGGCATTTGCGAATTAAAATCGCCGGGCACATTTAATGTGGGTGCATCATCAAAAGAATATTCTAAAAAATCGGTGTTAGTTTTTGCTTTGGCATCTTTGCCAACACCCATTCTTTCGCCGGCATCATTAGGGTCGATGATCACTTTCCATTTGCCATTGAGGCTGATGGTCTTTCTGCCCATGATATTGCCCATGCCGGTTTGAGCGGCTGCCCCCGGCGGGGTAAGTAATGCACAAAGGCAAGGCATTAAAATAAAGAAAACTGATTTTTTCATAGCACAGCCGTATTGGTGTTTAAAGTTTACAGCAATATACAATGCAAAATCATTTTATACACCGGTTGTTGTTTTAAAACTCTCCAGCCCCATCACAGGATTCCGTAAGGTACAGCAAGTACCCTCCGGAATGCCGAACAAGGCCGGGCAGGCCTTAAAAGCAGTTGTGTATACATGTGAATAAGTTCATTTTAAATAATATAAAGATTAATTTATTATTGTACAATGAGAGAAGCCCTAAAACATGTTTTCAGCCAGCAAATTACCCTGGAAGATAATAGCCAGTTCTATTATACTGTAAAGCCGTACGAGCTTACTAATGCATTGGGCAGTGTAATTGCTGTTTTACAGGAATACACGTTTACAAAAAAAGAAGAACACGATCCGCTTACCTGCAAATTGTATAAAACCAAAGAAGGTAACTGGTATGATATTGAAGAAGCTAAAATACTTGCTGAAAAAAGTGTATTACGAATGTTGAAATCGGCCATTGATATAAAAGAAGGCAATGTAATTGAGAATCGTTAATATACTGCTACTGCTTTCTATTTGCAAAACACTGATGATATCTTTTGATGAAAGCCTGTTCTGCTGTTAACCGGATAGACTAAACAATTTTTATAATTCTGCAACCGTATTTCTTAATCCCAATTAAAAGTTTCAGTCTTTCCATTCAGCTTCCATTTTTCAGGAAATGCATTTTCCATCCAATCCAATGGTTCTCCTACCGGTAAAGTTTGTGATGCCAGTTTAAAACAATTTTTTATAACTTCTTTTTGTGCTGTACCAATGGCATCAGGCTGTGCAGAAATGAATAATGGTGTGCCGCTCTTAGCTACCAGCTCCATCCATTGTTTATTTTTTTCCCAGGGAACTTTGGTAGTTAATCCTACGCAATCGCCATCAGCAGCATAGAATATACCTTGCTGAATGCCCCTGAACGCCAAAGTATTTACTCCCATCTTTTTTGTTCTTGCCCATTCATTGCCCGATGTATCATCTCCTATCCTGTTCAATTCAAATAAACCGGCGGATAAGTGACTGAATGTATTGCAGCCGATGACGTACATCTTTCCTGCTGCTTCACGAATAGTTGTATACAATTGCAATACAATTTCTGCATTGGTTTTAGAAGTATCATTCATACTCCAGTTAGCTGAAGTAATAGCACCTTTTTTCAACATTTCAAAACCCCACCTGCCAAAAAGATCATATGAAGTGTAATCGAATTTTATTAATTCATAGCCCCATTGATGATATAACTTAAAATCATTTTTTACTCTTTCCAGGTTTTCTGCAATAGAAGGATCTAATACAGGATTGTCTGCTTCTCTTCCTTTTATCAGCGGCAACATTAATGTTTTCGCATCTTTATAACTGCCACACAAAGGCCGCGTCCACAGCCCCGGCCGCATGCCGATCGTTTTTATTTTTTGTGCCAGTTTTCCCATGTCGGGAAAATGATCATCCGGTGTGTTCATATTATCGCCCCAGCAACAATCGTCAGGATTTGATGGCGGCCCCTTGAACCAACCCGAATCAATGACTGAAAAAGGCCGGTTGCTCAATCCGTCTGCCAATGGTGCCATCAGCTCCGTATGCTGAAGAATCAGTTTTTCAGAAGTATTGCCATAAGTGAAATACCAGTCGTTAATACCATACACCGGTTGTGCAGGCATCCTTACTTTTGCACAGAGCAGTTTCATAAAACGCCTGGCCATTTGAAAAGCCGTTTCGCCGCTATTATTTTTAAGTGTAACAATTTCTGCAGCCTGTAATTTCCTGTTGCCTAATTGCACCCCGTTGCCACCGGAACGGGTATCTAATACCAGGTGTAAGGTATCATTGGTAATTTGCCAGGAGCAAAAAGATGCCGCACCGGTTTTAACTCCAAAGCCATGGGTATTATTTTCATTGTGTTCTAAAAAATACCAGGGTAATATTTCTGTTGCCATTGGCGAATGCCATGATGCATCACCATAGGTTCTTTCCCAATGATCATTTAAAATTGCAGCAGAAGGCTTAACCGGAGTTTTCCATTGTAAGGTAACAGCACTTAATTGTATACCGGGTGCTTCAATATCAACGGCGATGCTTTTACCTGTATTTTTTAAACTAACAATAAGGTTTTGATAAGTCCATTGTTGTTTTCCTTTCCCGGTAAGTGTAACGGTGGCTCCATTTACAATTGCCGTTACTGCATCAGGAAAACTGATCAGCTGAACCTGTGCTTCTCCCTGCATTGCAAACAAAGCATCATTGATGAGTATGGCGGCCAATGATAAGCCGGAAGTGTGTAAAAAATGCCGTCGGTTCATAATAGCAGGTAATGGTGTACTGTTATTCGGAAAGATAATTTACATTATTGAAATTACCGTTGGTAATGTTGAAAAGAATCAAAGACAGTTAAAATTGTACCAATACAGTTTTACATCAACACCATATGTTATTACAAACAAAAGCCTCCATACAGGAGGCTGTGTACATTATATTTCCACCATGGCTTTTATTACGCCGGTTGCCGGATTGAGCCAGCTTTCAAAATTATCTTTTACGGCTTCAAATTGTACCCTGTGAGTTATATAAGTGGCAGGATTTACCCAACCATTTTTCATGGACGCAACTACGTGTTCAAAATCGGCACGGGTGGCATTGCGGCTGCTCATTAAGGTACTTTCTCTTTTATGAAATTCAGGATGATTAAAACTGATATCGCCTTTTTGCAAGCCTATCAGTACATACCTGCCTCCATGACCCAAATATTGAAATGCATTGTTAATGGCTTTTAAACTTCCGGTGGCATCCATCACTACGGTGGGCATATCGCCATTGGTGATGGTTTTTAATTTTTCCAAAGCATCTTCTGTTGCCGGGTTAATGGTGAAATCAACTTTCAGTTTTTGGGTACAAAAATTTAAGCGGTTATCATTAATATCCATGGCTATTACTTTGCCTCCCGCAATTTTTGCAAACTCCATGGTTCCCAAACCAATTGGCCCGGCACCAATCACCAGTACAAATTCTCCTGCTGCTACCGCTGCCCTGCGTACACCATGTGCACCAATAGCCAATGGTTCTACCAAAGCCAGTTCATCAAAACTTAATCCTTCGCCATGCACCAATGCATAGGATGGCACGGTTATATATTCTCTCATTCCACCATCAATATGTACGCCGCAAACTTTAATGCTGGCGCAGCAATTGGGTTTACCCATCCTGCAGGCGATACATTCGCCGCAATAAAAGTAAGGAATGAAAGTAACCGCTTCGCCAATTACAAAACCTGCTGCGTCGGTAGTTACAATTTCTGCTGCTAACTCATGCCCCAGTATTCTCGGATAACTGAAGAATGGTTGCGTGCCTTCAAAAGCATGCAGATCGGTACCGCAGATACCAATGCGTTTTATTTTGAGTAATGTTTCACCTGTACCTGCAACAGGTGCTGTAGTATCGGCATAATCCAACTGGTGAGGTGTAGTGCAGAAAAGTGTTTTCATTTTTTATTTTTTTGTTGTTGCATGGCCAGACGAGGACGTCAGACCATGTAAAAAGCAGCAGCATTATTACCAAAGAAATCTTCCTGTTCATTAGCAGAGAAAGCAGCAAAATATTCTGCTGTAATGTTCAGCATTTTTTTGTAGGAAGCTGCTACCAGGCAAACCGGCCAATCGCTGCCATACATAATGCGTTTGGTACCGAAAGCTTCCACCACCACATCAAGATAAGGTGTAAACTGTTCTTTTTTCCAATGCAGGTAATTGGCTTCGGTAACCATACCACTTATTTTACAATGCACATTGGAAAATTGTGCCATTCTTCTCATGGCATGTTTCCATTCACTTATCAAACCGGATTTGATATAAGGTTTGGCAATATGATCGATCACAAATTTTTGCTCCGGAAATTGTTGTACCAATGTTATCGCCGCCGGTAAGTGTTTAGGAAAAATGAGTATATCGTAAGTAAGATCAAATTCTTTTAGTGCGGCAATACCATGTATAAAATTTTGCCGCAGCATAAATTCCGGTGCTTCGCCCTGCAGTACATGACGAAAGCCTTTGATCGCATCAAATTGTTTGTAATACGCTAAACGCTCTTTAATATTTTTGGCCTGCAGGTCTACCCACCCCACAATGCCTTTGATAAAATTATTTTCTTTTTGTAAAGCCAGGAGAAAATCAGTTTCGGATTCTGTTTGATCTGCCTGCACAGCAATACAACCATTAAAATGATGTTGCTTTAAAACAGGTTGTAAATCCGCAGGCAAAAAATCTTTTCGTATAATCGCCATAGCATCATCAATCCAGTCATGCTTTACCGGATCATATTGCCAGAAGTGCTGATGGCTGTCAATTCTTTGCATAGGCCACACAAGTTTGTTTACTTGTTCCCAATCCGTCAATACCCAATTCCACTACATCTCCTTCTTTTAAATACACCGGCGGATTAAAACCTAACCCTACACCTGCCGGTGTGCCTGTGGAAATAATATCGCCGGGTAATAAAGTCATGAACCGGCTGATATAAGCAACCAGGAAAGGAATATTAAAGATCAGATCGTCGGTGTTGCTGTCCTGCATCATGGCGCCGTTCACCTTTAACCACAAACGCAGATTATGCGGATCAGTAATTTCATCTTTGGTAACCAGCCATGGGCCAATAGGTGCAAAGCTGTCGCAACCTTTTCCTTTATCCCAGGTGCCGCCACGTTCCAGTTGAAATGCTCTTTCGCTTACATCGTTGTGCAAGGCATAGCCAGCCACATAATCCATCGCTTCATATTCTTCCACATAGCTGGCTTTTTTTTCTATTACAAAAGCCAGTTCCACTTCCCAATCTGTTTTTACCGAATTCTTTGGAATGGTAATCGTATCGTTGGGGCCATTTAAAGAAGTGGTGGATTTAAAAAAAATGATCGGTTCATTTGGTATGGGGGCATTGGTTTCTTTGGCATGTTTGGCATAGTTCAATCCGATGCAAACAATTTTTGAAGGCCTTGCAACAGGACTTCCCAATCTTTCTCCGTCGGGTACTTTACGCAGCATGTCTTTATGCTGGTGCAGCATCCATGCCAGGTGTGGCAATCCGCCGTTGGCAAAAAACATTTCGTCGTAATCTTTTATAAAACCGCTTACGTCATAATTTACCCCGTCAATATGTACTCCGGGTTTTTCTTTTCCCATTTCTCCAAACCTGATTAATTTCATTATACTTTTTATTTTTTTTGGTGAGTCACCCCTTCAAAGGTGGCTTACCCCGTTTACAATCATTTGGTATTTTGCAGTGCAGATGCGGCTAAAGAAATAGCTCACCCTTTTTGTAACTGCTTTTATTTTGCCAGGTGAGTCACCCCTTCAAGGGTGGCCCACCCCGTTTACAATCATTTGGTATTTTGCAGTGCAGATGCGGCTAAAGAAATAGCTCACCCTTTTAGTAACTGCTTTTATTTTGCCGGGTGAGCCACTCTTTAAGGGTGGCCCACCCTGACATCAATTATTCAATTTTATAAATCCTCCGTCAATAGGATAATCGTTGCCGGTAACAAAGCCGGCTTCATCACTGCACAGGTACAAAGCTAATGCAGCAATTTCTTCCACGGTGCCCATCCTGCCAATGGGTTGGCTTTGGGATAATTTTTCAAACATTTCTGTTTCTTTTCCGGGATAGTTTTTTGCAATGAAGCCATCCACAAATGGTGTGTGTACCCTTGCAGGCGAAATAGAATTGCAGCGGATGTTATCATGCAGATAGTCTTTTGCCACACTTAATGTCATGGCAAACACGGCGCCCTTGCTCATGCTATACGCAAAGCGGTCGGGTATGCCCACCCATGCAGCAATAGAGGCCACATTTAAAATTACACCCCCTTTATTATTGTTAAAGATGGGAATAATTTCGTGCAGGCAGTTATAGGTGCCCTTTACATTTACGTTAAATACCCTGGTAAAATCTTCTTCGCTGGTGGTACCTGCTTTGCCTACATTGGCGATACCGGCACAATTCACCAAAATATTAATGGTACCTATCGCAGTAAAAACGGCATTCACCTGTTGCTGGCTGCTGACATCGCAACTGTGTGCCATTGCTTTGCCGCCTGCCGCTTCAATTTCCTTTGCGGCCTGTGTGGCGCTTTGTTCATTTAATTCAATGATATGTACTACGGCGCCCTGTTTTGCAAATACAGTGGCTATTGCTTTACCAATACCACTGCCACCTCCGGTAACTACTGCGGTTTTATTTTTTAATGAAAACATAATACGGGTATACTATTTATAATGTAACTTTTTCGTGAAGCGTGAGTAGAACTTTACATTTGAAGGCGCTTTACTCACGGCTGACGACTCACCACTCACGCCTTACACTAAATTAAAAATCTCTTTCATCAACACCCATTTCTCGCCTTCTTTTGCCCAGGGCAATGCCAGCTGGTATTTCCACATCAGCTGTTCCCATTCCTGCACTTTTGGGTTGGTTGCATCCATGGCTGCTTTGGTATCAAAATTAAAAGAATCGTAGGTATCCATTATCATGAACAGTCTGTTACCGGTGCGGTAAATTTCCATTTGTGCAATGCCGGCATCAAAAATACTTTTCTTTATTTCGGGCCAGGCATTTTCTGTTTTATGCCAGTGTTCGTATTCGGCAATTAAATCAGGATCATCAACAAGGTCGAGTGCGAGGCAATATCTGTTCATGAACAATTATTTTAAGTTGTTACTTTTTTTACTTTATAACCACTAAAACCAAACAAGCCTACTACTGCAAAGCAAATCAACGGAACGATATAACCATATTGAAAATGCTTCGTAACATCTGCAATATATCCCATTAAAGGAGGAAAAACGGCACCACCTACAATCGACATAATGATAAGGCTTGAGCCTGGTTTAGTATCTGCTCCAAGGTCTTTTATTCCTAATGCAAAAATAGTTGGAAACATGATGGACATAAAAAATGCCACCCCAATAATTGCATATACAGTTATTATGCCGTTACCGAAAATTGTTATGCTCATTAACAGCACACAGATCACAGCATATATCGCCATCAACCTGGGTGGCGATACAATCTGCATTAAAGCTGTTCCTACAAATCTTCCTAACATAAAAGCGAGGCCTGCTGCACCTGAGTAATAAGAAGCCTGTTTATCGGTTATACCAACAGCCTTTGTAGCATACAACACTAAAAGGCTGGTTATACAAACCTGTGCACCAACATAACAGAATTGTGCTACAACTGCCCATGTAAGATGCTTATGTTTGAACGCATGTAAAAAACCTTTTTGTCCCTCCTGCTCATCCTTATCCCGTATATCAGGTAATTTTGTGAAGAAGAACACAGCTGCAATTATTAATATTACACAACCTAAAACAATATAAGGCAGTTTTACAGATGAGGTTTCGCTTAACAAATAAGCAGTTCTTGCATGCTCCGTCATAGCGGCCAGCGCATCATCTTTAAGCGGATCTTTAGAAAGAATAAGATAGTAACCAACAATAGGCGCCAGGAACGCAGCCAATCCATTAAAGGATTGTGCAAAGTTTAAACGTTGCGTAGAAGTGGCAGGATCGCCTAGTATTGTTGCATAAGGATTTGCAGCGGTTTCTAAAATAGTTAAGCCGCAAGCTACAATGAATAGTGCGGCAAGAAAAAATGCATACAACATGGTGTTAGCTGCCGGAACAAACAGAAAGCATCCTATAGCAAATAAACCAAGGCCGATCAATATACCTGTTTTATAACCATACTTTTTTATTATCATACCAGCTGGTATAGCCATTAAAAAATAAGCAATAAATACAGCAGAATCAACAAGGGAAGCCTGTAATGTCGTAAGACTGAAAGCTCTTCTTAAATGAGGAATAAGAATCGGATCGAGATTATGTAAAAAACCCCAGAAAAAGAAAAGACTGGTAACTAAAATAAAAGGAAATAGATAATTGGTTTTTGTATTTGTTGCTGCAAGTGGAGCAGGTTGAACTGGTAATGCCATATTGTTGTTAGTTAGCCTCGTTACTATTAATAATGTGATGGGTAATTATTGTTGCACTAAAGATATTCCTTATTTGAAAAAGTATTGCACGAATTTTACTGGTTACACGAATTGGCCAATACAGGTGAATATATCAATTCGTATAATTCGTGTCATCAATCTACTTCAATCTTTCCTCATTGGCCTGGCCGCTTACTTTTGCAGGTGGCGCTGCTTTATCAATACTCAGGTTAAAATTATTATACTTCCAGCCTTCAATATATTCCATTGTACCTAATACTTCTGCAGCAACAGTGCTATTACTGAATACAAAGTTCTTTAATGCAGATTGCGGATAACCTACGGCTTCAAAGACCAGTTTGGCATGCGTAGCCGTGATATTACTGATGTAGAAATTTTTTGCTACAGGAATACCTTTTTCTGCCGGGGTTACTTTTTGCAACATCGATTTCCAGTGTGCAGGGATAGAATCGTAATTATATCCTTTGGGTAATTCGGAATAGCTGTAGGCCGGGTACCAGTTTAAATTAAACTGAAACACATTGCGTACAGAATCCAACACAGAGTTTTGAAAATAAATATCTTCCACCACTCCGCCTCTTGTAAAAGCAGATTTTACCCGCAGGCCATTATCGGTATGTTTGGCATAAAGATCAGTTGCAAGAATATGATTGATACCGCCGGAAGTTTCGCTGCCCAGGGTTACCAGGCCTGCTCCACGCCTTGCCACACATTTGCGTATCACTACATAGGCAGTAGGTTTGTTTACCCGCAAGCCATCCCAATCTCTTCCCGCTTTTAAACAAAAGTTATCATCGTTACAATCAATATCGCAATTTTGTATCAATACCCAGGTGGAGGAATCTATATCCACACCATCGGTACTGGGGCCGCTGCCATCCTCATTATTTTTTATCACAATACCGTCAACCGTTACCTGTTTGCTGTATAATAATTGTACCGTCCAGAAACCGGCGTTTTTAAAAGTGAGTTCTTTAACGGTAACATTTTCTGAATTTTGTACGAGTACGGTTCTAACTCTTTTTACATCGTAATCCACTATCCAGCGCAGGCCTTTGGCGTCATACTCTTTCCGCATCCTCCAGTATTTATCCCAGCAGAATTTGCCTCTTGCATTTACAATGCCTTTACCTGCAACGGCCGCATTTTTTACATCGATCAGATTGATCAATGCAGCAGGCCAAACCATTTCCAACCCTGCTACCCTTGTATTAATATCGGGATAGTCATCAAAATTCTGCGAACCTAAAATCAATACCCCTTTATCTATCTGCAAAACCACATTGCTTTTTACAAAGATGGCACCGCTTACATAAGTACCGGGCTTAAATGTTACCACGCCGCCACCTTTGGCAGCGCAATCATCAATAGCTTTCTGAATGGCTTTGGTGTTTATGGTGGTGGTATCGCTTACCGCACCATAGTCATTTACACGGAATATTTTTTTTGAGAGGGGAAAAGATACGGAACCAACTTTACTCACCCAATCCATTTTGGGGCTTTGTGCTTTGGCTGTACCGGTAATTAATAAAGACACAACCAGCAATCCTGGTAAAAACCTTTTATATATCATAGCAATCAATGGTTAAGCTTGTAAAGTACATTAATACAGGTGAGCCGGTATCCTGTTGTATCCTGACAAGCCGGGCTGCTACACAGAGCAAAGCCCGGTAGCGTCCCGAACCAGTTACTTCTTCATTATCCTTCTCCTGTGCTGCACGCCCCATGCCCTTAGCTCCACAATCACTTTATCCAGCGAACTGCCATAGTCGGTTAAAGAGTATTCCACCCTTACCGGCACACTGTCGTACACCGTACGTTTTACCAGTTGGTTTTGTTCAAGGTCACGCAGCTCTTTAGAAAGCATTTTATCAGTAATGCCCTGAACATCAGCGGCCAGTTCCTTAAAACGCTTATTACCAAACGATAAGGAAATAATGATGGGCAATTTCCATTTGCCGCTTAAAAAATCCAATGCATCCCGAACGGGCAGCAGCATGCCCATGCATTGTTTATGGTCTCTTGCGGGAGTGGTTTTTTCTGTAATCATAATTTCAATGTTTAAACACTATACCGGGGTATAGCGCTTTACTAAAGTATAGTACTATCAAAAGTATAGCAAATGTAAATAAGTTTGCAGTGTCAAAAAAATAAATCAACCACAAAAATTAAAACAATGAAAAAGAATACAATTATTTACTGGGCCGCAACGGGCTTACTTGCCCTCATGATGATTTTCAGTGCTTACAACTATTTCGCCAGTCCGCAAATTGCAGCTGCCTTTACGCACCTGGGCTTTCCTGGTTATTTCAGGGTAGAACTGGGAGCAGCTAAAATCCTGGGTGCCCTGGTTTTGATCATCCCACAGGTACCGGTTAAAATTAAAGAGTGGGCCTATGCAGGTTTTGGCATCACATTTATTTCTGCAGCCATTGCACATTTTGTAAGTGGCGACCCTGTAAATTTTGTGACCATGCCTGTTATCTTTTTTATTGTACTGGCAGTTTCCAATATATACCTCTACAAAAAAAATAAACCGGCCATAGCAAACATCAACAGCAATATCAAAACATCATTAGCATAATCATATAAAAACATAAAAATGGAATTATTAGAAAATTTAAACTGGCGTTATGCGGTAAAAAGAATGACCGGCGAAAAAGTACCCCAACAAAAAGTGGATGCTATTTTAGAAGCTGCACGTTTATCTGCTTCTTCAGGCGGATTACAACCCTACAAAATTATTGTGGTGGAAGATGAAGCGATAAAAAAACAATTGCAACCTGCTGCATATAACCAGCCACAAATAACAGAGGCATCGCACCTGCTTGTTTTTGCGGCCTATGAAAAAATTACCGCACAGGATATTGATGATTTTATTACCCTGCAGGCAACCGTTAAAAATATACCCGCAGAAAGCCTGGCACCTTTTAAAGAAAGATTAACCGGCACATATTTACCGAGAACAGATGCAGATAATTTTAACTGGGCAGCAAGGCAGTCTTACATTGCATTAGGCACTGCATTAATTGCCGCTGCTAACGAAGCCGTTGATGCCACCCCCATGGAAGGTTTTGATCCTGCTGCATTTGATGACATTTTAGGTTTAAAAGCATTGGGACTTAAAAGTGTTGCGCTATTGGCTTTAGGCTACCGCGATGAAGCCAACGATTTTTTAGCTAAGGCGCCCAAAGTGAGAAAGGATATGAAGGATTTTGTAGTGAACTTTCCGGGATAAAAAACCGCTGTATTATTTACTGCACAGGTTTTTCTGTTTATTGATAACAGGAAAACCTGTTTTGTTTTTTTTACCCACATAAACAGATTTGAAAAAGGAACTGTGCTTAAAATTCTGAGAGTGCCTACATCATAAATCTTAATGGCGCAATGCATTTTGACGGGAACTTTTTTAATTTATCTTTGTGTCATTATTACACAATTTGACAGCAACTACTACTTTAACGCCGGGATATTCCAAATTGCAGATCCGCATTGCAGTATCTGTATTCTTCTTTTGCCAGGGCGTGTGCTTTGCCAGCTGGGCCAGCCGCATACCGGATATTAAAACAGCATTGCATTTAAATGAAGCGGCATTGGGAACTCTTTTATTAGGACTGCCTATCGGGCAGTTTGTTACCATGCCCTTCAGCGGTAGGGCTGTTACCAGGTTTGGCAGTAAAAATGTTTTGCGTATTGCCATATTGTTTTACGCTTTTGCTTTAACCAATATTGGTTTGGTAAATGCACCGTGGCAACTGGCTGTGTGCTTGTTTATGTTTGGCGTTAGCGGCAACCTCTGTAATATTTCTGTTAATACACAAGGTGTAAATGCTGAAGCGATATATGGTAGGCCCATCATGTCTTCTTTTCATGGTGTATGGAGTACAGCAGGTTTTACAGGAGCATTAACCGGTTTGCTGATGATGAAGTTGCATGCCACTCCTTATGTGCATTTCTGGATCATCGCAGCAATAGTGATGACGCTGTCTTTTATCTTTTCAAAATATTTATTGCATACACCAACCAGCAAATCGGCCGCATCATTTAAACGCATGAGCATGCCGCATGGTTTACTGTTGCAATTAGGCATTATTGGTTTTTGTTGCCTGAGTTGCGAAGGTTGTATGTTCGACTGGAGTGGTGTTTATTTTAAACAGGTGGTAAAGGCTGAAGGCTCAATGGTGTCATTGGGTTATGCCTGCTTTATGATCATGATGGCCACCGGAAGATTTGTTGGTGATAAACTGGCGGAAAAATTCAGCAGAAAAAAAATGGTGCAGGTTAGTGGTGTATTAATTTTCAGCGGAATGATGTTTGCAGTGCTGCTCCCCTATTTAATTACTGCAGCCATTGGTTTTCTAGTTGTTGGTTTTGGTGTAAGTACAATCGTTCCTTTATTATACAGTACGGTTGGTAAGGCCGACCTGAAAGTTTCCAAAGGCATTGCTATTGCTACGGTAAGCAGCATAGGCTTCCTCGGTTTTTTAATGGGCCCTCCGTTAATTGGTTACATCGCCCAGTTAGCCGGTTTACAATATTCTTTTATGACGATTGCATTTTTGGGATTAGGCATTAGTTTTTTAATTAGCAGGGTGAAGGAGATTGAATAAAAAGCCGCTGCTGCATGAATGAATTCCTACAAAATCTAATTATGGATAGCTTAGACAGATTTATAAAAGCACAGGAATCAAAATATGATATTGCGTTATCGGAGATTAAGAATGGCGAAAAAGAAACGCATTGGATGTGGTATGTTTTTCCGCAAATAAAAGGATTGGGCATAAGTGACAAAGCCAAATTTTATGCACTGGAAGATATCGCCGAAAGCATATCATTTTTAAACCACCCGATTTTAGGTAACCGGTTGCTGGAAATCTCTACTGCTTTACTTCAACTTACATCAAATGATGCCAACAAAATAATGGGCAGCCCCGATGATGTAAAATTAAGATCTTGTATGACACTTTTCAATGCTTTACCCGATACCCATACTGTATTTAAATTGGTGTTAGATAAATTTTATAACGGGAAAGAAGACGAGGCTACTTTACAAATAATTAATCAGCCTTTATAATACCTGAAAACTATTTATTTAACTGAGTTTTCACGTTCTCCAACTCCTCTTCATTCACCATAAAAATACTTCCATGCCTTATCCCCTTCGGCAAACTGATCTTATCGCTCACATCTATCCAGTTTTTTAAATCTGTTGATTGTACCGCCCCATATTTATGATCCCGGTATTTATCAAAATACAGCACCCAGGTATTACCAATCTTTAATGTTGTGGGGCCTTCTGCCCAATAGTTACCGGTGACAGGTGCAGACGCGGCAGAGAAATGTTTATTTAATTTTTTACTGGTAGCAATTTTAATATTCTTCTGTGGCGGTATCCTGGTTTCGTCTTTTAAAAACATAATGTATTTTTTGCCGTCGGGCACAATGGTGGCATCAATTACATTAAAGCCTTTATCGTATAATAATTTTGTTTTGCTGAAGGTTTTAAAATCTTTGGTGGTTACATAATACAGGCGGTGGTTGTAGCCGCTTTCCACAACCGTATCCATTTTATATTTACCGGCAATGGTAGTAGCCCAGTAGATCATGTAGTGCTTTTTCTTTTTATCATAGGTAATTTCGGGTGCCCAGCAATTTCTTGCACTGTCCTCTCCTTTCATTACCGGGATAAATTGTTGTTCACTCCAATGCACCAGGTCGCTGCTGCTGGCATACCCGATGCCCTTATCATTCCAGCTCACCGTCCAAACCATATGGAATAATCCGTCTTCGCCCCTGATGATGCACGGGTCTCTCATTAATTTATCATTGGCTACCATAGGTTTTACTACCGCACTATCCTGGTTTAATGCAGTCCAGGTATAACCATCTTTGCTGTACGCTAAATGCAAACCATCTTTGCCATTATTGTTGAAATAAGCAAACATGTACACTGCATTGTTTTGTGCAAAGGATTTTAGCTGGCCCGTAAAAAATACCGCAAGAGAAAAAACAATCTTAGTCAATATTTTACAACTGGTAACTTTTATATTTTTATTTAACAAGGGCATTGTGGTATTTATTTTTTTTAATTTCTCAATACATAAAAATAACAGTTACCGGAAATAAACTACAGATAATTTTCCGGATTTTCTGAATTGGGCAAAAGCCCGTTTGGGAGTGCACATTTTATCCCTGCCCTGGAGGGCAGAGCAAGGGATGAAGACAGCGAAAATCATGAAGGACCGGGCAAATGATGGAGAGCAACCCCGGAGAAAAAGTTTGCCGCAAATGACACCAATCAACACTAATAAAAACCATCCGTGAAAATTCGTGTAATTAGTGGCAACCAATAATTACGCAGTAATTTATCCGCAGCGCTGTTTATTTATCATAGAGCTTTTCCATCTCATCATAATAGGCTTTCAGGATATAGAACGATTTTTTCTTCCTGCCTTCATTGTCAATTACACCTTTCCTGTTCCAGCCTTCCTGGTTTATTGGATTATTTCTTTTGGGTGATTTAAAATCGCATAATATCCAGGGAGAAAAACCAATATAGTTATCGGGCATCCTTTTCATCATCGCAATTTGCTCCCTGTAATACCACATTTGGTAATCCTCACTAAAACGGGTTAGCGAATCTGCAAAGAAACTTGTTTGTGCTTCTGCCCCGGTTTCACTAAAAAACAATGGTTTATTAAAAACAGTTTCCCATTGTGCGGTACGGCAGCTACTAGGCAAACCGCTGTACCAGCCTAAGTATTCATTTACCGAAACCAAATCGGCATCGTTGCCTAATACATCATCAATAATATTTTTGCCATTGTTGTAATGCACTTCCAGTGCGGCAGATACTATTCTTGTACTGTCTGTTTGCTTTGCAGTCCTGATCAAATTTTGCATAAACAAATTCCGGGCATCACTAACAGGTGTTTCGTTACCTACTGACCAGATGATGATACTTGCCCTGTTCTTATCTCTCATGATCATTTCTGCCAGTTGCTTTTTGGCTTTTGCCAATACTTCCTCATTGGTAAATTGAATGGTCCAGTACACCGGAATTTCTGACCATACCAATATCCCCAATGAATCTGCCATCCTGGTCATATTTTCATTATGCGGATAATGCGCCAGCCTTACCATATTACAATTCAGTTCTTTTGCCCAGCCCAATAATTTTGCCGCATCAGCATAACTATTCGCTCTTCTTACTTCGGGAGCAATTTCTTCATGAATACAAATGCCTCTTAAAAAAACAGGTTTACCATTTAATAATATTTTTTTGCCTTCTACTTTCACGGTCCTCAACCCGATCTTATCTTTTAATTTTTCTTCGCCCAGTGAAACCAGCACGTCGTATAGCTTTGGTGTTTTGGGCGACCACAGCTGTATATTTTTTACAGGGAATTTAAATGCAGCTTCTCCACCGGTTACAGCAACAGTATTTTTTATTTTCAATTCCGGTATCTCTATCACTACAGTTTGCGAAGAAGCGATATTTAATTTAATAGTACCTTCAACCACTGCATTTTTAGCATCAATGATCTTACCTGCTGCTGCCGGCTGTAACTGAAAGGTATAATCCTGTACAAATACAGGCGGCACTTCCACTAAAGTTACATCACGGGTAATGCCGCCGTAATTCCACCAATCTGTATTCAGTGTAGGCACTTCATCAGCATAACGCTTGTTATCTGCTTTTACCACTAAAAAATTTCCGGTAGGTTTTAATATAGAATCAGCAATTTCAAAATTGAATGGTGTAAACCCACCTTTGTGTGTGCCGAGTTTTTTACCGTTTAAATACACATCGGCTTTGTAATTAACGGCTCCAAAATAAATGTACAGGTGATTGGCTGCATTTTGTTTTTTATAATCAAATGTTCTTTGATACCAGAGCGTGCCTTCGTAATATAAAAATTTAGGGTCCTGCGAATTCCAGTCGCCGGGTACTTTAAGAGAGTACTTTGCATTATAACCATGTTCCTTACGGTCCCAGCGGTTTACCTGCACAGGATTATTCCAGTATGCTTCGCCGTCGTTGGGGGCACGTTCCTTAAACCGGTAATCGTAAAAGCCGGTTTCATATTGATCAACAATATAATTCCAGGTACCGTTTAAACTGGTGGTTTTACGGGCCTGTATGTTGGTGATCAGGTTTTGCTGGGCAAACAAATTATTTCCAGCAATTATCAGCAAATAAAAAACTACAATCTTTTTTCTTTTCATTTTTATTTTTTTATTCAGGGTTCTCAACCTTTGAAAGATTGACAACCCTATATGAAATTCATTTACTCCACTGCATGATCAGCAGGAAAGTTTTGTCCGCTCCATACTTTTACTGATGTCCACGGCATATCGGGTTTACTCCAGAAATCATCTGTAACAGGTAAGCCTAATGGCAGAAATATTTCTGAACACAGGTACACACTTCCGGTATTGATATACCCTTCTGCCAGCCCGGGTTGCGAACCGTATAATCCAATATTCAACCAACCTTTATCGGTAAATGTTTGCGGGGCTTCCAATGTTTTTTTTAATACTGCAGTTAAAGCACAACGGATCTGTTCCGGTGCAAGTTCAGCAGGCAACTGCTTGGTTAAAGCCATATTGGCCAGGTGATGAAAGGCTCCACCACGATAAGTGATCGATCTTCCCGTAACCGGAAAACTGCCATCGGCATTGATCAATCTTTCCTGTATGGCGGCATAGCGTTTGGAAATTTTATCCAGCTTTGGTGCAAACTGTTTGTAACTGCTGTCTTTTTTATTGATCACCGCTACAATCGTTTGCAGGTAAGGCTGAATAACATAACTGTTGTAATAATCATAATGAAATTCCATGCCATCAGAAAATAAACCATCGCCGGTGTACCAGTGATTGGCAAATTCCTTCACGCCAAAATCAATTCTTACCTTATCATAAGGCAGGTTGTATTGACAAAAAAAAGTCTCGATCATAGCAGTAAACAGTAACCAATTGCTGTATACGGGCACTGTATTGCGTGTGGTTATAAAAGCCGCCTGCACATTTCGTTTGGTAAGGGTATCGCAATTCTCCCAAAGCCATGGGCAACGCACCAGTGCCAGGGAAAGAAAAGAGGCATCTACCAATGGTTGCCCGCCTGCCCATTGCAGGTAATCTTTTGCGTTAGGATTAACAGCATTGGCTAAAGCCTTTAACGCCAGTTGCCGGTATTCATCACGTAATTTTTTTTCTTCTTCATCACCTTCACCCGATTGCAGCCAGGGCGCAATACCTGAAAGTGTTCTTGCAAAAGCTTCTAAATATGCCGCCTTGCCTCTTGCAATTTTATTGTCCACCCTGTCGGATAATACCACCGGCATTTTTTCTTTTAAAGTATTGGCAGCAAGATTGGTTAAAACCGGGCGTGCAATTTTATCCAGGTAGCCCAACCATAATTTTCTATCCTTAGTTGTATTACTCTGTGCACACAGACTGAGGACGCAAAAAACACTGCAGGAAAGCAATATTATCCTGATCAGATTTCTATACTGAATAGTACAACTCATGGTTTTCATTTTTTGTGGTGCCACCAACTGGTTTTGCACTGCATTATTTAAGAGCAGTTATTTTATTGCTGCCGGGTTCAGTTCTGCCAATACAGGTTTTTCCACAGTTTGTAATGTTGTTTCACCAGGTTTTAATAATTCCAATATGGTTATTTTGTTTTGCCCTTTCTGCAACCATTCCGCCGGAACGTATAGTGTTTGCTGCGGGCCGATATACCAATACCTGCCTAAATTATGCCCGTTTACCCAAACCACTCCTTTACCCCAGTTGTGCATATCAAAATACGTATCTGCAATTTCTTTTAATTCGATTGTAGCGGTTTTAATAACAGGTGCATCAGCTGCCGGTTTTTTATTTTTTAACCCCACAGCATTTATATTATCAAAAGGCAATGAATACATTTGCCAGTTGCTTATTTCTTTATCCCCCAATAAAACTTTTTCGGTAATCCCTTTTTTGTTTTTTAATAAGTAAGGGCCAAAATTAATACGGCCCAGGTTTTCCACCAGTATCTCTAAAGTTACTTTTCCTGAAGGAACGGTAATCATTACACTATCCTGTTTTAATCTCCTGTCTAGCACAGCTACTCTTTTACCATTGATGAAGATAATACCATAGTCACGGAGGTCTTTTATTTTTAAAAGGCCCGATGTAGCGCCGGTGATATCAGTTCTGTATAAAACAAAACCATACGCCTGGTTAAGGTCTTCAAAAGTTAAAGGCCTGGCATTTGATTTAGCTTTCGGTAATACATCAAACAAACTGGTGGCCTTTGTAAAACTGATTGCAGGCAATTGTATTACCGGTTTTGCAGCAGGCACATCAGGCAGAATGGTACTGGCAGGTAAATTTTTAAGGATCACTTTCCTGAAATCCATAAACTTTGCGGTAGCATTACCGGCTTCATCC
Source organism: Ferruginibacter profundus (assembly GCF_054783275.1). NCBI lineage: Bacteria > Pseudomonadati > Bacteroidota > Chitinophagia > Chitinophagales > Chitinophagaceae > Ferruginibacter > Ferruginibacter profundus. The sequence goes on along the minus strand of NZ_BAAGQW010000001.1, from coordinate 174,894 downwards.
AATGGCGCATCATAATCGTAACTGCTGATCTGCGGTTCATAAGGATTCCTGTCGTTGTAATTAGCGCCATTCATAAAACCACGGGTAGTACCTCCATGAAACATGTACATGTTAATGGAAATACCGGCAGCGAGTACACGCTCTAATCCCGGTGTATATTTTTCAGCAGGAACAGTATGGTGTTTTTCTCCCCACCAGTCGAACCAGGCTGGATACCATTCCGCCACATAAAAAGGGCCCTTCCCATTATGATTGGTTCTGACCAAATTTTTTATTTCCTCCGGTTTATCTGTACCGTTTACTGCGGGTAATAATCCATCCAGGTGGCCGTCGTTTACATCACGTACAGGGTCGCAGGTGTACAATAAGCCATCAAAACCTGCTTCAATAAACAACCTGCGGTTAATATCCAGGTACGCTTTATCTTTTCCATAAGAACCATATTCATTTTCCACCTGTACCATGATGATATTGCCGCCATGGTTTACCTGTAAGGGTGCCAGCCGCTTACCAAGTTCCTTAATATATTTTTTATATTCGGCCAGGTACTGCGTTTCTGTACTTCTTACGGTCAGGCCTTTTTCATTTTGTAACCAGTAGGGATAGCCGCCAAATTCCCATTCGGCACACACGTAAGGACTGGGGCGTAATACCACCCACAAGCCTTCTTCCTGCGCTGTTTTTACAAACGTGGCAATATCGTTGTTGCCTGTAAAATCAAATTTATCTTTTTGTGGTTCATGCAAGTTCCAGAATACATAAGTGCCAATGGTATTCAGTCCCATTGCCTTTGCCATTTTCATGCGCTGGCGCCAGGCTTCCTTAGGTACACGGGGGTAATGCATCTCACCAGAGATCATTTGAAAGGGTTTGCCATCCAGCAAAAAAACAGAGTCGCCTAATGCAAAGCTGTGTACTTTTTTTTGTGCCTGTACCGAAAAACAAAGCAGGCAGCAACAAAAAATAAATTGGATCCATCTCATCGTATTACTATTAATTGTCTGTTAGTATTTTATTTTTTTGTGCTGTTTTTATAACGCAGCATCGCTTCCACAAAATAATAATCGCCGTATGTTAACGGCACATCAATTTCAGTTTTGTTAGGCATGTGCCCCACGCCATGTTGTAAAATAAAACCTCCATTAGCCCCTGCAGCTGCTTTGTATTTTTCTGCAGAAAGGTGCTTTAAAATCATTTCTGCCGTAGCAAAATATTTTTTTGCTAATTTTTTATTGACATAGCCACTCAATTCAATAAATGCTGATGCCATTATCGCTGCAGCAGATGCATCCCTTAATGCATTGGGAATATCCGGTGCATTAAAATCCCAGTAGGCAATTTTATCTGCAGGAAAATTCGGGTGGTTTAAAATAAAGCCTGCAATTTTATTGGCCTGGTCCAGGTATGTTACATCTTTTGTTTCCCTGTAGGTTTCTGTATAGCCGTACAAACCCCAGGCCTGCCCACGTGCCCATGCAGACTCATCTGCAAAACCCTGTGCTGTTTTTTTCTGTTGTACTGCACCGGTGGTGGCATTGTAATTTAAAACATGATAAGAACTGTTATCGGCACGAAAATGATTTTTCATGGTGGTGTTGGCGTGCGATACTGCAATTTTATAAAAGGAAGAATCGCCACTGGCCTGGGTTGCCCAAAACAATAATTTTAAATTCATCATGTTGTCGATGATCACCAAATATTCATTCGGTTTGCCATCCCATGATTTGATGCAGCCTACTGCCGGGTTAAAACGGGTGGCCAATGATCTTGCACTGTTCAGTAAAATTTCTTTGTAAGCAGGTGACGGTGCAATAAGGTCGGCATTGCCAAAGCTGCAATACATCATAAAGCCAAGATCGTGTGTGGAAGTATTGAACTGTTCTTTTTTCAGTACACTCAATATCCGCATGGCTTCGGTATATAAAGCGGTATCCTTTGTTTGCTGGTACAGGTATAGTAATGTGCCGGGGTAAAAACCGCTGCACCACCAGCCGGAATTACTGAATTCGTATTTACCGGTGGCAGGAAAATAGGTTTTAGGGAATTTATCTGCCGGCAGATTTTTCGCCAGCACTTTGTATTGTGCCGCTGCATCGGTAAAATTCTGCTCAATGGTTTGCAATAATTTTTTATCCGCTCTGGGATGGTAATTATTTTGTGCAACGGCGTGTATAAAAAACAAACCTAAGGCCAATATTAAAACATATACTTTTTTCACTTGCATATTTTATAATTATAACACTCTTTATATTAATTGATGACAATCTTGCCTGAATTTTCTACCTCTTTGCAAATGCACCTGTCGTTCCTACGGAACGATGCTTTCCGGATCATTTTTTTTCTACCCACCTGGCGTCCCATACGGGACGAAGACATTGCGGCCTGATTATTATTAAACACTTTTCAAGTTCAAACATATTAACCATTGACAGCATGACGGTTTCCGCAAATATTCTTTTGACCAACCTGGCGTCCTATACGGGACGAAAGCATTGCAGCCTGACTAATATTAAACACTTTTCAAGTTCACACATCTTAACCATTGACTGCATAACGGTTTCCTGAATTATTCTTTTAACCCACCTGGCGTCACATGCGGGACGAAAGCATTGCGGCCTGACTATTATTAAACACTTTTCAATTTCACTCATCTTAACCATTTACTGCATAACGGTTTCCTGAATTATTCTTTTAATCCACCTGGCGTCCCATACGGGACGAAGACATTGCGGCCTGACTAATATTAAACACTTTTCAGGTTCACACATCTTAGCCATTTACTGCATAACGGTTTCCTCAATTATTCTTTTAACCCACCTGGCGTCCCATACGGGACGAAGACATTGCGGCCTGATTATTATTAAACACTTTTCAAGTTCACACATCTTAACTATTGACTGCATAACGGTTTCCGCAATTATTCTTTTACCCCTCCTGGCGTCCCATACGGGACGAAGACATTGCGGCCTGACTAATATTAAACACTTTTCAGGTTCACACATCTTAGCCATTTACTGCATAACGGTTTCCTCAATTATTCTTTTAACCCACCTGGCGTCCCATACGGGACGAAAGCATTGCGGCCTGATTATTATTAAACACTTTTCAAGTTCACACATATTAACCATTGACAGCATGACAGGAACAAACTTTAATCACTATTTAATTTTAAGCTCCAGTACCTGTACCGGTTGCGGCAAAATATTGGCTTTGCCTTCGCCGTCTTTCTGATCGGTATATTGAACAAATAAATGCAACTGTTTTTTATGCTTCCATAATTCGGTATCATAAGCAGGCTCCCAGGATCCTACTGTTGCAGTAGTTACATCTTTCAGCAGCCATTTATTTACATTCATATCCCTGTTAATAGCCACGGAAACTTTACTGCCTCTTTCTTCATCCCTGAAAATTACAATGACGGCATTGGTATTACCCTTTTTAAAACTTAAAATCTGCGGACGGCTCACAGGAATTCTTTTTGTACCGGCACCACTTAAACTGAATGCGGTTTTTCTAAAGCCGGTATTCTGAATAACCCATGCAGCACCGGTATTATAAATAACATGGTATTGCGGAATGCTATCGCCCTGGTCTTTCCAGTAAGAAGCGATAAACGGATGCCCTTCTTCGTCGGCATACATACTGGTTTGATTAATGAGTTCGCTTTTTTGCGGAATACGGCAAACATATTCTGCAGTGGTGGCATTAATGGGTAGCGTATATTTTTCTTTTTTGGAATTGGTCCATGTTATACCCCCATCTGTGGATTGTGCATAACACATATCATGATTGCTGGCCACATCAGGACTTTCTCTCCATACCCATGATAAATGTATCGTTCCCTTTGTATCAACACATGCCTGCCAGTAAGCATTACGTTGTTTTTCTCCGTCAATAAGATTGCTTTGTAATTGTTCCCATTTTTTTTGACTGGTATTGTAACGATCTACTACCAGGTTGCCCTGTCCCGATCGTCCGTCCCGGTAAAGAAATAATAAATTGCCATCGGGCAGGCAATGAAATTCAGGATAGGTAACATTGGTTTCTGCAATGCCGGTCATAGGTAATTCTTCCGTCATTTGCAAAGCGCCTGCTGCAATACTTTTGCTGTAGTGCAGTTTATTGCCGTGATGGTTCCACGACATATGCAAATAGCCATCACCATCTGTAATAATGCTGATGGAGCGATGGGCATCGGTAACATCACCTTTAAAATTGGTGGTTTGCAAAAGCCATCTTGTTTTACCAATTGTTCTTTTACCCACTACCACCATTCCATCTTTATTATAAAATGAAATGTATTGGGTGTTTTTGTAAGTACACAGCGAATTTTTTCGAAATACCACGGTATTAACAGAATTATTGGCCCAGCCACTGTCAACAAAAACGGAACGTGCACTTTTAACAGATTGTGCAGACAGCCCTTCTGTAATTACAAAAAGTACTGCTATAGAATAAAGTCGAAACATTGCAACAATTTAGTGCAAAAAGATGAAGTGTAAAAAGAAAAGGCCGGTAAGCCTGGCTTAACCGGCCCTCTATACCAACTGCTATATGAGAATCTTTATTGTTATGTTTTAATAACCGGGATTTTGTTCCAATACGGCATCTTTATTCAGATCAATTTCTGATTTAGGAATTGGCAGTAACAGATTTTTGGAAGTAAGCCCTAAAACAGGATTAATAGTTTGCGTATTCAATGCTGTGGTTCTTGCAACCAAAGTACCGGTACGCATTAATGTCATACGCCTGTTTTCTTCAGCCAGTAATTCCCTGGCCCTTTCATCTAAAATAAAATTCAGCGTAACCTGTGCACCCGTCACAGGAGTAGCGCCAGCCCTTGCCCGTAAAATATTTAATGTAGCAGCAGCTTCAGGTAATTTACCCTGTTTAAATTGCGCTTCTGCCAGCAACAAATAAGTTTCTCCCAAACGCATCAGGATAAAATCCTTGATCATTGCAAAACCAAATACATCATTGGGATCGTATTGATTCCATTTGGTGGTACATGGTGCAATTTTAAAAATAGTATCAGCACCCACATACGGTACCTGTTGCCCGAAGTTTGGAGCGCCGGGTGTGTTGATATAATATTTTCTGCGCAGGTTGTAACTGGAGTTACGCATGTCTGCATTTTCATACAGGTCGTACACTACCCAGTTGGTTAAGCGCATGCGGCCGATACCTCTGCCGCCAAGAGAATCACAGATGGTCATTCCCGATATCTGGTAGTAGGCGGCACCCCAGTTGCGGCGCTGTTGCGGATTGTTGGTAATACCACCGGTAATGGTACTTGGATTTTCCTGTTCCATAACCCAGATGGCTTCTTTATTGCCCTGCGATCTTCTTTCGTTGCCATACAAAAACATATCAGAAAACGGATCACCGGGTTGTGATGCCCTTATACCATACCTTGTATTAACCAGGCTAAATTTACCACTGTTGATGATAGCATTGCATTGTGCTTCAGCTAAATCAGGTTTGCCTGCTCTTAAATATACTTCGGCCAGTAATTGCATGGCCATATATTTATTGGCCCTGCTGATGGGTTTGCCATTGGCATTCAGTTTAGAATTTACAGCACCAATTTCGGTAAGGTTAGCTACAGCAAACGTAAGGTCCTGTATGATCAGGTTATTCACACTGTCCAGTGATGACCTTACAAAATCTGTTTTGGGAGCTGTAAGCGGTGCTGTAATGATGGGCACCCTTCCAAATAAAGTAGCCAAAGTATTGTAAGCATAAGCCCTGAAGAAAAGTGCTTCGGATTTTACACTGTTTTTATTAGCCTGCGACATACCTGCAGACCTGGTATCAATATTACTGATAATGACGTTGCAATTGTTGATCATGCGGTAGGCCCAGCCCCAGGTGTAGGATGCTGCCCCATCAGTTGCTATCAACTGCGTGTAGTCGTAATAGGGAATTTCGATACCCTGCTTTTGAGATGGTGGTACAAAGGCCACATCTGTGCCTGCATGCCAAACACTTGGCCAGCCCTGCGGATCGGAGTAACTGAAGAATGTACTCAGGTGATTATGCAATCCCACAATGGAAGCTTCAAGCCCCAGTGAATCGGCCAATGTTTCCGGGGCATAAGCAGAATATACTTTTTCATCCAGGTATGTTTTTTTACAGGATGAGAAGAACTGCAGCAAGGCAATCATTCCGATACTTATGATGATTTTCTTTTTCATTTATAAAGAGTTTAATGGTTCAATTAACGAAGTGTGATGTTTGCACCGAATACTATAGAACGGGTGAGCGGATAGTTATTCGTCCAGTCGCCGGAGCCCCTGAAAGAATAATTATTTTCAGGGTCCCATCCTATCCAGTTGGTGAACGTATACAGGTTTCTGCCGCTGGCGTATAAGGTAAGGCTACCTAACCTGGCCTTATTCAGTATCTCCTGCGGAAATGTATAGCTCAGTGTTACATCTTTTATCCTGGTATAACTATTATCAGACGGGTAACCATATCCTTTACTATTAGAATAAGATAAGGAAGGACGGCTGTTGTTTTTATTTTCTGCTGTCCAGTATTTGGTATCTATCGGAATATTCATACGGCCGGCTTCGTCGGCATAAGTAAGGGTAACATTATTTTTTAAGGCACCTTGTACCGTTTGAATAAAAATACTCAGGTGAAAGTTTTTGTAATGAAAGGTATTGGTAAAACCACCGATCCATTTGGGCGCAGTTTGTCCAAGTATCATCTTATCATCTGCGGTTATTTTTTTATCGCCATTGATATCTGCAAATTTCAGGTCGCCGTCTTTTGCGCTGGCGTCCACCTGTGAACGGTCTTCACCCGGCTGCCATACGCCATCTAATTTATAATCGTAGATCACACCAATAGGCTGCCCGATGAACCAGCGGTTACCCAGGTCATCTTTTTTATCGCCATACAGGTCAACGATCCTGTTTTTATTGGAAGAGAAAGCAATACCGGTTTGCCATTTAAAATCTCCCGCTACAAGATTGGTGGAATTTAAAGTGATCTCAATACCATTGTTCCTGGTTACGCCTAAATTATCAAGCACATAACTGTAACCGGTAATGATGGGCAGGTTACGCCTCAGCAGCAATCCTTCTGTCTGGGTTTTGTAAATATCAATCGACCCGTTGATCCTGTTATTCAGCACACCAAAATCTATACCTGCATTAAAGGTTTTTGAAGTTTCCCAATGCAGATTGGCATTACCCAGGTTGCTGGCCAATACACCTATAGTACTGGCTCCGCCAAACGGAAAGCGTACTGACCCATCTGTGGTAATGGTACCGTAAACACCAATTGCTTCATTACCTGCCTTACCATAAGAAGTACGTAATTTCAGGTTATCGATAAACGTTAGGTTGTGCATAAATTCTTCTTTGCCTGCATTCCATGCTAAAGCAAAAGAAGGGAATAAACCATATTTATTAGTATTGGCACCCATTACTGAAGAACCATCACGCCTTGCAGTTACTGTTAACAGGTATTTGCTGTTGTAAGAATAGTTAATTCTTCCCATTTGTGATACCAGGCTGTATTTATCCCTGTAAGAACCGGTATAGGGAGAAAAAATGGTAGCTGCACTGAGTGTTGCACCGGCACCAAAATTATTAAACGATAATTCATCGTTGATAAAACCGGTAGCATTAAATGCCGTAGCAAAATAATTTCTTTGCTGCGAACTGTATAATCCTGTGAAATCTATATGATGTACACCGATATTTTTTTCGTAGGTGAGGATATTCTCCACCACATAGTTCCCCGTTTCTGAATTGGCAACGCTGGCACCGCCCAATGTATTGTTGGCATTTCTGCCGGTATAACCTCCCTGGCGGGTGGTAACATAAGTATAGCCTGCATTAAAGCGGTATTTTAAACCATTTAACACGCCTTTAAATTTCAGGTCGGCGTAGGCGTTACCATTCAGGTTACCACTACGGTCTACCCTGTCGGTATTTAATCCTAACAACGGATTAGCATACAACAATTCAGGATTCATCGGATAAATTTCATATCCCCCTGCTGAATTATATTCAGTACCATAAGGACTCATGGCTGCAGCCAGGTAAAAATTGGCACGACCGCCATCATAATTATTATTGGCATAAGATAATGAGGTACCAATAGAAAGATAGTCAGTAATATTGATATCTAAATTAGAACGTACACTTGCCCTGTGGTATTGATATCCTTTTACCGGGCCCTGTTGTTTTAAATATTCGCCGGATAAATAATACCGTACATCTTTTGTGCCACCGGATACATTTACATTATGATCCTGTATCGTTCCCTGTTGTGTGGTTTCTTTTATCCAGTCTACCGTTTTACCGGCATTATAATTGGCAATTTCATATGCATTAGGTAAAATATTGGTTTGTGTTTGTGTAGGATTGGTCTGCTTCCACCAGTCGGCATATTTTTGTACATAATCCTGCGGACTTAATGGTTTTAAAATATGGGCAATATTATCAAAGCCGGTATAGGCATTGTAACGGATAACGGGTTTACCGGTAACGCCTCTTTTAGTAGTGATCAATATTACACCATTAGCACCGTTAACCCCATAGATAGCTGTAGCCGATGCATCTTTTAAAATTTCTATTGAAGCAATATCATTAGGATTGATATCATTGGTAACACTACCGGTTTTACTGAAGGGCACACCATCCACCACAATAAAAGGGCCGGTACCTGCGGTAATTGAATTTTGTCCTCTTATCAATACCGCTGCTGAACTACCCGGCACAGAAGAAGTTTGTGTAATATTAACACCGGCAACAGAACCTTCAATAGCATGTAAGATATTGGTTACAGGTAATTGCGACAATCTTTCTTTAGGCACAGAACTTACGGCACCTGTGATATCACTGCGTTTTTTTGCACCATACCCCACCACCACTACTTCATCAATTGCTTTTCTGTCTTCCTCTAATACGATGGATAAATTATTACGGCCTTTTAAAGCTACTTCCTGCGCTTTAAAGCCCACATAACTGATCACTAAAACAGCATCTTTATCAGACACGTTTAGAGAAAAGCTGCCATCTTCTTTTGTGGTGGTACCATTGGTGGTGCCTTTTTCCACCACACTTACCCTTACCATTGGCTGGCCGGCAGTGTTTACAATTTTACCGGTGATGATGATATCCTTCACTTCTTCCGGCAATAATTTTTTTTCTGTTTCATCTGCAATCACCACAAGATTATCTCCCACTACTTTATACACCAGTGGAGTTTTGGCCAGTACTTTAGTGATCACATTCTCTATTGTTTGGTCCTGTACCCTGATACTTACTTTATCACAGGCAGAAAGATCAATATCCTTATACACAAAACGGAAAGAGGTCTGGCTTTCTATGATCTTAAACACTTTTTTTAAAGAAGCATTTTCGAGATTGAGGGAGATCTTTTCCTGTGAATACAGTTTACCTGCAAAAGACTGGAAGGTGAAGACGCAGGTTAAAACAATAATAAATTTCATAATCAGCAAGGTTTTGGCAACTGGAGAGGTGGCATACCATAGTACGCTACGTCGGTTTTTTTTCATAACTTAGTTTTGAATTTGTTAGTGAATAGCGCTCCTGCAAGAGCGTTTGTTCCGGGCAGTTTAGAAACGGGGCATGCTACAACATACTCCGTTTTCTTTTTTATGTTATTGGTATTTACTCATAAGCATTTCAGGTTGGGTTTACAATCGTTAAAAAATAAGTATCGTATAAATTACCAGATGGTTACATGGGCTCCTTTTACCTGGTAATGCAGGTGCGCTGCAAGGCATAAGGCTTCTAACACATCGGTAAGTGGTTTATTCTCGAACACACTGGTAAAGCGAAAACTTTTTACTTTTTCATTCTTCAATTCAATATCCACATTATACCAGCGTTCTGTTTCTGCCAAAATCTTTTCCAGCAATTCATTGTCAAAGGCCAGTTTATTTTTCACCCACATCGTTTCAGTAATATCATTCTCATTTTTGTCGATGTGTACCTTTTTCATTTTCACCAGTTGCTTATCAGCGCTGTCCTGTTGTGCAGCTGCATTATCAGCAACCGCGGTGATATTGTTATTTAAAACCAGTTTATCATTAGGTTTCAGGTAATATTTTTTTTCGGGGTTATTATGCAGCGATACTTCAACAGCGCCCCTCAGCAATGCCGTTTCAGTAGTGGCTTCCTCGGGGTACGAGCGCACATTAAATGCCGTACCCAATACCTTTACATCCATCTGTGTAGTGTGAATGATAAAAGGTTTTTCTTTATTTTTCACCACATCAAAGAATGCTTCGCCTGTAAGTTTTACCTCTCGCAGTCTTACATTAAAATTTTCGTTGTATTCAATCTTGCTATCGGCATTCAGCCACACCTGTGTGCCATCGGGCAATTGTATTTTTGATTTGGAACCTGCTTTGGTACTCACTGTATTTTCGGCCGGTTTTGCGGCCTTATTTATTTTGTTACCTCCTGGCAAGATGCTGAACAAAATGATGGCTACTGCGGCAGCAACTGCTGCTATCCGGTACCATGTACGGCGGGTATTTTTTAATGGTATTACTTTGTCTTCAGACGGTAGTTCTTCAGCTACCACATTCTCAAATTGCAATGCCGGTGCGGTGAGCTGGTTGCTGAGGCGCTGTAAATGTTTATCAAAAGCAGCCTGTATAGTACCCGGCGCAGGTGTTTCGTTTTTAGATTGCCAGGTATTGCTGATCTGCTTTGCCTTTACATCCAGCTGAGGGTACTGTTGCAAAAGAGTTTCCAGTTCGGTTATTTCTTCGGGAGTAGCTTCATGGGAAAGCTGCAAGCTCAGGAGTAACCATATTCTTTCTTCATTCATATATTACGCTAATATTGTTATAGACAAGAGGCGGGGGAAGAAAGTACCAAAGGAAAAAAAAATATTTTTTCGTCCTCTTCTTTGGCGAGGACTAGGGACGAAGATTATAAATTGGCAGACTTTGTAAATACCCCGGTATTTGATAAGATATAACCCGGTATACTTTCAGCAATTTTACGGGTAGCAATAAATACCTGGTTGCGTACGGTTAACACAGATATGTTGAGATGTGTAGCTACTTCTTTGTAACTAAAACCGTCTTCTTTTACCATTTGAAAAATAAGCCGGCATTGTGGTGGCAGCGAACGGATACATTGACGGATATTATGCAGTATGTCTGAAGAAATGCATAATTCCTCCGGGTTGCCAAAACTGATCACCGGTTCAATATCCATATCCTCCAGCCTTGTTACCGGGTTCTTATAATTTTTAGTGATGTAGTTAAGAGAAAAGTTTTTGGCGATCGTGTATAAATACAATTTCAGGTTTTCAATTTCCGGTAAGCGGTTCCTGATCTGCCATATTTTTATAAACACATCTGATACCAGTTCTTCTGCAGCCTCATCAGATTTTACGTAGGAGAAACAATAATTCTTCAATTTACTGAAAAGCATTTCATATAAAGCCTGGTACGCTTTCATGTCGTCGTACAAAGCTATTTTACTTTGCAGTTCGCTTATTTTTTCCTTTTGCAGCAATTGCTAAACTTGTTTTGGTATAACAATAGTAATATAAAATAATTGATTTTTATTTCTTTTTTATCAACCATTCATATTCAATACAGGCTTGTATGAATGGCCCTATCGCTTTCAGGTCATCGTCACGTTTAGGTTCTTTTACATAATAATCATAACTGCCGTCACGATAAGGCGTACCGCCCAAACCTGCACCTGCAACAGCTTTGGTGTAATGCACACTGCCATCCTTATCTACCACTACAAAATTGCTGATCACTCCGTTATAGGCTTTTGTAATGGCCGGTATAAAACTTTTGCCGATATAATTTTTATTCACTGCTTTTGATAAGGCATATACAAACATGGCTGATGAAGAAGATTCCAGGTAATTCAATTCCTGGTTGGCTTTATTGGTTACCTGCCACCATACACCTTCTTTGGCATCCTGGAATTTTATTATTGCAGTTGATAACCGATTTAAAATAGCTATCAATTCTTTCCTGCGTTTATAATTTGCCGGCAGTTGATCCAGCACATCCACCAATGCCATCATATACCAGCCCATGGCCCGGCTCCAGAATTCCGGCGATACTCCTGTTTTTGGGTTGGACCAGCGTTGCAACTTACTTTCGTCCCAGCCGTGGTACAATAAACCTGTCTTGTTATCCCTGCTGTATTTTTCCATCCATACAAACTGGTTAACGATATCGTCAAATTTTTTAGTGTCGTTAAACATCTCTGCATATTCGGCAGCAAATGGCTCTGCCATATACAATCCATCCAGCCACATTTGTGTGGGGTATTTTAATTTATGCCAGTAGCCGCCAATTGCATTGCGTGGCTGCCACGCCAATTGTTTATATAAAGAAGTGGCTGCTGTTTTATATTTTTCCTCCCTGGTAGTTTGGTAAAGATGCAGCAATTGCCTTCCCGAAGGAATATTATCTAAATTATACTCTTCTATATCATAAGTTCTTATCACACCATCCGCTGTAATAAAATGATCGATTATATTTTTGGTATAGCTGTAGTATTTTTTATCAGATTGCAATACTGCTAATTTTTCAAAGCCGGTCAACACTACCCCCATTTCATAATTCCACACAGCCGGCCTGTTTAGCTGTGCCTGCTCTACAGTTTGCCCCGGGGCAATTTGTTTGTCCTGTTGTAAATGACTGGCATACTTTTTTACTACCATCGAATCTTTGTAGGTATTCATAATGGTTTCGGCAAGTTTGATGGCGTAGTTAGTTTGTGCAAAACTGCATTGGCACAAAAAAATAATAAGACAAGAAACCAAGACTGATTTTTTCATATGCAAGCTTTTAAATGAATAGCAAATTTTATTCCCGGTTCTTTAACCACTGTAATTGTTTTTCTGTATCCGGTACATTCACCCCTCTTACTTTGATCACTGAACTTATGATATCGTTTACTTTTAAGTTATATTTTACAAGGATGGCCCCGGCAATTATTGAAGAACGGCCAATCCCCATCCTGCAATGAACAACAACTGAAAGGCCATCATTTATTTTCTTCGTCAGCAGCGCAATCAATTTATCCGTATCACCCTCATGCCCGGGCACATCTCTGTCCTTAACCGGAAAATTTATATACAGCATATCATTGGCCATGCATAATTCTTCTTCGTGTGCAAGATCAAGTTCATACATTTCATCGCTTTCCAGCAGTGAAACCACAATATCAACGTGATTGTTTCTTAAATTGATAATTTCTCCTTCAAGCCAATCATTTCCCCGGGGCCTTGCCATAATACCAATTTGAGCGCCACTGTTAAACTGATGTAACCAATAGATCTTCGTGTGCATTAAACTAATTTATCAAAAAACTAAAACACATTATCCACAGCAGGCCTGCTATACGTTTCCTTACTATCGCTTGTTTTGGGCATGCCAAAATAAAAATACAAGCTGCGTTTTTTATTACCGCTTAAATGATTCAATTCGCTTTGCGGCCCGTATACTTTTGTATTGGTAGTTAAGCCCGTGGCCAGCTTAGTGCCTATTGGCGGAATGCAATCTAAAAATGAAATATTGCCTGCCGGCAACTCAGGATGAGGTTTGGTGGCACTGCTCAATGCATAAAAATCAAAGAGGCGTACAAACAAACCACTGTCTTTACTGGCAATATAAAACTTGCCCTCCACGGTACTTAATTCCATCCAGTTCACTTCTCCATAATACCCCTTGAATTCGGGATATACATTTGGCGCATAACCGGTTTTGGTATCGTTATAAATATTCTGCCATACATTTATTTCTGTGCCCTGCATACGGTTCTTCCATTGGCGGTACGGGCCTTTACCTAACCATCGGTTGGTTAAAATGTAATTTTCAGGATAACTGAAAGTAATACCCGAAAAAGGCTGATCACCCTCGATATTGTATTCATAATCCAGGGTTACCCAGCCGCTTGCATTGATACTCCATTTGGTATATTTCATGTTGCCACTGTAAGTAAACTCCACCACCTGCTGGTTATTTTCCTTGTAGGCTTTGCTGCTTACCACTGCAGCATTGCCTTTTACCAATACCGGCCCGTTGTTAAAAGACAATACATAATCGTTGCTGGTATTTTTTGAAGTAACCAGGTTGCCTGATTTTTTATCCAGCGTGATGCTTACATCTCCGCCCTTAATGATATACACGGTATCGGTTTCTTTCAGCGAAACGGAATCATTTTTTACCGTTACAAAATCGCTGATGATGGATTGATTGGTTTTTATTTTACTCGTCCATTTATACAATTCTTTACCAAAATTATCTTTGGCTACAATTACCAGCGCATCATAATTTTTATAATCAGCGGGAAGGTTCAGTTGTAATATGCCTTGTTTTGTGGGTGCAATATCCGGTGCTGTTATCGTTCCTTTTTGCTGCACCACATAACCATCAAACCTGTCGAATGGTTTACTGAAATTTACCAGTGCCCAATAAAATGTACATTGATCAGCGTTGGTAAAATGAAAACGATTATCCAGTTCAATTTGTCCGTTAAAGTTGGCGGGCAACTCAACAGGCAGGTTTAATTTAATAGGAGAGAAAATTTCACGCAGCGCATAAAAGCTGCCTTCCTTTTCCCTGTGCGGCCCCATGATACCATCATTGGCATTTAACCCGTTGGCATCAATTGCATTATTAAGATCAGTACGCACAACCGCTTCATCCACCATGGCCCATATAAAACCGCCGGCAGATTTTTGTGAGCGCCAATGCAGGTTCCAGAAATCTTCCATGGCAGCACCACCGCCGCCATCATCCTGCGAATGCAGGAATTCTGTTGGCATGTAGATCAATGAATCATTCAATATCTTTTGGGTGCTGTAATAATCTTCGTAGTGATTACAATCAATGCCATTGAATTGATTGCCGGGGCGATGATGCGGATGTATCACCGGCCGTTTTTGAAAATCCCATTGTACAAAATCATCATCCAGTTCTTTGTTGGTACCACCTTCGTTGCCATTATCCCAGAAAATTATCGAAGGATGATTCATATCTCTTAATACCATCTCTTTTACCAACGGTTCTCCTGCTTTTGTTGAGTAAGCTTTTTGCCATCCCGCCAGTTCATCCAATACATAAATACCCAGGCTGTCGCAAACTTTTAAAAAATATTCGTCAGGCGGATAATGCGAACAACGCACTGCATTCATGTTCATTTCTTTCAGCAATAAAGCATCATTCAATTGCTGATCATCACTTAATGCCCTTGCAGTTTCGGGCCAGAAGCAATGACGGTTAGTGCCTTTAAATTTTACCTGTGTACCATTGATGTACACGCCCATACCATAACGGATCTCAATGGTACGGAAACCAAATTTTTCATTGAGTTCGTATATTTTTTTTCCTGCGGCATTCAGCAATACAACATTTGCGGTGTAGAGATTGGGTGTTTCTGAAGTCCAGGGCTTAATACCATTAAACTGTTCATAAACATTTACCGACGACACGGTATGAATGGGAAGTGAAAAAGATGTATTGACTATTTTTTTATTCGCATCCAGAATAGTGGTTACCACAGTGAGGCCCTGCATGGCATTATTCAGGTTTACCTGCATGGCAAACTTTCCATCAGCCTGTGCATTGATCGCTACATAGTCTATGTATTGTTTAGGCATTGCTTCTAAAAATACCGGTCGGAATATGCCGCCGAACACCCAATAGTCTGCCAGACGTTCTGCATTATTCACACTGGCATCAGCGCTCATTTTACTTACGGTAACTTCCAGTGTATTCGGTTTATCAAAATATACCAATGAAGTGATATCGTATTTAAACCTGTAGAAAGCGCCCTGGTGTATAGTGCCTGCTGGTTTACCGTTGATCTTTACTTCTGTATCCGTCATGCTGGCATCAAAAACAATATTGATGTTTTTCCCTTTCCACGATGGTGAAATTCTGAAAGTATATTTATACATACCCTTCTCATCATAAAAGCGAAAATTTTTGCCGTTGGTTTTATAATCTCTGCCGTAATTATAATTACCAAAGCCCTGCTGTTCCCAGCAGCTGGGTACTTCAATCTTTTTCCATACGCCACTGTTGCGGCCTGCGGTACACATAAAATCCCATTGCACCGTGTGTTTGGTATCGGTACCGGAGAGGTATTGTATTTGTTTGGTTTGAGCAAGAACCCCTATTCCATTTATAATAAGCAGCAGACCAAAAAAAAACTTTCTCATTTCTTAATTTTTATAAATTTCAACCTGGCTGATCACCAGGTTTTTATTTTGCAATTTTATGTAGATAACACCCGGCGTGTCTTTTGCTATGGCATGCACGCTGGCGCCCTGCGAATACCCTCTCAACACATTTTCTTTCCATGTGCCTGTTTCAGCCTCAGCATTTACATTTACGTTTTGAGGAGTTTCATTATTTACAGCAATAGTATAATTCAGCAATCTTTCTTTTTCCATGGCAAATGTGGGCACACATTTTACAACGATGGTATAACTGCCCGATGTCATCGGCATTTTGTAAGTTATTGCACCGGCATTACCCGTAAGCGCTGCGCCGCTGATGCCCAGCCCCTGCAGGAGTGTGCAGTTCACTGTATTTTTATTATCATACAATTCTTTAGCGGTAAGTATTTTTACACGCTGTGCTTCCTGGATTTGTTTTTTAATCAGCACCGAATCGGTTTTACTTTTCAAACTATCAAATACCGGTGGTGCATTAAATACTTTTTGATCACGTGGGTGAAAACTCATCATACCATTCCATTTACCCCCGGCAATAAACCGGTTATAACGCTCGGTAGCAGTTTCAATAGACTGGTACGCTACAACTGCCGTTTGCAGGTTTGATTTTGCTTCTTCTATCCTGTTTTCATTAAAAGCAATTGCAGCCAGCTTTTCGTAAAGAATTTTATAATTCAGCATTCTTGCAGCTTCCGCAGGATAGGTTACCAGTTCGAATAAGGCCGGTTGCAAACCGGTTTTAAGGTTTGCAACAAAAGTATCAACCATAAAACCGAGATCTTCATATTCTTTTAAGCGGTCGTATATTTCTTTTGTTGAAAATCCAAGCATGCCCAAATGTTCCGGCTTTCCGGATGCCGCCAGCTGGTAATAGCGTTTTTTAATTGCAGTAACAGCGGCGGTATTTCTTTCTCCAAAGGTTTCAACAGCCCATTTTTTAATATAGGCATCAGGATCTTTGGCATTGTAAGTTGTAATATCATACCCCATATCCATGGCAAATTGCATTTCCATTTCCGCAGGTTTGATATCACCTACATTAAATACCCATAATTTTTTTGCGCCATAGTCGTAAGATTTTTTCATCTCATAACCGATTAATGCAGGAGAAATGCTACTCAGCCATAAATAATCTGCCGGGCTGCCCCAGTAAGATAAATGATAATACACACCGTTGCCTCCACTTCTTTTTTGTTCATCTTCGTTGGGCAGCTGGCGCATGTAGCCATAATTATCATCGGGCCAGATGATGGTGACATCGTCCGGTAATTTCATGCCTCTTCTGTATAAACTCAATACTTCTTTGTAAGGCACAAATATTTGCGGCAATGCATCAGGAGATTTTTTAAAATTGTTTTGTAAGATTGCTCTCTGGTCTGCAATTATTTGTTCTAGCAGTTTTACTTTTTCATCAGGGTCTTTGGGGCCGGGCATGCTGCCATCATGCACGCCACGCATGCCTACGGTAAAAACAGATTCATAGTTCACTGCTTCCTTAATGCGATCATCCCAATATTTGTATATCTCCTCTTTGTTTACATCGTAACGCCATTCTCCCGGTTTCTTCTTGTATTCTTCTTCGTAGGTTTCTGCCCATTCGCATACATTGTTACGCAGCATGGGTTCGCAATGGCTGCCACCCACAACAATGGCATAATCGTCGGCTACTTTGGGATTTTGCTTGTAATAGTAAAATGCTTTGGTGCAGGGATGCATAGCCGGCCAGATATAGTTGGCTTTTAAGCGCAGTAACAATTCAAAAACACGGGCATAGGTTTTAGGGCCGATGTCTTTGATATCGGTGTCCATATTTTTTGCGGCCCAGGGTTGCATACCCCAGTCTTCATCATTAATAAAAATACCGCGGTATTGTACCGATGGTGCAGGCGAAGTATAATTGCCGGATACAAATAGTTCCTGTTTTTTTTCAGGTGCTACATCTGCCCACCATACAAAAGGCGAAATGCCCATCGTTCTTGATAAATGAAAAATACCGAAAGCAGTGCCCCGGCGATCACTACCGGCAATTACTACAACTTTTTTTGCTTTACCATAAGGTTGATTGATAACCGAGATAGAAAATTGTTCCCATTTATTTTTTATTGCCGTTACATCAATATGTTTTGTCTTTACCAGGTCATCTATCAGGGATGACTCGCCAATTGTTCCTGCAACGATGGCATATTCCTCAGTAACAGTATTGCCGGTATTCAATTTTATTTGTTTACCCGAAATGAGATTGATATCATTGGCAAATGCGGTGGCGGCCAGCTGCACCACTTTAGCATCTTTTGCATCGTAGTAAAAAGAAGGCGTTACCGTATTTGAAAAAAGTGGAAATGAAGCCGGCGAATTTTGCCCGGAAACAACAATGCCATTTTTTGTTTGCGCCTGCAGGCTTTGCCCGTTAAAAAGCAATAGCAATACAAAACTTATGGAGACAGTGAATCTTTGCAACATACAATCGTTTATAGAAGTTGTAAATTATGCCTGCAAGGTAGTTAATCCGTCCTGAAGCATCCTGCGGATAACTACTTGATTCAGCCGTATTTTTCATCAATAAATAATATCAGTACTGCCATCGACCACGTATTCAGGTTTTGCCCCCCCTGCCGATTTCACGGCTGTAAATTTCACTTTCTCTGCATCATTAATAATAACCTTAGCTCCTTCCGGCAATAGAATATTGCTGAAGCTTACATTCCGCAACCGGTGTGCAGGATCTTTAAACCCATTGATATTAATGGCAGCTTCTTTCACCGATGCTTTTGACAGATCGATATTGCTGAACACAAAATTTTCAAAGATGGGTGGTTCGGGAGCTCCTTCGCCATCATTATTGTAATTGAGTTTTGAAAAAACGGTGATCTTCATCAATTGGCAATCAGTAACTGTTACATTTCTTACATACCCGCCGCGTTCTTTGGTGCCTTTTATCTGCATGCCGTTGATCAATGCACCAGCCTTACAATCCTGCACCAGTACCTCACTTACGCCACCACTCATTTCGCTGCCGATAGAAATACCATGGCCTCTTATGAAGTCGCAATCGGTAATGCGCACATTTTTTGTAGGCTTACCCACATAAAAACCTTCAGGATTTTTACCGGATTTAATGGCAATACAATCATCGCCGTTATCAAAATTGCAATTGAAGATATAAGAATCAGTAGAAGAATCCGGATCGATACCATCGCCGTTGCGGATACCGTAAGTGATAATATTTAAATCATGACAAGTGATATTATCACTGTAGATATAATGGATCGTCCAGCAGGGAGGTTCGGTAATGGTAAGGTTTGAGATACATACATCCTGGCAGTTCACCAAACAGATCAGCCTGCCCCGGCTTCTTTCCCCTCCGGTGGTCCACATGGCACCACCCAGTTTTTTTCCGCCGCCTGAAATAGTACCGCCACCGGTTATACGCAGATTTTTTACATTGTACAAACCATTACGGTTTAATGTACCGGCATTTAACAGGCTGGCATAGGTTTTTAACTCCCATCCTTCAAAACGATTTAAATACATGGGCAGGTAATCCTCCACATCAACCGCACCTTTTAATGTGGCACCTTTTTCAATATATAAGGTCATATTACTTTTAAGATACAAAGCACCGGATACAAAAGTGCCTTTAGGTATGTATACTGTGCCTCCCGGAGTACAGGCATTGATCGCCTTTTGTATAGCGGTTGTATTTTTAAATGCCGTATCATCTTTAGCACCGTAATCCAGGATGTTATATATTTTTCCTTTGCCCGCTGTTTTAAATTTAAGTATATATGATTGCCTGGCATCGCTCTTATCGTTTTTTACCCGGAGCGAAACGGTGTATGAAGTATTTGGCAACAGGTTACTGATGGTAAAATTGGTTTGGGTTGCAGTACCGGATAATTTTCCGTTCAGCAAAATTTCATACACCACATTCCCGGCACTGTATTGCTTATCCCATAAAAGGGTAACTCCATTTGCTGTGACTGTGCCGGGCGCAATAAGGAGCTTGTATTTGTTGAGAGGTAATGCTACTACATCAACAGTGATCAGTAATGTAAGAACAAGTAGAAACTGGTATTTTTTCATTTGTAATTATTTATTCATTAACAACAATTTTTTCAACCGAAACAAAATTTCCTTTGCTGCCTGATAGCCTTCCTGACTTTTCTTTCCACCACCATTTTTCGCCTGTAACAGTAACGGTTATACTATAGGTATCTTTTTTAAACACCGGACTTAGAAACTTCAGCAATACAGCTGGATATTTTGAATACATATCTATTGTAGAAGTAAGCATTGTTTTGCCCTTACTGTTGAGTATGGTAACATTAGCATAGCCACCATCTGACCGGGCCAATCCATAAATGCCAACCTGCGTTCCTTTTGCAGTAAAAGTAAATGCATCACCTTTAGTACCGGAGCTTTTTACAGCTAAAGTATCGGACTGCCAGTTACCTGAAAAATCAATTTGCATATCGGTTGCTTTGATTTCTTTTCCTTTTATGATTGCTGCTGATGCCACCCCTGTTATCAGGTCTATTGTCCATGCCTCTTTGTATTCGGGGATAGAAATATCGTACGCTGAAATAGTCAGCGGTTGCCAGATATAGGTTGCCGCACTTGCCTGTTTAGGAAAAGACCATCGGTCGCCCATAAACATAAAGGTTGTTTCTTTTGTTCCTTGTATCGGCAGTACAAATGTTGTTTGTGCGTTCCAGGTTAGTGTACCCGGCGGTGCAAAAAAACCACGCCTGGTCCATGGGCCTTTTAATGAAGTAGCAGTAAAATAATAATTATCGTTGCGCTCCCATCCGGTAAGGTCGGACCCCAAAAAATAATAGAGGCTATCTTTTTTAAAAATCGCCGGTGATTCAAAACCTTTTTCAAAAGCTTTATTTACCTGCTCCCCAATACTTTTATAATCATCATTCAGTTTATAAATATCTCCCCCATGCAGCAATAGGTAACCACTTCCATCCTTGTCCTGGAATGTACCCATATCCCATTTTTTAATCGGTTTACCATTAAACAACAATGGACCTTTAAATGTATAAGGCCCTGTGATTTTTTTAGCAGTAGCATAACCGGTAAACTGGTCTTTATACCCTAGTGTATCTGCATGCATATACATGATATATTCGCCCGTTGCAGGGCAACGCATTACTTTCGCTCTTTCTCCCAAACGGTTTGGCCCCAGCTTGCCGCTTTGCTGAACCGGTAATGCAATGGTTTCAAATGTCCAGTTGTACAGGTCTTTTGATGAATAGCAATTAAAGCCGGCAAAGGCATTGGTTCCATCTTCATGGCGTTCGCCAAAGAGGTAATATGTTCCTTTTTCTTTTACAATATTAGCACCGTGTGCACTCACTGTATTCCCTTTGTTATCAAACCACGGTATACCGGAGTAAATAGCATTTTGTTGTTGTGCCGTTAATGCAAATGCGTTGAATATAAAAAGACATATCCATAATAAGCAGGAAACCGGTTTAATCAATTCATCCGGCCACTTATTTTTAAATTCTGGAAAACGCAAAACAGGTGTGCAGAAATTCGTCATACAGCAATGAATGTTACTGTAAATGTATCTTGTTACAGATGAGGGATTGTCCTGTGCTGTACCGACGAGGAAACACTCTTCTGCTGTGAGGCTACTGCCAGAGCACCTTTCGTTCCTACGGAACGGTTGTTCGCTCTTCAATTCTTTTCTACCCGCCTGGCGTTCCGATGGAACGAATAGCTCCCGGAATCCCCTTCTTAAATAACACTACCTTTTCCCATTATTATTATATGATATTTTATTGTATCCACGATAGTGACGTTGATAAAAATATGCCAATGATTTATTGCAGGCTTTAATCTCCTTATTAATTAAGATTCCATATCACTACAGCAATCAATAATCCTAAAAAGCCAACCATAAAACCATTTCATTATTGTGTTTACACGTTAGATAAAGCAGTCTTTCTGTTCCGTCAGGATCGACAAGTTTGTAACAACAGTATTAAAACTGCTATACCGTTCCGTAGGAAAGACAGGTACTCCTTTCTACCACATCATTCCGGATCTTTAAATGTAAATGCCAGCTTCAGCCTCATAATCACTCCTGCAATTTGTTCCGTTGGAAAAAACAGGTAGATAACAACAGCAATAAAGCTGTTGCACCGTTCCATAGGAACAACAGATGCTCCTTTCTGTCCCATCATTCCGGTTCTTTAAATGTAAATGCCACTTTCAGCCTCATAATCACTCCTGCAATTTGTTCCCTCAGGAACAACAGGTAGGTAACAACAGCAATAAAGCTGCTGCTCCGTTCCATAGGAACGACAGGTACTCCTTTCTGCCCCATCATTCCGGTTCTTTAAATGTAAATGCTACTTTCAGCCTCATAATCACTCTTGCAATTTGTTCCGTCAGGAACAACAGGTAGGTAACAACAGCAATAAAGCTGTTGCACCGTTCCGTAGGAACGACAGGTGCTCCTTTCTACCACATCATTCCGGTTCTTTAAATGTAAACGCCAGCTTCAATCTCACGATCACTCTCGCAATTTGTTCCGTCAGGATCAACAGGTAGGTAACAACAGCAATAAAGCTGTTACATCGTTCCATAGGAACGACAGGTGCTCCTTTCTACCACATCATTCCGGATCTTTAAATGTAAATGCCAGCTTCAATCTCATAATCACTCCTGCAATTTGTTCCGTTGGAAAAAACAGGTAGATAACAACAGCAATAAAGCTGTTACACCGTTCCATAGGAACGACAGGTGCTCCTTTCTGCCACATCATTCCGGTTCTTTAAATGTAAACGCCAGCTTCAATCTCACGATCACTCTCGCAATTTGTTCCGTCAGGAACAACAAGTGGGTAACAACAGCAATAAAGCTGTTACACCGTCCTGTAGGAACGACAGGTGCTCCTTTCTACCACATCATTCCGGTTCTTTAAATGTAAACGCCAGCTTCAATCTCACGATCACTCTCGCAATTTGTTCCGTCAGGAACAACAGGTTGGTAACAACTGCAATAAAGCTGTTGCACCGTTCCGTAGGAACGACAGGTGCTCCTTTCTGCCACATCATTCCGGTTCTTTAAATGTAAACGCCACTTTCAGCCTCATAATCACTCCTGCAATTTGTTCCGTCAGGAACAACAGGTAGGTAACAACAGCAATAAAGCTGTTACACCGTTCCGTAGGAACGACAGGTGCTCCTTTCTGCCATATCATTCCGGTTCTTTAAAAATATAGCGTTCATCCCATTCAATTTCAAACGCCGTTAAAAACTTTTTATACTCTTCTACAAACGTTTCTTTACGGTGGTGTATTTCCTGGTTTTGAATATAACGAATCACATCGTTCACCTGGCTTTTGGCATAAGAAAATGCGCCATAGCCTTCCTGCCATGCAAAATTATGATTGCATAATTTTTCCTCCTTAATCCATTTTGTACTTTCCGATTTTACAATTTGCATCAAGGCAGATACAGATTGATGTGGCCGCATACCGATAAAAATATGGATATGATCGGGCATGCTGTTTATCTGCAACATTTTATGGTTGTGTTGCTGAAAGATACCGGTAATGTATTGATGCAAACGTTCTTTCCATCCGGCATCAATTAATGCAGCACGGTTTTTAACAGCAAATACAAATTGAATGTGGAGTTGGGTATACGTATTGGGCATGGGTATAGAATTTTAGCTTTCTGCTGAGGCACCTGCCGTTCCTACGGAACGGAATACATTAAATCCAATTCCTTTCTGCCTACGCGGCGTTCCGAAGGAACGAATGCATTGCAACAGGTGCTTTTACTAAGATACAATTTTTGTTTACAATGAATGCAGTATTATGACTGATGGAAAATATAGAATGGAGTGAACTTCCGGATACATATTTTGTGGAGGTATTATAACATTGGGGCCGCTGCTGTTCCACCTGTCGTTCTTACGGCACGGTGGAAACGCTTTTCATTTCCTGCCCACCAGGCGTTCCGATGGGATGAATACATTCCAACAGGAGCTTTTACAAGATACAATTTTTGCGTTCAACTTATATAGGCTTGCGGTTTATAGAAAAAAAAGATTGATCTTTTGGATGTATATTTTTGGGTGATAGTATAAAATCGTGCCTGCTGCTGTTACTCCTGTCATTCTCTTACAGAAAGGTGCAAACAAAATAATTTTTACTTCCCACCTGGTGTTCCTAACATAACAGAATACAGCTTAACTTTATTTTTATTCCGTAATTCATCTTTTGGTATCAACATACCCTGTCTTTTTTCAGAAAAATAAACGGGGTATTAAATTTATGTTTTTATATTGAATTGGCGAATTTTACAGCACATCGGTTTCGGGTAAATGATCTTACACAAAACCGAATGCTCATAAGGTAATAAAAGCAAGGTAAATTTACTTTTATCTGCGCTTCTAATATGATTTTTGTTCCGCCAGGAACACCAGGTGGGTAGTACAATTATAAAAATGTACATCGTTCCGTAGGAACGACAGGTGCATCTCGGTCCAAAAGCCTCATGCTAAAAAAAGAACAGCAAGATAATAACCAGTTAAAAAGTCATTTCAATATTGTTTCAATAGCGTCCAATTCTTCTTTTGAAAATGCAATATTTTTTATGCTGTCAATAGAATTCAGTAATTGTGCAGATGAACTTGCACCTACTAATACAGAAGTAATGCGTTGATCTTTCAACAACCAGGCAATGGCCATTTGCGCCATGGTTTGATTACGTTGTTTAGCCAGTTCATTTAATGCCGCTATTTTTTTAAGTACGGTTTCATCCAATCCTTTTTCGGTAAGGGCGCCGTTGGGCAAATGTCTTCCTACTCTTGAATCAGCCGGAATACCTTTTAAATATTTATCGGTTAACAAGCCTTGCGCTAATGGTGAAAATACAATACAGCCCACGCCATCTTCATCCAGCACTTCCAGCAAATTTTTCTGCACCGTTTCATTTTTATTTTCTACCCAGCGATCGAGCATAGAAAAACGTGGCTGATGAATTAAACAAGGTGTGCCCAATGCTTTTAAAATTTTAAAGGCGGCGGCGGCTTTATCAGCAGGGTAATTGGAAATGCCGGCATACAGTGCTTTGCCCTGCCGTACAATGGCATCCAATGCCATCATCGATTCTTCCAATGGCGTGTTGGGATCTGGACGATGATGATAAAAAATATCTACATAATCAAGCCCCATTCTTTTTAAACTCTGATCAAGACTGGACACTAAATATTTTTTGCTGCCCCACTCGCCATAAGGACCGGGCCACATATAATAACCTGCTTTAGTAGAAATAAGCAGTTCATCACGGTAAGCGGTAAAATTTTCTTTAAACACTTTACCAAAATTGGTTTCGGCACTGCCACCCGGAGGACCATAATTGTTGGCCAGGTCAAAATGGGTAATACCGTTATCGAATGCGGTAATTAATGTCTGGCGGTAAACATTGATATCATCCACATCACCAAAATTCTGCCAGAGGCCTAATGAAATAACCGGCAACTGAATACCACTCTTTCCGCTGCGGCGGTATTGCATTTGCTGGTAACGATTATCATTTGCGGTATAAGAC
Organism: Ferruginibacter profundus; assembly: GCF_054783275.1. Classification (NCBI taxonomy): domain Bacteria; kingdom Pseudomonadati; phylum Bacteroidota; class Chitinophagia; order Chitinophagales; family Chitinophagaceae; genus Ferruginibacter; species Ferruginibacter profundus. The sequence goes on along the minus strand of NZ_BAAGQW010000001.1, from coordinate 149,086 downwards.
ATAAAATAATTTTAGTGCTGCAATTTATATAATAATGAGCCTTGTAAAAATAAAATTACCAATCATCGGTTTTAAATGGCGATGCCGGCAGATCGGCTTTGTTGTAAACATTGGCGGGAGGATTATCGCCCCATGCATAACGCACTGCAACGGGCTCGGCAATACCAGGGCTGGATACAACAATGGATGAGCCGTCGATACTTGCAACAGCCCACACAAATTTTTTATCCTTTCCTGCAATAGCAAAACCAATGGGCTTATCACCTTTAACAATTAAACCACCATCGGCATAATTAAAGTTCAGCCGGATAGTATTGCCCTCAATTGTCATATTGCTGAAAAGGGGACCCGAATAAACATTTTGCTCACCATATACTTTTGCTTCGGCAGCTAATGCCAAACGCAAACCAATTTGTTGTTTATTTTTAGGATGAATATTGGAAGGATCGTCGGCATTATCAATCGCCACCACCATCGCCGTATTTTTTACAGCAAGATTTTTTAGTTGCTGGTCCCTTACAACAGTGGTACCGCCTCCTTTACCCGGAATGGTATCCAATGTCTTTCCATAGTTGGCTAATTGCACATAAATAAAAGGGAAATCGCCCTGGGCAAAATCTGTTCTCCAATTATTGATCAAGGCTTCCATTTGTTTGGCATAGATATCTTTTGTAGTGGTATTTGATTCGCCCTGGTACCAGATAGCACCTTTAATAGCATACGGAATCAGCGGAGCCACCATGCCATTGTACAATACATAAGGGCTATGCTGATCAACTTTCGGATCAGGATTTTTCGGTCCACGTGGCGGATCTTTTTTGCCAATTTTTGCAGCTGCAGCATCTGTTTGCCACTTAGCATAAGCGTCGATATATTTTTGTTTGGCAACAATACTGGTGTCATAAACTGCTTTCTTCTTTTCGTAATCACTTAACAGTTTTGCAAACAAGGGATCTGCTTCCAATGCTTTCTTGCTGGTCCATGCTTCTGCTGTGCTGGCACCATAAGCCGTGGTGATTAAACCAACGGGCACTTTATATTTATGGTATAATTCCCTGGCAAAAAAATAGGCCGCCGCAGAAAAATGACCCACGGTTTCCGGAGATGTGATCTCCCATTTACCTCCCACGGCATTTAGTATCACATCACTTGGAGTAAAGTCGGTATCAAAAACTCTTATCAACGGATAATTGGCGGTAGCCAGTTCCTGAGCTTCATGGTGTACACCGCACCAGTAGCGGTCTTCCCTTGCAACAGTCATATCCATATTAGATTGGCCGGAGCATAACCACACTTCTCCCACATACACATCTTTTACTATCAATGTATTTTTTCCTGTTACACTTAATTCAAACGGACCACCACTTTTAAGTTTATCTAATTTTATCATCCATTTACCATCTGCACCTGTAGTGGTTGTTTTCTTTTGTTTACCGAACGCAACAGTAACTTTTTCTCCTGCTGTTGCGGTACCCCAAACCGGCACCAATGCATTTTGCTGCAGCACCATGTGGTCGCCAAACGGACTGGCTAATTTTACCTGCGCAAAAATTATGGGGGAGATAAATAAAAAAGCAATCGTTTGAAAAAAGTATTTCATCATTATTGGTGGTGTTTATTGTAAATGCTTTTATCTATGATGGGCTAAAGCCCGAAAATATTTTGTGATTTTATCCCTGCCCTAAAAGGCAGAGCAAGTCATAACCTGCCGCGGCCTTCGGTCTGGTGATACGAGCTCTCTTTTCGGGCTTTAGCCCATAAACTCATTCGCAACTATTATTCAAACACAATCACAAATCCATCATTGGGTTTTATACTGATGGTTTTACTTTGTTTCGTGTATACGGTTACTTTATTAATATCAATATCATTTTTATCGTTGGTAAAAAACAAGGTGCCGGTTTTAAAAGGGGCAATAAAAGGGAGTTTATCAATATTAATTTGCTGTGTTGCAGTATCTGCATTGATTGCTGCCACATACCATTTGGCTCCTGCCCTTCTTGCTACCGCATAAAATTTTCCGGGATAGCCATCAATAAATTTTACATCATCCCATTTTGCAGGCACGTTCTGCATATAATTTTTCACTGCCTCCGGCATCTTCGCCATGCCATCAGGGCTTTCAGCAAAATGCTGAATGCCCGATAAAAAGAGTACTGATGTGGCCAATTCAAACGCACTGGTGGTCTTCCTGTTGATATGTGGTATCTTATACAAGTTCACCGGCGTAAAATCCATCGGGTCAAATGCATTGCGTGCAAAAGCACACATCACCATGTGTGCAGGCGCTACGTCTGCATCTTTCTGGTTAAAAGTGATCATCTCGTATCCATACACTGCTTCGGTGGTCATTAAGTTAGGATAGGTTCTTTGCCATCCTCTCGGCAATGTGGCACCATGAAAGTTTACGAGTAAATGGTATTGTGCGGCATCCTCTAAAATATCCTGGTAATAATTGATCATCGATTGTCCGTCACCGGCAAAAAAATCTGTCTTAATACCTTTAATGCCCATTTGCTGCAACAGTGCAAACTCTTTCATCCTGCTTTCGTGTGTAAGCATTTTATCTTTTGGGGTATACTTTACCGTATTCCAATCGCCGGCAGAATTGTACCATAATAAAATGCCTACATTCTTTTTTGCAGCGTAGTCCGCCAGTTCTTTTATTTTATCGTAGCCGATCTTTTTATCCCATGCGGCATCTATCAAACAATATTCCCAGTGCATATCTGCAGCATAGTCAATGTATTTTTTCTGTTCATCATACACAATAAAATTATCCTTACTCATGATCCAGCTCCAGGATGCCCGGCCGGGTTTTATAAAACTGCTGTCTACTGCAATGGCAGGCAGCGCCAGATCAGTTCCTAATGTAGATTCTGCAATGGTTTTTAAACTTCCCAATGCAATAATGCGCCAGGGTGTTTGCCAGGGCAAAGTGGATTCAGGAAATAAAACCCCATTGGTTACTCGTTCTGAATCTTCAGGAAAATTAATCTTATAGTCGTTGTTATCCGAGAATTGTTGTAATGATGTGCCGCAATACGTTCTTCCTAATGCCGCTTCTGTTATCAGCATCCAGGTATCAGCATAATGAAAAAGCGCAGGGTACACCCAACCGTTTTTTCCCGGCGCCGGTGTACCGGTTTTAATATCCATCAGGTAATGTGCTTCGTAAGAAGGATTGCTATGCTCCCAGCCGCTCTGTGCTTCCGTTTTGGGCTGCAGCCAGGCTTTGGTACCTTCTAAAAAATGAAAGCTGGTCGTTTCCTGTTTTATTTTTTTTATGGCAGAAGATATTTGCGGAAACACATACCGAAATGCCACCCCATCATTGGATACCTGGAAGATGACCTGCATGGCGTCGCCGTTTTTATTTTGCACTGCAATAGTTCTTTTATTTGCCGCATAGCTGACCGAAGATTTTTTTGCCGTCAGCATATTGTATTTGTCTTTTACAAATGCCATATCCGAACTGCTGAGCCATTGCAGACCTGTTGAAAAATCGGCATCTTCCCTAACGATACCCAAAGCGGAATTTTGTAATACCATTTTTCCTGCATACTGAATATTATATACCAGTTGCTGATCTTTATCCAGTAATACCTGTACGGCAATTTTTTTATCCGGGCTGGTGATGATCGTATTTTTTATCACCACTCTTTTTTGTTGCGCCTGTACTTTAACAGGAATATAAAAAACAACCAGCGCCAATAAAACAACCTGTAATTTTTTCATCTTTTGAATTTTATCTTTTATTTATCGTATTTTCTTTTCAGCCATTCTTCCGGTACAGGAATAATGCAGATATTCATCGACCGGTTATCTGCTGATAACATCGCCGATTCAATTTCAATTTTTGTGCCATCCGGGCTCATCGTTGGGTGCGGATGATCTGCTGCTGTGGTTTTATGCCCTGCGGATAACAGGATCATTTCTCTGGTATGCCGGTCGATCAGGTAAATATTTCTTGCAAAATCATCTCCCACTGCCCACCTGCCATCAGGCGATCCGCTCACATGCCATAAACCACTGCCACTTGTGGTTTGCCCTGCTATCGTCATTTCCCTGGTACGCAAATTTACAATTCCTAAACCAGTTGGTTTTTCTCTCGTACCTGATGGCCCCCATGCAGCCTCCTGCCCCGGATTGGCCCCACTCACCGCGGTACCTGCTTCCACCTGTTTTTCTGTACCCGGAATTTTTCTATGCCCCATAATAGCAATAGCCACTTCATCTTTTGCAATCACAACTTCATGTGTTACCCATTCATATTCTGATTCGGGATACAATGGCCGAAGGCCGGTACCATCACTCATCACCGTCCAGGTGCGTTGTGGTGATTTACCACCCGTTTCCCAGCAAAAAACAATTTCTCCCGGTACCCATGGATTGGTTTGTATATGGCCAATTTGAAAAGGTACTGATACTACATATTTTATTTCGCCGGTGTGAATATTCATACCTGCAATACCGGAAGGGCCTGCACCCATATTACGTGGGCCAAAGTTTTTTTCCAATACGGTGCCCGGTGCCAGGTGCTTCGTGGCTTCCTGCAGGCCTACACGAAAATAAGCCCACGCTTCATCGCCATCCAAAGCCATATCACCGCCGGCGCCCAATGCTGCCGGTGTAGTGCCGCAAACACGTTGATAAGCGGCTGCTTTTTGTAAGGTACCTGCTTTGCTATCGGCAAATAATTTTGCCAGGTCTACTTCTATAATTTGTACCGGCCTTTGCACACGGCGGCGTGCAGTATCGCCGGGCGTTGGCGGAATGGTATCCGTTGTTTCATTCTTCATAAAGTACAGCTTCATCGATTGGCGTGCCACGTTAAGCATACCGGTATAACCGCCTTCTGTTACCTGTACAATATCGCCCGTTTTTTCATTCACCGCCATCGCTTCGCCCTTTACACGGTTACTGCGAAAAATTAACCACTGCCCGTCGGAGGTCCACTGATTATGTGTCTGATAAATTTTTGAATCCCCACTTGGTGTGCTGGTTAAAAACAATAATTTAACTCCTGTAACAGGATCTGTAACTTCTTTTCGTTCAGATGGAAACCGTTTGCCGATCTGTGCATGAACAGGCATTGAATATAAGACCACAATACAAAAAGTCGCAAATATTAAGTAGTGTTTCATCGTTGTTTTATTTTCAGTATAAAATTATCCGTTCAATTAACTTTTGTGCAAACTATTTTATTCCGATTTTAATCAGGCCTGCTTCCCTTTTATACAAATAAGGCATAATGACACCCTGATCAGGAATGACCCTGCACTTTGATAACAAATAACTGTAGCGTTCATTCACCCTGAGGTAATTATATACCAGGCCTTGTGCGTCATTACTATTTACCAAAAGCAATCCCTTTTTTCTATTGAAAAACTGGTGTGCTACCATCAAATATTCTTTACTATCTACTTTAAACCTTGTAAACTGACCTGGAAATATCGTATACCTGTCCTTGTTATTAGGCACGAGGCTATCGCTGACAATTTTAAAATCTTTATTCAGTAAAGAAAAACGTACCCCCATTTCATCTGAAAAAGATGCATTACTTCCCTGTGCCATTCTTGAAAGCTGGTTATCGGTATCATACAGGTCCTGGCTGGCGGTGGCAGACATCGTATAATCTTTATAAACTGTTATTCTATCATCGTTAAAAACAGCAGGAGAACGTTGCTGCCATTTTGCAAAATTCATCCATTTTGTGCCCCCATCTGCAAGTATAAAATTAGTATTGGCCCTTTTTCGAAACTGCGTTTTTAAAATTGTAAAAGGCACCTGCTCTACCAATATCTTATTGAGCCGGCTTATAAATACAAACTGCTTAGACCTGTAATTTAAATCGGGATCGATAAGCAATGCTGAAACTGTAGCAGTTGAATCAGCAGTGTTAAAATCAACATAAGGCTGTGCATATAAATACCCCGGACTATGAAAGTTGTTGCGTATAGTAAAGCCTGTAGCCAGGTTCACTTTCATCAATTCCAGCGATGTGCCACTTTGCAAAGTTTTTAAAACAAACAAATAACGACCAAAGATGAGAATTTCCTGCTGCAACTTTTCTTCATACCTTTTAAAATCGTAGCTGACCTTATGTATAAACGAAACATTCAGCAGGCTGTCTGTTTGTAACATCACCAGGGTACTTTTCTCAACATCATCAATTGCTGTATGATACAACATCCATAACTGCCCCTGGTTAGGAATGAGTTGAAAACCCAATTTAATATTACCTGACTGTGACTGCAATAATTTTTGAAAGGCGTCCGACATATCAATACAACTCCCGTTACCATCAACTTTCCAGAATAAATATTGCTTGGTAAAATGTGGCCTGATAAAAACATAGTAAAAACTGTCAAAGGGTATGATTCTTAATTCCGCATTGTCGGGAAAAGTAAAAGGCATAGTCGTCTTTTGCACAAATTCTAACCTGGCATTATAAATGCACATTTCCGGCTTTTCATTGTGACTAAAACTCAGCAAATGATGATTACCAGCAACGTTAGCCACCAATTGAAAATAATCAGGATTGTTAATATACATATTGCCCCCTTTGTTGTAAGCAATGGTTTGTGCTGCAGCATTGTTGCCATTAACCAATAGCATGCAGCCCCAGATAAAATATATTACAAAGAATCTTACGTGCATATTTACCTTTTGTTCATTCTATGATCAGGATATTTTAAATGCAATGGCGTAATTGGTTTCAGGCATATCTGCAGGCAATATAATTTCAAGGCCTTCACTGCTTCTTTTAAATTGTACGGCAGTGCCATTGCATAATGTAACAGCATTAATAGCCTGTGGGTGTAAGGCATTACCTTCTGATAAACTGCTGATGAGTACCTTTCCATTCTCCGGCCAGCCCAAAGCAACAGCATATAAAATATTTTCCTTTACAGTAAACCTGATATCTTCCGCCGTAAATGGTTTGCCTTTGCCTTCATTAAAACCCTGTGCACTCAGTGCTGCCACTTTTTCCAGGGCAGGGCCCTCGCCAAATATTTTCCATGGCCTGGTATCATAAATACATTCACTGTTAACAGCCATCCATTTTCCGATATCTTCTACTATCTTTCTTTCATCACTATCAATGGTACCATCTCCTTTTACAGGTACACTTAAACAAAGATTACCGTTCTTACTTACCACATCCACTAAAGTATGAATAACCGTTTTGGCCGATTTGTATTTATGATTTGTGAAAATAGATTGCTGGTAATGCCAGCCGCCAATGCAGGTATCTGTTTGCCATGGCAAGGGTTCAATTGTATTGCTCTGCCCACGTTCAATATCCCACACCATGCACTTACGTTGTTGTTCATCCAGTATTTTTCCAAACAACACGGCTTCTAACTTTCCTTTTTCTTTGATGCTTTTATTGTAGAAATGTGCGGCTATCTTCAATCCTGCATCGCTTACCGGCCACAGTGGTAAAGCAGTATCATCAAAGTAGATCAAATCAGGATTGTAGGTATCAATTAAATCTATGGTGCGGTTTAAGAAACTTTTACAATAGGTTTTGGAAGGAACATTTACCCCATTACCCCAGTTCCATTGTTTATGTATGGCTCCATTATCACTGCTGTTCTCACTCAGCGGATGATTTTGTGCATAAAGCTCCTGCGGATCATATCCTTCCCACCATTTTCCTTTGCCATCTTTTTTGGTAAGCTTACCATCGTAAGGCACGCCGGCATAGGCGCCGCTCTTGTCAGCCCGTTGTGCGGTCTCGTACCAGCTCCAGGCATGTGCGGCATGCACACTAACGCCAAAGTGTAACCCGTTTTTACGTGCTGCTTTTTCCCATCCGCCAACCAGGTCTTTTTTAGGGCCGATATTAGTTGAATTCCAACGGTGGTATTTACTATTGTACAAATCAAAATTATCATGATGATTGGCCAGTGCCATAAAAAATTTTGCCCCGGCATTTTTGTATAACGATACCAACGCTTCGGGATTCCAGTTTTCAGCCTTCCATTCGTTGATCACATCTTTAAAACCAAACTGCGACGGATGCCCGTATTTTTCAAGATGGTATTTGTATTTTGCATTGCCTTCCATGTACATTTCCCTTGCATACCAATCGCCAAACTCCGGCTGGCACTGGGGGCCCCAATGTGCCCAGATGCCAAACTTGGCATTGCGGTACCATTCAGGCGTTTGGTATTGCTGCAGAGATTCCCAGGTGGGTTTAAATGTACCTTTTAAAATTGTATCGCCTGCTTCATTAAATAAAAAGGAGGCTGCCTGCATTTTATGATGCAACATGGCCGCAGGTATTGCTGCGGCTAATTGTTTGATGACGGTGCGTCTTTTCATATAGTGTTGTTGTTTTTGCAATCCTGCTAAAGATTGCCGGTTTACACCCGTTTTGTAACTGCCTTATTATTTTAGCTGTTATAAAAACGAAATCGTTTTCAGATAAAGGCCAATCGCTGCCCGTAATTTATTCTTCTCTTTTAAATAAGGTTTGGGTAGCTTCAGTGGTTGGCCAGCCATCTTTATCAATATACAGTGGTTTAATGTTCAGTAAAGAAGCGCCGTTCTGGCTGCGGGTGTAAGCATGGTACACAATAAAAGTGGTATCATGCTCTGTAAAAAATCCATTGTGCCCACGGCCGGGCTCTGTACTATCGCCGGCCAGCAATAAACTGTATTTATTATCCAGGAAACTTTCGCCTTCTTTATTTAAATAAGGGCCATGTACATCCTTAGAACGCCCCATTACAACCTGGTACGTACTGTTGATACCTGCACAACATCTGCCCCTGGAAACAAAAAGATAATAATACTGCGCACTCTTTATAATAAATTCGCCTTCGCCCAGGCTGGTGGTGATAATGGTGATTGCCGGGGGATCTTTCATTAATTTTCCAGTTGCGGCATTAAGTTCCACCAATCTTAATCCTGCTTTGTACGAGCCGTAGACCAGGTATTCTTTTCCGTCTCTATCAATAAAAATATTGGGGTCAATTACATTTACCCCTTCGCCGCCATTTTTATAACTGATCACCTGGCCTTCATCTACCCATTTATAAGCAGGATCGTTTTTATCCAATGTGGTGTTGGTGGCATAGCCAATGCTGGAATTAAAATTCATCCATGCCGATACCGAATAATACAAATGGTATTTGCCATTGTGGTAATGAATATCAGGAGCCCAGAGGCTGCCATCCTGTGCAGGAATATCATTCTTATACCATGCCGGTAAATTGGTGGAATCAAAAACACGTCCGGCATTTTTCCAGTTGATCTTATCAGTTGATGTTTTAACACTAATACCCCTGCCGGTAGAAAAAACATAATAGGTATTGCCCTGCTTTATCATTACAGGATCGTGTACAAAAAGATTACCGTGCAACCCATTGTTATCAATGCTGCGGTTGAATGGCTGTGGTTGCGAAAAAGAATGATGCACAATAAAAATCAACAAAGCAGGCAATTGAAAATATTTTTTCATAATTATAATTTCCTGTTTATAAAATCAATGTTGGCGCATCAATTATAATTAACTACTTTATAGGAGTTAGGGTAACAGGCCCTGCCAGTCCCGAGGTTTTAGGTTCCCATTTTGATGCATCAAACAAACCATCTGCTCCCCTGTTGGGGCCCAGCCTTGCAGGAAAATTAGTGTTGTTGAATTTTTTCCACACTACTTTTCTTTTATCCAGGTCGATGATACGATTGGCCATGCTATTGGCTACTTTTATTTCAATAAAGTTATCTGCTTTTAAATATTTGGTATCAATTACAACACTGTAATCCGGGCCAATTAATGTAGCGATCTGTTTTCCATTGATCAGTATTTCAGCACTTTCATATACTTTGCCTAAATCCAGTAAATACCGGGTAGCATTACCTGCTGGTTTTTTAAAAGTACTGCTGTAAATTGCGGTACCGGAAAATATTTTATAACTATTGTCATCCAATTCTGTCCATGGCTTCAATTGATTTAATGCAACTGTAGCTGGCAAGGCCGGTCCGCCATCAATAAATTTCAATGTCCATGTTCCTTGTATTGTTGTTGCAACAGTTGCAGATCTGCTATATGGATATCTTTTTCCGGTAAGGTATTTCGTATGGATGGTTTGTACAATAAAACTTTCATCGGTATTAAAAGGTATATGTACTTCAATAAACATATCTGTTGTTCTTCTTGTTTCAGCAACACCTGCCTGTCCTGTCATTGGATTGTACAATACCGCAGCATTAGATGTGGTTTGCAGTTTTACCCATTCATCCAGTTTTTTGCCACTGCGGTTAGCAATAAAATAAGTATTCCATCCACCCGACTTTCTCCTGTTAAACTGCAGCCCTTTTGCTACCATCGTTTCCTTCCGCACAGCAGCCGCTTTAAGCAAATCTTCCAGGTTGCCGCCGCTTAAAAATCTTCCTTTGCCAATATTAGCCATTTTTACATCAGGTACCCCATCAATAAATTGAAAATTTAACTGGCTTAATAGCGCTTTAAATGCCGCCAGGTTTTTATCTAACTGACCGTAACCCGGCACGTCAGAAGGTAAATTTTTATAAGCGATTATGGTGGCACCATTTTTCGCCAGCTCCATTAAATGTTGCAGCGTTTCTACTTTCATAAATTTTGCATCAGGCAAAACAATAGTTTGATAAGCTGTTCCCCCGGTAACAATTTTGTTATTTGCTGTTGTAAGATTCAAAATCTGCCGGTCAGAAATATAATCAAACGCATAACCGTTTTCCTGCATCATCGTTGCCGAGGTTTCAAAAGGCGTTCCGTTAAAATCGGGTTTCATACCATCAAAGTGTAATAACAGGTCTCTCCCCGGTTCTGAATATTTATCGTAGATAGGAAAATACAACAACACATCATTATCGGGTTTGCCCTGTTGCAAAAACGATTGCACCCTGGTAACATAACTGTTTAATGCACTAAAATTATTCCAGAAAGGATTGGCCTGTGTAAACTCTACGGCTGCATAAAACAACCTGCCCGGCCATGGTTCTGAAGGCGGCGAGTACGAGATACCGTGATATACGATATGATTTACACCGCCAATGAAATATACATCCAGTGCTTTTTTTACATCGCTTAAAGAAGACACAAAATGTTCATTCAGCCAGGTGGCAGATTCTGATGCGGCTAATGGTTTGCCCGTTACATGCGAAGTAGACGGCGCAAACTTAATGCGCAGTATTTCTGTTCCCTCTGTTTCAGGAATATCCACCACGCCATATAAATCCAACGTATTTGCAGGCGAACCATGCGACTGGTTACGAACGATCTTCCCTTTACTGTGCGCCCATTTTTTCCATTCACCGGTAAAATCTTCTAAGATCAATTCATCTATCGTCATCCTGTAATCACACAATATCCTGTTCGTTCTGTCGGTATGTGTTTTGGTAAATAGTGCAGGCAATGCTGTTCTCAGGTCATACCCTCTTCGCTTTTTAAATTCTTCAAATAATTTTGGGGTGTAATTAGATTGCCCTCTTGCATCATCTACTTCATACGAATCATTAAAAAATCCACGCAGGCTGCTGATATCAACGTTCTTAAATGCATCGTCAAAACGTTGTAAATAATGTTGCAAAGCACTGGCCGAAAAATGATCGATCACATTGCCTTCGCCACCCGGTGCTGCTCTCTCCACTTGTTTACCATGCCAGCCCATAAACAAAGCATACAAATTCCATTTACCATCAGGGGCTGTCCAGTGTAGATTACCATTGGCATCTACTTTATTGGTAAGATCAATATTTTCCCCCGCATCAGAATAGGCCATTAAGGTCTGCAAAGGCAATGGCCTTACAAATCGTACCTGGTCAATAGACAATGCCTGTAAATTTTTATTGGCAGATACCGGCTGCAGTACATCTTCTATCTTAAGTGGTTTATAATTTTCTGTACGCACCAAAGGTTCCTGTATGAACTGAATGGTATCTTTTAAAGTTTCACCGCCATTAAGGCTGTACATTTTTACCTGCATATTCTTACAGGCATCTTCATCACCTATCCACGGACCGCCAAACGGCCAGCCGGTAGCGTTAGCAAGGTCAATTCCAAGATCTAATCTTTTACCTTCTTTTAAAGTATGACTGAATACATCCATCCATGCTTTGGATAAAAAAGGGATGTACTGGTCTTCTTCATGCTGCACGCCATAGATCGGTGTTATTTCCAGGCCACCCAGCCCCACCTGCTGGTATTGCTGCATCACAGTGGTAAGATCATTTTTTTTCACCTGGCTGCCCAGCCACCACCACCTTGTCCAGGGTTTGGTTTGGTTGGTAGTTGCCGGCCATTTCACCTGTGCCATTGCAGAACCAAAAACTATAACAACAAAAAAAGACAACAATACTTTACGCATGATAGATTTTAATTTAACAAGCTCAAAATTTTCGTCATTCGTGAGACGTGAAACGTGAGACGTCAGTCGTGAGACGTGAGTGGTAAATCGTCAGTCGTGAATAGCTAAAAGAAATAACCATTATCAGAGTGCCACTCACGATTCACGCCTCACGTCTCACGACTTCTTCACCTCCACCGCATACACATTCGATTCCCCTTCAAAATTTGCCCTGAAGATGATCCATTTACCATCCGGGCTAAAATGCACATTCGGTTCTAATTTATATTGATGGTGTTTCATATTTACCAGTTTCTCCGTATCAAAATGATCGCCGTTGGGCGTAAACAAATTGATCCATTGTCCATCAGGTGCTTTAGCTACCGCACCAGGGTCGCCGCCATCACCTGCAAATAAAGTTTCATCGGCATTGCTGTTGTAATGCACACTCCAGTCGTTACGGGGCAGGCTGTATTTAATTTCTTTTCCGGTAGCTACATTATAACCGCCTACAAAAAAAGTTTGTCCCTTGGGTTGTTGCAGGTCAAACCACATCGTTTTACCGGTTTGCCCAAACCATTCGTGTCCCCAAATTTCCATATCCATTGTGCGGTGATGCACTTGTGTGATCTGTTTGGTATTTACATTAATATGCCAGATCCTGTTTACTTTATGCCAGGGCCCTTCGTGGCAAAAGGAAAGCAATGCCGGATCGGTGGTGGAAAATTGTAAATGATTCAGCCAGGCACTGTCGGTAAATATCTTATTCAGCACACCTGTTTTTACATCAATGGTAAATAAGGTTTTAGGCAGATGAGCATCATAGATCAGGTTAAAATAACTGCTCTTATTAGGATTGTTTTTTAAAATTTCCTTTTCCGCATCAGTAGCCCTGGAACCTGCCAGCAGCGTACCGTCACAATTTACTGTCATGATGCCCGATTTAAAATCTGCAGGATACACCGATACCAGTCTTTCTTTTTTAGTAACAAAATCCAACGCAAAAATGCTGTCTTTTACCTGGTAAAAAACTGTTTTTGTTTTTTCGCACACCACTTCGCCATTCATGGGTGAGGCATGAAAAGTAAGCTGTGTTAATTTTTTTGTCTTCAGGTCAATACTCCATAGCTGGGTATTGTTGATATTGGTGGCGGGTGTGGCTTCTCTTTTCATATCGGTTACATCAGCAGCTTTTTGTTTGCTGTTATTGTAAAAGATCATGTTATTGCCAATAAAGGGATTGTTGTGAAAATAAAAACTCAGGCTGTTGCCGGGCAAGCCATCCGACAAACGCACTACTTTATGATGGGTATCCTTATCGATCCATTCGGCAGGCATTTTTTGTCCGCCGGTTTCCAATACTTCCTGTGCCTGCAATGCAGTACAGGCAGCTGCTATCAGCAATCCTGTTAAAAAAACTCTCATTAGTGTAAAAGGTTTTAGTGTTGATACAATCGTTAAAATCGTTATTAGTGGATGTGAATAGCAACACAATGTATTTTATCGAAGTATTGTAGCCATCCTGTAGTTACATGATGCCAAAAGATGAGGACAAGCACCTGCGGCGCTGCAAGACGGAACGCTGATTGTTATGATAATTATGATTGAATATGATATATCTCGATGAGGAAGATAGGCGCCTGTGGCGCCGGGGGGCAGAACGCAGATTTTTATGATAATTATGATTGAATATGATATATCCTAAAAAATCTTAACCATCATAAAAATCTGCATCCCCTATTCCCTCACCAAAGCTGGTAAAAAATTAATCTTAAAAAATCTTAATCATCATAACAACCTGCGTTCCGTATTCCCCACCGAAGGTGGTAAAACTCAATCCTGAAAATCTTAACCATCATAACAATCTGCGTTCCGTATTCCCCCACCGAAGGTGGCCAGGCCTCAATCATTCACCATCTTCTTCCCCACCAGCTCTTCCGGCAGCAAGGGCCAGTTGTTATTGGCCAAATGTGCTTTTTTCATCATCGCATTCAGTTTTCTTACAATGCCCGGAAAACGATCTGCCAGATCATTCTTTTCACCGGCATCATATTTCAGGTCATACAATTCAACTACCGTAGTGGCTTTATTATTTACATTCAGCTTCACCAGTTTCCAATCCCGCCAGCGCACCGCCTGCCGCCCATTATTTTCATGAAACTCCCAATACAAATAATCATGCTGCAGTTGTTTGCCCTGGCGCAATAAAGTGGGCAGAACAGAAATGCCATCCACTTTTTTATTCACCGGTAAACCTGCCACCTGCTCAAACGTAGGATACATATCCCACAAGGCCAGCCATTGATTGGTTACAGCCGGTTGTATCTTTCCTTTCCAATAGGCGATAAAAGGTACACGAATGCCGCCTTCATACAAGTCTCTTTTAATGCCGCGGTAAATACCATGGTTCTGAAAAAATTCAGGGTCGCCGCCGTTCTCTTTATGCGGACCGTTATCGCTGCAAAAAATGATCAGTGTATTTTCTGCTAATCCATTTTTGTTAATTGTATTTACAATCTCCCCTACATACTTATCCAGCCTGCTTACCATAGCAGCAAAAGCAGCATGCGGGTAAGGCTCATAAGCCAGGGTATCTTTTTTATTACCAAAAGGAACCGGTGTTTCATTAAATTTTCTGATGTAATAATTATACACGCTGTCGTGTGGCAAAATCACATCGCCATGGGGTAAGGTATAGGGTA
Organism: Ferruginibacter profundus; assembly: GCF_054783275.1. NCBI lineage: Bacteria > Pseudomonadati > Bacteroidota > Chitinophagia > Chitinophagales > Chitinophagaceae > Ferruginibacter > Ferruginibacter profundus. The sequence goes on along the minus strand of NZ_BAAGQW010000001.1, from coordinate 134,040 downwards.
AGTACAAAAAGAAAGGTTGCTGGTTGGTTTGTTGCCTGATGAATTGCATGGCTTGTGCATGAATGGTATCAGCCGAGTATACGGCGTTGGCGGTAAGGTTGGCCGTAAAATCAATACGGTCATGGTTATGCCATAAATGATCGGGGTAATAATCATGTGCCAGCGATTGACAATTGTACCCGTAAAATTCATCAAAGCCTTTTTTGGCAGGGTCGCCTGTAGTAGTGATAAAACCTAAACTCCATTTACCAAAAGCGCCGGTGCGGTAACCATTTTTTTGTAACAGGTTGGCAATGGTCACCACATTTTCTTCCAATGGCGTTTGCCCTTCGGGTGCAAATGATTTATTGCCTCGTATGGGGGTGTGGCCTGTGTGCATACCTGTCATCAGGGTGGTACGTGCAGGGGCACATACGGTAGAGCCGGAATAAAACTGCGTGAATTGCATGCCTTCTTTGGCAAGCCGGTCCAGGTTAGGCGTTTCAGTTTTTTGTTGCCCGTAACAACCGAGGTCTGCATAGCCCAGGTCATCGGCAAGTATGAAAATGATATTGGGTGGTGGAGATTTTGTTTTTTGTTGTGCTGTTGCTCTAATAGCAAACAGCAATAAAAATAATGTAGTAACTCTTTTAAAGATTAGTATCATTTAATTATTCGTATTTTCTTTTTACTTCTTTTGCGAATTCTTTTAAACCAGTTGCTTTCACCTCCACAGCCGGTGGGGCTGCGTACCTGCGCCGGCGCTGCTTTTGCCTCTTTCGAAAAATTATCGCCTGCCGGCGAATTTTCCGAATCCCGCCTTCGGCGTTACCGAACCAAAAGAGGCGCCTTACGCAGGTACTGGTGGAGAAATAGAAACAGTTTTTTTATTGAACTCTCATTCTTACTTACCTTTCGCAGCAAAATATTTTTTTCAACTTTCAACTTCCCTAAAGCTTCTCATACACCTCCACCTCTATTATACTCAGCGTTCCTTTCGCAGTCGCATCATTTCTTCCCACACCATCATCCAATTTTTTGCCATTCACTTCCATGCCGGTGGTAGTGGCGGCGCTGGTAGTTTCTTTCACCAGCTCAATCCTTACTTTTTTTCCTTTGGTGGGTTTGCAGCTAAGGGTGCAATAGCCCAGGCTTTTGGGGGTACTGTCTCTATACACTTCTTTACCATCAACCGTAATACGTAAGGGGTAACTGCGGCTGCGGAAATTATTCAGCTTCAAGGTAATTTCACTTACGGTGGCGGCTCTTTCCAAATCGTATTCAATCCAGGCCGTATTCAGTTTACCATCATTCACCCAATCACTCAGTTCATTATCATCATAGCTGGCAAAGGCACTGTCGGCATGTGCGCCGGCAGTGGCTTTTACAATGTTGATGGGTGTACGGGTAATAGTAAAAGATGCTGTGGCAGGCGTTGGCCCTCTTTGTAAATTAGAAGGTAGGCCGGCGGAAGGTAATATTTCAGCTAAGCCGCCTGTAGTTACAAACGGTGTAGTGGTTAACGTTAGGGTGGCCGGTTTTAAGCCTTCTGCAGTGGCAGTAATTTTTATTTCACCGGCGGTGGTGGTAGAACGGATCAGAAAACGGTTTACACCGCCCTCTACCGGAAACTGCTGCGACAAAATATAATTATCCGGCCCAATGGCCATACCGCCACGCCACACTGCCGGGCCATCCAATGTATAACTGATCATATTTAATGCAGTAGGGCAACGGCTGCCTTTGGCATCAATCACTTCTACTTCTACCAATGCCAGGTCATGACCGTCGGCAATAAAATTGGTGGGGCGTTTAATACTTTTTAAACGCAGTGCCACCGGTTCACCAACAGTAGTCAATTGGTCTGAACAAACTACATTATTTTTTTCGTCGTACCCTTTGGCGCTGATGCTGCCCAGTTGCCATTCCACATTTTTAAACGTAAACAAAAAGCCATCGCTCTTTGTACCAAAGCCTAATGAAGTGCCATTCACTTTCAGTTCCACTTTGGCGGCGGTGGAAACAACATAAATATCTTTTTTTACGCCCGGCAAATAATTCCAATGGCCTATAATATGGATATGTTGTTTCTCCGGGTTTACCCAGCCATCCCACATCACCTGGTTGGCATAAAAATTTTCTTTAATGATACGCAATGCATCCACTTCCCCGCTCCTGCGGTAATTATCCACGCCGCGGTGGTGCGTATTGGTTTCGCTGAAAACAATATTCACACCGCCGGCGCTTACACGCTTTCCGGTGCCCGGCCTTTCGTTCCAGAATTCGAACCAGCGTTTTACATTCTCCACAGCATGGCTTTCCATATTGCGGTTGTAGGCCGATGCATCCTGCCCGTTGTGCAATGGCCCCACTCCATCTTTATGATAAGGCGGCGTATAATCATCCCAGTATTTTCTTGAACCCTCATCACGGGAATATTCCATGGCCCACATGGGAATATGAGCGCTTTTATTCGTGTACAACATTTCTCCTCCATACTCTGCTACTTTGCTGTCCAGCATTTCACGGCTGCCAATGGCACGGCCACCTTTGGCATCATACGTATTGCGAATGTCTTTCATCTCCTGCATGTGTGCATCAGAAATACTTTCGTTACCACATTCGTAAAAAATAATGCTGGGGTTATTGCGGTTGTAAATAATAGCATCTCTCATCACGGCTTTACGCTGTTCCCATCTCACGCCTTCCACATCTTTTTCTGCATCGCCTGCCTGCATGGCCTGCATCAGGCCCACACGGTCGCAGCTTTCAATATCCTGTTTCCATGGGGTAATATGCATCCACCGTACTAAATTACCATTGCCCTCTACCATCAGGCCATTGCTGTAATCGCTCAGCCATGCCGGCACACTTAAACCCACTGCCGGCCATTCATTACTCGTTCTTTGTGCATAGCCATGCACCATTATCACGCGGTCGTTTAAATAAATCATCCCGTTTTTAAATTCCGTTTTTCTAAAACCGGTGGTGGTGGTTACGGCATCAATGGTAATATTATTTACCGTTAATTTTGTTTGCACAGTATATAAATAGCCATAGCCCCAGCTCCAGAAATTTAAGCCGCTCACAGCGGCAGCTGCCTTCACCGTTTTTATTTCTCCGGGTGCAATGGTAGTTTTATCGCCGGTAAAAGTTTTTATTACTTTACCGTCTTTATCACTGAGCTGCACTTCGTAAGTAATATTTAATTTAGCAAGGCTTTCATTTTTTACTTCACTCCCGGCATGTACCGTGGCAGTTTTTGCTTTAATGTTGTAATTATCGGCATACACATACACACCAGTTGTTTTTAAATTATTGTATAAGGGCAAGGTCTGGTACACTTTGGGTACAATGTGCAGGTACACATTCTTGCTGATGCCACCATAGTTGGCATTAAAATTTTTATCCTCCCATTGAAATTTGGTATTGGTAGCTTTTTCCCTGTACTCCCAGCTGTTATCAATACGCACGGCAATTACATTTTCTATATCGCCAAATTCGGCCAGGTCGGTAATATCAAAACCAAAAGCCATCACCCCGTTTTCGTGCAGGCCAATAAATTTTCCGTTTACATAAAATTCTCCGGCCTGCCTGATGCCTTCAAATTCTAAAAATATTTTTTGCCCTTTGGCTGTGGCGGGCAGGCGAAAATGTTTGCGGTACCAGGCAATGCCGGTGCTCAGATCAGCAATATCTTTTTTAAAGGCATCATCCTCGTTCCAGGCATAGGGCAGCGTGATATTTTTCCAGTACGAATCGGCAAAAGTTTTTTTGGCGTAGATGGTATCATCCTGCAGACTCAGTTTCCAGTCGCTGTTAAAATTGTATTTGGTGCGTTGCGCCTGCGCCTGCAACAAGGCAATAAAAAGAAGCAGCAATACAAAAGATCGTTTCATTAAAAATATTTTAGAATACTGTAATTCACTACGTGAAAAATATGGCCCGCAGATACCGCAAATGTCGCAGATTTATTGAATTCACTTTGTGAATTGTTTTGCCACGGATGACACGGATTTTCACGGATTAAATACAAAAGAAAATAGCCGGAGAGAAAATAAGACAGAATTACTGAACGTCTTACTGTCTTTCCGGCGAAAACCAATTCACAAAGTGAATTAAAAAATCCGTGTAAATCCGTGTAATCCGTGTAACCTGCCTGCCGGTAGGCAGGTCCGTTCCGTGGCCACCCACGCCCTTGCTGCGTAGCAGCAATTATCTCTTTATCTTATACACTTCACTGCCGGCCAACAGAAAGCAGCCCAATCCAAAATCCTCAAAATCCGGTTCCCTGTCGTATGTTACAGGCTGCGATTCTTTAGGCTCTTTGCCCGTGCCCTGCACCCAACCCAAAAAGCCATTGGCATGTACACTCTCTTTGGCCATCGCATTCCAGGCTTTGGTAACAATGGGTAAGTAAGTGGCACGGTCTAAAATTTTATTGTTGATGCCCCAGGCCATACCATATACAAATAACGAAGTGCCCGTTAACTCCTTGCCACCAAAATTGGTGCTGTCGTGCAGGCTGGCATTCCAGTACCCGTCGTTGCGCTGAATGGGAATTAACGCCGCCATCATCGCTTTATAATCCGATAAGTACTCCGTACGGTGCGCTTCATTTTTGGGAATGGTGCTGAGCACCCTTACCAATGCCGCCACTACCCAGCCATTGCCACGGCTCCAGTAACAATCTTCGCCATTGGGCTCTTTGTAAGGCGGATCAAAATCTTTATCCCGCCACCACAAACCTTCGGCAGCGTTGAACAAACCATTGTCGCCGTGTTTGTATTTGGTAAACGCATACATCTCGTACATGCGGTGAAAATAATTCGTGTCTTTATAAATTACGCCCAGTTTGGCAAACACCGGCATCGCCATTTGTATCGCATCCACCCAATGCCAGTCGTCAATTTTTGAGGATTGCAGCATCAGGTCAACAGAAGCTTTGATGCTGTCGATATGTGTTTTGTTTTTATCAATTTTGTACAGGTCAATATAGGTTTGCCCGCAGGCCTGGTTATCGCCGTTACGGGTTTTAATGCCATCCCGTAAACTCCAGTTGTGTTTGGCGCTCCAATCTACGGCGTAATTGTAATAGGCTTTTTGTTTATCTACGCTGTACAATGCCATCAGGCCTTCGTAATACACGGCCCTCGTCCATATATGGCTGGGCCAGGTGCGGTTGCGGCTGGGCACAAAAATGGGCTTGCCGGCATCGGGCCATTTATCCATAAAATATTTATTGGCCAGGGTAAGGGTTTTTAAAACATCTTTTTTAGCGGCAAGTTGTTGTGCGGTGGTATTTTGAACTACCCACAAACCAGCGCAGATAACCAGGAAGGCTTTAATACATTTCATATATGCAAGTTAAGGTGCTAATTAATATGCAGTTTAAAGCATTGGGCGGGGAAGAGTGTTATGTGGTATCCTGTAGGGGAAGTATTTTTTTGAATTTAGTTATTAAAGATTATTTTTATTTGGAAAATAAAAACATTAAATCGCATTTGCAAAGTTTTTGTGCGTTTTTTAATTAACTATTGGTTAATGAACAAAAATTGCGAAAATGCAGAAGTTAGCAACAATTTTATACCCAATGGCAATACCTGAAGCACAATTGCAAACTTGGTCAAATCAAGGGGCGACAACAACATCAGCCAATACCTACAATTCTATAAAAACTTGTATCGAGGGACACAATTGGAAAGATGATGTCAGTTTTGATATATACTTACAAGGTTCGTATCGTAATTTCACTAATATTCGAGGTGATAGTGATGTGGATGTCGTTGTTGAGTTTAGTTCTGTATTTTACTCTAATAAGCACAAATTAACACCAGAACAATTGCGTGATTTTAATGAATATTATTCCGATGGAAAATATTCACTGGACTCCTTTAAGGAGGCAGTTATCCGCAGATTAAAAAGCTATTATGGAGAAACCTATGTAGAAGTCGGTAATAATTCAATTAAGGTCCTTGCAAATTCAGGAAGATTAGAATGTGATGTTATTTGCTGTGCTGAATATAGAGACTATCGAAGTTTTAGTAAAATTAATACTGCTAATTACGCAAAGGGGATAGTGTTCTGGACAAATAAAACTAATGAAGAAGTCGTCAATTTCCCTAAACTACATTTTGATAATGGTGCTTCAAAAAATCAAAATTGTAATTCTAATTATAAACCTGCAATAAGAATTATTAAAAATATAAAGGCCAGTCTTGTAAATAATGGTATAATTACAAGTTCTCTTGCTCCTTCTTATTTTATTGAAGGATTAATGTTTAATATACCGGATAATGATTTTCAAAATAACACACACTATTCAAGAGTTCTAGCTCTTCTAAATACATTGCATAATTATTCAGATACTCAATTAGAGGCCTTAGTATGCCAAAATAGACAACGTTATTTATTTGGGAATTCCAAGCAACAGTGGAATATAGCTGACTGTAAAAATTTTAGAACTCAATTAATTAAATTCTGGAATGAGTTTCAATGACAAATAAGCATTTGAACATATTAGTTTTAGACGGAGGTGGCTCTAAAGGTGTTTATACTTTAGGTGTCCTCAAGGAGCTTGAGCTTAAGCTTGGCAAGCCACTACACGAGTCCTTTGGTCTAATTTATGGCACGAGCACCGGTTCAATAATTGCTGCGTTAATTGGATTGGGCTATAAAATAAGTGAGATTGAATTACTGTATTTAGAACTCATTCCGAAAATAATGAAAAGCAGAAGTAAATCGGGAAAAAGTAAGGCATTAGAAATAGAGGCAAAAAAAATATTTGGCGAAAGAAAATTTAATGCTTTTAAGACTGACATAGGAATTGTAGCCTTGAATTTTGACACTCAAATGCCCTTAATTTTTAAGACAAATATTCAACAAGCCCATGGAATGCAACAGTCATTCAAGCCAGGTTTTAACTGTACTATTGAAACTGCTGTGCGTTGCTCTAGTGCCGCATATCCATTTTTTAATAAAATGAAAATCAAAACAGAAAATCATGGAGAAATTGAAGTAGTTGATGGAGGTTTTATAGCGAACAACTCCACCTTATATTCAATGATAGATGCTTATAAATCACTTGGAGTGCATGAACAAAATATTCACCTTTTAAATGTTGGCGTTGGTCACTACATAGAAAATACATCAGGAATAATTTCTAGGCTTTTAAAAAAAATAGGAATATTTAACTTTTTTGAAAGGGTTTTGAACGCTAGCACAAATAGCAATACAATTGTTTCTAAATTGTTGTTTCCAAATTTGGACATATTAAGGATTAGTGACTCCTTTCCAGAGCCTAAACATGGGACAAATATGTTTGAGTATGATTTAAAAAAACTTAACAAAATGATTCAACTTGGTAGGGGTTCATACGCAAAGTATGAAAAAGAAATTTTAAGACTCTTAAGTATTGACTAAAAAACTGTTGCTAACATTGCTGCAAGTGGGGCTGGATGTTTTAAAATATCCTATCTACAGCAATACATGCCAATTAGCGGCAGTTCAAAAATCCTCAAAAATGGAAGATTTAAAAAAAATAATTGCAATAATTTTCAAGATATTTCCCCTGACCTACCTTCTGGGGTATTTAGTAATTGGAGGCTATTTAAGTAATTATAGTTTCTTCGAATATAATATTTTGAATCTTACTTTCTTAAAAGCTGGCGTTTTTATAACAATCTTTATTTTTTCTATCATAATAATGGTTTACTTTAGTTTCTCTAAAGAGACTATGACAGATGATTTAATAAAATCATGGCCTAGCTATATACTTGCCTTCTTTTTAGTTAATCTTTTCGTCTTTGCCTTTTCAAACTACATAGCTTTACAAAAAATATTAAAAGTTGGTAAAACGACATCCGCCATTTACTCAATCTTGGCCATATTATTGATTTTTTCCTTGATTTACTCCTCAAACAAAAAACATAAAAGTAAAAGCGGCATTTTTTGGTTACTATTTCCCGCAATTATTATATTGATAACACTATTATCGTTCATGTCGCACTATTCAGATGTTGTACTTACCTTTTGGATTTTTGCAATAATTATCTTTTTACTAACTTTTATTTCGTTTGGCGATATCGGAGATGGTGTATACACAATCAGTGCGCTAAAAGACTTTTTATTTCTGCTTATTATTTGTTTTTTCTTTGGTAAATATTTGTATGGTGAAATTCCAAGAAGTATTGGAGGTGGTAAGCCGTATACAATTGCTATAGATAAAAAATCTGCAAATCTGTTATTCGATAGTTTGCCTCATAAGTTTGACACATTAAAAGTTATTTATGAAAACGAATCCAATTTTTTACTTGAAGACAAGAATGGCCAAATTTATAATACTCAAAAAAGTGAAATAAAATCGTTCATAACACCAAAGGACGACTACCGCTAACAACACGGTGTTCTTCGCCGTCGTTGGTAGTCACTCTTCCCAAGCAAGCGCCTTTGTTGGTATCGAAGCAAAGTCATAAAGCGCTGGCGTACCAACAAAATTGCGCCAACAAATACTGCCGCTGCATTTGGGCCGCTTATCAAAGCTCAAAGACACAGATAATTATTTCTAACAAAGATATTGACTGGCTAAAAACCTTCCTGCTTCGCATACCTGGGTTTGGGCTTCCTGCAACTAACTATTTTTTTATATTTTAACAGGTTTCAGTAACTTTAGTCAGATAAAAAAATTACAATGAAAAATAAAATAGAGACACTTTGGGATAAACTAAGACCAATTGTAAAATCTGATTTGACTAACACTGAAATTAGTTTAGATGAGGCTCACTATCGTTTAGATGATTTAGGAGCGATAATAAAAAAAAGCGAATTTGGTCTTAAAACAGAATTTGGCTGGAATATTGATCACATATTCCCTATCTCAAAAGGTGGCGATAACAACATAGAAAATTTAGAAGCACTGCATTGGAAAAATAATGAAGCAAAAGGAGATAGTTTTCCAACATTTGACTATACAACATCAGCAAAAAAACCAATTACAAAAGCAGAAAATGAATCCAAACCAAGAGTTCGGCTTACATTTTCAACGGACACATTAGGTTCTTTGTCTAAATTGTATCCGCAAATTTTAAGTACAGCCAGCATGGCATAAGAACATAGACTTTTTTCGGCAGTTTCCTTTTTTCACAGCACGTCCCCAATTCATGAAAATTATCCCTCTTATTTTCTCACTTTCTTTACTAACCGCCTGCAATAATAAACAAGCCGCAGAAGAATCCACACGCCTTAGTAAAGAAAGCAAAACATTAATACAGAATAATAAATTAGCGGAAGCTTTACAGGCTGTTGAAAAATCCATTCAATTAGATCCCACCAATTATGCAGCGTACAATAACAGGGCTTATATCAATAGTAAAATGAATAAACCTGCTAAAGAAGTTTTGGCTGATTATTATAAAGCGTTATCCATCAACCCCGGTTACGACATATCCCTCTTTTCATTAACAAACTATTACTTCAGTGCAAAAAACTACGACAGCACTATTGCAAGGGCCAATATTTACCTACTCTATGCCAGCCAATACAACTTTGATAAAAAGCAAACACAGCATATTTATGCTATAAGAGGAGAATCGGAATATATGCTTGGCGGTTATGATGCCGCCATCCCCGACATTAATAAAGCCATTGAGCTTGATTCGGCAGATGCCGGTGCGTACAAATTACTGGGCGATTGTTACTTGTATAAAGATTCTGTTGACAGGGCTATTAAAGCATTCACTACAGCAATTCAGCTTAACAGCAATTATTACCAGGCTTATCTAGGCCGTGCAAAAACCTATGAAAAATTAAATACCGCAAAATATGTTTCCCTGGCAGCACAGGATTATAAAACTGCATTTATAATTAATCCCCTGGCGGAAGATATTTATGCAACCAATTCGCCATTGTTTAAAAAGATTAAACAGGTGAGTAAATAATTAATTCCCCCACCCCAACGGTCACCCATACCCCCTTCCCGCCATCATCACCCGCCCAAAGCCTGATCCTTACCACCCAGCTTCTAATTTATCCCCCACCGTATGCACAAAGTTTTTATATATTTGTATAGCTAACAACATACTCTTTATGGAAAAAACAATACACCAGGGCCGCAACATAAAACGCTTCAGGGAAATGCTGGGCATAAAGCAGGAAGCCATGGCTTACGAGCTGGGCGAAGACTGGAACCAGAAAAAAATATCGATGCTGGAACAAAAAGAAGTGGTAGATACCACAGTACTGCAACAGGTAGCCAAAGTATTAAAAATACCTGCAGAAGCCATTTTGAATTTTGATGAGGAACAGGCGATAAGTATCATATCCAATACAGCTAATTTTGAAAACTGTCAACAGCCTGCTTTTTTTAACCACAATCCTGCTTTCAATCCAATAGAAAAATTAATTGAATCATTTGAAGAAATCAAAAGATTAAATGCCGAACTGCTGAAAGAAAAAGATGATAAGATCGCACTTTTAGAAAGGTTACTGGCAGCGCAAAAAACATAGCCATAGCAAAGCCGTAACAAAGCCGTAGCAAAGCCGGGGTTACTCCGTACCAGGGCCGTGGCAAGGCGGGCAGTAATTATTTTAGCATAAGCAGGGGCTGGTGGTTTTACACGCCGTTGCAAAACAAATACACTATGATAAAAAACAGGTTTTTCTACCTTACAATATTTTTGCTGGCACAAACATCATTTGCATTTGCACAGGATACCAGGATTGAAATCCCTGATTTCAACGACAGCTATTCTGCCTACGTAAAACAACTTGAAAATGGCAGTACCAATATTGACTACGTTGCCTTCAGAAACAGTTTTTTAGATAGCAAACAATACAGCAAAAAAAGCACCAAATACGATAGTTTAAAAAAGCAGGTTTTTGCTGAGGTAAAAAACAAAAATTATACTGAAATTATAAGGCTTACAAAAGCTATGTTAAGTATAGATTACACCAGCATGTTTGCGCATAAATATTTACAGCAAACCTATAAGATACTGGGCGATACTGTAAACAGGAACAAATATCACGATATTGAATTCGGGCTTTTAAATTCAATTATAAAAAACGGCGATGGCAAAACCTGCGCAACAGGCTGGCATGTAACACAAATTGAAGAGGAGTATTTTATTCTCTACGTCCTGGGGGCCGAATTGCAAACCCAGAGTATAAGCAGCGGAGGTAAAAACACCTGTGATAAAATGCTGGTAAAAACAGAAGAAGGCGAAAGTAAAACGTATTATTTTGAAGCCAATAAAATATTTGAGCTGGAGAAAAAACTGTTTGAGCACTAAACCTGCTGTTAGCAAAATGCTACAGCATAAGTAGCAAAAAATTATTTCTTATTATGCTTCACTCAATTATTGTGTAAAGGTTTAAGTAATTGCTGTTGTTGCCGGCAATTAAATGTACTTTTCAAAAAATTATTGTAATGGATATAGCAATCATTACTGCCCCGCTACACCTGCGCCTTTATGGCTTTGCAGGCATTGCCGTAAATAAGGATTATGCCGGTACTACCTTTAAATTAATGGACAGGATGTGGCAAATAGTAAAATCAAAAAACTTACCCAACAAAGGCCTTAACACCTGGGTGTACGAACCGGGCGAAAAAGTTTTTGCCGGTGTGGAACTTAATAACATTCCGGATGAAGATACGGGACTGGAACAAAAAAATATTACCTTAACAAAGTATGCCTATTACAAACATATTGGCCCCTATCATTTAATAAAACAATCAGGACAGAATATGAGCGCTGAATTAAAACGCAAAGGCTACGACACTATCTTACCGTATATCGAAATTTATGGACACTGGACAAATGATGAAACGAAACTGGAAACTGAACTACTGATGTGTTTGAAATAATTTATTGTAAAACTGCATTTATTGGATTTGGCTGTACATTTTAATACATTTACTGATTGCTCTAAAAATTACATTTATGTTAGCGCCTTACATTGCCTTTAACGGTAACACCGAAACAGCTTTTGATTTTTATAAAACTGCCCTTAATGGCACCATTACCAATTTGCAGCGCTTTGGCGATGGCCCTCAAGGTGCACAATTACCCGAAGCAGAAAAGAAAAAGATCATGCATATCGCATTAGAAGCACCTGGTGGCATTACACTGATGGGCAACGATTTTATTGATTTTACCGGCCAGCCTTTTACGGCAGGTAATAATTTTTCCTTATCACTTCACCCGGATAGCGAGGCGCTGGCGGATGCCTTATTCAACAATCTTTCTGCAGGCGGCATGGTAATAGTGCCGATGGCTAAGGCACCCTGGGGCGATTATTTTGGTATGTTCATCGACCGGTTCGGCATTAAATGGATGATCAATCACAGGGGCCAATAAGACTATCTTTTTATTAAAATCTCGCTGGCAGCTTAACAGCTGGCGAAGTATTTACACATCAATATATTGATAATCAATTTGATATATTGTATACTGCATTCAAAAAGCATTTCTCTGTTCGCTGTTTGCAATCAGCGAACAAATGTGTATATTTGATACATGAAATCTCACAATGGTATGCGCCCCCAGGATGTCCTCATCCTGCTCAAGATATTAACTATCAGTAAACCCGACTGGCAATACCGGGATCTGGCCTCTTCTTTATCTATAAGCGTATCTGAAATTTCAGAGTCACTTAATCGTAGTCATATAGCTGGCCTGGTAGATGAAAGCAGGCGCAAAGTTCACCGCAAATCGCTGATGGAATTTATAGAATACGGATTACATTATGTATTTCCGCAAGCACCGGGTAGCATGGTAAATGGAATTGCCACTGCACACTCGCATGCTTTTTATGCGACCAGGTTTGCAAGTGAATTAAACTATGTTTGGCCAGATGCTACCGGCAGCATAAGAGGTTTAGCAATTCAGCCATTGTATAATACTGTAGTAAAGGCAGTGCAACAGGATGAAACATTATACAAATTACTGGCGAGTATTGATATAATAAGAGTTGGGAGAGTAAGAGAAATGAAAGTGGCAATTGAAGAACTGAAAAAAATAATAACTCCATGAGCCATCAGCAAAATATTACCCGCCTCAGCGTAGTAAATAGTGCATTGGAAGAATTATCCAATGAAGTAGTTTTTGTTGGAGGAGCTACAGTTTCATTGTATGCTGATAAGGCCTCAGTTGAAAGCAGGCCAACAGATGATGTAGATATTTTAATTGAGTTGGCAAACTATAATGACTATGCCGAAGTGGAAGAAAAATTAAGGCAAAAAGGTTTTGAAAATGATTTTACGTCGGGTATCATATGCCGGTTTGTAATTAAAGGCGTAACTGTAGATATCATGCCCACTTCTGAAGAGGTGCTTGGCTTTTCAAACAAGTGGTATAAAGATGCGTTTGTAAATGCAATTGAAATAACAATAAACAGCAAACAATCCATCCGCATTTTTACAGCTGTATATTTTATTGCTGCAAAGCTGGAAGCGTATAAAAACCGGGGCAACAATGACGGTAGAACCAGCAGTGATTTTGAAGATATCGTTTTTATTCTTAACTATCGAAGTGCCATTTGGAAAGAACTGGAACTTGCAACGCAAAGTGTAAAACAATACCTGCAGGAAACTTTTAAAGAATTACTGAATGATGTGTATATCTATGAATGGATAAGCGCACATCTTGACTATAGCGAACAACGAAGAGTAAATTTTATTATCGGCGGCTTAGGTAATTTTGTAAATGGTTAAAACACCCCCAATAATTTTACTTTTACACCTAATACTTCTTCATGATCTTCACCAGCAGCTTTGCAATCATTGCATAGCCTTTATCTGAAGGATGCAAACCATCATAGGTAACGTCAATAGCTTCCGCAGGATAGGGATACTCATCAGTTTGCGGATTGAAGGGAACACCGATATAATCAGGATAACGGTAGTTGTTATACGCACCGGTTACAGGGTCTTTTAATCTTTTAAATTTAACCAGGTTGTTAACCGCCATGCCTTTTTTGTGATAAAGGTCCAGCAGTGTTACCTGTTCATAGGCGGCAATACTATCTATGGCAATGGCAAACTGTTCTAGGCTTTGCCCGTCTTTTTTGTTGTACGATCCGTAGGCATTATTTTTAGGGTCGTTAATGTACACAAAATCGGAGCGTTGCATAGGTGTGATCAAAATAATTTTTGCGGCTGCATTAAGGCTGCGGATTTTGTTGATGATGATGCGGAAAGAACCATACAATGTTGCACTGCCGGTATTGTTCCGGTAATCTGTAAACTGCCCTACCCTTCCTGCATGCCACCAGTCGTTAGTACCCAAAAAAACAGAATACACATCAGCCTTTGTCAATCCCAGTTTTTCAATATTATCTGCAATGCGGCTGGCCGTCCACCCGTTATGCCCCTGGTTGGTATACTTAATATGGGGTAATTTTTCTGTTACCCTTGTCATATAACCGCTGCTGATGCGGTTGCCGGTTTCATTGGCATGGTCATTTAAATACGTGATAGAATCGCCAATGGCCACCCAGGAGAGGGGCCTTTTTTTAAAAGAGAATACCAGCACGGCAAGGCATACTAATAAGAGTAATTTTTTCATAACTGCTTTTTAAAACTGTAACGAAAGGTAATGTAATAATAAAAAGCGGATTGGCTGCGATGAATTATATTACTACCATTTGCAAAAAAAAAATTATAATACTAGCCGCTAAAAATATAGGGGTGATAGCAGTTTTTTTATTACAATTATTATGTAAATAAAAATTCGTATAAGGGTAGCATGATATATTATTGCAGTTTATTAAAACTTTATTTAAATTGCAGGCCTAAACCCTAAGAAAGCAATTACTATCCATGTGTACGTTTGAAACTTATACCAGAAAATTATTTTTCGTGCTCACCGGAATATTTTTTTTCACCTCTATTTTGGGTCAGACCCCTTACCAATGGGGATTAAAAAGTAAGTATATCCAAAGTTATCAATACTCCGCCGGCGATCATTTTCTGGCAATAAATTCAAAATACACACAAAACAATTATATCAGTACCCTCAGCAACTGGATGTACTATTCCACCTTACCCAATTTATATAACAACCAACTAGAGCCAGTTGATTATTTATCTCCGTCACGTTTTAGCCCACATGGAAGTGCTACTATTTCAAGAGTAAACGGCACCAGTAGCTCCCCGCTTGTTGTTTATATTAGTGGTTCAACCACTAATTATGCTAAAGATTTTGAAGAGGATGCGAATGGTAATTATGTAGTATTACTGGAGACTAAAGGTAATGGCTGGAATCAATTTCCTGCCCCCATTGTTGTTAGTAACAGAAACGACAGTACGCAGATTGTTATATGTAAAATTGATTTAAATAACGTAGCCATATGGCAAAAGGTTTATGGCGGAACGAGTGCGGAATATGCCATTGCAATAAAAAAAGCATCTGATGGCAATTATATTATATTGGCGCAAACCCAATCTAATGATGGTGATGTAACCGGTTACAACGGAGGCAAAGATATCTGGCTTATAAAAATTGATAATGCCAATGGCAATATTATATGGAAAAAAGCCATCGGCACCAACAAAGATGAGATTCCAACAGATATGGAATTATTGGCAGATGGTTCAATTGTAGTTTCTGGAAGTGCCGACGCCAGTAGCCTCTTTCCCAGCAGTTATAATAATCAAAATGCTTTTTTGTTAAAATTAGATGGTAATGCTAATTTAATATGGACAAAAACATTTAGTGGAAGTGGCGTTGATCAGATCAAATCTTTTGTACCTACTGCTGATGGAGGATATGTTTCTATAGGAACAAGCACTTCTGCTGACGGAGATTATCCGGTTAATAACGGTGGCAGTGATGTATATATTTTAAAGCATAACTCAACAGGAGCTATCACATGGCGTAAGCAATATGGTTTTGCCGACAATGACTTTGCCAGCGATATTGCAGTTATAGCATGTGATACTACTATTTATGCTTCCTGGTTCAGGCAATATGGAGGTCCCGTACAAGCATTTAATATTTACCCCGCTTACAGCCAGAATGCAGGCGTAAGAGTTGTATTGAAAAGTGACGGCACCCAATCAAGTTATTACCAGGAAAACTTTACCTATCATCCTCTAGTGGTATTTGCTTCAACTGAAGAATTATTTAATGATGCATTAACACCTGCTATTATTTCAAATAACAAAGGCGGTATTTTATGCACAAGTATTAACCATGCAAGATGGGTAGGTCCCACCAACCTCGGATCATACAGGGGCAATGTAACCAGAACTTATAGCGTCTTTGAATATGGCGGCACTACACTGAACAAAAAAAATAAAGATACTACAGTTTGTAAAGGACAGCCTGCATACGGACAGCCAATATTTAGTGATACTACTTATAGCGATACACTACGAAACAATTGCTACGTTGACACATTAATTACAAAATATACGATACATGTCATAAACGCTGATTCGGTCATCAACAAAGACACAACTATTTGTTATGGTGAGAAGTACAAGGGAGTTCAGGTTTTTAACCCTTTTGTTGATAATGATACGACAAATGTAAACACCATTTGCGGGGTAAAGCTAGTGATAAAAAAAATAAGCATAACAGTTGCACCTAAAATTACAAACCCGTTTGGAAAAGATTCCACGCTTTGTAAAAATCAATCTATTATTTTAAAAACATTCGCTCCTGCAACCTCCTATTTATGGCAGGACAATTCTACTCAACCTACTTATAACGCATTAAGTGCCGGATTGTATTGGGTTGAGGTTAAAGATAATTTTGGCTGTAAAAAAAGAGACTCAATTAATATCGTTTCATCAGATTTATTTTTAACAATTCCTCCTGAATTAACAGTACATTTTCCTGACCAGGTAATTTTATCACCACAAACCAATGGCAATATAACCTGGGTTTCCAATAACACGTTAAGCTGCACCGTTTGCCAGAGTACTGTTGCCAGTCCTGTTACTACGGTAATTTATGCTTTATCCTCTGCAAAGGGAAATTGTACATTAAATGGTAGTATTAAGGTAAATGTTATCAAAGGTTATTATCTATTTATACCTAATACATTTACACCAAATGGTGATACTAAAAACGATGTATTTAAAGTCACTACAAATTATACTGGCTTCTTTACAATGGAAATTTTTAACCGTTATGGTGAAAGAATATTCTCTGCCAACAATCCTGCAAATGGATGGGATGGCAGATACAAAGGAGCACAACAACCACTTGGAGGCTATACTTATATTATAAAATACCAACCCGAAAATGGGGGAATTGCAAATAAGAAAGGTAATTTTTTGCTCATCAGGTAATTTCCTATGCTTTCCAATGAGACCTGAGGTACCTTTTTAAACCGATTTCCTTATTTTTATAATATGAAACGCATCAACCTTACCCTCCTTTCAGCAATCATCTTTTATAACAGCATTACTGCAGTTCATGCACAGGGAGATACCCTGCAAAAATTTTCCAATGGTAATTTAGTACTTAAGAATAAACCGGGCTTTCGTTTGCAAACTGCCGATGGCACTGTGCTTTGCAGCTGGGATGGGGTTTACAATAGCATCTATAGCAGTAAAAATGTATTACAGACTGTAAGGCAAAGACAGGGCGGTAAAGACAAATTTGGTATTGTTGATCTGAAAGAAGGTGTGGTAATATTGCCTGTATTGTATGATGGTATTGGCAAAAACAACAGAAATATCAACAGCCATATAATGGTTGTAAGACAAGACAAATTAATCGGCCTTTTTTCAGTTGCTAACAATGCGGCCACACCATTGCAGTTTACCAGCGTTGCCGATGCGCCTGCAGGCAACCTTGTTTTATTTAAAGACAGCTCTGCTTATTTATACGACAAGCTGCTGCAATTTAAAGATAGCATTAAAGGTATGTACTGGCATAAAGGTTTCACATCATATACCGGATCTGAATATTTAAACACCTACCTGATTGCCCGGCTGAAAAATGGCGAAGGGCTGCTTGATGAGCGGAATCATTTAATATTTAAAAATGGCTGGTTGGAAGTTATTCAGCTGAAGGGAGCGTATTTACTGGTAAAAACAAAAGACGGTATTGGAGTATACAATATTAAAACTGGCAAACAGGAAGAGCCTTATACTTACGATGCCTGTATTGCCGACGATGGCGGGGCTTTATTTTTTCTGCAAAAAAAGCAACAATGGAAAATGATGGACACACTGGGCAACAAATTAGCCCGTTTTGAAGCATCCTCATTTATACATTCCACAAGCTGGGAAGCCTTCTTTTTTAAGCAGGGAGAGCGATGGGGCATGATGAACCGGAATGGGAAAATAATACAAACCCCATTATGGGCCTCCATCGACCGTTTTGAAGATTATAATTTTTTCAGAGCCACTTTGCCCAACGGCAAGATCAAATATTATGATTACGAGTTTACTGGTAAAAGAGAAAGTCGAATGCTCACTGGTTTTGCAGAAGGTAATCATGATGAAGACCAGGGTAAACCTCAAATAATGTTACAGGAAGCTTCTGTAAACGTAGCGCCGGTGGAAGAATTCCGTGCTGCTGTAGTGGAGATGCCTCATCCTGAGAATGATACCACGATCTTTATAAAAATGGAGATCGATCCTACCTGCAGGCAGGGCAGTAAAATGGACACCACCGTTATACAGGAAAAGATACTTGCGGCTAAAAAAGAAAAACATATTACTGCCCATGGCACCGTAACCATAAGAGTGGTGATAGAAAAAGACGGCAAAATGTCACGTATAGAAATTTTGCAAACAGATAATGATAAACTGAATGCCCCGTCAATTGCAGTTGTACAGCAACTGAATAACTGGCAACCGGGCATCCAGAATGGCCGCAATATAAGAGGCTATAAAAAGCTGGTATTACAATGGTAGCTGCACCGTACGTTTAATAATAAAAGAGGCTGCTAAAAAAAGTGTACCACGAAAGCAATACCCGTATACTACTAAATTTCCAGGCACATAAAATGTGGGAATCTTACAACAAATTGTATTAATGCTGTAACACTTCCTGTTTTTTATAGCAGCATTTTTGTGTTACACAATTTGTGAGCAACAAAAAAAGACGTAACATGAAAAATACGGCTATAGATTACTTTACACAGCTGAGGAACGATTATATTCCAAAGAAAAAAAATCAATACGATCATCTGAGGCGACCGTTCAACCCCGGTGACCCTGCTGAACTTTTATTACTACCTGCTCCAAAACCGGAAGCAGCGCACGCTAATTCAGAGGCAGCATATAGTACCAATACCGGTATATAAAAAACCTGTTTAAATACAACAGGCATAAGAAATAACCAATTCTTAATTTTCAAAAACAGAACATGAAAATATCAAACCTTGTAAAATCATTCTTACTACTATCAGCTATCTTCCTGCTTAATTCGTGCCAGGCCATTGCCGACATATTTAAAGCGGGTATGGGATTTGGCATATTCATCGCTGTAGTAGTGGTGGCTGTTATCGTATTTATTATCATTAAAATTACGGGTAACAACAAAGGTTCATAATTTGTACCGCATAAAACGCTAAACTAAACGACAGCAATGAATAATATTTTCAGGGGATTAATTGCAGGCTACGGCGCAAAAAAACTAGGCGGTGGCTGCTTAAGTACGATAGTTATTTTTGTAGTGATATGGGTGCTGCTAAAAAACTGCTAGCATTGATTTCCTTATCATGGAAAGAAAAAAGGCAATGTTCAATTAAGATGCAGCTGTGTTTTATATTGGGTATTGATTTTTTTTGAACAGGTTAACCGTAATATCAGCTTACACTACTGTACCGCATACTTCTTCTCTGCCACAATCACATTCCCTTTGGCGCTTATACCCTGCACATCAATACGCACTGTGGTTTTAGGATCGGCATTATAAAAACTGATGCTGGCTTTGCCATTTTCATTGGTGGTGATCACCGGCGCCCAATGAATGGTGGTACGTTCATCCGGTACGGCCTTATCAACACTGTAGTCAGGGGCATAAAAAACTTTAGCCTGGTAATAGCCGGTAATTTCGGTAACTATTTTGGCGGGATCATTATTATAGGCACCGGGTTTCAACACCAGGTATACAACAAAAATATCGGTTGCAGAAGTACCCAGGTCACGTACCGTTCCATCTTCTCTTTCTGTTCTTTCAAAAGTGGGCCTGCCCAGCAAATGCCGCACGGTAACACTGCTTACCTGTTGCATCGGCAGCGAATAATAATCTATCCTGTCAAACACATCTTCTCTTTTATCCACTACAAAACGGGGACGTATTTTTTTACCATTAGCCATAAAATACACGGCATCGTTTTCTATATCGTAATAGGCTCCGGGTACTTTCTTGCCTAAAAAATTCCGCAGGTCATCATATTTATAATCCGCAGCAGTAATATCAAAATTATCTACGGGGTAGCCAAAACTCATATAGGCACCATCTCTTAAAAATTCTGTTTTCTTTTTAGCATCCACAGTTACGCCAGGCAATATTGTAAACCACTTATTATTTTTTTCGGTAGCATATCTTTTACCGGCATCCTGTGCAAAGTGCATAAAAGCTGCGGTATCATAATTGATGAACCTGTTGGGAGAAACCGGTAATTTATTATTGAATAAAGAATCCATGAACAACTCTCCTCCTTTTTCAGCCTTATCATTTTTAGAACTGAGCTTAAGTGTTTGTACGCCGTATAAAGGAATTCCATCTAAAAAATAATTACCCTGTGCATCACTGCGTGTGGTAAACCATTTATCACCCTTTGCATTGGGAGCCTGCAGGGTAATGTTCATATCAGCCAAAGGTTTTTGAGAAAATTTTTGTTTTACTTTACCGGAAATAGTAATACCCTGTTCCGGCATAAAATGTATGCCGATCGTGGTATCAGCCATCTTGCGCCATAAAAAATCTCTCCAGCCCTGTGTTCTCAATAACAGGTCCAGCTGCTGCAAACGCAACGGGTTATTAACATCAAAATAGGCAGCTGCATTTTCTATCTTTCCTTTTATTTCTGTTTGCAATAATAAATAAGTAGCTATATTTTCCGGCACTGCTTTTTCCACATTATCGTCTATAGCTGCCAGTGACAGATTTGCTTTTACGGGCTGCAGGTCTTTATTGGTGACGGAAATATTTACCGTAACTTTTTCTTTTGCAGCATAAGTATTTTTATTGGTGGTAATATTTATCACCAGGGGATCTTTATCCTGCACATAGATAAGCCTTTCGCAATTGGGGCGCAGGCTATCATCATAAACAGTTATGCTGCAGATACCGGTTGGAAAATTGGTGGTGGCAATATCCAGTGCAGCCTGGTTGTCTTTCAATAAGAGTTTTTCTTTGTACAATATCCTGCCGCCATATTTTGCAGCAACAGTAATGGCTCCCGAGGGATGTAGTGCTGCGGTAGCTGCATTGGCAAATACCCTGACCTTTGCCATACCTGGTTCGTTATAGGTAACCTGCATGGCATAACCATCTTTTACAGCAACAGCAAAAGATGCAGGCAACAAATCACCATGTTTATATTGAACGAAAGCTTTGTATTGCATGCCTGGCTCCGGGGTAAAATTAAAACTTCCCATACCGGCATGTACTGTTTTAAAATGCACTACCGTATCTCCATTGCCTGATACAATGGCCCCACCGGCATCCACTCCATTACCATTAATATCCGTTGCTTTAAACGATACCAATGAAGCAATACCTTCCACCATTGATCCGCCTTCGGGAAAAAACTGTATGCTGTAACCAGGTAAGCTACTTGTTACATTATCTCTATTTTTTTGTGGCAGTTCATTTTTCTTGTTTACACCGGGAACATTTTTTATCAGTATTTGTTTTTCAAAAATAAAATGATTGCCAAAATTTCTCATCCAGTTGGTATACGCCCTGATGCGGTAGTTGCCGCCGGCAATTGAATCATCCAATTTAAAATCACCTACACCATAGCCGCTATCTATACGTATCACCTGCCGGGCTGTAATAATACCGGCCGGGTTAATAAGTTCGGTATATAAAGTATTGCTGGTGCTTACCGGGTAATTACTCTGCCCGTTTACCAGGTAGGCTTTAAACCAGATATCATCGCCACCGGCATAAAAATTCCTGTCGGTATGCAGGTATACTTTTTCAAAGAATAGTTTAATACCTGTGCCGTTTTGCTGGCCATAGGTTTTAAAAGCAATAAAAAACAGCAGGAAAAATACAGGGAACAACCGTAAGTTTTTTAAACACATAGCATTGATTTTCTGATAACCTAAATTTATCGGGTTACGGCTGGCCAACTGTTATGGGCTGGCAGGTAATTTTGGTAAACAAATGTTATTGCCGTTTTACCGTAAGGCAGGTTTCCAAACAGTTCATTTAACATTTACTTTAAACAATTGGTATTATTTTCATTGTCCTATACCAAACCTGCCTGTAACAGATGCGTACTAGTAACCAGCTTTTTTTACTTTCCTTAATACTGCTCTTTTCCGCATGCCAAAAAACAAAGGACTTTGATGCGAACCAGTTGTATGGCACCTGGAACATAAAAAAGATAACACCACTGAATGGTAATACCAATACAACAGGGTTAGATTTTGTGTATGGTGAATTTACATTTACTGCCGGCAATAATTTTCAATTTGTGAATTATACAAGGGAAGTATTTACCGGCAACTGGCTATTAAACCAGGAACAGGTAGAAACAGATTGTACTACTGCTGCAGATGGCACAAGATCCTGTAATCATGAGTGGAACGTAAGTTTACGGGTGAATGCAACAGGGCAGGTAGCCGGGCAGCCGGCAAAGAATGGCTATTTTGAATACCTTTCTTTTACAGATGCCAATCATTTTACCGGTAAGCTAACCAGCAGCGGAGGCATCGGCACACACGAATATAATTTTGAGAGAACCAGGTAATAGTCATCCTGTTTTTAATTATTGATAGTTTTAACGCCGCTTCAACACAGCCAATGTTGTTGTATATTTACTACACAACCAATTAGTACACTTTTACATTTTCAGAATTATGGCAACATTTACCCTTCCGCATTTTGGCCCCATTGATCCCACTCAACTGGACGAATATTACGATGTAACCATTCCATTCAACAATACTACCATTGATGTGGACCTGAATTTTGAAAGTAAAACCATTGCTGTTGAAAAATTAGCCACAGTAAAACATTTTATTGATAATATCAGGATCTACGATATCAACAACAAAGGCTATATCGCCAACGATTATAAAGATGAGGATGGTGATACCGTGCAATTTTATTTGCAACATCACCTGGAAGAATTGGGTACTGCAGAACTGGCGGCTTTGTTACCGGCAGGCAGCAAATCAACCGACCATGAAAAATTATTACTGCAAAAATTACACCTGGTAAGAGTAGGCATCTATCCTGGCAATGAAGACCAGTTTGCCGTTTTTGATTATTCTATCGGCAGAGATATCACCAATTACCTGGTAGTTGTTTTTACAGACGAAAACGGCAACCTCGATTATATGACAGTGGAGAGTTAAGCTGAAATACAATGGCATTACTATCTATACAATCCCGGCAGATCAGTATCAGTAAATACCTTATCTATTTTATACTGATGGGTGTTCTTTTAAAACCAATGGGCACTAAGCTGTGGTATGCAATTACCTATACCAAAACAAAAGGTGCAGTAAAATATTTTACATTTAACAAGCCTTACAGAAATACCTATTATTATCCTGTAGTTGCTTTTGTGGTTAACCAGGATACGCTTACCTGCACAGGCAGTTCCTTACAGCACGATGCCATCAATGTGCATGATTCTGTTAGCGTAATTTATGGTCCGGGTGATTCGCCCAAAGCCTATGTATATACTTTTCTTGGCTTTTGGGCGCCACCGTTAACTTATATCGCTCCCGCTGCGTTAGTACTTACATTAATTTTTTTGGGCGTAACTACTATTCCGCAAAATTTTGTTATCAAATTATAACCGGTTATGATCAGATACATTGGCAATGCCTGTTTATTCTTTACATTATTGGGTTGTAATCAAACAAATAAATACCCGGCAATAGCTGTTAAAGATTCGCTTCCTGTTGCAGATACGTTGCATGCGGCACCCACCCGGCCTGTTGAATATGCTGACGGCAAAAGCCCAGATTGGGCCAACGAACTGATCATGGAATATGAGAGAAAGAACAACCTGGTACTGGTAAACGCCGGTAATAAAGACACGGCTTTTATACCATGGATACTTGACAGCAGGCTGGCTACTGACAGCGCACAATTCCTTATCTTTCAAATTGGCCATACTAACTCTGAAAATTTTTATGCTATAGACAGGTGGTTATACATTGACAGCGTTTCTAAAAATATGTACGATTACGACCTGCCGAATGAACAATTAATTAAATGGTCAGCCAAAAAAAACAATTAAAAAAATGATAACTACTGACAACATTGCAGTACCGCCATTACATTTTTCTACCGAAGGCGAAATAATCATTACCCCGTCTGCGACTTCTTCTAAAAATGATTTTGATTTTTTTGAAGGCAAATGGAAACTGCATAACAAAAAACTGAAAGCAAGATTATGCCATTGCACAGAGTGGATAGAATTTGAATCGACGCAGGAAATGTACCGTGTATTAAATGGCATTGGTAATATAGATAATTTTTTAGCCAGTTTTGATGGTGTGCCTTTTGAAGGCATGACGGTGCGGCTGTTCAATCCCCTAACAAAACTCTGGAGCATTTACTGGGCCGATTCCAATACCGGGGTTTTAGACCCACCGGTGCTGGGTTCTTTTGAAAATAAGGTGGGCCATTTTTTTACCAGGGATATTTTTAACGGTAAAAATGTGATCATGGTTTTTCGCTGGGATGCCCGTGATACCAACAACCCGGTATGGAGCCAGGCCATGAGCGATGATAATGGCGCCACATGGGAATGGAACTGGTATATGTACATGAGCAGGATGTAATAACGCAGTTTATCTTTTGAATTTATTACTGCAGCCTTCGATACAGATCGGATCAAGCGGAGACAGATATAACGCTCTATCTGTAGTGTTTACACGATAATTCATTAAAGTATAACCGGAAGGCCTTGCGGAGGGCTGAAACTTAATGGTGGCACTATCTACAATTACAAAATGCGTAGCTTCCTTTAAAAAAGAAGCCGTACCACTAAAACTGCCGTCAGCTTTAAACTCAATGGTTTGATTGGCAGGCGTTACAGCATACCATTGTCCCGGTGCCCCGGTACTATAAAAATATTCAGTGTACGTCCACACGCCGGTAAGTGTATTTTCTATGGGTTGCTTATCTGTAACAGTAGTTTTGCTGCATGCCATAAATAATAATACCGGCAATAAAGCGATCATAAATTTCAGTTTCATAAACTTCATTTTTATCGCTGACAAGGCAAATTGGCACACCGTTGCACCGGTAAAAAAATCTTGTTGTTAACAGTACTATAAAACTGTATTGTTGTATAGCATTTACCTTCAAAAGCACCCGGAATATTCGACACACTACCCTTTCACATTTCTTTCACTAAACTTTCACAGTAACACGCTTTACGTGCATGCTTTTTGCAGGTCTGTACTGTATTAGTTTAACTCACTAAAAACAATTAGTTATGACAATTCAATCAATAAAAAGCGGTGTATGGGCTATTGTGGCAGGCATTTTTATGGCTGGTTGTGGCAGTACAGCCCATGTGGAAAAAGCAAGGAATGCCAACATGGGTGAATATAAAACCTACAGCTGGATAGCCCCGGAAAAAACCAAAGGCGCCAAACCCAACCGGCGCAACGATATTGCATTGCAAAATATACGCAGTGCAGTAAACGACGAGTTGCAGAAGAAAGGCTGGCAGGAAGTACAAAACAATCCCGATGTATTGGTAAGTTCTGAACTGCTGGTGGAAAAAAGCCAGAAGGAACAAAGCGACCCGGTATATTCCAACTCTTATGTTCGCTCTTATTACAACCCTCGCACGGGAAGGTATAATAATTTTTACTACCCCTCCAGGTTTATGGGTTACAACAGTTATGCCACTACTGTTAAGGAAGGTACCATCACCATTATGCTGATAGATACCAAAACAGATAAAACGGTGTGGCAGGGATGGTCAACTGACGAGCTGAATACAGCACAGATCACCGACAGGGAGATCAACAAAAATGTAAGATCAATTTTTAAGAAATTTGATGTTGACAAATAAAGAGCATAATGCAATAAAAAGCCCGCTACAACAGCGGGCTTTTTATTGCCCGGCTTTTATTATTACAGCAGTTTCACCATTCATCTCCGCAAGTTCCGGGTGTTGTTATTGCGCAATGCTTACGATATTTGTTGTACCAGATACAATTATTGTAAAAAGATGACCATCGAAAATTGCACACTGCCGGATATGCCTGAAATATTTCGCCTGTACAGCATTGCCGCTGCCTATCAAAAAACAAAACAAACAGTGGTGGTATGGCCGCAATTTGAACAGCAACTTGTGGAGACTGAAATTGCAGAAAACCGTCAATGGAAATTATTGATTGATGATGTGATTGCCTGCGTTTGGGCCACCACTTTCAGCGATGCTGAAATATGGGAAGCACGAAACGCTGATGCAGCGGTGTATATCCATCGTATTGCCACTAACCCGGATTACAGGGGCAGGAATTTTGTTGCCCTGATTGTGGCCTGGGCTAAACGGTATGCACAACTAAATGGTAAAGATTTTGTACGCCTGGATACACTGGGTAATAACACCCGTTTAATAGAACATTACACTAATGCCGGTTTTAATTTCCTGGGTATGTTTGATCTGAAGGATACCAGCAGCCTGCCTGCCCACTATCATAATACCCCGGCTTGTTTATTTGAAATAAAATTATGATGCATTTTTTTATCATTCGCAGTTGCAGCACGCTGCCCGGATAGTAATACCACTAAGTAAAACTCCGTAAAAAACGAGTAGTTTTCTGATACTTGTTTGTTATAATTTTATGTTACTAATAAGGTGGTATAAAACGCCTGAAAATGATCCTGCAATATCCGTATGTTTTGAGTTCATAAAACTGAAAAGCCAATGAAAACATTTTTACACTTCATTATTATTTTCTCTTTTATCAACAATCTCAATGCCCAGATTACCACCCCGGTAATTAAAGCAAATTTTGGCGTTGACGGCGATTTAAAAGCAAACTATTTCAACAGCACCACAGCTCCCGGTAATGACGACTGGTTTAAATTCAACAAATTTGGTACCGGTGAGTTTATGATCGATACAACCGGGGCTGCAGGTATTGTGGCTAACTACATCAGTAACCCTGCCAGCAGGATGGCTTCTTTTTCCAGGCTGATGAAACCGGCATTTTACAGTACGGTACAAAACAAACTTGTAATTGATGCTGTTTTTCATCGTGATTTTCATGGTGATGATTCTACTGTATTTGCATCGGGCAGCAATAAAAATGGTATGAGCCCTGCCATCTGGACCTGCCCCGTTGCTCAAGGTATTCCTGATAAAAACGATATACTCGATGCTTTTACACATATCAGGAGAGACGGCCCGAATGTTACTGATTCCCTGTGGATGTTTGGCGGTATATCAATAGAAAACACCAATGGCAACAGGTATTTTGATTTTGAACTGTACCAGACCAATATTTCTTACAATCGTACTACAAGGACCTTCCAGGGCTATGGCCCCGATGCAGGCCATACCGCATGGCAGTTTGATGCTGCAGGCAATGTTTTAAAAGCCGGTGATATTATTTTCAGTGAAGAGTTCAGCAGCTCTGCCTTATCACTTGTGGAAGCAAGAATATGGATCAATAAAAATTCATTGTCTGTTACACCGGTTAATTTTAACTGGGGCGGAAGCTTTGACGGCGATGGCAACGCAGCAGTATATGGCTATGCCAGCATTGTACCTAAAACCACAGGTGATTTTTACACCGGTTTGCAGGCGCCCGATGTTACATGGGCAGGGCCTTTTTCGTTAGTACGCCAGGATAACAGCGTGGTAACTGATTATACTGCCGGGCAGTTCATGGAATTTTCTGTTAACCTTACCAAGTTGGGTATCGACCCCGGCAGTTACAGTAACAATCCCTGTGGCACACCTTTCAGAAGGGTACTTATAAAAACAAGGTCGTCTACTTCATTTACATCCGAATTAAAAGATTTTATCGCACCTTTTAGAATGTTTGATTATCCGGCAGTGGACGTACATACAGATTTTCAATATTACTGTAAGGTATTTCCGCTGGTACCCATTACTGTTATAAACCCCAACCCTACATCTATTTATACCTGGAACACGCCTAACGGACATATTGTGGGTACCAATATTGGCACTACTATAATGGTAGATGCTCCCGGCACTTATTATGTTACACAGCAATTAAATGCCCTGTGCGATTATTACTCACGGGATTCTGTCACTATATTTTTTGATAGTGTATGCCATGTATTGAATATAAACCTCATCGACTTTACGGCATCCAAAACAAATGATAATGCCCTGTTGCAATGGCAGGCAACCAATAATGAAGAAGCCAGTAACTACGATATTGAATATAGCGCAGACGGAAATATTTTTTCTTCGCTTGGTATAATAACTGCCCGTGCAGAAAAAGGAACTGCAGCATATAGTTTTAATTACCCGTTGTGTAAATTACATACGGCACTAAATTATTTCAGGATAAAAGTTACCGGTAAAGATGGCAGGGTGAAATACAGTACTATTGTAGCTTTAAGAAACAGCATTAGTACCGGTGCCACTGCAACAATTTTTCCTAATCCAACCCGTGGCGATTTATGGCTTTCTGTAACCGGCGTTACGGATGAAAATGCTGCGGTATCTATATGGAATGCAACGGGCAAACTCATCAGCAACACCACCATTCACGTAGCAGCGGGAGACAATTTACTGAAACTACCTGGTTTATCCCTGTACCCTGCCGGTGTGTACCTGGTAAAAATAAAAATGCAAAATGAAAGCATAACGCAAAAAGTAATAAAAATCAATTGATGGTTTTCAGCTGGTTGCAACAGGCATCTAAAAACATCGGTTACTTTTTAAAATTATGTTTTAACTTTAAAAGCATGAAGAAACTTATCCTGCTGATTGTTATTGTATGCAGCACATTTACCGTAACTGCACAAGCTCCCAAAACAGAATTGTATGACCTTGTAAAGAAATTACTGAGCGACAGCACGGGGTATGAAAATGTTGGAGACTGGGCAGTTGGTGCGCCCAAGAAATTTCCTGTTAAATGGAAAGCTGACAGGCTGGAAATGAGTGAGGATACCAGTATCAATTTTTTCAGGATGGGTACGGTAGATATTACGCTTAAAGGCAGGTCATTTATACAGGATAAGCTACCCGTAAAATGGAATATCATGTTAAAAGGGCCACGATCGGGCTATACTTCTTTCAGCATTGTAAGTGCGCCGCTTTGCAGCGATATGCAACCAAAATATACATTGGACAGTGTATTTGGCAAAAAACCATTTAAAGCCACCTTGCTTAAAAGCTGCGATACCAAAACGATCTCCGGTTATTATTATTACGAATTGAAATTGCCTAAAAAAGATATTGCTTATGTAAAACTGAGCTGGGTATCTGTTAACGGTAATACTGCTGTAAGAATGGATTGTTATGATGCATTTAGTAAATATGCAGCAAAACTTGATTGTGCCAGGTAGATTATAATATCCTGGTAATTTAAAAAATGTATTCTACATACCGGTTGATAAAAAATCAATGCTGTTTTTTTGTTTCCGCTTTCTCGTCTCCTGTATTAGTTTTGGGTTCGGGCAATTTTCCCCGCTTATAAATTATTAATCCGTTTAAAAAATTACGGAGTATCTGGTCGCCTGCTTCTTCGTAACCGGGATGATCGGCATTCCTGAACAGGTCTCCCAAAGCACCTTTGGATATTTTAAAATCCACCAATGCCAGAATTTCTACAATATCGTCATTTCGTAATGATAATGCTACCCTTAATTTTTTTAGTATATCGTTATTGCTTAGCATAGTGTTTGTTTATGTTCAGCAGTAAAAGTAATACAAATAAACCCATCCTGCATTCTTCAGGATAGTTCAGCCGCGGATTATAGTACATTTATAGGCAAATATTGCTGTTGCCTGTTTTACTTTAATAATTACTATATGAGAATTGTGCTGTTATTTATTTTTTTATTTTCTTTTGTTATTACCAAAGCACAGAAAGACACGCTGCTGTTTGCAGATAATTTTTCTGCTGCATTAAACGCTACCTGTTGGCTGGTGGAAAAACAGGATGCAGACAGCGAACTGGTAGCTGCAAAAAATGGGAAACTTTTAATTGATACCTACGGAGGCGCTACCATCTGGTACAAGAAAGAACTGAAAGGGAATATCAAAATAACTTACACCAGAAAAGTAATTGTAGATGGCGGAAAGAATGACCGTTTAAGTGACCTTAATCAATTCTGGATGGCAACAGACCCTGCAGGTAAAATGTTCAGCCGCAAAGGTGGCTTTGCCGAATATGATTCCCTGAACATGTATTATGCAGGTATGGGCGGCAATTACAACAAGACCACCCGTTTTAGAAAATACAATAATGGTGATAAAAGAATTATTGCAGAATATAGCGATAGTGTGCACCTGCTGCAACCCAATAAAGAATATTTTATTGAGATAACTGTAAGCAATGGCCTGGTAAAATTTGCTGTTGATGGCAGAGTTTACTTTACGTGGAAAGATGAGCAGCCATTTACACATGGCTATTTCGGTATCCGGTCTACCAGGAGCCGCCAGGAAATAGATGACCTGAAGATCTACCAGCTGAAATAAGCCATTCCCTGATTTTTTTGTACCATGATTGCCTTCCGGGCATAAAATGGCACTTTTTTAATGCTGTTCAATATTGAGTTATCAACATCTTTTAACAAACCAAAGCTTTATTGTATTTGTAAGTAGCTGATTACAGCCTCAGTCAACAGGCCACTCAGATTCATTAGTAAATTTACTGTTAAACAGGTAAAATTACTATTGTCATCCGGACTTTCTACTATACTTTCGCCCTGCTTAATCCCACAAATACCTTTTAACATGAGAAAAAATTTACTTTTTGCAGGTCTTTTTATGCTGTTTTTACTTTGTCACACTATGGTGTTTTCACAGGCAGCAATAACATCCACCAACGGTTATACGGTTCACATTACCGTTCAACCGGTATCTATTGTTCCTTCCTCCACCAATTGCACTTTTGGCTACAATTACAATGTAAACCTGCATTACGTGGTTACTTTTACCGGCTCCAACATTCCTGCCTCTTTATTTACATTGCAGGGCACATTGGGCTGTGGTGCCGGCAGTCATTTTTACGATCTGCCCAATAGTGGCGGAACAGGCAATGTAACCAGTGTATCAAATGTATGGAACCCCAATGCTGATTGTGCCACTGCAACACCTGCTTCGCTGTTGTGCAATACTGCTTCTGTACAAATTGAAGGCGCCGGCATTCCGGCACAAACAGTAACTTTTGCTATTCCCTCCGGAGGGCCGCTGGCTATCAGTTTAACTGATTTTAATGCAGAGGCAGTAAAAGAAAAAGTAAAACTAAACTGGTCTACCGTTTCGGAGATCAACAATAATTATTTTTCTGTAGAAAGATCAACGGATGGTTCATCATGGACGGTGTTACAAACAATAAAAGGTGCCGGTAATTCTTCTTCCTTACTTAATTATACCTGGATGGATGAAAAACCCGTTGTGGGCAATTTGTACTACCGTTTAAAACAAACTGACCTTGATGGCAAATTTACCTATAGCACCACAAGACTGGTAAAATATACCACGGGAGATAACATCTACGCCTACCCTGTTCCCAATACAGGCAATACCGTAAATTTTAAAGGCATGCTGCAACCAAAAGATATGCAGCTTGCACTGCTGGATGCCGCCGGCGCAACGGTATACCGCACAACCCTTACAACAAATCTGGCAGAGCTGCCACTGATCAAACCGGGTGTATACACCCTTTCGCTCTATAACAAACAGAGTGGAACAACTACCAACCTGCGTTACGTAAAATTATAGTGTACTGGTAAAGTATAACAAAGCCGCCTGCAATGCAGGCGGCTTTGTTATGTCCATTGAATGATTTAATTTATTCGATATAAAATTTCAGCTAAGCAGGAATGCTTTCAAAAAAATCCGGAATTTAATATTACCGAATCACATCATAACATCTTTTTCAGTCCTTCCCATTTCACTTTCCATTTGCCGTCTTTTGGTATACCGGGGTTTGAAATAGTACTGCCATCATAACCGGCGCACATCATGGCGATGGCGGTAAGCAAGCCGCCATTACCGGGAAGATAGATGGTTAACCTGCCATCCTGGTAGTTATGCCCGTTGTTTAAATAGGTATTAGTGGTGATGTTCATCAGTAATGCATCAATGGCTTTATCGGGTAGGCCAAGCCGTGTTGCAGTCATGGCGGTCATTGGAAAATCCCAGCCCCAGGTTTTATCCCAGCTCCAGTTATTCCATATCCAGTTAAATGTATTCAGCATTATCTTTTTATCTACCATTGGTGTTTCGGGTGCCATGCCCAATGCGCCCAGTACCGATGGATGATCGGTCTTAAATTCAGGATTGGTATAGGAATCTGTTGCACTTTCAGTAAATAAATATTTATCGCCTTGTAGGGGCAATGGTGATAAATTATTGATCACATCATCCCATTTTTTATTTCTTTGTAAATGCAGGCGCTCTCTCCATTGTTGTGCAGTACTTAATGCCCAGTGCCAATAGGCCAATTCATAGGTGGGGTTATAGGTTTGCTCCGCTTTAAATCGTTCCTGCGCTGCAATTACGCCCTTGCCTAAAACATATTTATGGGTAGCAGAATCATAGCGTGCAAATGAAGCCATAAAATCGGCTGTGGCAAAAACCAGGTCTTTGTATTTGTTTAATGTTTGCAGGTTTGTTTTCTGGCGATACACCAATTCGGTAAAATAAATATAATGCGGTTGTTGCCATATCAAAAATGCGCCAATGGATGAAGGGACTTCTCTGCCATCATTGTCTGTCATTTTCTGCCAGCGTACACCATCATAACCCTGGCGTTGTGCAATGGCTTTTGCAACAGGCGCCACTTTATCATACCAGGCAAGCGTTTTCTCTAACAGATCAACTCTGCCCCATAAAGCAAAATGTACCGCATGCCACCAATGCATTTCAATATGCGGTTTGCCGTACCAGCTGTTATAAGTTAAACCGGTTTCCTGCGGAGGATTACTGCCTGCGCATTGTATCTTGGTAAGGTATTGAGAAAGTACAATTCTTCTTTCCAGTTCTTTTGCTCTTGCATCAATGCTGCCGCTAAAATCAACTGCAGCTCCGCGTTGCCAGAATTGTTGCCATTGTAACCTGCTGTTGTTTTGTATTTGCGGAAAGGAATATTCATTTAACCTGGTATCATCCTTTATCGAAAATTTACAGGTAAATTCAAAACTATTACCGCCGTGATCTGTTGGGGCCAATAAAAAATAATGCTTTTGCTTTTCGGTGATATATGCCGTGCTTTTCCAATTTAAACTGATTCTATATGCCATAGTATCTAATCGATGCTTTATTAAGGCAGAACCAAAAGAGGGTTGTATAAGCGTGGACTCATGTTTATCTTCATTCGTAAAATTATTCCCCATATCTGCCCAACCACCTGTAGGATAAGGCAATCTTATTCTTATTTTTATTTTTCCTTGTCTCAGTAATGCTGAATTTATTTTTACACCAATGGCATCATCCTGCTGATGGCAATAAGTAATCACTTCAACCGGCACATCTTCTACAGTAAACCTGGAATGAATTTCACCCGTCCACATGTTTAAAGCCTGGTTGATATGCTTTACATCTTCAATTTTAAAAATGCTGCCATCTTTTTTTGTGATCTCCAAACCTATATTGGCTAATTGCAAGCGATGTAAATTCTGCCTGAAATAATCAGACACATTTTTATTTTGTTCAGGACTGTTCCATTGCACCATGTATTGCACATCACGTCCGTTAAGATGGTAGGTTTTTAGTGCTCCTTCTTCTTTGTATCCTTTTATATTGGGAAAACTATGCCAGCCCCATTCGCTTTGCGTACCCAGCGGAACGCCTTTTACATACGCATCGGGAAAAGATTGCAAACCTGTGGCATCAACTGTAAATGCAAATTTACCATTGCCTACTGACAGGGATGATAAGGTATCCATTGTTTTGTTTACAATGGTGTGTCTTTCAACAAGCGCTTTTCTGTTGATGGATTGTGCATTTGTTTGCATGGTGCAAAACATAAGTGCAATACAGAAGTTTATTATTATTTTTTTCATTCTACTTTCTTTATAATTTCAATCTTAAAATCTTCTTTTAAACTTTTTAGCTCCACAGCTGTACCAAAAACATTCGGGCTGGGTACCTGCGCTGGCGCTGGTGAAAAAGAAAAGATTTACTTTATCAAATTTGTTACAGATTTATCTTTTGCAATCCACAATCTACAATCGTCATTATCTCATCAGTGTCACACTCATCAACCCTACCACCACTTCATTAGCAAGAGTTACCAATTGCATGCTCTTTAGTGCTTTGTCTTTTTGCAGGTACATTTCTACTACAGTTGCAGCACCGCCATCAATAGCACGGTTGGTCAATCCTTTGATTGCAGTATATTTTGAAAATGTCCTGGTAAATTCTCCTGTTTTTAAAATAAGGCGGTAAGGTTTGGCAGCCCCGGTAGTAAATGCAAAACCATCGTCATAATAATCCTGTTCTATCGGCCACCAGTTAGAAGGATTTACCAATGGCAATTCATCTGTTGTACCGTCTGCATAGGTAACAATAATTTTTGCATTGGTGAACCGGCTTTGCTGGTGATTGGTACTTCCTGCCATTAACAGGTACGCCATTTCTGCTTTTCCGCTTAATGGTATGGTTGCAGATTTGGGATAATTATCCCATTGTGAGGTATAGATAATATTCCTGGCCTCCATTGAAGATGGCGTGGCAAAAGGAACATTCGCCAGTTGAAGCATATTGGCAGTACCGGCTTTAGCCCTGGTACCGCTGTCATTAATATTGGCATCTGCCAAAGGGTAACACCAGTTACCAATACCCTGCCATGGCATTTGTAAGGTGGGCGACTGCGGACGGGGAGATAAATATTTATTCTTAAATATCTGTGTTACTTTATCATTGAAATAAGGTTGCAAACTAACGGTATCGTATACACCCGAACAATCAGGAGAACAATGAAGGCTGCGGCCCCTGATAGCAGCAATAACTTCATAATGCAGCGGTTCAATCCAGGTTACATCGCCCTGGTGCAATTGCACAAAAGCCGTATGATGATCCAGGTCATCACTATACCCGTTGATTTCAACATAAATGCTCTTTTTTTCAGCACGTGATACTTTAAAGATATGTTGAGAATCGTCAATTGCCAGCACCGTTGCTTTTGGAAAATCAATAGTACCTTTTCCGTAAGGCGGACAATTCATAAAAATTAAATTATCAAAATCATTGCCCGCCCATTTAATTTTAATCACCGCCTGTTTTAGTTTACCCGCTTCCACTGCAATCTCCGGATGGCCAACAGCATTTTGTATCCAATTCCATTTTGCAGGCTTACCATTTACTGTTACTGCAACTATTTTATCTTTTAACGCTTTCAACTGCAACGTAATATCTAATAACTTGTTGTAAGACTGATTAATGCTATAAGCAGAAATATTTTTATCCTGTTTAAAATCAAAGCTAATATCAGGCACTGTAAGCTTTGCAAACTGCCATGCTGCCGGAAAGCCAGGTCTGATGATCAATTTATCATGTAAGGCATCGGGTGTAATACCAAACAATCCTTCTGTTAAACTTCTTGCGGTCATACCAATTCCATCTGCAAAATCCCGGTACAATTCGCCGCGTATGGCATCATAAAAAGAGAGTTGCTGAAAGCCACCGGGACTTGCACTGGCATACATACTTTCTGCCAATGTACTTTTAAATAATTTGTAAGCATTGTCATTTTCACCACTCTGCCAGTAAGCCAATGCTGTATGTAAGTTTTCTCCTAATCCTACGTTGTTAATGCTCCAGGTGTAAGGCTGCCAGTTAGTAGTAGACAGTAAATAACACCCTTCATCTTTCAAGCCATTTATTTTTACCGGAATATGCGGAATATAAGTATCTACATACCGTAACATCTGGTATTGTTGTTTTGCATCAGCCACATTTTCATCAATGGCGTGATACACTGTCCACAATGCAGCAGAAGGATGCACCAGTTGCAACCCCATCAGGTCTTTATTTTCTGCAAACCAGCCTTTATCTTTCAGCCATAAATTTTTATTCATGGCAGTAAAAATTTTATTCGCCTCTGTTTCGTATGCACTACCATCTTCGCCCATTAATTTAGCCAGCATAGCGGCAGTTTTATTGGCACGATAGTTATACGCAGAGGAATGTGTAACACCGCCGCCGCTATACTGCAATGCGTCGCTTGCCCATATTGCCGCATACGCATCGTACAAGCCATCGCCATCGGCATCAAAATTTCTTTTCTCCCATTCCAGGTGCAATTTGATAACAGGCCACATTTTTTTCACATACTCAATATCGCCGGTATAATTAAAGTGATTGAGTAATTCATCAATGTACACCAGGTTCATATCATAATGGTGCGGACGAATATCGCCACCGGGATTGCGGCTGATATATCCATTGCTGAACATGGCATTACCCATTTTTTCCTGTTGCCTGGCTATGTGCAAAGCCGTATCAAACACAGCCGGGCCCGGTGGAATTTTTGAAACCTGCGATAAGGCATAACTGCTGAAATGTGTTCTTGCCCTGTCGTGCCAGCCTAACGGATCGGCAACATATGGTCCACGCCATGCAGGCAAACGCATACGCCAGGCAACAGCACCGTGCATATAAGAAGGTTCTTCCCAAATGGCATCAGCAGCAATTGCCAATGCACTACCCAAAGGATTGATGTATGCATCAGGCGTTTGCAATACCACCCTAGCGGCTATTTTCTTTCTTGCCGCTTCTGCTTTTGTAAATACCATTGCAGCATCATTGTAGTTAACTGATGCAGGTGCTTTTTGTACGATAAAATAATGCACCGCATTTTTATTCAGCCTTACCTGTGCAGTAACAACGGGCAATTTTAGATTGGCAGGTGATGCCAGCAATTCATCGGGCGTATTTTGTTTTTCTGCATCTGCAATTTGTATAATGGCGCTATCAGGAAAAATACCTATTAACTGCTTTGGTTTTTCCTTTGCAGTTGTATCTGCTGTTTTATTATTGTATTGAATTTCGTAGCGTTCCTCTTCGCTTATTGGTTTTGATAAACCGTAAGAGAGTTGAAAAATATTTTTATATACTGTGTACCGGTTATCTTTACAATAAGCAGGTTGTAAATAAAAAGATGATTCCGGATCGGCTCCGATATCACCATCACGGCTAAACTTTTTCCCTGTTGCACCACCATACATAATGGTTAGCGATGTATTAACCGGGATATTTTCATTTTCTATTTTTATTATCATGCCTTCATCCTCTGCCAATGCCAGCACTGTAAGTTTGAGAATACCTTTGCCCAGCAGGCTGTCTTTTATTTCATACAACATGGAACCGGCACGATATATAGTTTTGATATTGCCGGCAGCAGTGATCCATTTACTTTTTCCGTTTACACTGATACCAATTTTACAATTGCCCCCCATACCCGGCATGTACAGTGCAAATTCAGGAAGATCACCTGCCTCTACCCTGAATGCAGTGTTGGTGCCGTACAATGCACGGTTGAATTTTCTTGTGCCTTTATACAAAATAAAATCGTTGCCTTGCGGCTGGTAATGCATGGTGCGTTCTATACCATGCCAGAGCTCCGTATTATTTTGTGCAGAAGTTTTATAACTAATAAAAAGTAAAAAGATGAAAACAATCTTATTACTGAAGCCCGGTAGCATTCCAACCGTACGTTCTATAAAAATATTTTTTATCATACTACTGTGCAATCATTTTTGGTTTTAATTCATCAGGCGCTGCTTTGGTAAACGCATCCCACACCAGTTTTGATGGCGTGGTGGTTAATTCCCTTATCAAATTTATATCAACAGACCGGGTTGGTGCAAACGCATTGCTGAGCATATATTTTTGCAGGCTGTAAAATAATTGCGAGGCGGCCGGCTTGCCTGGCATTGCTGCAGATAAGTCGGCACTGCTTACCATGATCTTTCCATTGCCACATTTTGCTTCAAACAACATGGCCAGCCTGCGGTTCATGAACCAGGTATCAATGCTGCGTACCAGGGGAGTAAAATCTTTCGGAAAATTTTCCAGGTGCATCACCTGCGCCCTGTTCACTATCTCCCACCATTGCAGGTTGCTGTAATAGCTGGTGGGGAATGCCGCAAAGGCCGGATTTTTTTCATCCACCAGGATACCGAGTGTATGCGGTGGCCGCATTTTAAACCAGGATGTATTCCAGAATACCGGCGTAAAATATTGCACTACTTCTTTTCCCTTTATAATTTTACCGGCAAGGTTTAAAAATACTTTGCCGCCCTTATCTAAAACAGCAGCTGCTTTTGCATCTAATGTATCGGTGTAATAAACAGAGGTATTATCCAATGCCGGTAATGTTTTCGGATATACCCAGACATCCCAGTTGTTTTCAATATTTGTTTTGTTAATGGTTACCTGCAAGGATAGCTGCTGTGCCTCCGTAATTTTTAAAAGCGGAATAGTAATGATACCAATGCCGGTATTTTTGCCTGTCGGAATGTTTTGCGCCGCAAATTTTCCTTCGGTAAAAAGAGTGCCGTTACTATTCACCAGTTTCCAGCTCACCACGGCATTATTAAAATCATTTTTCCCGTAGTGATAAATTTCCACTGCAGCCTGTAAGTTTTCATCGTTGGTGTATACAAATTTCGATGTGCGTATCAGCGGTACCGTAACATTGCAGAACTGTTTGAATTGCTGTGGCGATGTATATCCCTTCTCTTTCCAGAAAGCATTGAGTGTGCCTACAATGGCTGAACCCTGTCCCGGAAAATCCTGCAAGCCCAGCAACTGAAAACCGCCAAGGCCTGGTGTGCGTAGTGATTTTTCTGTTTCGAATTTGTAACAAAGTGTTTGCAATTTTCCTGAGGCCATTAAAAATTTTTCTGCAAGATCCTGCATGCCATTTTCTGTAAGGTCCTGCTGAAACATTTCAAAATTCTTTGCACGGTAATTACCGGTGTATTGTTTAATCTCTTTAAAATCGGGGAATACACACCATTGACCCTGCTCGTGTGTTACATAAGGCATGCTGAATGCTGTAATAAAGCGATGGTAGTCAGAATCACTTTCGGGCATACGGTTATTCCAATCTAATCCCCTTGCGCCTGATTTTATCATGTATTCATTTTCCGGAACCAGTGGCCAGCTCATAGCAACAGAAGCACCGGTGTACAGCCTGCGGTTATCCAATGCTTTAAAATGAAAAATAAAATCCTTTAAATATTTTGCCTGGTTTCTTCCCGCAGGTTCGTTACCGGCGGCCAGCATGGCGAATGACGGATGATTGCCATAACGCTGCAACATTTTTTCTGCTTCATCATAAATGTATTTGTCGATAAATCTTCCATCGCCGAGTGATGTACCATGGTTGGGCCATGAATCCACTTCGGGCTGCAAATAAAAACCTTCACGGTCTGCAGCATCAAAGGCGGCTTCGGGCGGGCACCAGGAGTGAAAGCGCATGTGATTCAACCCATGTGCTTTGGCTGTGGCAAATATTTTTTGCCATGCTGCAATATCAGTTGGCGGAAAACCTGTTAACGGAAATTCACAGTTGTTTACTGTACCCCGTAAAAAAGTTCTTTGCCCGTTGATGGTAAATTGGGTGCCCTCAATACCAAAGGCACGCATTCCAAATTGTGTGCCGGCTTTACTGATGCCATTTGTAACAGAAAAAACAGTGGCATTAAGATCGTACAATGCCGGATCAAACTCACTCCACAACAACATTTTATTGGTCATTGGCAAAAGCAACTCCAGTACGGTATCACCCTTTGCAACAGCAACGGTTTTTGTAAATACTACCCTGTGCATTGTTCTGGTGTTAAATGACTTTGCTATTAGTGCAATGCTAACAGTGGCATTATCATTTGTGGTATTGGCTACGGTAAGTAATACTTTAGCTGTTTTATCTTTTATACCAGGGTACACCTGTACATTTTTAATATACACTTTCCGCTCAGCCCTTAATTCCATTTTACCAATGATACCGTTCCAGTTGCCCTGTGTATGATCTGTTACGCTATGTGAGTCGGGGCCCACATTCATGTCTTTAATGCGGTTATCCAGCCTTATGGTTATGCGGTGTTTACCAGGCTGTAAAAATGCCGTACAATTGTATTCGTGTGCCGTAGCCAGGCTGTTTTGTGTACCAATTTCTTTTCCATCTATCCACACGGTTGAAATAGTATGTACCCTTTCTAAAAACAATTGTACATTTTGTTTATTCCAGCTGGCCGGAATAATAAATTCCTTGCTGTACCAGGCCGGCCCAACATAATATTTATTAGGTGTTAGCCAGAACGGGAAATGTAAATTACCCGGCTCACGGTATTTGGCAAGGCGTGGCATAAAGTACCAGCTGCTGTCGTAAATACTTCCTGTCCACCTGGTATCAATAGTAAGCTCATTGCCTTTATTATTGCTTAACATTGAACCCGGCAATAAAACCGTTTGATTGAATTTTTGATTGAACCATTGCTCTTTGATACCCACATCGGTACTATCCATCTTAAATTGCCAACGGCCTGCAAGCGAAATCGTTTGCGCACCGGTGTTATAAACCTGAAAGACCACTGCAATAGCAATGGTCATTTTTATAAAAATATTTTTTCCCCTTTTTCTTTTCATCAAAATAACTTTTCGTTTCCCTTCTTACTCTATTTACATTATAAACTCTATTTGCTTTATTTATTTAATATACTTAACCAATCCACATTTCGGTAATTCTTTAATCCCTTTTACAATTGAAGCAGCATTAATAGCAGCGCCTTCTCTTGAAGTATGCGTATGCTCATTAGGAAATAATGGTTTTACTGCTTCCTGCCCCATAGCGTCGTAAGTATCAGCAGTGATCGTATTCAGATCGATAAAGAAAGCGCCTGTTGATTCCGCCGTTTGCTTTGCCCACAAACCATAACCTGTACCATTGTAACGAACTACTTTACCATCTTTCCAATCATTGCGTGGAATGGGTGAACAAATAAAAACAGTAGCCCCTTTTGTTTTAGCATCGTTTACAAATTTTGATAAATACCACCCGTAGGTATGCACCACTTCCTGCTGTTTGGTAATGGGGTTATAAATTTCTCTTGCAGAATCACCTACGCCTTTTATTGTACCTCTTGCTCTTGCGGTATCATCCAGCGGACTGCTGTCGTTATGCCCGAATTGCAGAATAACATAATCGCCTTTTTCAATTTTTGCCACTACCTTATCCCATAATCCTTTGGTTAAAAACGTACGGCTGCTGGTGCCGCCCAAAGCATCATTCTCTAACTTTATTTTTGTGGTATCAAACAGCGGCGCCATCAGGTCGCCCCAGCCCCACATGTTACCACTGCCATCGCCTTTACCATTTTTAACCGTGCTGTCGCCCACAAAAAACAAAGTAGGTTTTTTATCGGCTTTTCTTAAAATAATAAATGAAGACAATAAAATGACAACAATTACTAAAAGGAAATTAATTTTTTTATTGGTGAACATGAGCTTAATTTTTTTGCAGTAAATAATTATTTAATCCAAATGATTTTAATAAGCGAATACCTTCTGTTACAGACGCTGCATTGATGGTGGCACCGGCTTCGTTGGTATGTGTATGATCGCCGGGGAAGAATTCTTTTACCTTGTCGGGCCCCATGGCATCGTATTTATCTGCCGTGATTGCATTCAGGTCAATAAAAGCCACACCTTCGCTTACGGCTACTTCCTTAGCCCATTTGCCATAGTCATTATCCGCTCGTTTTACTTTACCGTCTTTCCATTCATTTCTCGGTATCATTGATGCTACTGCCGGAATTGCACCTTTAGACCTGGCATCCTGTATAAATTTACGGATGTACCACCCATAGGTATGTACAATTTCTTTGGTACTGTCCGGCCATATCAATTCCACTGTTTCTTCACCCGTGCCTTTTAAAACACCACGATATCCTGCCTTACCGGTATCGGGTTTACTACCTTCATTGTGCCCGAACTGCATGATGAGATAATCCCCTTTTTTAATGGTACTCATTACTTTCTCCCAGCGTTTTTCTTTAATAAAGGTTCTTGTGCTTCTTCCTGCCATTGCCTGGTTGGAAATGCTGAGTTGTGTGGTATCAAAAAAGTCAGCGATCTTTTCGCCCCAGCCGCATTGGGGGCGATTGGTATTTCTTACCGTTGAATCACCAATGATGTAGAGTGTTGGTTTTTCTTTTTGTATAAATAAAAAAGAACTCAACGTTACCAATGCAACCAGGTAAACAATTGAATTTACCGATAAATATTTTTTGCTCATAGTCATTATTTTTTATTTGATCACTTAAAAATTTCATGCTGGGCTAAAGCCCCTTAATAAGCTTTTGTATTGCCCCGGGCTTAAGCCCTATTGCTCTTGCACTGCTCCGTGTTAAATTTTTCATTAGTATTTGTGCAAAGCAAATTCAAAAGGCAAATGCAAAACAAAATCCAGGAATTACTTAAAACAACGATTTTATCTTTAATTTTTTACATTTATCGTTACAGCGGCACTCTTTAATTCATCTGATGATGCAGTTATCTTTATCGCTCCCATATCTGCATTTGCTTTAATGATGGCAATACATTTTCCTTTAAATGCCCATCTTTCTTTACTGAGATAATTTTCTGAACCAGACAGATCTGCATTATCTACAGCAGCAATTACACCGGCGCCTTCTGCAGTGAATTTTATTTTGTTGATCGCATTTAAACAAGGTAAGCCATTTTCGTCTGTTACCGTTGCTGTAACATATACCACATCATCCCAGTTATTAGCAATGGTATTTCTTTCTGTTGTTAATACAATTTTTGCAGGATTGCCTGTAGTAGTGAGCTCCTGTTCTGCCACAACTTTACCGGCATTTTTGGCAACCGCTTTTAATGTGCCCTTATGAAAATTGATGGACCAGTTTCTTGGTGAAGCATTGTCAGCAGGCCTTGGTTGTACACCAACTGAAGTACCGTTTAAAAATAATTCCACTTCATCACAATTGCTGAACACCTGTATTTTTGCTTCATCGTAAGTATCAATATCTGTCGGGCTCCAGTCGCTCACCCATGCGCCTGCACCTGCATTGCCTTCTTTACGCATTACATATACCATTGGTTTTTCGCTCCACCAGCTTTGGCGTTGGTAACCTACATCTCTTATACCACCTGTTTTATCGAGTAAACCGGAACCATGCGCCACTTCAGGCCAATCTGCTTCTCCTAAATAATCAATACCCGTCCATAAAAATTGTCCTGCCATATAAGGTTTATCTCTTAACGGGATCCATGCGGCCTGCTCTAAACGGTTCTCTGTTCCGATCACTTTCCAGTTGGGATTTTTTTCGTGTGCGGCTACCAGTTCGTTCTCCCTGTAATTCTGTCCCACTACATCCATTGTATTGGCAAAACCATTATTATACACTTTTGACAATGCAGGGCGGAACAGCGCCATTGTAACCGGCCTTGTTCCATCAAGAGAATGCACAAGGTCCTGCTGCATTTTATATTTTCTAAAACCGGTGGAATCATTCAGGTTGTCATGTATCTCGTTACCGATACTATAAATTACAATAGAAGGATGGTTACGGTCACGCTGCACAATATCCCTGGTATCTCTCTCCCACCAATCGGTGAAATATAAGTTGTAGCCTTTTTCTGCATGGCTCTTCGCTGCATTCCAGGTATCAAAGGTTTCATCCATTACCAGAAATCCCATTTTATCACAAAGGTCTAAAAACTCCGGTGCCACTGCATTGTGTGAGGTGCGGATACCATTCACACCCAGGTCTTTCAATGCCTGTAAGCGCCTTACCCAGGCTTGTAACGGAACGGCAGCTCCTAGTGCACCTGCATCATGATGCAGGCAAACACCTTTTATTTTTACCTGTTTTCCATTAATAGAAAAACCGGTGTTGGCATCAAATTTTATTTCACGTATGCCAAATGAATTAGTAACTTCATCCACTGTTTTTTTATTAGAAACAATTGATGTAACCACTTTATACAATTGCGGATGATCTGCATCCCACAAAGCCGGCTGATTGATGAACGGGCTCATGATAACCGTTTGTGATTCTCCTGATTTAAGCTCCTGGCGGCTTTCGGCAGTACCAGCTACTTTACCATCAGGCGAAATAATACTGGCAGAGAGTATATATTTTTGTGCCGATGCGGTTTGATTAGTAACGGTTGTTTGAATATTTACAGTAGCTTTTGCAGCCGTAACATTTGCGCTATTAACAAATGAGCCCCAGTGCTGTATGTGCAGGGGATTTATAACGGACATGCGTAC
Source organism: Ferruginibacter profundus (assembly GCF_054783275.1). Classification (NCBI taxonomy): domain Bacteria; kingdom Pseudomonadati; phylum Bacteroidota; class Chitinophagia; order Chitinophagales; family Chitinophagaceae; genus Ferruginibacter; species Ferruginibacter profundus. The sequence continues at coordinate 89,462 of NZ_BAAGQW010000001.1, read as the reverse complement.
ATGCCTGTAAATACCTGCACCGGTGTAATAGCGTGAAGCAGGCTGAATTGTATTATCAGCTCTTACAGCAATTACATTTTTCTTTCCGCCAAAATTTAAATGGCCGGTCAGTTCATATTCAAAACTGGCGTAACCGTTGGGGCGCTTACCCAAATGAAACCCGTTGATCCATACATCGCTGTTGGCCATCACACCATCAAATTCAATAAAAGCCAGTTGCCTGGCAGTGGCTTCATCTACTGTAAATGTTTTACGATACCACCCTACGCCACCGGGCAAATACCCGCCGCCTCTTCCTGTAGTATTATTCCTGTCGTAAGGCCCTTCAATACTCCAGTCGTGCGGCACATTTAAGGAACGCCATGCAGCATCATTAAAATCAGTTTGCTCTGCGCCTTGGGCATCTTCACGAATAAATTTCCAGTCGGTATCAAAAGGAATTATTTTTCTTGATTGCTGAGCGTTAACCACCAGCAATAAAAAAAAACTTGCAACAGCCAGGCAAATACGATAAATATTTTTTTTACTTTGTAGCATTTTTTTAATTGTATTTCTTAAATGCTCATAATACCTGAATGGTTTAATTATTACCATTCAGACATTGAGGACATTTAGATTTTATTATTGGATTCATTTCTTTTTTATAATTACAATATTCGGCTTCGGTGGTTGCGGCATATCCTGCCCCATAAAGAAACTGGTATGCGGTGGTTGGTTGTAGGCCACATTCTGCCACACAATACTCAACCTGTATTGCGGGTCCTGCATCAGTGTATAAAATTTTTTTGCTGTTGGAATGGTGGTTGTAAAAATGCGGAGCTCTTTACTGTCTCTTGTACGGCAAATTAATTCCTCTCTCCAGTCGCCAAACAAATCTGCCGATAAACAAGGATTTGATTTGGTACCGTTATTACTCACACAATCAAAATTTCTGCCATCGAATAATGTTTTGGTTTTGCTGCTGTCGTATATCCATTTGCTGATGTTAACACCATTCAGTACTTCACTCAGCACATCTCCATCCCAGAAGATGCCCATATTACAAGCCGGTGTTTTTTCTGAAATGGTATTGCCCTTATTATCAAACATACCGGTAATACCTGCACCCGCCACCCAGCATTCAAAACCGGGATAACGAGGGTCCACATCCAGTGCCAGCGCCCTGCCCGGGCCCTCGCCATCGCCACCCGCTTTTACCGAAGCTTTTTTCCAGATTACATCGCCTGTACGGGCGTCACGGAAGTTGGCACCGGCATCATCAAAACGTTCCTGGATACTGAACACTTCCAAACCAGGCCGGGAAGGATCGAGATCACTCACGTGTAACGCATCCGCATGCCCGATACCAGTACTGTACAACCCTTTGCCATTATCATCAATCGTCATTTGCCCGTATACAATTTCATCTTTGCCATCGCCATCCACATCTGCAACGGTTAAGTTGTGATTACCCTGGCCGGCAAATTTTTTATTGCCTTCGTCATTACTGTCAAATACCCAGCGCTTTTTTAATTTGCCGTCTACCAGGTCCCATGCAGCTAAAATAGTACGGGTATAATAACCACGGCACATCACCAGACTCGGATGCACACCATCCAGGTAGGCTACACAGGCTAAAAAACGATCCATACGGTTACCATAGCCATCGCCCCACACTGCTTTTAATTCATCAGTAGTAGGATTAAATTTTGCATGACGTGGTGGTGTATACTCTGTTGTATTAATGATCTCGCCGGTTAATCCATTAAATACCGTTAAATATTCCGGCCCCGATAAAATATATCCCTTCTCGTTGCGCCAGTCTTTGGTAGAATCACCAATTACATTGCCTTTTCCATCCATACTGCCATCGGCCGTCTTCATCGCAATTTCTGCTTTACCATCGCCATCTAAATCGTACACCATGAATTGTGTGTAGTGAGCACCTTCACGAATATTTTTTCCTAAATTGATCTGCCATAAAAAAGTGTCGTTCAATTTATAAGCCTGCAAGATCGGGGGATCGGTTAGCCCGGCCTGCGAATTATCGTGTGCCCGTCCTGTTAAGTGAATAATAATTTCATATTCGCCGTCGCCATCCAGGTCACCTACTGATGCATCATTGGCAGAATAGCCTTCCGGCGTGCGCAGGGGAATAGATAAATAGGGCTTTGCCAACGCCGGCACTGTAAATTTTTCTGAAGCCGTTAATTCTTTCCCCTTTACCACCGGCGTTACAAAATAAGTGTAGGCTTTAGTGCTGTCAGTTTTTTCATCCACATAATGGGTGAATGCATCAACAGGTTTTTTATTCAGCTTTCTAAGTTTTTCATTGGTGGCTGTGCGGTATACATTAAAGCCAATATTATCATCATCGGTTACCAATAACCTCCAGCTGATAAAAATATTGCCTTTGCCATCTGGCACTGCTACCACACCACGATTCAAATATTCCATTTGCCTTTGTGCAACAGCAGCCATGCCACAAAAAATTGCAATGATTGCTATAAGTGATTTTCTTTTCATACATTTTTTTTGAAACTACTGCGTAGTTTTTTGTTGCCACGGATTACACAGATTAAATACACTCAATCCGTGTAATCCGTGGCTAGTTTTTTTTGCTTCGTAGCAGCAATTTTTATCACAGTCCCGTTCTAAACGGCACTGCCGGTAATCCTTCGCTGTTCACTAAATTGGGTTGTGCTTTTTCATCCCATGCAAAGCGAACATATTTTGGTTTCTTCAACCCCTCTGCATACACTATTACTATATCACCATCTGTGGTTGCTTTTGCAGGCACAAATTTTCCATCCCTGCCGGCAATTTCAAACCAGCTTAATGCGTTGCTGCCATCACTGCTCATCAGTTTGGTGCCGTGGTGGCTGAAGCTGATAAAAATATTTTTCCTGTTTTTTTTCATGCCTGCAAACACAGGCCCCGAAATTTCTTTTTGTTCAATATGATAGTCTTTTTGCAAAGCCCATAGTGCCAGCCTTCTGCCTACGATCCATTTGTAAGAGGGATGAATATTACTTAACTCGTCTACCAGGTCGGTTGTAACTACCATACCGGTATTTTTTATATGTAAACATCTGGTTTGCGCTTCCCAAAATTCCGGCAACAGCGTTGCACTGTGTTTTTTAGCATCTTTTCTTGCGGTATATAAATACGGTGCCACCTGCACATAATAAAACGGGAGTGCATCATTTTTAAATAAGTTGCGCCAGGTGTTTACCAGTAATTCAAACTTTATGGAATAAGTTTCCTGGTCTTCCACCATGGCATTGCTTTCGCCCTGGTACCACAGTACGCCTTTAATAGTAAAAGGTACCAATGGCGCTATCAATCCCTTGTGCATTTGCCCGGGGTGCATGCCATCAATTTTAAAATTGGGCGTAGTAGCCGAATCTTTAAATATTTCTGACCGGGCATAACTCCAGTCGGGTTGCCACTGCTCAATCCTTGTGCCGCCCCAGCTGGAAGAGATGATACCAATGGGCACTTTTGTTTTTTCGTAAATGTCTTTGGCAAAAAAGTAGCCGATAGCAGAAATATATCTTACCAGGGTATCATTGCCATCAATCCAGCCCCTGGTGGGTAATACAGGAATTTTGTTCAGGTTCTTCTCCACATATAAATACCTTATTTCGCCGGGCTTTGTTTTGGTTAATTCCTGTTCGGCTTCGTCAATACCTTTTTTGGGAGCGCTGTATTTTTTTAACTTCCGGTCCAGCGGGTATTCCATATTGCTCTGGCCGCTGCAGAGCCATACATCTCCCACCAGGATATTATGGAGTGTAATAGTGGTGCCGCTTTGCACGGTTAAGCTTTGTGGTGAGGAAGCAACCTGCAATGGCGCCAGTACCAGCTGCCATTGGCCTGCACTATCTGCAATGGCTGTTTTTTGCTGGCCGGCAAATTGTACTGTTACCGTTTGCCCTGCTGCTGCTGCGCCCCAGATGGTTACAGGCGTTTCCCTTTGCAATACCATGTTATCAGAAAATGCTTCGGCAATTTTTAGCTGTGCGTTTGCCGTAGCGCCGGCCAGGCAGAGTATTATTATAAATAACGCTTTATTTATTGTAGCTAAGTTCATGCAGGACAATCGTTTTGCACCCACAATTTAGTTGATATAACAGCGGCTGCATCCTGTTGCATCCTGAGGATAAAATGATGTTTTGCGGCGACGGATTTTATTGAGGATGGCGTTGTGTGGAGATTTTTTGAAAAGGCTTGGGAAAAGGATAAGATAGCAGTGCATTCATCATCAGGAATAATTTTCTGCATAGCTGTTTTATGATTATTTTTAATATTTAAATTAAAACCCTGCATTTAAACCGAAGATTTTGTTCTTTTTGATTAAGTGTTACTTGGATAGTGAACAAGAGTTGGGAAATGCGGGAATTGTAAGCAAGCTTTAACCCTATCGAGGAAATGACATTTTTAGCAGCAGACGATTTTAGCCTTTCAATGGGATTGCTTTTGGGTATCCTTTTCTCCCTGACATTCTTGTGCGGAACAATTGTAGTAATAAAAATTGTGATCAAACCAAAGAGTAATGAAAATAGACTTCACCACATATTTTACACAGCAGTCACTTTGATTTTTTTTTATGATGGATTAAGAATCACATATAGAGAGTATAACCTGTTGTACAACTACTACTGGGTTGAGGGTACACTCATAGACAAGTGCTCTTCCAAAGGTTCAGGTCAGTCATATGAATTTGAGTATTATGTCGAGGGCAAACGATATACTAACTGCAATAGCTCAGGAAATGTGAAAAACATAAGATTCCCAAACGGGAAATACAAAGTCAGGGTTTCTACAAACGTACCTGGAAGTGGTCGCATTGATTACAATCAGGAAATAACTAATACTACTAATTTTGTGAGGTGAGCATTATTCAATCCAATTTGCCAACTGAGCCTGCACATAAAGGGTTTGCCGCAAGGCTCCCAGATGGAACAACAATCGGCTGTTGTATTACCCTCTGCTAATATCTGCATCACCGAATTCTATTTGGCTTTTTGTTGTTAACTTCAACCTTATATTTCCAACCAGGCCAGGTACTACCAAATGACTTTATGAATTCCGGTACACAGCAACCTCTTCCTGGTTGAGCAAAAATTAAAACAACTACTGTATGAACTGTAAAAAAATTATCCTTTTAGCGTTACTGTTTGGTATTGTTCAGCATACCTTTTGCCAGGATACTAAAAACAATAAGTGTGCTATAATGAAAAAAGGAAAATTTTTGTATTTAGATGCTGATGATAAGACCGCTTATATTGAGATGGACGGCAATTATCAAATTGAAAAAAGTGGTAAGACACCTTTTTACATAGAGTCTACAGTGGAATGGATAGATGATTGCTCCTATATTATGACCATGACCAAAATTACTGTCCCCGATTTTCCTTTTGGCCCGGGAGATAAAATGAAAGTGACCATAGATAAAGTGGATGGAAACATTATCTATTATACCTCTACAGTAAAAGGAACGTCCTGGAATGGCAGATTTAAAAGACTTAAAGGTTAAAAGGCGCTACATCAGTATCGGTTAAAGGCGTAACCAACTACAATATACTGTGTATATACAAGCTTTTAATAACCGGGAATAGCATCTGCATATCCTTTAAAAGCAGGATAAACAGGCTGCATTTTTATTTACCCCTTACCTTCCCTTATTTATTTTTTAAAATTATTTTGCAAAAAACTTGCGAAACCGAATAGTTGCACATATATTTGCAACCGATTAGTTGCGCAAGCAAAATTTTAAATATTATGAGACGAGACATTTTCCAGGCCATTGCCGACCCTACCAGGCGGGCCATCATTACTTTAATTGCTCTGCAGGCCATGACGCCGAATGCCATAGCCGATAATTTTAACACCACCCGGCAATCGGTTTCCAAACACCTGCGCATACTTACCGAATGCGAACTGGTAAAACAGCAACAAAAAGGAAGGGAAATATATTATTCACTTGAAATTGAAAAAATGAAAGAGATCGATAAATGGATTGACCAGTTCAGAAAAATCTGGGAGATCAGGTTCAACCAACTCGACAATGTATTAGCAACAATTAAAAAACAAAAAAAATGACAAACCATTTGCTATTTGATTTTACAGTTGATAAATCAACAAAAACAGTATTTATAACCAGGCAATTTGATGCCGAACTTTCGTTGGTATGGGATGCTTTTACCAAAGCAGAATTGATTGACCAATGGATTGCACCAAAGCCCATGATCGCAAAAACAAAATACCAGGATTTTAAAGTGGGTGGCAAAAGATTTTATGCGATGATAAGTCCTGACGGTAATGAGCGCTGGGCACTGCAGGAATATACTTCCATTACCCCGAAGACAAATTTTAAAATGAAAAATGCCTTTGCAGACAAGGATGAAAACCCTGAGTTACATGGTTCTGAATGGGACCATACTTTCAGCGAACAAAACGGTACCACAACAGTAAGCATCTCTATTTACAATGAATCTCTTGAAAGATTAGAAAGAATACTGGAAGGCTTTACACAGGGCATGAAAATGTCGTTGAGCAACCTGGAAAATCTATTGGCAACTTTATCACAAAAATGATCTCCGTTTTCAAAACATCTGTAAAAACCAACCTGCAGGTAAAGCAGCTTAAACCGCATATTGATAGCCTGCTGCCAAACGCAACCTGGAATTTTGACCTTACAGACTGTGATAAAATTTTACGTATTGACGGCGAAGACAATGTTGTTTTGAAAATAATTGATCTGCTAAACCGCCATAACTACTATTGCGAGGAGTTAGAATAACAAACAAACAATTAAACAATCTAAAAAATAAAAATTATGCCACTTATCAATCCACACATTAACTTCAACGGCAATGCCGAAGAAGCATTTACCTTTTACAAATCAGTATTTGGCGGAGCATTTGCAAAAATTATCCGCTTTAAAGAAATTGCCAGCGCTGAGTTCCCGGTATCGGAAAAAGAAGAAAATAAAATCATGCATATTGCATTACCCATCGGCGGTAATATGCTAATGGGCAATGATGTTCCGGAAATCATGGGCAAAACAAATGAAAATGAGAACAGGAGTAAAATTGTAATCAGTGCAGCAAGTAAAGCAGAAGCAGACAAATTATTTAACGGGCTTTCTGCAGGAGGACAAATAGAAGGGCCAATCGGTGATAGTCCATGGGGTACGTATTTTGGTTGTTTCAGAGATAAATACGGTATTGAATGGATAGTGGAATTTGATGCCGGCAATAACTTAATATAAAGACATGATGAGAAAAATAATTGTGTTATCAATGATTTCAATAGATGGAGTAATGCAGGCACCCGGTGGGCCAAAGGAAGATGTATCAGGCGGTTTTAAATATGGCGGCTGGAGTGCACCGTATGGTGATAAAGCCGGAGGAAAAGTGGTGCAAAAAGAATTGCAGCAACCGGCTGATTATCTTTTGGGCAGCAAAACATTTGAGCTATGGGCCGCTTACTGGCCTGATCATGGAGACTTCTGGCCCCGTATTAATGAAGGTACCAAGTACGTATTTTCTAAAAGCCTGAAAAAGCAGGACCCGGTTATTGCCGGATGGAAAAACTCGGTAGTGATAAAAAACCTGGCCGCCATTAAAAAACTTAAACATTCAAAAGGCGCCGATATACAGGTTTGGGGTAGCAGTAAGCTTGTTCAACTGCTGTTTAAACATGACCTTGTTGATGAACTCAGGCTTAAAATTCATCCCCTGACTTTAGGTAAAGGAAAAAAACTTTTTGATAATGGTGCAATCCCGGCTGCATTTACCTTAACAGAAAGCATGGTTACATCAACCGGGGTTATTATTGCCGCTTACAAGCGGGCGGGAAAGGTTACAACAGGTACGAGTGGAACTTAAAAAGTAATAAAACTGGTAAAGCATTACGTCATTGCGTATTCCCGCTCATAAAACTTTGCTTACTGCTTCATTGCCGCAAAATATGTAGCATCTACCAGGTGCAACAGGCTGTTGATATGCCGCCCGGTACAATACATAGGCAAATAAAAACAGGCTTCCCCTTGGGAAGCCTGTAAAAAAATGATGCCCGTAAGTTTACCGCCTGTACCCATTGCGCAAATAAAAATCATTGTATTCGTAATTGTTGGAAATACCCAAATAAGAATCATCATAATTATGATATTGGGTAATGGTATACGAGCTTTGCCCCGCAGTGAGGGTATAACTGGTTTCTGAGTAAGAATAGTTGTTTGTACCCGAGCCATGATACGATGACAAACTGTGCCGGATATTCGCAGTTTTGGTTACAGAAAGTATTGCAGGCGTTGTATGCGACGCATCTGCCCAAAAATTAATCACCACATCCCCGTATTCATCAAAGTCTTCGCCGTTAGGATTGTGATAAGAATATGTAGGTACAAGATCTACAGACGCAAACGGCGGTCCGTACAAAAATGCTGCTGATTCTATATCTCCGGCAGAAAGTACGGTAGATGTACCCCATGTGGTTCCATTTAACCTTGTCATAACCGGGGTAAACGGATCAAACACAAAGTTGGGATCAAAGATGAATGAAGGATACAGCATGATGGAGTTAAAATCGAAAGTACCCAGGTCAGCTCCCGGTATACCCTGCTGTGCGTATGTTAAAAAGTTGAACTGCATTGCCGGCCGTATATTGGCCCAATTCACTACAATCTCATTATCCCGATCTGCTCTCGACTGTTCATGAAAAAAACCTATGGCATGCCCGATCTCGTGAATGGCAGAACTTCGGTTAACCGTTGTAGCAAGGTTGATTACCTGGCGCCCATTTTGCCGGCCCACATATGAATTGTTGACTGTACTCGGCATGAATTCAATGTAATTACCATCAGATTGCCTTGGTACAATATCCAGCGATGATACTGCCCGCCAATCGGCAATTGCATCCAGGATGGTGTTACGGTCTGCAGCAGAAAAACCGGCATTAATAACATACGCCACACGGCCCAGTTCCCAGTTCCTGGCAACGTCGGAAGTAAAGGTTCGTTGCTGGCCACTGTTATTTGCCTTAATGATCTCCAATTGTGCAAGCGATAATATAATATCGCCGTCAAGATAGTAGGTAGAGTCTTTTTGCAACAGCGATAGCGTTTTCCCGTTTTGAAAATGAATGTCAGTGGGCAGTGCATCTTTTGGAAAAAAGGCAACAGCTGTTGCTTTGTTACCCGTTGCTGAATCAGTTGAAGTGATGGCGGGTTCGTTCTTTTTACAGGAAGAATAAAAAATTGTTACAGCCATAACCAGGAGCAAAGATTGCTTTTTCATAAGGAAAGTTTTAGGTTAAAAAAAAATATTGGCTGGAAGGAGATTATCGGGCAGATGCACAAAGTAAACATTTTATTTAAAAAAAGAAATAGCCGAAAGTTAAATTATTGTTTCGTGTAAAAATTAAAATAAGGCCTTCGTTATTTTACAAGTGCCGAAGCTCCATAATTACCGGGAGCTTTTATAGCTGTTACAGCATAGATACACGGGTGGTTGGTATGCCAATGCTCATTAACTTTGCTTTAATACAAACAATAGCCCACTTTGATGAGAAAATTGTTTTTAATAAAGAAGCCAATATTTTGACAGCCCGGGAAATTATAACAAATAAAGAAATTATCTACCAGTGCGCAAAAGCATTCAGAACCGATGCAAATACCTTAATGCTTGCACTTGCACGGGAATTTGATTTTAGCATAGACGATTGCGGAGCATGGCCATCAAGTGTATATAACACGAGTCATAACAATAAAGGAATACTAAACCGGGAATGGACCTTTTACCTGCATGGATCTCATTGCCGTTTTGATAATCTGCATACAGGACAGGCTGTTGAGGTACTTTATACAGAGAAACCGGAGTTTGGTATTTTAAATGGATTTTTCTTTTATAAGTATATGCAGACAACAGAAGAGTTTAAAGGACTTGCCGCCAGGTTTATTGATTACCTGAATGTTTATAAGGCCATTGATATATTGTGCAAAGAAGATATCCTCACAAAAATTCCGGGTAACGGACCGACTAGCTACATTATTGCCTTGTAAGCAAGCGCCTGACATTACTATTGTAATAAGTAAATTTTAAAATTTCCTGTATAACTTCAACAAAAGTTATACATTTAATTTCCGTTCCGGCAAACAGTTGGCAAGTCCCCGACTGTAAAGAACATCAGCCGCAATGATTTAATACCCTTATAATTTCTAACCATAAAAATCTCTATTATGAAACTGATCCCCCTCCTCGTAACCGGTCTTTTATTTTTTACCACCCATCTTTACAGCCAGGATTTTGAGGTACCTAAAGGCTATCAATTGAAAAACGCTGCAGATTATACCCGCTATGAAAAAGATATTATTGCAGCCGCCAAATGGCTAAAAAAAACGCCATTAAGTGAGCAGGCTGACAAACGAAAAGAAGTAGGTGCTTTTGTAATTTCATGGGTTAACGGAAGTCCTACTGTTAATGTGGAGATCAATCCTACGATCATGGACTTTGAAAAAAAGAATGAAGGCATGCTCCTTTTGTACATGGCCTTTTCAGCAAAATATGTTTTGGAAAACAATTATTCCAAAGACATGCGTGCAAAACATAAAGCCGCATTGCATGATATGATCAGTGTATATCAATCGGGCAATGGCATTAAGAAGGATAAAAAAATGGAAAAACTTATTAAGAGTGATGAGGATGGAAAGTTAGATGAGTGGTTAAGTGAAAATTTAAAAGTGAATACAAATTAATATTGTAGCCAGGCATGACCTGGCAATATTCCTGTTTGAATGTATTTACATTATTTGAAGCAATTGATTAATCCCCGGCTGATTCAACTTTTAGCCCGGCTTAAACTATGTGTATGCGTTATTTCTTTTTGATACTCATTGGCTTTTATTCCTGTAAAGGAAATGAGCAGAAGATTTTACTCAATAAGGATAAAATAAAAATAAACGGAGTCCCATTCGTTCAGGCAGCAGGAGCATCAGTGAACGCTGATTCCTCTTATACAAAATCGCCTGGCACCTGTTGCTATTTATCCTGTGATAGTTGCAAATACATGCTGATAAAAGGTACCTGGAGAATAAAAGATTCTGATTCTTTATATTTTTCTTCAATAGATATCGTCTCCAACTCTGTTTTGTAAATTGACCAGCACCCTGTAGATGCTCAATCAACTTTACAACAATTGGAAGACATTTTTAAAACATATGACAGCGAGCTGTTGGACTGGAAATCAGAAAATAAAAAAGTATTTGCTGTAAAAACAAACGACAATTGCCAATTACATTTCAGATTTGAAAATGGAAAACTTAAAGAAGTTGTATATGGAACATTCATTTATTTTTAACGAGGCCGGCGCTTCGCCATTGCTGCATTAATACCAGGTAAATTTTATTTTATGAACATTAATTTAATTTCATGGTTATATAAAAATGATAGTGAGGAAGAGATTTTAAATTCCGGATTAAAAATTTTTCGTGCCAACTATCTTGATAGCAAAGCCACCTTTGTAAAGCTTAAAAAAAGATACCCCGGCACAGCGCCTGAAATTATAGCCGCACATGTGCAGGAATGTGAAAAAGCAAATACATACGCCACCGGCCTGGTAGAAATGGCCGCAGCAGCAATTGAGACCGCAAAAAAAAGAAGCTTACCCGTCAATACAGCATTCCGGCAACAGTTTGATGCACAAATGAAAGCTGCATTTCCCTGGGTGAATGAGTATAATTTATCGTCGATATACAAATGGGCATGCTACGGATTATTGTTTGATGATTGAAAATGTTAATTGGTGCGCCAGATGAATAAAAAAAAGAAGTTTTAAATTACACTACAACGGCCTGTTATTTAAAAGCAATTAAAACCATTTACATGTTCCTCCCATTAAAATATGGCATTGCAAGAACCCCGATAGGTGTTGGCGAATACTTAATTAAATGCCCGTCGTGCGAAACGCATCAATGGGCAGAGCTATTGGTATCAGGTGTTTATTCGCATGTGTGGTTTATCCCTATCATGCCCAACGATAAAGATGCGATGGTGGTGTGCAAAAAATGCGGTTTAAAAAGATATGGCGTACCATTTGATGCCAGGCTGATCAGCAACTATGATGATGTAAAAAAACTTTACCGGCACAAATTATTTACCTATACCGGGGCTATCATTATTGCATTCCCCTTTATACTCTGGTTATTGATTATAATCAGCCGTTGGTTATCTTAAGCCTGCCATTATCCTGCCGGTGCTGCTTTATTTTCCTGCAAAAAAACAGGTATAAATACGGAAGAGAATTTCATTTCTTTTTTCCACTTTTACAGATGCGTTTATAAATGTTTTTGCCCGTCTTTAAACCTTCTGTTATGAAAAAATATTTTTGCAGGATACTCTTGCCGGCAGCATTGCTATTTTGTACAACCGGTTTATTTGCCCAGTTTCTTCCCGATTCAGTAAAGCTCAGGGTGGTCATCATCAGGCATGGCGAAAAACCCGGCAAAGGTGATAACCTTAACTGCATGGGATTAAACCGGGCACTGGCATTGCCCGCAGTGCTGGATACGGTTACCGGCAGGCCCGATTATACTTATGTACCCACCATCAGCACCGGAAAAAAAACCAGCAGTGTGCGCATGTTTCAAACTGTTACACCTTTTGCAATAAAAGACAGCCTCACCATCAACAGCCATTATGAAGAAACCGCCACCGACAGCGTAGCCAAAGATGTACTTAAAAAAAGAGGCATGGTACTGATGGTTTGGGAACATAGTAATATTCCTCCCCTGGCAAAAGCATTGGTGGGTAAAAAACATGCCGGCATTATCGGGGGCTGGAACAAGCTGGATTTCGACAGCATCTGGACCATAGATTTTAAATTATCAAAAAAAGGCAACCTCACTTTTTGCAGGTATGCAACAGGGCAGGAAAATATTTTTCCTTCGCCGGATTGCAGATAATCTTATCTCTGTCATTCACATAATACTGAAGGCTATTTACCTTAGCCACAACTCCCGCCTGCTGTAAGCCTGGCTGTTGCAGACCATTAACCGGCCAGGCCGGCATTTTTCATTTTTGATGCTTATCTTCAGTAAAATATTTTATCGCAGGTTATTAAAGTAGTGCTATACCATGACAGTTAATATTGAAAACGGGCAAGACATTATTGACATACTTAGCGATGGATTTGTAACCTGTTTAAAAATACAAAAGCCTGTTGCTGCTGATTGGTACGATTACGCAGGCTCTGCAGGTAAATACTATTCACTTACCACCGATTTTGAACCTGTTGCTAAAAAATTTAATGAGGTGTTGATAAAAGGCAACGACACTGCAATACTGCAGGCGGTTGCTGATTTTTTAAACCTGTTCAACTCAGGTGAATATACTGTTGTCGTCAGCAGGGAAAAAAGAACGGACTATCAATTGCATTATGAATATGGCACAGCACACAATTCAAAGCATTTTACCTATGGTTACTACAACCCCGGTGGCGATAATTTAATGTTTACACAATTACATTCCGCTATAAATAAAAAAAGAGTAAAAGAGTATGAAGAAAGTATCTTTTACGGTCAAAGACCTAAGGCAGTTGTATTCCAGGCTTATTTTAATGACCGGGGTACGTATGCCGATGGCTCTACCTGGATGAATACCGTTGACAGTCCTATGTTTATTTTAGACGGGCACCATAAACTATTGGCTTACCAAAACCTGGGCATAGATCCTGAATTGGTGATCATTACCAAAGAGAGAATGGCTAAAGTTGAATTTGCAAAATATAAACAGGAGCTATTTTTTGAGTATGAATATTTTTTGACAGATCATTGCAGGCAGCATATCATCAGCCATATACCCAAACTGTTAACAGGCGATACTCCTGCTGCTAAAAATTATAACCTTCAGCTGGATAAGTACTTAAGTTCCCCGGGAAGAATTGAAACAGAAGTGCTGGAGCTTTTAAAAACAGCCGCTGTAAGTGATGAAAAAGCCAGCCTCAACTGGTTTTATGAAAGACTTGAAGCCATTAAAGCAAAAGATTTTGAAAAAGGAAACCTGTGGCTGCAATACTTTGAACACACGAACGAGTACCCGAAGGGTATCTGGAACGGTATATCCATAAAATCACAAGCTGACTTTGCTGACTGGGTTATAAAAATGTTTGGCAAAAGTATTGACGAAATAAAAAATAACCTGCAGCCTTAAAATTGTTAAACAATTATTTTTTTACACATGAAATACCTCTTTACACTTTTACTCCTTTCCTTTTCGCTCCCTTCTTTTCAAAGTAACAGGCAAATATTTAATGACTTTCACCTTGCATTTGAGCAGTCTGATTTTGAAAAAATGGATGGATTACTAACAGAAGATTTCAGTTTACTGCAGGATGGAAAAGTAAGCAGTAATAAAACAGAGTACCTGAAATATATGATGAACTGGAACAAGGCTTTTAATACCAAATGGAATGTGGTATCGGTGGAAGAAGCAGGACAACAGGTAAAAAGTATAGAATACGACTCCGATATTTTCAATGATCATTTTTACGGTGATAAAATGAAATTCAAATACACCTACTCCTTTGATAAAAACAAACTGAAAAGCATTGCCGTTGATACTTTACCCGGGACTGCAAAATTAAGAGCCATATTTGATGAACGGTTTCGTAAATTTTATAACTGGGTATATTTTAACTTCCCCGGTAAATTACAATATTTAAACCAGGGCGATAAACAATCGGCACTTAAAGAAAAAGAGTTGCTGGAGAAATACCTGCTGTCTTTAAAATAAGAGCAGCAGCAGATAAAACAGTAAGTTTACAAGACCAAAAAGAGGTTAGTGCTCATTTATGACTATCACCACTACTGAATATATCAACCAATTAGCGTTTGATTATTTTAAAACTTACTCCTTTCAAAGAAAAGGCATTTATGAGCTGTTGAATACTCTGAATAAAAAAAGGTTGGCAGGCATTGCGCTTACTAAGGCAGAAGCGGAAACGTGCAGCACTTTAAGAAAAACGATAGCAAACTCTGACACTACAGGAATTTTTACTGAGTCAGGCACACTGAATGCTACAGCAGAAAAGATTGCTGTAATTACTAAAGAGAAGGCATCTTTTTCATCACTTATAGAAATATTACGTACCGAAATTGAAGAAGAAGTGCTTTGGGTATGTGCCCCGGTTTACAGGGATGCAATATTATTTTATTCAAAGAATAATGAACTTGTTAATGGCATACATATTTGTTTTGAATGCGACAGGATTGAATCGATACATGGCGAACATATTGCAACCGATTTTAAAACTTTCAAATATTTAAAACAGCTACTCCTGCAACTCGGGCATCCCATTGAAGATCCGGGGTATTTTAAAGCAGACGAAATATTAAAAACTATTGAACGAAATAAAAATAAATAATAACCTCTTTCTAAATTTATTGTAATGAAAAAAAGTATTTTCCTGGTCATTGTTTTTATTATGGCAACAGTTGCTGCGGTAATGGCACAAACTGCCAACCCCATTGCAGAAAAAACAAAACGCATGAAACTGTACAAGGGTTTTATTGATTTTTACCGGGACGACAGTACAGGCAAAGTGTGGCTGCAGCTGGATAAATTTGATACCGAAATTTTATACCAAACCGCATTGCCGGCCGGCTTAGGCTCCAATGATGTTGGGTTAGACAGGGGCATTATGGGCACTACCTATATTGTAAAATTCAGCCGTGTGGGCAATAAAATTTTAATGACAGAACCTAATTATGCCTATCGTGCGGTTACCGGTGATGCTGCCGAAAAAAGGGCCGTGGCGCAGTCTTTTGCACAATCCACTATCTGGGGATTTACTGTAGCCGCAGAAAAAGGCGATACCGTACTGGTGGACGCCACCGAATTTTTATTACGCGATGCCCTGCAGGTGAGCAATGTTTTACAAAACAGTAAGCAAGGGTCTTATGCCATTGATGCTTCCCGCAGTGCGATGTACCTGGCACGTACCAAAAATTTTCCGTTGAATACAGAGTTTGAAACTACCGTAACTTTTGTAAATAAAGATGGCCGGCCGGGTAATTATGTTACTGCTGTTACACCTGCGCCGGAGGCCATAACACTGCGTATGCACCACTCGTTTGTGCAGCTGCCCGACAGCAACTACCAGCCAAGGCTATACGATGCCCGTTCCCCGTATATACCCACCTCCTATTTTGATTACAGCACACCGGTAACTGAACCGATACAGAAAAACTATATTATCAGGCACCGCCTGCAAAAGAAAGACCCCACGGCAGCAAGAAGCGAAGCGGTGAACCCGATTGTGTATTACCTGGATAACGGCACACCCGAACCTATACGCAGTGCTTTACTGGAAGGTGCCCAGTGGTGGAACCAGGCTTTTGAAGCAGCCGGTTATATCAATGCCTTCCAGGTAAAAATCTTGCCTGATACTGCCGACCCGATGGACCTTCGTTATAACATGATCAACTGGGTACATCGTTCCACCAGGGGCTGGAGTTTTGGTAATGCGGTAGTAGACCCAAGAACCGGGGAAATAATTAAAGGCAATGTAACCCTGGGATCTTTGCGTGTGCGGCAGGATTATATGATCGCACAGGGTTTATTAGCGCCTTTTGAAAACGGCGAATTACCGGCAGATAATAAAATGCTGCAAATGGCACTGCAACGTTTAAAACAATTGGCCGCACATGAAGTGGGCCATACCCTGGGCCTGATGCACAATTATATTTCCAGCGCACAAAACAGGGCCAGTGTTATGGATTATCCGCCACCGTTAGTAACACTAAATAATAATGGCGATATTGACCTCAGTAATGCCTACACCAACCAGATAGGCGATTGGGATAAAGTAAGTATTGCTTTTGGTTACCAGGATTTTGCCAAAGGTGCTGATGAAGCGAAGGAACTGAATACTATTTTATCTGCTGCTGCAAAAAAAGGGCTTACATTTATTTCTGACCGTGATGCCCGTGACCCGGGTGGCCTGCATCCCAATGCTCATCTCTGGGATAATGGCAAAGACCCGGTAACAGAATTGAAGACTGTTTTGAAAGTAAGAGCCAAAGCCTTATCGCAATTTGGTGAAAACAATATCCGTAAAGGAACACCGATGGCCATGCTGGAAGATGTGCTGGTACCCATTTATCTTTTTCACCGTTACCAGGTAGAGGCAGTTACCAAAGAAGTGGGCGGCATGTATTATTCTTATGCCATACGTGGTGATGGACAGGTGATCACACAAGCGCTTACAAAAGCAGATCAGTTAAATGCATTGCAGGCAGTTATTGATTGTATAGATCCCCGGATATTAGCCTTGCCGGAAAGCATCATTAAATTAATTCCGCCACGCCCTGCAGGCTTTGGCTATACCAGGGAATTGTTTAACAGGCGTACAGGACTGGCTTTCGATCCGCTTGCTGCAGCAGAAGCAGCGGCTGATATGCCGCTCTCATTTTTATTCAACAGCAGCCGCCTGAACAGGATGGCACAATTCCAGGCAGAAAATAACGGATTGGGTATTGATGAGATGATAACACAATTAATGGCGAAGACATGGAAAGCCGCCAGGTTAAAAGGTTTGGAAGGACTGATACAAAAACAGAATGAACAATTACTGCTTACCTATTTGCTTGCTGTTTCTGTAAACGATGATGCTTCGTTTGCTACTAAATCGCAAATGCTCAGTGCTATCGAGGATATTAAAAAATACGCCACGGCACAATTAAAAACCAATACAGATAATACTTACAAAGGGTATTTGCTGTTGACATTGGAAAGAATAAAAGCACCTGAAAAAGCAAAACCCACATTACATGAAGCAGCGCCTCCGGGTTCGCCGATAGGTTGTGATGCCGAGGAGTATTGAATAAAATATTATACCGCTCGCCCTGGTTGTGTGAAACGGGCCTGGATTACACTATTGCTAATGGCCTGTTAGACACGAGCCAGGGTGAATTAAAGTAAAATAGTAAGTTTGTAATTCACTGACATAATCTTTCATTTAAAATGAGCGCTATGCAATTTTTATCCCTCGCCCCTTTTATTCCTTCGGGCAGCAATTTTGAGCGTGCCAAACAATTCTTTGCAGCATTAGGTTTCAATATTACCTGGGATGGTGGTGGTTACGCAGGTTTTGAAAGCGGTGAATGCAAATTTATTTTACAGGATTATAACGATAAAGCATTTGCAGAAAACCTGATGCTGACTGTAAAAGTGGATGATGTGACATCATTCAGAAATTCGGTGATCGAGAAACAATTACCGGAAAAATTTGGCATTAAGTTAGGCGCCATTACACAACAACCTTATGGTAAGGAAGTGAACATCATTGATATGGCAGGCGTTTGCTGGCATTTCGTACAATAATTAAAAGCCTGCTGACTCCTTTTACCCTGGCTTTAATATTTTTTTATGGAATAATGTCCGTACCGCATCTGTTCACCAAATGTTGATTCCGAAAAACTATACGGCATGAGAAGTATTGCATTTCTACTATCTTACCAGTAACAAAATAGCCTGTCTGCCTTGATTCGTAAGTTCTCCACCAGGATGAATACCAATACAGGCATTACATTTTTGATCAAAAAATATTTTTATACTCCCATAATCAATCCCGGATGAAGAAAATTTCAATGCTTTGTATCGCAACAATAATTTTTGTTTGCACCACCGTTGCCCAAACTGCATTTGACAGAAATAAAATTGCAGATTTTTTTCAGAACCAGCAATATGAAGATGCTATCAATTACTTAACACCATTATTGGATGCTGGTCCTAAAGATATTTCATTACTCGGGTACATGGGTTACGCTAATTATATGAACGATAATGAAAATGCTGCGGAAAAATATTACCGGCAGATTTTCGATATCGATTCTGTAAATATTGCTGCTATCAGTTACCTGGCTATTTTAACTAAAATTGAAAACCCCGGCGAATCCCTATCTTTTTACCGGCGCCTCGTTAACCTGCAACCGGCACGGGCCAGTCATTACAGGAATATAGGCGAACTATTAAAAAGAAAGCAACCTGATTCTGCACTTATTTTCTACAACACCGCTTACCAGCTATTACCAACAGATCAAAAAAACAGCCTCGGTTTTGCTGAAGTTTTAATTGACAATAAAACTTTTGTAAAAGCAGACAGTATTATAGCTGTTGCTTTACAAAAAGATTCTTTAAATATTCCATTTTTAAAATTAGCAATACGTTCAGCTTATAATTCGGGCAACTATCAAAATGTGATAGTACCGGGTGAAAGACTGGTAAGGCTTAATGATCCTGCTTTAACGGCATTAACTCAAATCGCATTGTCTTACTACAGTTTAAAGTTGTATACTGATTGTATCAGGATTTGTGATTACATGGATCAACAGGGCATTGCCAATGAAAGAATTTTATACTACGAAGCAAAAGCATGGGGCCAGTTAAAAGAATTAAACAAGAGCAATACCTTGCTGAAAACCTGCATCAGCATGGCCATTTCAAAAGACGCAGAAACTTATTATTACAACATGGCACAGAATTATGAGTCGCTTAAGCAATATAAGAATGCTGTTGCTGACTATGATACGGCCTATTATATTTTTAAGCATCCCATAATGAAATATAATTGCGGCCGCATTTATGAGCTCAGTTTAAAAGACAGTTTGCTTGCCCGTAAATATTATACCGAATACCTTTCGAAGGCTGATCCAAAAGATGCAGAAGAAAAAAAGGCCTACGAATATGTGCAATCGAAATGGGGGAAAGCAGGCAAACTAAAAAAATGACTGCAGAGTATAATGCCTGGTAGTATCGATCAGCAATGGAGACGCAGTTAAAATAACGGGTATCCGTTTACAAAATAGTACCTGCCGTTTAATAACCGTTTTGTTCTACAGCATGCCATTCCGTCTTTCTTTGCAAAAAAAAACAATGGTGAAGAAAATAATATTTGCGGTGCTGCTAACGATGTACTCAGCCCTTACCTATGCACAAAGCAATGCAAAAGATTACCTGAAGGTGCCGGGCCCGGTTGTTTTTGCTAACCAATCCTTTCACCTGGATTGGAGCTCCCATCCTGCTGTTAATTTTTATAAACAGGAATACCTTACTAAGAATGACACTGCAGGTAAATACAAAACAATGTTGCTGATGGATGTTATTACCGGCGATAAAAACCTTAAAGATGTTGTGGCAGAAAAAATAAACTCACTTAAAAATTTAAAAGCCACCAATCCATTGGTTAGCTACGAAAGTTTTGGCAATGCCGCAGCGGGTGAATATATGCTGGATTTTGTTTTAACCGCTAATACCACTGATGGCAAACAGCTGAGCATTGCAGAAAGAAATGTATACCGTTATAAAACCTTTACTGATAAAGACGGCACAAAGGGTGTTCTTCTGTTTGGTGTAAGCACAAGGGCCTATGGTAAAGATATCAGCAGTTTTTTTGCTTCATTAAAAACAAACAGATCGCAATTGGTAAACCTGGTGGCAAAATATACGATGCCGGAAATAAAGGTGGGTAAATAAATTTAAAGCCGGGGAAACAGTACCCGTAAGGAAAAACATTATCTTTAGTACATAAAAATGTACTGCTTGAATTGTAAAAGAATTTTTATAGTAATACTAATTACGACAATTACTGTATTCCATTCCTGCACTGATACAGCAAAAGAAAAAACCCCATCCTTATATGTAAACCCGGCCCCGGTTGACCTTACTGCACAACTGGACAGTATTCAGCAAAAAGATTCGCAATCAGTTTTATTTATTAAGCTGAGCCTGTTGAATAAAACGGTTGTTCCCCTTAGCTATTACTCAATGACCTGCTCGTGGACTACAGGCATTACCTGCGACAATAAAGACATTACCCCGAATCAAAACATTTGTTTTTCAAACTGGTGGATAAAAGAAATTATTGCACCGGCACAAAGCCACAATTATTTTTTAACTGCGGTAACAAAAGGCGATCAGCTGAAAAAAAATTTCCGGATCGGTTTTAATGTGGTCACTGATGTGGTGAATGATGTTGACAGTATTGCGCATGCGCTATCCGATATGAAACACGTGGTGTGGAGTAATGTAATTCAACCGGCGCATTAATTGCGGGACTTCGTTTTACAGTTATGCCACTGCTAATGCCAGTTCTGAAAAAGATATTTTTATAGCATTGGCTGTAGCGGTTGAAACGGTATGCTCAACTGTACCATTGTAAGATTGTGCCATCTCAAATAATAAACTGTTGAACACTTCCTTACTCACTTCATTAAACCCAAGTACCGGGCCGTCATCCTCAATTAAAATTTCAAAAGGCATACCTGTTTGTATGGTAATGGTAACGGTGGTAATATCTTTTTTATCGGCCAGTACTTTTAACCATTGTTCAATAATGCGTATGGCAGCAATGGCTTTATCACCGGTATAAGCAGTTTTTTTACCTGTAATTTTAGTGCGTATTGAAAATGAAAAGGTACCTGCCACTCTTTCTATAAATTCTTTCACCAGTTCTTCTGCCGGGATAAAATTCATAGCAGGTGGTGTAATAGCATAAGAAAGATCACGTATACCGGTAAGTACTTTACTCAATTCTTCCTGAGCAGTTTTCCAATGTTGCGAATCCTGTATACCTGAATCAGCTGCCATTTTCAGAAATATCATTGCCGAGGCCAGTGATTGCGCCAGTTCTTCATGCAGGCTGTAGGCTATTTCCTTTTTATTAACTTCCTGTGCCAGTATTACCCTGCTGATAGTTTTACTTTTTACTGCGATCATTTCTGCGGCACGTTTGCGGATGAGCAGATTTTTCTTACGCAACTCCAGTAATTTAGTAACCTGGTTAGATAAAATTTTCAATGCCCTAGCCTGCTCCGGCAACAATTTACGGGGCTGATTATCGATGATACAGATCGTTCCCAGTTTATAGCCCGCTGTTGATACGATCGGCGCACCGGCATAAAAACGAACCTTGTGTTCACCACTTACAAGCGGATTGTCAAAAAAACGATCGTCCCTTGCAGCATCTTCTACTTCCATTACCTCATCCTGCAATATGGCATGAGCACAAAAAGCAATATCCCTTGCTGTACCATTATCCAACCATCCTTTTTTTGCTTTAAACCATTGCTGGTTTTTATCCACTAAGCTGATCAGGGAAATAGGGCAATTACAAATCTGCGCCGCCAGTTCTACCAGTTCAGTAAAATCAGTTTCTTCGGTGCTATCGATTATTTCGTAAGACGCCAGGTCGATAAGTCGTAGTTCTTCGTCAGGAGGTAATTCAGCAATGATCATGATACAGGATTTTAATTCTCAGTTTACCAATTAAGATAATCAACTGCAAAGGTGCAACTATTCCTTATTTGATCTACGTATTAGTTGTTAAAAAAAAGATCTACTACAGCATTTTCGAATTACTACTACCCACTGCGCTGGCATATATAATTTTATATAACAGTAATGCATGCAGTATACCTGGCAGCACAGGACATTGCTATTGTAAAATTACCGGGAAGATAAAAATTACCGGCAGCCGGAATTGATTTGTAGAAAAACTAAAGTATTTTAGCAATTGCAGCAAAATGCATTTAATCTATAATAATGATGACATCGGCGCCATATCCAAAAGTATATTTATACCGGCGTATTGTGCAGGCCAAGCTTTTTATTGATGATCATTATACAGAGCCTATCGATCTTGATAATATTTCAGACGAAGCTTATTTTTCTAAATTTCATTTTATCCGGTTGTTCAAAAAAATATATGGTAAAACACCGCACCAGTATTTAACCGTGGTAAGATTAGATAAGGCCATGGCCCTGTTAAAAAACGGCACTCCTGTTACCGCAGCCTGTTATGCTGTCGGGTTCGAAAGCCTCTCTTCTTTCAGCGGCCTTTTTAAACGTACGGTTGGCTGTTCCCCTTCTGATTACCTGGTACAACAACAACTTCTCCAAAAACAATTGCTGCAAACGCCTTTAAAATTTGTTCCCGGATGCTTTACCACAAAACATGGCTGGGCAAAAAACAGCAATTTTGGAGAAGTCGCATTGTAATGCATTCTTCATCTTTGTTACTCATCAATAATTATTACCATCATGATCTCAAAACTGACACATGTATGCGTTTATGTGCTTAACCAGGACAGCGCCTACGATTTTTATGTAAACAAACTCGGGTTTAAAGTACATACAGATGCCCCCATGGGTAAAGATGCCCGCTGGCTCACTGTTTGCGCTCCCGATGATCCGGGACTGGAGATCACTTTATTTTTGATTGCCGAAGGTGGGCCATTCAGTAAAGCAACGGCAGAAACAATGAAGGAACTGGTACAAAAAGGAACTTTCGGATGTGGCGTATTTACCTGCAAAGATATTTTTGCCACTTATGAAGAACTGAAAGCAAAGGGAGTAGAATTTACCAAAGCGCCAACAAAAGAATTTTATGGTACTGAAGCTCTTTTTAAAGATGATTCAGGCAACTGGTTTTCTTTAGCCCAGTTAGAATAAAAAACCAGTTATGATATACCCTTTTTGAATTGTTGTACAAAATCATAAAAAGATATGAAAACTGTATTTGACGAAAGTACAAGAACTGAATTGATCAACAGGATAAATTCACTTAATGAAAACAGCACTGCTCAATGGGGCCAAATGAATGTGTACCAGATGCTGAAACATTGCACCCTGTGGGATGAATGGGTTACCGGCAGGGATACTACAAAATATCCCCGGGCATTCCTAGGCCGCCTTATCGGGAGAATGGCATTGAAGAGTATTACAAAAGATGAAACACCGATACAACGCAATGCCATTTCCCTGCAGGCATTTATCATAAAAGAAACACAAGGTGATGTTGAAGCCGAAAAAAAGAAATGGATAGCACTGATTGCATCCTATGCTCATTTTTCAAACCACGATTTTGTACATACATTTTTTGGAAAGATGACAACTGAACAAGTTGGTTATTTTGCCTACAAACATACCGATCATCATTTACGGCAGTTTAATAGTTAGAAAGGAGCTGTCCTGTCTATTAAAAAATGCAGTACAGGCAATAGCGTTTCTCCAAAAACTTTCAAGTGTAGCCTGACCATTTAAAACAAAAAAACTCCGCCTGTAAAATCCGGGCAATCCTGATTCAACTTTTTCAATTCTTCCTTGTTACTCTTCCTGTTATTTCCATTCTTAATAACCGCCATAAAACATGGAAATTATTTACATCGCAAATATCATCGTTGCCGGATGGATCAGTATCACATCAATATTTAATCCTAAACTTGCTGCAGCAACCATATTTCAACATGCCTATCCCCATACAGAGATTACCAGGCTTACAGGTTGCCTTTGGCTTTCCATTGCTGTTATTTCTTTTTTGGGGCTCTGGCAACCGCTCACATTTGCACCTATACTGCTGGTACAACTGATTTATAAATCTGCCTGGCTTTTATTTGTTGCATTACCGGCCCTGAAACATAAACAACGTTATCCTGCTGCAATGGCTTTATTTTTTTTGGTGTGGGTAATAGCTTTACCTTTTTTTATACCCTGGAGCGAATGGATAAAGTGAGTACCGTTTTTTAAATACAACAGTAGTTGAACTTCATTATAGCGTAGCCAATTTAAAAATATGAAAATCAAACCTGAAGAATTACCTGCACAACATTACACCCTCCTCGCCAGGCTCGAGCACCATAACATCATTCCTTTTGTAAGGACTTACATAAAAAAGAAAACCCGGTTCGCTATAATTTATTATACCTGCAATAGTATTCCGGTATTGTTACTGTTTTTCTTTTCTTACAGGTATCATACTACTCCCGGGTTTACAATTATCAATTGCATCAATCATTTTTGTTACGGACTTGCTATCGCCATTGCATTAGTGCCTTTGCATGAGTATATTCATGTGCTGGCATATAAATCGCAAGGCGCAAAACAAACTTCGTATGACAGCAACCTGAAAAAATTCTATTTTATGGCCATTGCCGACCAGTTTGTTGCCAACAGAAAGGAATTTCAAATTGTAGCACTGGCTCCTTTTGTATGTATTTCTTCTATTTTGATAGT
This sequence comes from Ferruginibacter profundus, assembly GCF_054783275.1. NCBI lineage: Bacteria > Pseudomonadati > Bacteroidota > Chitinophagia > Chitinophagales > Chitinophagaceae > Ferruginibacter > Ferruginibacter profundus. The sequence goes on along the minus strand of NZ_BAAGQW010000001.1, from coordinate 64,407 downwards.
GGCATTATTTTTCTGCGGCCCCTTATGGAGTTACACTATCACCGGAATATTACTTACACATACGGCTTGTTGCTCAGGAGATTTTGCCCTGTTGAGTTTTTTTGATTTTTATAAAGACAAGGACCTGGTTACATATGATGATAAAGCGAATAAGGTTTCTTATTTTTTTGCCCGGTAAATATTACCTCACACTGCGACTACTCTTCACACATTTATCCCACATATTTACAAAATAATCAGCAGCAGAAAAGAACACCTGCCTTTCGCTCCGCTCCATACCCAGGTTTTTCAGGTCCTGGAAATAATCAGGGTACAATCCAATATGCGCCACGCCCTCGGTATTATAATCCCAGCTTTTATTACCAAATTTATATTTACGCATTTTTAAAGGTGCGCCCGGTGATGATTGCAAAGGCATTCCATCAGCAGCATAACTTATTTGTTTATTCCAGAAGTTGTAAATATTTCCGGTATACCTGCTTCTGGCCCCATCCCTCCCGGGGCCGATACGTGGCTTTGGCATGGTAACGGCACCATTTACATCAGAGCCCATCATAATTGCGCCGCCATCCATTTTATTGGCATGCATGGCAATGCGAAAGTTGGTAAGGTATTGCGCCGCTGTTGATTCGCCGATACCAATACCAAACACTCCGCCGAGGCTCTTTATGTTTTGTAATTGTTCATCCGTTCTCTGGTTCTCACTTACTTTATGTTCCCTGTCTTCAAAAAAACCGTCACGCATACCATTATGGCCCGATACCACAGGGTAATTATATTCATTCGCCATCATCAGCATATCCGTTACCGAATGATCGCTCATATGGTCCACATCAATGATCATTCCCAGGCGCATCATTTCTTTTATGGCTGCTTTTCCCAAATCGGTAAGGCCTAACTGATTTTGTTGCCCGCCCGCAATACTATTGTACACATCCCATGCAGGATCTGGTGTAAGTAAACTTTTGATGATCTTAAACTGGCTGATGCAACCCAGTTTAGGATCGGGGCAAAAATCACTGCTTGTAAAATCAAGATTTAATGCAGGAGGAAAAGGTATTTGCGAAATACCATCAAACAATCCGTTGATGCCTGCAATAGCGGCGTTCATTGAACCTGCTGTAGCCACACCATTGGTAAGGCTTAAAGAATATTTTATCCTCGGGTCACGTGCAGCCTCTACATTAAACATTAATCCGGGCCGCAACGGATCGCCAAAACGAAGTGGCTGGCTGTTGGTAAAACGATTACTGAAATTAAACAGCAAACTGTAAATAGCAGAGCCGCCGAATTTATTATTTACCAGGTGAACAGGAAAAATATACCGCACACCTTTGTTGTACAAGCGCCTGATCTCCGCCTTTGCCGTAGTTTCATTTACGGCAACATTGGCATAATTAAAGTTGCCGATATTATCTACTTCCATACCAATGATGATGGCCATTTTATTACTGCGTACGATGCGCCTGATATCATCGGGGCCATTAGCTACTTCCATAAAATCATTATGCCTTGCCACGAATGCTTTTATTTCATCCAGTTGCAGGTCGGCACTGGCTTTATCATCCATCGGCCCGTCACCACTAAGTACAGCCCCCAGCAATTCACTATTTACAGTAAGGGTAACCATCACCCGCAATCCGCCCTGGTAGGCCCTTTTGATCCAGTCTACCCACATCTGCTGGTGGCTGGCACTGGAAAAATGCGGCCAGTATAAAAAATCGGGATAGCCTGCATGGGGATGATCGCCATGTAAATTTCTTTCCAGCGGCACCCGGTTTTCAAACTCTGCATCAAATGCAAAATTCAAAACTGCGGCACGTATATAATTACCGCAATCATTATCTGCCCCCCAGCCTCCATGCGCCGCATTGCAATTGCCTAACGCATCGGCCGGACCTTTCGCCCTTTCATCGCCGGGGTTACATTCAGGAGCAAATGCATCAAAACCACGTACATGCGTACCCGCAGGCACTATAGAACCGGAATCGGGTGCGCCATAAATTAATTTCTTGCCCATCGATAAATGACTCATCAGGTGTGTATGCAGGTCGGCAGCGCCATATACCGGCACATACATATCTGCCGTAATCTGCTGATCCCTGTTGGCCACCATATCTTTGATAACGATCTGCTGTACTTTTAAAGAATCATTGGGTTCCCTGTTATCTGCAGGATTAAATTTCACCATTTTAAAATCATCCACATTAATGATACCCCAGCTGAGATTAGTGGAATTATCTGTAATGCGGATGGCATATAGTTTTGACGTATCAAGATTATGTACATCCCACCAGTCTCTGCGAAAGATATGATTGTTATGGCCGGTTTTGGCAGCAACACCTGCAATGGATTTATACATGGTATCTCCCACCGTTCTTATACTGCCCTGGCTTACACCCGGCAAAGTTTGCTGGCCGGTTAATACGCCGGCAACATTTGAACCGGCAAGCCTTATACCTGTTACATATTCCAGCAACTCTACTTTTAAATGCTGTATATCATTGCCGCCGGAAATTAAAAAGCTGATGAAATTCTGATTGGGATATAGTTTAAAGGGTTCCGAAGTTAAGGTCCCTGTTGCACGGCCCGCTTCTGTACTGCTGCCCAATATACCATCGCCTTTGCTGCTGATCCAATGGCCGCGATGATTACCTAAATTAAATTTAAGGTCCGTCCAGTAGTCGCCTCCCACATCAGTTTTTGAAACCACATCAAAATCACTCCAGGTATAAATATCAGCGCCTTCCTTTTGCATGAATGCCGCGCCGTTAATTTTCCATCCGGGTAATTGGCGGAAATACCCCAATTCAAAATCACCATTATTTAAATAATCAAATGTGCGGATGTTGGCATTCACCTGTACCGGTGTGGGTACGTACACCATGGTTTTAACTGTATCCTTCTTAGGCAGGGTTTTAACTTTAAGCGGTGCGTTCTTTACAAATTTAGGATCTATTTCAAAAGCAATACTGTAGGGATTTTTAGACTGATCCACTTTTGCCAGCATATTGTTGTACATCAACCGGTAAAACGCAGTATCGCCGGGGTTCATATGCAGGAAGATGATCTTACTGCCATCTAATCTTACCTGGCCCTGTTGTTCCATCATGCGAAGGCCACGTTCAAAATCTTCCTTTGATTGCTGGGCGTTGGCAATTACAGGCAGTACCAGCAACAGGAATACAATGGTTCTTTTTAGCATAGTTTGATTTTGCTACGCAATAAACAAATAACCCTGTTTTTAAAAAACTACATAATCATGTTTCAGTTTAAGTAAATTCGTTTAGCCATAGCCAATTTTATGACCGAAATGCCTGTTAAAAAATGGATACTGCCCGCCATTGTAGTGGCACAATTTTTCTGCACTTCCCTATGGTTTGCAGGCAATGCCATTATGCCCGACATTATAAAAAACTTTGCATTGGATGAAAGTTTTTTAGCAAACCTCACCAGCGCTGTGCAATTTGGTTTTATTACCGGTACATTTATTTTTGCCTTGTTTACTATTGCCGATCGTTTTTCTCCTTCGGTAGTTTTCTTTAGCTGTTCTGTTATTGCCGCATTGTTTAACCTGGGTATAATCATCAATGGCATTCCTTCATCTCCCTTATTATTATTCCGCTTTTTCACCGGCTTTTTTCTTGCCGGCATTTATCCTGTAGGCATGAAGATCGCCTCAGATTATTTTCAAAAGGGATTAGGCAGGTCACTGGGATTTTTGGTGGGGGCATTGGTTTTAGGTACCGCTTTTCCTCATTTATTAAAAAGCATGACGGCACAATTGCCCTGGAAATATGTGATCTATTCTATTTCCATACTTTCTATGGCAGGAGGATGCATCATTTTATTTTTTGTACCTGATGGCCCGTACAGAAAAAAAAGCCGGCAACTCAACTTTGCCGCATTCAGAAATGGTTTCAGCAATACAAATTTCAGGTCGGCTGCGGTTGGTTATTTCGGGCATATGTGGGAGCTGTATACCTTCTGGGCATTTGTACCGGTGATGCTGGCTGCCAATAAAAATTATTATCATAACGATATTGATGTGCCGCTTTTTTCTTTTTTAATTATTGCCGGTGGCGCTGTTGCCTGTGTGGTAAGCGGTTTATTATCGCAACAATTTGGCGCAAAAAAAATAGCTACCCTTGCTTTACTTTTATCCTGCTCCTGCTGTTTGTTATCGCCGCTATTTTTATCATGCAGTTCAACACCGCTATTGATCTCGTTTTTATTTTTCTGGGGATTTACAGTGATTGCCGATTCTCCCCTGTTCTCTACCTTGGTGGCACAAAACGTAGCTGAAGAATCAAGAGGTACATCGCTCACTATGGTAAACTGTATCGGGTTTTCTATAACGATCATAAGTATCCAGTTAGTGAAAATATTATCAGCTAATATCAATGCCCGGTATGTATACCTGATATTGGCTATTGGCCCTGTGATAGGCCTTATAGCTTTAACCAGGCATAAAAAATAACACCACCTAATACACTGCTATGATAGACAACCACAGAATAACAAATCCTTCTTTCATTGACCGCAAACTTATTTTATCCGAATTAAAAGCAGGCCGGGAAATTACTATTCAGTTCAGCTATAAAAAATACAATGATAAATTACTGGCAGATATCAATGCTCTGTGCAGGATTTGTAATGAAAACCTTTGCATCCGGTTTTACAGTCATCACACTACCGGATTCAATTGCAAAACGCTGCTAAAGATCGCTCATGTAAAAAACCTGCACATCGATTGCATGGATAAAGTACAGCATACCAGTGCGCTGGCCGAACTTTTACATTTACATACTTTACGACTTGATATTTATACACTACATGAAAATACGGTATTGCAATACCAGAATTTACAGTCTATTACTGACCTTGCCATTACCAAAACAAAAAGCAATGCCATTGACCTTTTATATTTAAAAGATTATACCAATTTAAAAACACTGCAGATAGACGGACAATGGAAAAACATTGCTGCAATCGGGCAATTAAAAAAATTAAACACCCTGTACTTATCACTGCCCGAAAAAGTATCGCTCGATTTTATCAATCATACTAAGGGCTTAAAATCGCTATACCTGCTTGGCGGCAGCAGGGAAAACATTAATGAAATTGAACAGAACAATATAGAGGAACTTAAAATTGAAGGCGTACGCCGGTTTAGTAATTTTAACACTATTGCCCACTTCAGTAAACTCAGCAAATTGCGTCTTGCTGATGAGTCACAGTTAAAGAATATTCATTTTACCACCAGGATGTCAAAATTAACTGACATCAGCATTGCCAATTGTAAAAGCCTGCACACTATCAGCGGACTGGTTAATGTACCCCATTTAAAAAATCTGCACCTATATGGCACGGCTATTGATTTTACTAATTTTATACAGCAACCACTTCCGGCCACTTTACAAAATTTGAATTTCTATACCATGCAATCAAAGATAAATGCCGGCATCAAAAAAATAATCCTGAGTAAAGGGTATACCTGTGCTTAAAACCAAATCATTCATATTGCCATTGTTGCTGTTACTTAATGCTGCAGCACTAAGCCATTGTGTTAATAAAAAAACTGTTGACGATAATAATTTTATCACTTACACCGCTGATGCACAAAAGCAGGACATTCAATTCTACTGGAAAGATGCGGCCAATAAAAACTTCAGCAGTATCGGAAACCTGGAACAATGGCTAAAAAAAAATAATCAACAACTGGTATTCGCCATGAATGGTGGTATGTATACAACAAACGGTGCCCCGCAAGGACTTTATATTGAAAACGAAAAATTGCTTTCGCCTTTAGATACTACAAACGGCGATGGAAATTTTTACCTGAAACCCAATGGCGTTTTTTACATCACTACAAATAATATCGCTGGTATTTGCAGCAGCCCCGATTTTATGCACAAAGAAAAAATAAAGTATGCCACACAATCCGGCCCCATGCTGGTGATTGACGGACAAATCCATCCTGCTTTTCAGCAAGGCTCTGCCAATCTTAATACCAGGAATGGCGTGGGCATACTGGAGGATAATAAAATTATTTTTGTGTTATCTAAAAAACCCGTGAACTTTTATGACTTTGCAAATTATTTTAAAAGCTTAGGTTGCAAAAATGCATTGTATTTAGACGGGTTGGTATCCCGTGCTTATTTGCCGGAACAAAACTGGATACAAAAAGATGGAAACTTTGGCGTGATGATAGGTGTAACCGAAAATAGTAATTAAGACAAACAGCGATAACAGTTATCTTGTCATTATCGGAATCTATTTACAAAAATATTATTTTAATTAAACTAACAGCTGATGCAAAAACCGGTAACTTTTTTAATGTTTGATGGCCAGGCTGAAAAAGCAATGAATTTTTATTTATCCATTTTTAAAGAATCGTCCATATTACAAATTGCACATTATGGCAAAAATGAAGGCGGTGCAGAGGGCTCCATTCAATTAGCCACTATCGTTCTGGCCGGCCAGGTATTCATGCTGATTGACAGCCCGGTAAAACATAATTTTTCTTTTACGCCTGCCATATCCATTTATGTGAATTGCGAAACTGAAGAAGAGATCAACACTATTTTTTCAAAACTATCACAATACGGAACTGTCTTTATGCCGTTAGGCCCTTATCCTTTCAGTAAAAAATTTGCGTGGATCGCAGACCAGTTTGGTGTGTCATGGCAGGTAAATCTTATTGCAGCCTAACCATATTACATCGTAATTATACCTGTAAAAACACAAATATAATTATGGATATAAAATACGGAGTAATACCCGCCAGCCACGTAAAAAAACATGAAGCAAACTATAGCTGCATGTATGATAAATTTTAAATATTAGTTTTATTATTTCTTTAGTAAGTACCCGGCTATAATTATTTTCTACAGCACAAGTCATAATTTGTCCAATTAGTTTTTCATCCACTATTTTGATTGTATCTTACACACCCCTACAGTAATTTTTTCGTTCTTACAAAATTTATGAGCATGGAAAACCTGCTGAAACCCGAAATAGAATTATCTGCTTTTTTTGAAATGACACCTGACCTGGTTTGCCTTGCAGGTAAAGATGGCTTTTTCAGAAAAGTTAATCTTGCTGTTATTGATAAACTGGGCTATACAAAAGAAGAATTGTTTGCCGTTCCTATTGCCACATTCATACATCCCGAAGATAAAGAGATCACACGCCAGACCCGCCAGGAGATGCTGGAAGGTAAACCGCTCCGCAATTTCAACAACAGGTATATCACCAAGAGTGGTAATATAGTATGGCTGGAATGGACCTCTATTTATTTTGCCGAAAGCGAAGTGGTGTTTGCTATTGCCAAAGATGTTACCGAAAGAAAATTAATAGAAAAAGAGGTAGACGAAAAATACAATAAATTCAAAAGCTTAGCCACGCATTTTAAAAAACGTATAGAAAAAGACAAAAAGAATTTTGCGTACGAATTGCATGAAGAGCTGGCCCAATTGGTAGCGGTTATAAAAATGGATATCGACTGGATCGCAAATGCAACAACCAATTTACCGGAGCCTTTAAAAAACAGGATCGATCATGCTTCTGTAGTTTCCCAGATGCTGATCAAATCAATCCAGAGGATATCATTTTCTATCAGTCCCGGTATGATGGACGACCTTGGATTTAATACCACCATGGAATGGCTTTGCAATGAATTTGCTTTATTAAATGGCTTTCCCTGCAAATTTGAAAACCATTATGATGAAGAAAAATTAACACCGGAGTTAAAGACCGATCTCTTCAGGATATGCCAGGAATCGTTGACCAATGTTACTTATCATGCACAGGCAAATAATGTTTTTATACATATTGAGGAACAATCAGGAAAAATAGTACTTACCATTACTGATGATGGTAAAGGTTTTGATGTTAATGAAGAAAAAGAAACACCAGGCATTACCAATATGCATGAACGTGCAGCTTCAATTAATGGTTTGCTTACCGTTGAAAGTAAAATTGATAAGGGCACTACAATTACTTTTAGTGTAGATGCACCTAAATTGCATTAACCTTTAATTTTTTTAGCCTGCCACCGGCACAGGAAAACGCCTGCGATGCTCAACCTGTTTGTAAAGCATCATTGATTATCTTAAATTACATTTCTAAAAAAGTAGTATGTCTAACGAAAAATTTGCTGAAATAGCCAGTAATTGTATTGGCCTTGGCCTGATGATCGCTTCTATTGGAGTGATCAGGAATAACCAGCAGCTTACAGAAAAAAAAGTATTCGGCTTCCCGCTTTTAAAATTGAATTACCTGCTGGTGGGCTTTTTTATTGTAATGATCGTTGTGGCGATACTCAAATAAAATACGGTTATATTATTGCTTATACCCTTTCAATCTTACAGATATAACAACAGGCTTCTGCATTCCTGGCGTGCAGCCACGCTACATAAGGATGTTCTTTAAATATTTTAACGATCAGTTCGTCCACATCATCTTCACCCACCAGTTTTGTAAAAACCATTTCCTGGTGTTGATTGTACCCTATTAATGATAAAGGAAAATTTTCTTTATCTGCTTTTATCTCCGGGGGAAAACGATAAATATCTTTATATGCTTCCACTTCTTTTTTATGAATAAAGATGGGGCCGGGTTGATTGAATGCATTGTCAATTTCAAAAGGACTGTGTGATAGTAAAAGACGTATATCTTCTCCCACAGCAAATGGTTGTAAAGAAACCCTGCAAGGGCCTTTGCCTGTTGCAGTATGCGCTGTTACTGCATGCCCGAATGCATCGGTATTGGTGGCACGTATGGTTGCAGCAAATACCTCACTCAGTGGAATAATTTTAAACTGTTTCATGTTGATAGATTTTATTGATGCAAAATTGTAGCAATAAATACTTTACATCAACCCGAAACTTGCGCACTTAATTTGCAGGAGAAAGTTTTGCCGCTTCCCAGCCCAGTATGGCCGTTTTGCGGCTGCTGCCCCAGTGATAATCCCCGATGATACCAGTAGATTTTATTACACGATGGCAGGGAATTAAAAATGCCACAGGGTTATCGCCGATGGCAGTGCCTACAGCCCTTGACGCTTTTGGATTTTGTATATGGCCTGCAATGGTGCCATAAGTGGCCATATTGCCAAAAGGAATGTGCAATAGGGATTGCCATACTTTTAATTGAAAGGGGGTGCCCTTTAAATGCAGCTTTATTTTTTTAAGGTCGTTCCAGTCGCCGTTAAAAAACTGTAAGGCATCTTTTTGCAACTGGTCTGTTTTTTTAACCAGCCGTGCATTAGGAAAAAAGTATTGCAGGTTTTCAATCCCCCGCTTTTGATTTTTTATAAATGCAATATGACAGATACCTTTTTCTGTGGAAGCAATAATGATCTCGCCAAAGGGAGTGCTGGCAAAACTGTAGTGTATCTGCAATGCTTCTCCCCCGTTTTTATATTCACCCGGTGTCATTCCTTCAATGCCAATAAACAGGTCATGCAACCTGCTTGTACCCGACAACCCGGTTTCAAAACTTACATCAGATAAGGAGCGGTTTTGTTTTAATAAATTCTTGGCATATTCCACACTGATGAATTGCAGGAATTTTTTAGGACTCACGCCTGCCCATTCTTTAAATAACCGTTGAAAATGAAATGGACTCAGATGCACCTGTTTTGCCACCACATCAAGGTCGGGTTGGTCTTTAAAGTGTTCCTTTAAATACACAATGGCTTTTTCTATTCTTTCGTAATCATTCATAACAGCACAAAAGTACAGCAGGCGGGCACAATTAAAAACCCGAAACTTGCTATACATTAAAAGGATTTTTTACATTGTGCAGGCATTCCGGGGCATAAAGAATATAAAGGGCGGTAGGGTAAATCTAACAGCTATCGCTTATTGCCCCTGTTCAACATTTTATTTTATCCAATTGGCCGCAAACTTATCGTAGTGCTGCATTCTTTTTTTAACACGGCGTAGTTTCCTTTTACATTTTGCCGGATTACTGTAAAATAGTAAAGCCATTTGCACCTGTCTTCTTCTCCAGGTAAATATCATTTGCCTTCCCATTATTTTATCGGCACCTAAAGTAAAAAGATGAAGGCGTTTTACTTTTTTATATTTTACTGTAGCTGTGTATATACTATCAAAAAAACTATTCAATGTTTTTTGAAATTGCAGTAAGGGTTGCCTGTATTTTTTGAGGGTATCATAACCATATTTATCTTTTAATGCCCGCCACATGTCGCCGTTAATATGGGCATTCATCCCCATAAACTGGTACTGCAATTCATTTAAACCGGTATCAGCATAGTAATGCTGCCAGCTGAATTCCTGGGGCTGATGTGTAAGGTAGTTGCGGTAAGACCTGAAAAATGCCGGTGCAAAAACGGATTCAAATCCAAATATGAATTGCTTTACACTATCCGGCTTTGTGATGGTATAGCCGTTAGTGGATTCTATTGCTTTATAATACAGCCGGGCAAAATGTTTTGAAGGCGTATTGCTGCCAGCTATTTCCTGCAAGGTATCCAATAGTAGCGCATTGTACCTTGGTTGCGCTGATGCAGTGGTTAAAAAGGCAGTACAAAAAATAGCTACTAAAAACTTCATTTAGCTGACGGAATTATAGTTGTTACCAGCCAGTATTTTTTTTGCAAGCACTGCTTTTTTTGCAATGGGAAATTCCAGGTAGCAGCTGGTTAAAAAATATCTTTCCCTGCGGGTGAGTTTTTTTAAGAGGAATGTTTTTAATTCCTTATCCATTAATGCCACATCAATAATGTACGCCCATTTCATATCGCTGCTGATAAATGTATGTTCCACCTGCATCAACTGCTTCTGAATAAAATAAAATTTTAAAGGAGTGCTGTTATCTTTTTTATGCATCACTGCTGAAAGAGAAAACCCTTTTTCATTCAGCAGCGGATTATTAAAGCCCAGCCAGTTTTTGCGCCAGAGGTAGTTTTGTATTTTACGCTGCACCCAACTGAGTTTGGTGTGGGCAATATTACGGGCATATTGCATTGCCATCATACAGCTTGCAGGCATGTGCAGGCTGATGCTGCTATGCAATTCCAATCCTTTACATTTTTGCAAATGCATTTTATGTTGCTGCAGCCACAACCATTCTTCAGTAAAATAATTTTTAGCAAAAAAACAAAGCACATTCATCTGAAAATCGCAATCACCGGCCACATCCTGCATATCGTCATACAACTGCATGCTGCGTACCATGCTGCTCCAGCTGGCGAATTGCTTTTGATACTGCAATTGTTTTTTATTCAGCAGCACTGCCCGTAAAGTAAGCAGCACCTGTATGATATCATCGTCTTTTGTTTTCTGGTAGTGCAACAGGCCGGTTAAAGTATAGTTTTCATCAAACTCATTAATATCCGCTTTGTAAGTGTCAAAACATTTGTTACAGGCTTTACAGATCAGTTGTGCTGCTTCTATCGCCTTTTCATCATCCAGTTTATTCAGGTAGCTGTTCATTTCCTGCAATAAAAATTGCAGGTGTTCGTAAAATGCCTTGTAAGTAATATCGTATTTGGCATTGATGCTTTTTAAAACTTCCCCGGGCAATACATCACAAATATCAAAGGCATAATACAATTCGTACCGGTTATTTTCTTTTTTGCAACGAAGGTAGTAATCAACATTTTCGTTGTGCAGAATACGCCGTATATTTTCTTTGCCGTGTTCAGCAGCAATGCCATCAATAAATTCGTCACCAAAAAGAATAGCCAGACAAACAAGATTGGCCAGGTGGCTTTTGTTTTTTAATAATTGTAAAGGCGATTGCTTAAATAATAAAGTATCATAAGCAAACGAACCTTTTTCAATATTGTTTCTTACCTGCAGCAGTTCTTTAAACTGCAGGATATAATTAAGCTTTTTGTTTTTACGGATGCGCTTACGCATGTACAAACCTGCGGGAAAAGCACAGAGCATGGAAGCCGTGAATTGCAAAAAATTAAAAATTTCTCCCGACAGGCTGTTGGTAAACTGCTGGTCGTGTTGCAGGTTTTCCTGCAACATATCCTGCACCAGCTGCGCCTCGGCATTGTACAGGTTTTTGTACGCCACAGTAACCGGGGCTGCAGCGTGCATATTTTTATCAAGGCTGGTAAAAAAGAGTTTCATGAATTGCTAATGTAAGCATCTATAATAACCAGCCCATACCCTCCCCGGGGTATTTTTGGGAAAATGGCTTTTATTTTAATTCCAGCATTACAATACTTTGCGCCGGTAACTCTACTATCAATTGGTCGCCGGATTTTTTTGCACCGGTAAAATTTACGTTTTTGATCTTATCCGGGTTTTCAAAAGTATTAATATCGGTCAGCTTTGCCGAGGTAAGAATCTGGCCCTGCACTGTTTTCCAGTTTAACCCAACCAATGCGGCCTGCAAATTCATTTTTTTATTAGGATCAAGATTAACCAATGTAATATGCACTGCACCGGTTGAATCCTGCGATGCAGAAATATTCAATGCTGGAATTTTGTTATTCTCATTCACATAATCCGGCGATTTAAAATTGATATTTAGTTTTTTGGCATCCATATGCACTTTGAACATATCAAAAATATAATAGGTTGGCGTGAGTAATATTTTATCTCCTTTTGTAAGAATGATCGATTGCAACACATTGATGGTTTGTGCCAGGTTTGCCATACGCACCCTGTCGCTGTGATTGTTGAAAATATTTAATGTAGTGCCGGCAATCAAAGCATCACGTAAACTGTTTTGCTGGTATAAAAAACCGGGGTTAGTGCCGGGTTCCACATCGGTCCATATGCCCCATTCGTCAACCACCAATGCTGTTTTCTTTGCAGGGTCATATTTATCCATGATAGTAGAATGACGGGTAACCAGTTCTTCCATCACCAGGCAGTTCTTCATGGTATTAAAATATTCTTTTTCATCAAATGCAGTTGCAGATCCTTTTTTGCCCCAGTTACCGGAAGGAATAGTGTAGTAGTGTAAAGTGATGCCCCACATTCTGCCAGGACCAACATTTTTCATCAGCGATTCTGTCCAGTTATAGTCGCCGCTGTTAGCACCGCTTGCAATTTTCATCAATGGTGCTTTGGCATAATCTCTTGCGTATACTGCATAACGTTTGTATTGATCAGCATAAAAATCAGCCGTCATATTGCCACCACAGCCCCAGCTTTCATTACCTACGCCCCAGAATTTTACACGCCAGGGTTCGCTGCGGCCATTTTGTTTACGCAGGTCGGTCATGGTACTTTTAGCATCGCTGTTCAAATATTCTACCCATTTGGCCATTTCTTCTACCGTACCGCTACCCACATTACCTGCAATGTAGGGTTCGCAACCGATCAATGAGCAGAGGTCTAAAAATTCATGCGTACCAAAACTATTATCTTCTGATACACCACCCCAGTTGGTATTCACCATGTAGGGCCTTGCTGCACGTGGGCCAATGCCATCACGCCAATGGTATTCATCTGCAAAGCAGCCACCGGGCCATCTTAAATTAGGTACTTTTATTTTTTTTAATGCTTCCACCACGTCTAATCTTATCCTGTCTTTTTTAGGTACATTCACAGAATCACCTACCCAAAAACCATCATAAATACAACGGCCGAGATGTTCGGAAAAATGGCCGTAAATATGCCGGCTGATAGTGTTGGAGGAATTAGTAGCATCAATCACAACACTTGTTGTTTGTGCACCGGAAATATTTACCCATGTGGCAATCGTTAATAACGATATAAGAATTTTTTTCATCTTCTGAATTATTAAATGTTTACACCAGTTCTATAACCGGCGGTTGTATATATTAAATTAACTAAAAAACGTTTCAGCGTAATACTTCTTACCCTGTTTACTTTATTTACCTGCTGCACTCCCCTGCACGCCTTCACTCGTCATGATAACTCTTTTGATTGTACCATCTTTATTATAGTATAAATAATCAATACAAACAGAGCGGTGAAAACTTGCATAGTCGGGTACCAATGCACCGTTGTGATAAATAAAATAATCCTTGCCTTTAAATTCGATAATGGCCTGGTGATTGGTATTACAGTTGCCGGCAATTTCGTTGATGATACCTTTATATTGCCAGGGCCCTTCAATATTGCGGCTCATGGCGTACACAATTTTTTCGGGAAACTCATAAGCATAAGACAGGTAATACCAGCCATTTTTTTTATGCACCCATGGCGCTTCAGTAAAATGTGGCAGGTTACTGATGGTTTGTATTGGCCCATCCATATCAATCATATTTTCTTTCAGCTTTACGTAATGCAGTGTGGTATTGCCCCAGAATAAATACGCCTGTTTATTATCATCAATAAAAACGGTGGGGTCAATATCATCCCAGCTGATCTTTGATTCTGTAGTCATATCATTGGTGATGATCGCAGATCCTTTTGCATCTGTAAACGGACCTAAAGGATTATCACTTACCGCAACGCCGATGGCTTTACCCCGGTGTGTGCTATCATGCGTTACAGCAACATACCAATAAAATTTGCCGTTGCGTTCAATTACCTGGCTTGCCCATGCATCATCTTTAGCCCATTTAAAGGCTTTTACATTTAGTGGTGATGGATGCTCCGTAAATGTTTTCATATCACTTGTTGAAAAACAAAGCCATTCGTGCATTTCATACCCATTGCGTTTTTCAGGCGCTACATCATGGCCGGTATAGAGGTACACTTTATCCTTGTATACCATTGCAGCAGGATCGGCAGTAAACTTATACCGGATAATGGGATTACCTGTTGCCAGGAAGCTGGTATCTTTTTGTGCATAGCCGGTGCTGCCGGTTGCTACTAAAAAAAATAATGCCGTTATATATTCCAGTTTTTTAATCATCTGTGCTTGTATTTGTAATTGTCAGCTTTTTGTTCTCACCAGCGAAACATCATCCACATAACAAAAAGCATTGGCATTGCCCGCAACCCGGAAACCAATTTCTATCTTCCCGCCCTTAACCGGTATCCCCTCAATTTTTATTCGCTTCCAGCCGGTATTTTCAGCTGCAATGTTAAGTACTTTCTTTGCAATATTACCTGATGCATACATTTGAAGTTGTAAAAAACCGCTGCTGTTCTTTACCATAGCCGTCAAGGTATAAAACCCATCTTCCAGTTTTACATAAGGTGAAGATATTATTGTTTGCGATACATTTCGTTTGAAATTGACCTTATCACTGATCGCCAAACTTTTTTCGCCCACTACAGTTTTTCTGTCTTCCTCCGTATTAAAATAATTCAACACCGGCGAGCTGTTACTGTCCAGTGAAATTGTATTGCCTTCCATAACTGTGGTCACCCATCCTGACAAGTATTCCTGCACAGGCTTTACGGGGCTTGGTATCTTTCTCCTGTCTGCTTCAAAACTACCGTTCTTTACATAATTATTATCGGCGGCCACCTTCCATGTTCCTGTTTTTGCATCCAGGTTCCAGGAGTGTAACGAATTGAAGTAGGGTGTTATGCCGTCAAATGAAAGCGGGAACCATTGGTTGTATCCTGATCCGTTGCCGGCAAAATCGGCCCAGCGGTCGCCGCAGTAAATAACGGTTTCCTGCTGACTGCCTTTTACGTTAATAAAAAATCCGGTTTGAGTAACATGTGCAAAATCATCGGCACAGCCATTCATCACCTGCATGTCGTTGGTGGGTGTATAAGGTCCTCTTATATTATCTGCCACCAGGTAATATGCATAAGAGGCATCCCAGCCATAAATATTGGAAGCACACATATAATACCGACCTTTGTATTTGAACATACAATTACCTTCCCTGCTTTCGCCCTGGAAAACTTTTGTACAATCCAACAGATTTACCATTCCGTCTTTAACCCCGATTTCTGAAACATAAATTTTATTTCTGCCACTGCCGTAAGAATAAATGAGATAAGATTTTCCATCTTCATCAGTAAATACGGTTTGGTCGCCGGTATTGCTGGTGCCGATCATATTGGTCATATTGATTTTCTGGTGCCAGGTAAATTTTCCTGTTGGCTTATCAGCAACAGCAATCAACACTTCCTTATCGTGCTGTACAAAGAGGGCATACTTATTAAGTTCTTTGATATACGCCACCCCTAAGCGCCCCACCCAACTGTTCCTGCCTGGTTTTATTACTTCATCTTTTGATAGTACATCAGCTTCAAATTTCCAGTTGACCAGGTCAACCGAACTGTAACAGGTAACAGCTTTAAAAGTACATTTTGCATAGGTTGTTACCGGGTTATTACGATAGGCATCAGCCTCTTCATAATATACACCATACCAGTAATATTTTTCCACGCCACTAACAGGATCGGCAAAACGAAATACGCCTCCGCCCTGGCTGTTGATGGGATTGCCATCTTTTGTATTCCAGAACGTATCGTTCTTTATATTGAGCAATTGTGCATCAACTGATGCAAGAAATAAAGTACTCAAAATGGCTATGATAAAAAATGGTTTCATGCTTTTATTTATATACTGTGCTCCATTCGTGGTTGGTGAAGACACCGGATTTCAATGCTGTTGATTACTATTTTTTATTTATAAATATATTGTTCAACATTATCACTCCTGAAACTGTTTCAATAAGACTCACTCCCCTGCATGCCACATTTTTTTCTCCAGGCATTCCGGCAGGTGATGACACAACCGGGGATATAAAACAATATTATGTTTACTTAACCGAATCATGAAATTGTATGAACTCAAGCTTTAATAAACTTACACCCTGTGGTGGCAAACTGAGGGTAAAAATTCCTATGCCATTATCTACCCACAAGTCTTTCATTTTTCTTATCTCCTTTAATTGACCGGCTTTTTCCAATTCCTTTACCTGGGCCATGGTTGGGTTTTGCGGTTCCCCCATTTTTTTCCAGGCGGTATACGCATTACTATGTGTATCATCAATACGATACTCCGTCATAGTCATGGTATTAGTAGGTATACCCTTTATATTTATTAAAACCGGTTTAGGCACTTTTGTGATATCATCGTCATCATGATAGTTCCATATCATGATGGCTCCCGTTTTTTTATCACAGCTTGCCAAAGCACCAATATCATTCTTTTTACCCCTCACACTGGAATCTACTATCAATTTCAGGTCATACATCTCATCTGCATCAACAGCCACTCTCTTGCCTGTCATCATACCAAACATCCGGAATACATTTAATACTGGCTTATCCACACCGTTAGTAGCCAGGTCCCTGAAGCCATAAAACCAGGGCTGATTTTCAAATTCAAATGCCCAGGTAACCGCACCCAGAAAATTTACTTTAAACGAATCTGCCAGTAAATATTTTCTTGCAAATGATGCCGCAGTATAACTCGAATACATGGTACCATTGCGGTAGGCATTTTCCGGGTTGGTTTGCATGCCACATGCTGCGCAACCTTCAGGGTCAGATTCTCCGATGATAATGGGGATATTTTTTAACTGCGGGTAAGAAGCCGCTAATTTAAACCCGGCATTGATATCCTGCAATTGCCTTCCCATATTCATACGCACATGCCCGTCAACCAGTTTTGGAGCACCCTTGGCGTGAAATAAAAACGCATCGATCGGAGCGCCTGTTTTTCCGGTGACAGCATTGGTATCTTCAAAGCAATGTTTTACAAATGCCTTTAACCATTGCTGTGCACCGTCGCCGGCAGTACCTGCGATATTTATCCCACCTATCTTTGCAGTGGGCAATGCTCTCTTTACGGCATCTGTGGTATAGTCATACAATTTAAAAAATTCTGCTTGTGTACCTTTCCAGTAGCCATTGGGTTCATTCCATAATTCCCAATACCAGCTTTCTACTTCTTTTCTACCGTAACGGGATACACTATGTTTTACCCATTGAAAGACCAGCTCTGCCCATTTGTTATAATCTTTAGGAGGATAAGCCCACCCGGTAATAATATCACGGTAAGGATCACCGGGTTTCCAATGGTGTTGGTATGGTGTTGGATTAGTAGATAAGGCTTCGGGCATAAAACCAATTTGCGCCAAGGGCTTCATACCTCTTTTAACGTAGGTATCAAAAATACTATCAATGATCGTCCAGTTATAAATGGGTTTGCCATTCACATCTTCTGTATAAGCATTGGTGCTGCCCCATTTTAATGCCGGGGTACCATTGCCTGTAACCAATAAACTATGTGCCCGTACATACACCGGCACCGGGCTTAATGCCGCAATTTCACTCAGTAATTTTTTGCCGTCTTTCATGTAGGTATAATTCGGTTCATCATAACCAAACCATGCCCATACCGGCTTCATATCGCCTGTTTTTTTACCCAGATCAACATTTATTGTTGCCTGCTGTGCCTGCAGCGAAAAAGAAAATAAAATCCCAAGTGCTGCAAAATATTTTTTCATAAGAAATAAGGTTTCATTTTTTTTCAGGTCAATTTCCATCAGGTTTTATTGCAGCCATTAAAACGCTTTGCGGCCAGTACCATTTTTCTACGGCATCCGGTTGTGCCGGATTGAATGTTGTGATGCCTTTCTTTAAATATTTTGCAATGGGCAATTTATTGTCCTGTATCGATTGCACTATACAACGGCAAATTTCATAAGCACCATACGTATTGAAGTGTGTATTGTCTTCTAATTTTTTATCCTGGTTAGGAAATGTATTGGCAGGATAATGTACAAATGCCTTGATGGATCTTTCCGGCCCCCATGCTTCATACATTATTTTACTCATCGCATTCAGATCAACCAAAGCCACATTTTCTTCCTTAGCAGTTTGCCGTACTGCTTCAGGGTAATCACCTAATGAGTTGGTGATATGCCCTGTGGAATCAAAAGTTCTGCGGTTCATAGAGGTTACCAAAACAGGAATACCGCCCTTCTTTCTTGTTTCGCTGATAAAGTATTTTAAACTGGCTTTGTATGAAGTGAACGGACCAATACCTTCGCCTTTTTGTTTCATATCGTTGTGGCCAAATTCTATAAACAAATAATCGCCTGCTTTCATCAGGCTTAAAAGTTTTTGTAAGCGTTTAGCACTTTTAAAAGAGCTTAATGTTTCCCCGCTCTCTGCATAATTGGCAATGCAAATATTCTTTCCTTCAAAAAAAGAAGGGATCATTTGCCCCCACGATGCCCAGGGCTCCCTGTCCTGGTCTACCACAGTGGAATTGCCGGATAAAAATATTGTAGTGGCTTTTGTATTAGGTGTAATTTCTATGCCACAAACTTTTGCAGCAGTATCACTGAATTCAATGGTTAACTGATTATCCCAATGAAAATAATTCAATTCCCTTTCTTTTAATTTTACTTTATCAATAGCATTGCCTTTGCCATCGCGTATAATGCTGTCTTTTACATGCACCGTAAAAGTCTCGGTTTTAAATTCTCCTTTTTTAGTTCGGATGTTTTGTAAAAACAACCTCCTGCATTCTGCTCTTACGGTGGTGGCAGAAGTACCGTTCACATCTCCCAAAATTACTTTTACATCGTAATTGCCTTCAGGTATTTTTACAGAGAAGAAGAAAGGTTCGGCACTGGTGATATAATCTGATGCGGCATTTTTTTTGGTATTACGTACTGCCTGTTGTTTCCCGGTGATAGCATTAAGAAATCCAAAACCCGTTGCATCACTGTACAATGTTTGTGTGGTTACCGCAGTATATCCTTTTGCAGCAGTGTATCCACCAAAATCAAATTTAAAACTGGTTTTTTGTTGTGCGTTTGCTGAAGTATTCACTAATAGCAGTACAAAACATAAATTTATTACAAGACGCTTCATTTTAATTTTTTTAACCATCAACTCTTTGGTATAGTAATATCTTTTCTAAACCGCCGTAAGGGTTTTTAACCGCTGACGGGGTTTGCCAAACGGGTGTTTTATTCAACCCATTGCAATGCACTGTCATTCATTTTAAATTTATTTTTTGCTACCATTTTATACATTTCAGCGCCTGCTAAAATTACCGGGCCATAACCATGCGCTGCAAAAACATTTACCGGGCGGTGATAGTAAAATGCCGGATCAAATGCCATGCCTGTTCCCACGCAAGTGCCTTCCACCTGCCCTTTGTCATTTACTTTAGTAGCTACTGCATTCCATGCCAGCATTGCCATGGGTGCATAGGTAGCAGGATTTAGCCAGCCTTTATTGCAGGCATGGGCAATGCAATAAGAATAAATCGCAGTAGCAGATGTCTCCAAATAACTATCTTCTCTGTCTAACAACTGATGCCAGAAACCGCTGGCACTTTGATAAGATGCCAATCCTTTTACATGCGCCTGTAATTGCTGTAATACAAATGCTCTGCCGGGATGATCTTCGGGTAGCACATCCAGTAACTCTACCGTAGCCAGTAAGGCCCAGCCATTGGCTCTTGCCCATTTAAATTCAGGATGCGTTTCCATGCTCTCCACCCAGCCATGCATGTATATTCCTTTCTCTTTAATGAACATTCTCTGGCTGTATAATTTTATCTGATTGACGGCATCATCAAAATATTTTTTATCACCGGTAAGTTTTCCCATTTGTGCTAATGTTGGTATACCCATGTACATATCATCCAGCCACATGGTGTTTTTTTGCGGACGATTTCTTGCTAATGTACCATCCGGCAAACGGTATTCTTTTTTTGCCACCCAATCGCTGTACACATCAATCTGCGGACGTAAATTATTATTCACTCCCATTGTTGTAGCTTTTATCATGGCGGCACAAACAGCACCGGCATCATCCAGTGCTTTAGGATCTATTGGCTGGTGTAAGGGATAATTATTGTCAGCATATCCACCTGCGGCTTTTATTTTTTTTACAGCCGGTATCCAGTTGGCAAAAAAATTAAACCTGTCTTTGGTGTAGTTGGTATATTTTTTATCGCCGGTAATTTCTCCCGCCCATAACATAGCGGCATAAGTAACTCCCCATTCATAACTCGTTATCCTGAAATCGCCCTGCTGCAACACTGTATTGGTATCAAGTTTTGCAACATCAGTAACCGGCTCATTTGTTTTTTTATTGATCATTTGCGCAGGTGTAACCGCATCTAAATAATTAAATACTTTATCCAGTACTTTTTTTATGTCTTCTTTTGCCATAGGCTCGTAAGGCACGGTGTACACCGGCTTCATGGCATGCAGCGATGCATCATTGGCAGCTTTTACCTGTGCATTGGCAATTGCCGATAGTAAACCCAATGCTGTAATTATGGTCAGTCTTTTCATAATGTTCTTTTATAATTTTTTACAAGCAATTCTCATTACAATAAGTGAAGATGGATTTAATACCACGGACACTTTATTATTTTTTACAGGAATTATTTTCTCTACCGGTATTACTTCGGCAGGTTTATCCAGCGAATTGAATGCTTCTTTATTTGCCGATTGCAGCAGCATGGCTTTTACGTCCTGTTTGTTCACTACCACATTTTCAAGATTCAATGCTACAGGAATTGAGGCTACACTGGTATTTACTATTTTTAAAATTACTTCATTCGTGTTTTTATCAATAGCAGCGGTGGCATACACGCTGTCCTTTCCTGCTAATACTTCTCCATTTTTTAAAACAGGTATTACATGCGTACCCCTGTTGGTGGAAAATAATTTTTGCACATAATAATTCGGTGTTCCTATCGAACGTAAATTATCAAACCATATCAGGTCGGGCCGCCATTGCCATGCTTCCACATGCGCCAGCAATGGTGCGTAGGAAGCCATGTTCACCACATCGGCATTTCTTTCCAGGCCGGTCATAAATGCGGCTTCAGCAATAGCACTCTCCCAGTTATTTCTTCCTTCCGAATTACTATTGTCTTTGGAATGTGCTGCATATTCTCCTGCAAAAACTTTCGGCCCGTTACGGTCGTATTTGTCATAACGGTTAGCATTATCCAAAAACCATTTGGGTGGCTTGTAATAATGTTCATCAATTAATGAAGGGCTGAGTTGCTTTAATTCCTTCCAGGCCATATCAAAATATTCTCCGTTAGAATAAGGCCCCGAGCCGGAAACAATTTTTATGTTGGGATATTTTGCCAGGATTGCTTTTTCAAAAATTTTATAGCGGTCAAAATATTGTGCTTCCCATTGCTCATTACCTACGCCTAAAAATTTTAAATTGAATGGTGCCGGGTGCCCCATATCAGCCCTTAATTTTCCCCATGTGGTAGTTACAGGGCCGTTGGCAAATTCAATAAGGTCCAATGCATCCTGTATATAAGGTTGCAGTGCATCTATGGCAACAACTTCTGCACTATTGTACTGGCAGGCCATACCGCAATTCAATATCGGCAATGGTTCTGCACCTATATCATCGGCCAGTTGAAAATATTCATAAAATCCTAAACCAAAACTTTGAAAATAATCAGGCGCAGATTTTTGCTTGAATTCCACGTTCCAGCGGTTCATGATTAATTTGCGATCATCCACATTACCCACCGTGGTCTTCCATTGGTAACGGTTGGTCAGGTCTCTTCCTTCTACAATACAACCACCGGGAAAACGAACAAAGCCCGGTTTAAGATCGGCCAGTTTTTGTGCAAGGTCTTCCCTTAAACCATTCGGCCTGTTTTTAAAAGTATTGGCAGGAAACAGGGAAACCACATCAATATCAATGGTGCCGTTACCTTCAAATAATAAATTTAATTTTCCTTTTTGTGCAGAGTCGGTAGTAGTTATAACAGCCGTATATTTTTTCCATTCGCCGGTAAAATTTGACAATGCTGTTTCGCCGATAATTTTTCCTGACGCATTTACCAGTTGCACTTTTATTTTAACTGCTGCACCGGGTTGATTTTTTGCCAGCACCGAAAAATGATATTGTTTACCTGCATAAATGCCCATCCCCCTGAAGCCTTCATTGCTTAATCCATATACAGGTGACTGACTGTTTATGGAAATACTTGCATAACGAAGATTAGTGGTATTTTCTTTTCCATGATTTACAATTAATGCAGAAGAAGTGTTTCCTTTTTCTTCAATCTCTTTCCATCCCATCATCGGCATCGGAAATTCAAAGGAACGGTTCTTTACCAGTTCGGCATACAAACCGCCATCGGCTGCAAAATTGATGTCTTCAAAAAAAATGCCCCACATAGTGGATTGAATGGGTGCAACAGGTTTGGCTGGCTGTACTGTTAATTGCATGGATTGCTGTGCAATTATTGCTTCTCCGGGATTAAGTACCAGTAACAGTACAAGGCTATAAAATAGTGTAGTTTTTTTCATGCTTAAAATTACCGAATTCAATCTTTAAATTCTATATAAACTAAAGGACGGTACAATTTTCATTGACCGCCCTTTACCAACTGCTAAATGAGAAAAATCTTAATAGCCCGGATTTTGCATGGCTTGTTTTTCTGCCGGCGTTAAATTAATCCCGCCTTTTTGAATTCCGTCAAGAAAAGTTTGAGGAATAGGCCGTAAGTTATGGTAGTCTTTTATGTTGGGAGCAGCATCCGGGTTAAATGCCTGCGCACGCTTAACTAATGTTTTGGTACGTGACAAGTCCTGCCACCGCAAATATTCTCCTGCCAGTTCACGAGAACGTTCATTTAATAAAAAACACATTGCTCTGTCGTAAGCAGATGTATAACCTAACTTGGTAATTATGTATTCATCCTGCGCAGGCAATACCGCCATACTTGCAACGCTCAGGCTTGTTGCAGTAGAAGGTGGTGCCAGTAAATTAAAATTATTTGACTCAGCGTAAGAATTTTCAGCCACAAAAGACACAGGCACTGTACCTTGCGAAGTTGCATTAATCGCACCACCGCCATCCCAATATGCAGTACGATTTTCTCCGTTCTGGTATTGAGCTCTTGCTCTTACTGCATTAATGTAAGGCAAGGCATCTGAATAGGTGCCCACACCTGCATTGGCCTGGCGTATTTTGGCTTCGGCAGCAATTAAATAAGTTTCGGCACTGCGGGCCAATGTAAGATCTCTAAGCCCCCTTGTATCATTAAAACCGCCTACACGGGAACCATCAAAGAATTTGCTTAAAGAAGGAAAACGAGGTTCAGGATATAAGGCCCCGTCAGTGGTAGTACCGGCAGGATACGCTACATAAACGTTTGCAATATTCCTTCCCGTTCTGGCATAAGGCACAGAGTTAAGTAATTTGACTGAAGAAAAACGATTATCACCAGGCTGATTGATAACGTACATCACGCCCATATCGCCATTTACATATGGTGCAGAAGCTTTATTCACGAGGTACTTAGTCCTGAAACTTTTCCAGAACCTGGAATCATTTACCAGGTCATAAACCCTGAACATAAAATAGCTGGTGGCGAGACGGCTGAATGGCCTGTTACCACTAAGATCACGTTGCATAAAAGGTAAATCGTCATAACGGCTACCATAATGAAGGTGTTGCTGGTTACCCCCTGTGGCAGATGCATCACCGGTAAACTGGGCTGCTAAAATTATTTCGCTCAGTTTTTCATTTGCTCCATCAGGACCGGTGTATTTCCACAAGTCACCAAAATTAGGTGCTAATGGATGATTGGCTATAACGGCATCGCATAGGGGCACAATAGCGGCAAGGTCAGCAGCTTTTGTTGCACTGTTCCATGAATCATTAATTTCGCTTGCACGGCTTAAATAAGCTTTAGCTAAATAATGTGCAGCAGCATCTTTAGTTATTTTTGCCGGCCCACCGGTATTGGTCAGGAGATTGTAAGCCTGGTTAAAATCTGCAATGATCTGGGTGTAAATATCTTTTGGATCCTGCCGGCTAAATTCTAATTCCACGCTTGTGCTGGGTGTAATTTTTAAAGGCACAGCACCATATTGGCTTACCAGCCTCAGGTACGCATAGGCACGGAAAAAATATCCTTCCCCAAGCGCTGTTTTTTTGATCGCAGCATCTGTAGTTGTACTTGCATTGGCATTCTGAATAATAATATTTGCATCACCAATGCCGATATACAAATTATCCCATTGTGCATTGGCTGCAATAGTATTGCCATTGATAACAGCAGTTACTGATGCCAGGCCGTTGCCATAAGAATTAAATGAAGCATTGGAATTATCCCCGCCTAAATGGAATTCATCTGCTCCATAGCTCATATTGGCATAAGGAAATTCTCCGCTAAAGGGCACACTGAATAAGTGGTAATAAGTACCATTTACTAAAGACAATATCCCTGCATCAGTTTTATAATAATCCTGGTTCCTCGCAGTAGTTAAAGTCTCATCAAGAAAAGTTTTTTTACAGGAAGCAGTAGCCATTGCCAGCGCAATGATTGCAATACTGATAAAAAATTTATTATTTTTCATACTCGTAATTTTTTTGTTGTTTTAAAATGCCGCATTAATACCTACAGTAATACCGCGGTTGTTTGTAGCTGCAGCCACATCCATATCCAGGAACTTTATCTTTGAGAACACCATACCCGGGTTAGCCATTTGGAAGAACACCCTTAAACTCTGCAGGTTCATTGCTTTTAAAGGCCTGCCGGTAAGATTATAGGATGCAGAAATGTTCCTGATCTTTATAAAAGAGGCTTTTTGAAATCCTAAAGAAGAAGAATACAGATCACCGGTACCTGTTGAATAAATTGGTTTTTGATAATCTGAATTGGTATTAGCTTCGGTATAATAGTTAAGCGCTCTTGTACTGGATCTTGCTACCATTGCTTCTCCGCCGGTATTGAACATGTAGTTCAAACGGCCATATAAAAACACAGAAAGTTCAAAATTTTTATAACTAAAACTGTTGGTCATACCTACTATCCATCTTGGCCTGGTATATCCTACGATTACACGGTCGTTATTTGCATCAATTTTGTAATCTCCGTTTTTATCTACAGGCCTTACATTTCCTGGAGAAAATTTAGACCCTGCCGGCAGGTTAGCATTAAATTTATTCATCTCCACCGAATCGGATATATGCCATAACCCATTAGCCGGTATACCATAAATTACACCAATAGGCTGGCCGATGAACCAGGTATTATTAATGTCATCTGATTTACCATTTGCCAAAGAAACGATCTCATCTTTCTGCCATGAAGCATTGAAGTTAGTTGTCCATTGAAAATCCCTTATTGCAACGTTTGTAGTATTGATACTGATATCTACACCCTTGTTTGCAGTTTGTCCGATATTTTGTAGAGTGGAGAGGTAGCCTGTAACTGAAGGAATACTACGTGACAATAAAAGGTCCTTGGTATCGGAAGAATATACATCAACTGAACCCGAGATACGATTTTTGAAAAAAGAAAAATCCAGCCCCAGGTTATACTGGGTAGTTTTTTCCCAACCCAGTGCCGGGTTGCCAAATTCTGTAGAAGGTATGGACCCTGCGGTGACAGCTCCTACAAACGGATAGAATAAAGATACAATAGCAGGGTTTGTTTTATAGGCATCAACAGCTGAATTACCTGTAACACCAACTCCTACACGCAGTTTAAGATCGTTAACCCAATGTATATTTTGCATGAAGTTTTCGTGATTGATACGCCATGCTAAAGCGGCGCTGGGGAATACAGAATATTTATTGCCCTCTGCAAATTGAGATGCACCATCCTGGCGGGCGGATACCGTTAACAAATACCTGTCGTCAAATGCATAGTTCAGGCGGGCCATATAGCTTAACAATTGCCTCTCTATCAGGTCTGAAACCCAGTTTACAGAAAGATTGGTTGAAGGAATAACTCTACTATTAAGTGTATACCATTTCTGGCTGGCAAACGGTATACCTGTTCCTACAATTGTGCTAACAGGATCGGATGTGAATTTTGTAGCACTTTGCAACAGCGTAACGCCAAAACTATGCTTCTTTATTGTTCTGTCATAATACAATAGGTTATCTAAAGTATAGGAAAAAGTTTGCGCTTTTTGCAAAGAAGCAGAACTGATGCCACTGCTGGCAGAAGATAACCCATCAATATAAATACCATTTTGATAAGTAGAAAAATCGGGGCCAAAGTTCATCCTGTATTTTAATCCTTTTAAAACAGGATGCATTTTTCCAAAATCTAATTGTGCATACAAACTACCAAATGCCCTTAGTGTTTTGCGTTGGTCTTGCGAATAGTTCCATTCATCCACTACGTTTTTAAAAGCCACATCACCGCCTGGATAAAGCACCCTGGCTCCTGTAGCATCATAAGGAACTGCATAAGTGTACAGCCTTCTCGCCGATTCATAAATACTTGTACCAGGGCTTCCCACAAAGGAACCGATCACGCCGCTGGATTGCCCAAATTCCTGTATACTCTGGGTCACGTTCATATTAATACCCATACTAAACCAATTGGTAGCCTGTATATCAACACTGGTTTTGCCGGAAAATCTTGTAAATTTCTGGCCAATGGATGTGCCCTTATTATTCAGGTATCCAAATGAAGCATAAGCTTTCACTTTATTGGTACCTCCGCTAACACTTAATGTATGATCTGTAGTAATGCCTTGTTGCGAAACGAGACCTTTCCAGTCTGTAGTAGTTACTGCTGAACCATCCCAGGTACCTTTTGCCCAACCCTTTGCCACGTTAGCCCAGGCTGCAAGATCAGTTGTAGCCTTGATAACGTTAACACTATCATTTAACCTTGTTGGCTGATCACCTCTTGTGGTAGTAAAACCACCATAATACCTGGCCCAGCGTAGAAAATCAATAGATTCTGCGGCTGTCATTGACGGAGAGTAATCATTTATATTTTCCACCGTAACAGAACTGTTAAGTCCGATTTGCAACTTGCCTGCCTTACCCTGCTTGGTAGAAACGATTACCACACCATTTGCACCTCTTGAACCATAAATTGCCGTAGCTGATGCATCCTTCAACACATCAATTGTTTCTATATCATTGGGATTAATATAATCGATACCACCTGTTGTTAACGGGATACCATCCACCACAAAAAGTGGTGTGTTGGATGCCGTAATAGAACGTACGCCACGAATGTTAATAGCGCCTACCTGTCCGGGACGTTCATTAGAAGTTATATCCACACCAGCTACTTTACCCTGCATAGCCTGCAGTGCATTGGTTACTGGTCGTGACCGAATGTCATTTTGGTTAATGCCGGCAACCGCACCGGTTACATCTTTCTTTTTAACTGTAGCATAACCTATCACCACCACATCAGTTAAACTTTCGTTGGTAGATTTTAATACTACTGATAGTTCTGCTTTATTATTTACTGCAATTTCCAGTGGGTCGTGGCCTACAAAACTAACGGACAGTTTTGCTTTGCCTGACGAAACATTCAATTTAAATGTTCCTCCCGGGCCGGTAACAGCAGAATTTTTTGTACCTTTTTCCATTACAGTAGCACCTTCCAAAGCCTTACCGGCGTCGTCAATTACTGTACCGGATACAGTAAAACTTTGTGCTTTAACAGAAAAAGAAGAAATCAGGAATAGAAGGAGAATTGCAAAATTCTTCCTCAGGAATTTTTGACTCATGATAGCATCGTTAATTTGGTTAAAAAATAGCAGCGTTTAATTTCCTTATAGCGGGGGAAATTGTTTTCTAAAAATAGTTTTTTGATTTTGCGAAAGAGAAAAAATCTGTGCAATCGTTTGCGTAAAAGCACTATTTCAGGTATCTATAGCAAGGGCAAAAGACTATCGTTGAGTTAGCAAATTATAAAAACCATACTTTTCATCATCCTGCTCCATCCTGTTCTATACTACAATGGTATACTTTTAAGTTATTGATTTTTAACAAGCTGCAAAAAGGCTGGAGTAGAAAAAAGCTGAACAATTTTTCCCTGTTTATCAACTTGCGGAACCTTTCTTGTTGCATAAGACAGGTAGCCTCGTTTACTCTTGTCATCTATCTTTATTAAAGTACACCAAATCATGGCTTTACTCAAAAAGTCCAATTTCTACTTCGTACTCAATATTTTCTCTGCCGGTTTCAACCCCTTAACTAATATAGTAACCTTTACTTTACCTGCTGTTTGTTTGGCACGAAGTATGGCCATCGCAAATCCTTTGTACATTTTTCGTTGTGTACCGGAAAAAAGTTCATCACTTGAATGATCTCCATTATCTACAGCGATCAATGTGGCTTCGCCACTAATTTCAAATGTTGCATCACCTTTAAATGTAGGTACAGTTCTTCCTTCTTTATCTACTGCATATACTCTTATGTATTGCAGATTTATCCCATCGGCTTTCCAATTAGCATTTTCTGTTACTATTTTTACTGCAACTGCATCGCCGGTGGTTTCAAGCATATGACGGGCTACTTCTTTACCTGTACCATCCTTTGCAATGGCAATAATTTTTCCAGCTGAATAAGGAACATCTTTCCAATAAATAACATTTCGCTTATTTGTTTCCGTAATATTCTTTTGTATCCCGATAGATTTTCCATTAACGAATAATTCTACTGTTGCTGCATTGGTATATGTATACAGGTTGTATTTTTTTCCTTCCTCCCGGTTCCAATGTGATGAAATATATTTTCGTCCAACTACCACATCATTCCACAAATGCGATTCAGCTTCATTATCCACTATACCAATATGCACTAACGGTTCGTTGTTGAAAACTGATTTAATTAAATAAGCTTGTGGGTTGGGTTCCAGGGAATGATTGAAAAAAGAATAGTTCCAACCCTTGCTTGGCCAGCCCTGCGATTCTCCCCAATATTCAATACCACCCCAATAAGCCAGGCCCACCATTTTATTTTGATCCATACCAAAAAATGGAGCAGCCAATTCATTTGTTACAGCCTCACTCTGATAAACGATCATATCAGGTGCATGTTTTAAATATTCCTGGTAATCATCCCACACATAATTAAAACTGGCAACATCTGTTACAGTCGCTAATTCAGGAGGAACAATATTATCTTTGATCTTAAAATCCGGATCCGCTTTAATAATGCCACCGGCACGGGCAGGATACATAGCAACAGTTGTTTTACGGGTAGGGTCATAACGTTTTGCTACCACATCCATCAATTTATAAGTTGTTACGCCCCAATCACTGGTTGGAAATTCCCATCTTTCTTCCTGGAATTGTAATTCATTACCAAAGCTCCACATGATCACCGATGGATGATTTCTATCTCGTTTGATCCATTCCTTTATATTATTATACCATAGATCATTCCATGGTGCACTACCTGCCCACGCAACTTTGCTGCCCCATTTATCATACAACTCATCCACTACTAAAATTCCCTTTTCATCAGCCAGGTTGAAAAATGTTTCTGAATATGGATTGTGTGAAGTGCGGATATGATTAAAACCAAATGCTTTTAATTGGTCCATCATTCTCGCAATAGATGTTTCATAATCAGCTGCACCAACTGCTCCCTGGTCATGATGATTGGCAACACCTTTCAAAAAAACTTTTTTGCCATTTAATTTCAAACCAAATTCTTTGGAAAACTCAATAGTACGGATACCAAATTTTTTGGTGAGTTTATCAACCACTTTACCATTTAATAATAATTCAACTTCAGCAGAATAAAGATTAGGTGTTTCGCAACTCCATAGTTGTGGATAAGCAATAGTAATTGTTGGCAACGGCACTTCAACTTCAATCAATTTTGATTTTTTGGGTGCCCCTGTTTTTGTTGTTGCTACTTGTTTCCCTCCCGGGTCAAATATAATTGTATTGATCTCCAGTTCGTATTGTTTATTTTTTATTCCGGCTACTTCTACCTGCACTTTTACTTCGGCATTTTTATCTGTCACATTTGGAGTAGTTATAAAAATGCCATGTCGTGCAATGGAGACAGAATCTTTCACAACCAGGTGCACATCACGAAATAGCCCACCACCGGTATACCAACGGGAACCTCCATCTGTAGCAGCCCGTACAGCAACTATATTATCTGCATCGTACTTAATGACCCCTGCCATATCCGCTTCAAAACCCAAATAACCATAATCAGTTTTGCCAATTTTCTTTCCATTTACCCATACCTCACCATGCAACATGATGCCTTCAAAATCCAGCAATACCATTTTACCTTTCCATGCAACATTGGCTTTAAATGTTTTTCGATACCAACCTGTACCCATTGCTTTAAATCCACGGCCACGACTGGCCGAACTATCCCATGGTTGTTCAAACTGGAAATCATGTGGCAGATCTAATTTGCGCCAATCTTTATCATCGAAATTTGGTTCTTGTGCATTGGCTATTTCACCAGCTTTAAACTTCCAACCGAAATTAAAAAGTTGGTTTATCCTGATAGCCTCGTTGTTATTTTGTGCAGACAATAAGGTGGCGAAACAGATGGCAATAATGGTTAGCAAGATTCTCCTATTCATTTTCAAAATTTACATATTAGAAAAGACAAGACCTGTTTTAATCATTGTCGAGCAAAAAGGTAGAAGTTATAGTTGTAGAAACGAGAGGATTTGCTGTTCAAAATATTAGCAAAACAATGAACAACATAACTACTTATAAATGAACGGTGATTAACAATAATGAACAAGGCCAGAATGGCGAAATGAAGCTTGTAAAAATTGGAAAGTATAGTTATTTCTTAAAAATGATACAGGACTTTTCCGTCAGAAGATTTGAGGTCGCAGGTTTTCACGATACCGGTGCCTTCAAATTCCAGGAACAAACCTCGTAGATCGCCTAAGCTTTGCTGATAAGACCCGGAGAAAATTTCTTTACCTTTTACGAATAATGTTACTTGTTTATTACGATTCACCAGTTTCACATTATTCCACTGGCCCAGGTCAAACACAAATTGTGAAAGATTATCAGTTGCGCCTTTGAATGTTTGTTCACTTACAACATTTAAAATTCGTAAGCTACAACCTGAACTAACTAATCTAAACCGGATCATACTATTACTACCTGCTATTTGAAACTGCGTGCTGCGACAGAAAACACCTTTGTCAGGTAAGAAATTTTTAAAAGAAGTTTCAAATATGAAATCATCTGCATTGTGCGATACAGGAGTATAGTTAGAAAGTCTGCTTAAAATAGGTCCGGTGGTATCCAATCCTAAAGTAGACAATTGAGTATTGGTAATTTTAAACGAACTATCATTAGGGTTTTTTACAACGGGAAATGCATAAAAATGAACGGGTATATCATCTTGTCGGTGGCAGGCAAAAGCAATCCAATTATCAGATTTTATATAAGTATTGGTAGCAGCAATTGTTTGTTGCCGAGTTAAAACAGATACCGTAAAAACTCCGGGAAAATAATAGATATGTGCGGCTTTTTTTTCACCAGGCTTTATAAATACTAAAGGGGATTTGTCACCGAAATTGACAAATAAGCTATCGTTCGTTTCTGGTAATTGTAATTCAAAAAAACTGGTAGCGGGTAATTGTCCTTCAATTCTTGTAATATTAATTTTACCCGAAATGTTGTTGGGCTTCGAAAGTCGCCAAATCAACACCCCAATTATCGCTGCACTTACTATAACAATACAAAGTGTAATCTTCCTTCGGTTGAACCTACCTGTTTTTTTGAGTGGAGGCGGTGAAGTTGGTTGCGCAATTTGTGGATTGACAGTCTCCACATATCTCCCATATTTTTTTAAAGCATCTAATGTAGCTTGTTGCGGAACATATTCATCATCAACGGCAACTTTTCCAAATATTCTTTTGAGGGTGCTGGGGCTTATGTTAGTATTGGTATCAAGTTGAATATCCCGGTGCAAGTCCACAAAATAGCCATGCTTCCAGGTAGCCGCATCGCCACGATCAAATCGGATCTCACAGCATTTAATAATCTCATTCAGTGTTGTCCTTTTGTCCATTAAAACAAATATAAATCAAAAATTGAAGTACCATCAGCGTATAAGTAATGTAAAAATATTTTTATTTATAGAGGGATTGTATTTATTAATACACTTATTTAAAATAACATTAGTATCAGCAAAGATGATACCAGTTGTCCAATACAAAAAAGTGCATGTTTTCGACATGCACTTTTTTAATAAAATATAAATAGTTTCCTTAATTAAATTTAAATGGTAAGAACCAATCTTTATTCATCAGCTTGGTTCTGGCTGCGGTAGCGGTAGCAGCAGATAAACCTGATTTACGTAGTTTATCATAAACCTTATCAGCAATAAATGCAGGGTCGTTGCGGCGTATAGCAACCCTCAGCAGGTCGGGCCAGCGCTCACCTTCGTAAGCCAGTTCCAGTGCATCTTCTGTGATGATCATATTTTCAACATTGGTAACGCTGTCTGTTAATGGCAATGTAACAGGTTTTAAATTTGCTCTTCCCCTTATACCAATATTCCTGTACCAGGTATTCCTGTAAGCCGGTGCCTGCCCGCCCCTGGCATCAAAATCATAAGGCCATGGTAAAAATGTTTGCTGGTAATTGGTTACGTCCCTGTTGGCAGATACCGAATTACCGGGAAAAGGATCGTATGTATAACCAATACCTTTATTCACCAGGGCATAAGCTACCCTGTACTTACCGGCACGGTTAGCCGCTTCTGCATAATGCAGGTGCAGGTTAGCCGCACGGCATAAAAACCACTTGCCCGATTTACTCAACGCATTGATGGGCTGGTTATCGGTACCCAGGTAATTATACAGGTATTTCATTATCACCGGTTGCCCGTTAATATTCCTGTACGTGAAATTAGCCCTAGAGTCTGTTGGAAAATTATCCCTTAATACTTCGCCTGCAGTTACTGTTGCAGCAGTAAACACATATACCTGCGTTTGTGCGTTCCAGTAATCCATTGCCTGCTGGGCCGGCCTTACCAGGTAACTTCCGCCGTTTGGAGAAAACAGGTCGATGAAAGGATTCACCGGTTCAAAGTTTTTATCGAAAGGTAAACTCCAGATCATTTCCCAGTTAAATTCATTATCCACCTGCGGCCTTTCAAACAAATACCTCCAGCCGTTGGTATATACCAGCGAATTAAAATCGAAAGTTCTGGAATAGCTTATCCCTGCATTACCAAAGCTGGATATACGGTATTGATTATACCATAACTCAGAGTTACCCACCGGGCCCCCAATTTCCAACACTCGTTTATACCTGTCGGCCGCTTTATCGTACTGGCCCTGCCACAGGTACAGGTCGCCCATTAAAATATTTTTATTGATAAAGAATTTTGAAGTACTGTAACCATCAACAACGGTTTGCAAAGTAGTACCACTTGGGTAATCATCTGTAAAAGGTAATTTTTCTGTAAACGATACCAGTGAATCGATTAATACAGGCAATGTTATTGTAGGAAAGTTGGTACTGTCTTTCAGGTCTTTTAAAGTTACCACAGGGTTTGTAACATAAGGTATTTTACCATAGTGAATCCCCAATTGTAAATACACCCAGCTCCGTATAGATGCAATATCTGAATAGCGCTGGTTAAACTCCTCGGCTTTAAGTTTGCTCTGGGCATACATCTTTTTAAAATTGTCCAGTACATCGTTACAATTTACAATCACATCATAAAAAGGCTGCGGATCAATATACGGATTGTTAACCGTTGCAGTATGTTCGCTGATCTGGCGCAGGTTTGCATCTGCGTTACTGGTAATATCCATCAGGTCGCCCCTTAATTCGTTCAGTAACAGGTATGGCTTTGCTATTTTCATCACTTTGCCATATACGCCAATTACAGCAGCATCTGCATCAAACACATTACGATACATGTTGGCAATGCCCACTGTGGTCTGGGGTTGTACATCCACTAATTTTTTGCAGGAAGACATGGCGAACAATGTGCCCGCTGTAAGAAAACCAACTGCTATTTTATTAATTAATTTCATCACTATAAAAATTTTGTAACTGAATTTTATTATAAACCAATTTTAAAACCTACCTGAACCGACCTGAATTGTGGTTCCAATGTATTATCCACTCCCTGGCCAAAAATACTTTCTGTTGCACTGAATTCCGGATCGTACCCTTTATAGTTGGTTAATGTTACCAGGTTATTACCGGTAGCATACACTGTAGCATATTTAAAGAAGTTTGACCTTACAGGCAAATCGTAGGAGAATGTAACCACCCTCAGGCGCAGGTAAGAACCATCTTCAATCCACCTGCTGCTGAAACGTGAGTTACCCATCGGGTCGCCCCATGTTGCTTTTGGCATACTGGTAACCTGGCCATTTGCCCTCCACCTGTTTAACACCGCTTCGGTTTGATTGTAGGCGTTATTCATACCTTCCAGCTGTGCACGGGTGTAGTTGTAAATTTCGTTACCGTAAGAAAAAGTAAATACGGTATTTAAAGAAAATCTTTTGTAAGAAAATTTATTATAGAAAGAGCCATAAATATCCGGGTTAGGATTACCCAGTATCACCCTGTCGTTATCATCAATTATTTTATCGCCGTTTAAATCAGTGAACCTGATATCGCCACCTTTAAATGCGGCCAGTGTACCATCTGCTTTACGAACAGATAAGCCTTCTGCAGCAGCTACTGCATCGGACGTATACACGCCGTTTGCCTGGTGCCCGTAAAATTCGTTAGGTGCACTGTTAACCTGTGTTACATAAGTGGCCCCACCAAATTGGGTTACAATTTTACTGGTGGGCAATTGGGTAACTGATGAAGCATAGTGACCAATATTAAACCCTGCATCCCAATTAAAATTCTTTTTATTGATTACTCTTGCTGCAGCAGTAAATTCAACACCTGTTGTTTTTAGAGCGCCGCTGTTGGTGATAACATAATCAAAACCACTTGCAGTTGCTGCCGGTTCGTATACAATCAGTTTATTGGTTTTATTACTGTAGCCGTCAAAACTAAATTGTAATCTTTCGTTCAGTACAGCAAGGTCTACACCAACATTTAATTTTTTTACCTGCTCCCATTGCAACTGGTCGTTGGCAATACCTGCACGTACCAGTCCCTGCATACCTAAAAGGTTTTGAGACACATAAGTTCTTTGTGCGGTGTAATTACCAATATCATCGTTGCCCGATAAGCCATAAGATGCCCTTAATTTCAGCAGGTCTATTTTACTATCTTCCATGGCTTTTTCGCCTGAGATAAGCCATGCTGCAGCAACGGAAGGTAATACTGCAAAAACATTACCGTTAACATTTATGCCGCTGTTCACATTTTTACCAAAGCGGCTTGATGCATCAGCAGCAAGGTTGGCAGATAAAAAATATTTATCCGCATAAGAGTAATCAGCATTTAAATAACTGTTCACCCATTTTGATTCTCCTATTTCGCCGCCAATTTTTCTCAGGCCATTTACGCCATTACCCACACTTACCAATTCGTCAATGGCAGAGTTGTACCCCAAACCATAATCCTGTTCAGTTTTATCTTTCATATACCTTACCCCTGCCCTTGCAGAGAATGAATGTACTTTGTTAAATACTTTGGAGTAGGTTAAACGGGTATCGTTAAATATAGAGAACAGAGAAGTAACCTGTGTACCCAGCCTGCTGTATGCAACGGCATTGCTAAGTGTATCGGGCACCACACCTTTACGTGGCACAAAAAAACTTTCCCTCACCTTATTGTATATAATACCTACCGTAGTTGTAAAATCAATGTCTTTGGTGATCTCATATTTAAAGCCCATTGACCCCATAAAGCGATACGCTTTATTTAAGCCCTGGCCAAGTTCCGTAATTGCTACGGGGTTACTGATATTTAAAGTATCCCTGTCTGCAATGATCGGGGATTCAACTCCAGTTGCTGATACGTCATTGGTACGCAGGAAAGGCGCTTTTACCAACGCCAGGAAAAGCGGATTTGTTTTAGCAGCATTTCCCTGGTCTCTTAAATTCTGTTCAGAAAAAGTGAAACTTAAATTAGTGGTGGCCGTCATGCGGCGGCTTAAATTAAGGTCGCCATTAAAACGCATGTTATATTTAGAGAGGTCAGTATTTTTCGTAAGTCCGTCGTTATTTAAAAAACCTAATGAGATAGCATACTTTGCAATGTTATCACCACCGGTAACTTTTAAATACACGTTCTTGGTGTAGGCTTTCTGCATTACCAGGTCCTGCCAGTTGGTTTCATTATGATAAGCATAATAACCGGCAACAGAAGGATCATCATTCATGTAAGGTTGTTTCTGTATGTCGGCATCGCTCATACCTTTTGTTTTCAGAATTTCTGAAAGATAGGTTCTGTAGTCACCTGATTTTAATACCGGCAGATTTTTTGGAACCGCATTGTACCCGCCATATACCGCAAAATCAATTTTTGTGCCCAGCTCTTTGGCCCTGATGGTAGTGATGATGATAGCGCCGTTACCGCCCTTGGTACCATATAACGAAGAAGCGTCTTTAAGTACCGATATATTATCAATGTCTCTTACATCAATTGTAGAAAGCGGGTTGGTGTAATTGTTGGATATGATAGAACCTCCCACATTGCTGTTATTGAAAACAATACCATCTACCACTATCAATGGCTGATTGGTGGCGTACAAAGAATTGATACCACGTAAAAAAAGTGCAGCGCCAATATTTTGTGTTCCGCTGCGGCGGATAACATTTAATCCGGCTACTCTTCCCTGCAGGTAAGCGTCGGGAGTTTCTCCATACCTGTTCCACCCATCAGATACCTGCACGCCTGTTGCAGCGTAGGGGCTCATTGTTTGCGTGGTTCTGCCCTGTGGCAGGTCAACACCGTCTGATGAAGATGCAAATCCATCTTCATACATCGAGATCTTTAAGGTACGCTGACCCCTTACCGGAACTTCTTTTGACTGGTAGCCATCTCCTTCCAGTAACAGCAGGCCTTCCTGTACAGGAAGGTTAATAGAGAAATTGCCGCTGCTATCTGTAATAGAAGCTGCAAATTCTTTATAGGTTAACCTTATACCACGAATGGGTTTTCCTGTTGCAGCACTGGTAACGGTACCCTCTACCCTGAATTTATTTTCAGCGGCAGCCTTACCCTTTTTTTGCGCCTGCACAAAAAAGCAGGCAGCCAATGCAACCGACAGTGTAATTATTTTCTTAAAAATATGCATGATAATAGAATGATAAACTTTGATAATGAATTTTTATGGCACTGGTACTAATCTGATATAATCCAGCAGGATGGGCCCTGTGGTAACTGCAGTTATCCTCCAGTCAACCGTACCAAACCTGGTGTTGGTGATATCGCCTACATATACTTCGTTATAAGCACCTGTTGCAGTATACAAAGGCACCGCATGGGTTAAGGTACCCGTTAATGCACCTAAACTGGTATTCCATGCGTTAATGGTTTGATTGAAAGCTCCCGTTTGAAAATCGTTGGTAGCCTTGGCATATACCTGGTATTTGATGCTAGGTGTTTCAGAAGTTCTGTAAAAAGAATAAAAGGTGGTTACCCCGTGCCCGCTGATGAGGATATCTGAAAAATTCAACCCTGTAACCGGGTTCAGGCGAAGGCGGTAATTGATAAATCCGGTTTTATCATTTTGCAAAAATCCTGTTGGAAATTCGCCTTCTAAAGTTATTGGCAGAAATTTATTTTTTGTAGGCACATCTACCTTACTCATAATGTACACGTAACCGTTACTCATCTTTTTAATATCCACAACAAAAGCACTGCTTACCGGTACGCTTATACCCGATCTTGAAATTAAAGGCTGTGGTACCTGGAAAACTGTCTGATAAGGTACATCATAAGCCAGGTCTTTCACCACATTCCACCTGGTTAAACTATCGGTGGCAGTTGTAGTGGTAGTTGCAAAATAAGGTTTCAGCGAATCAGCTTCCAGCACAAAATTAGCATCCTGCATTACAAAATAAGTGTATTGCTTATCTTCTCTTTTCATGTCGTACACCCTGTCGTTAAAATAATTTTTTTGTACAATACCGGTGCCGGGGCGGTAAACAGGCAAGCCCGTAATTACACTGATGCTGTCAATGATAGCCAGTGCCGGGTCAAAGCCATTGTAGTTTAAACTTTTTACGTACGCATTTTGTGCATATTGTGCAGTAGTGGCATTAATGTAATCCCATATATTCTGCAAAGGTGGCACCATTGCATTTATAGTATGCAGTACGCCGTTGCTTACATATTTATCTGTGCTTACTAAAGCTGCCTCATCAAATTTTGCACTGCTGAAATTATTATACTTACCACTCAGCATCAATATACGTGCAGGTGTTACCACATCTTTAATAAAATATAATTGATTGGAAATATGGTTGAGTATAAAGGCCCTCAGCTTTACCTTATCTGCTACTGTGGCCGGATCAATGCTTTGCAATGCTGCATTATTAGGTGCCCAAACGGTAAATGTTTTTGACGCCTGCAATACAGAATCCAAACCGGCAAGGCCTACATATTCCCTGAACTTACTCAGATCGGGGTTGGAAGATACAGCCTGTAAAAGGTTTTGCGTAAGGTCTTGTTGCGTTACTTCATTATGGTCTTTCCATTTATTACACCCTGTAATCATCATGGTAAAGAGCAAAACAATCCCCGTTATATATTTTTTATTATACATTTTCTGCTATTTAATTGCTATGGTTATCTTTTAGAAATACTGTAATGTTCCGTCAGTATTAAATCTTGGTAAATATTGGTTTTGATTGATCGGAATAAAATGAACCATGTCTAAATAATCTGATGGGTTACCGGTACCTGCTGCTGGTAATGACCGCAACCTGAATTTATGACGGTCAGTAGTTGGTACATCTATAATGCCGAGGAATTTACCCGTCATAAACTGGGTGGCACTGGGAGAGTATTTTTTCCAACCCAATGCTTCCAGTTCACCATCAGACAGGTTGGGTCGCTGCTCACAGAAGTTGAATTGCCTTGACAGGTCAACACCATCAAACGAAGGCTGCACCGGCATATTGGAACCACCCGGTAAACCAACAGTACCCGAACCTTTGGCTGCCCTGTAACAAACCCATACTTTATACCTTCCTTTAATAATGATGGGTGTTGTAAATTCTATCCAGTTATGCCTTGTGGTATTACCCATGGGCACACTTAAATAATCACCCCAGTATACATTTATTGAAGAAGATGTGGTGTACGCATAGTCCATGGTGTTAGTAGTTCTGTCCCAGGTAATATCTTTAATAGCACCATAGGCAAAACTGAAATTACCTCTTCTGAAAACCGCTGGTAATTTTCTTACTTCAGGAAAATCTGCCACATCCCAATATACGGCCGATGGCTGGCGAATCTTTGGAGCAAAATGAGCCAGGGCAGTATGTAATACGCCTGTAGTTGCAGACAGATCACTTGTTGAACGTTCTATCTCCACTCCTTTTTCGTGCACACCATTAAAATCAAGATCATTCAGTAAAACTTTTACATCATCCAGTTTTGATGCCAGTACTTCTAATGGCGCTAATGTGGTATGAGAGCTGGCAGATACAATATCCGCAAGGTATTTGGTATCCGGAATGATATGATATTTTACATAGATGCTTAAACTATCCAATGGATTTAAAGGATTGCCTGTATTGGAATACTTTGTTTTAAGTGCTGCAAAACTTGTAATACCTGAGTCAGCCAATGCCTGGTTGGTTTCAGCAAATACAGTAAACCATCTTCTTAAAGAAGGCGTTGTGCTGTTGATGGTATTCAGCGTATCATAATACCCGGTAGCCTGAAGCGCCTGCTTAAAAATAGAGAACCTTGCATCAGCAGAAATTAATTCAGCTACAGTTTTAGAGGCTGGTTTTAATACATGGTCTATCTGGTGTATAAGGCCATTGCCGGTTTTAATATTGCCTTGTGTAACAGTACCCTGGCGGTTAATTAAAAATGTAGATGCCCCGCTTTTATTTTCAACACCGGTTACCAGGTATTGGCCATACATAGTTATAGTAGGCAACTTACCGTCTTTAAATGAAGCGGTAGTAAGCGTATCTTCCAGCAGATGAAATTTTACAATATCCTGTGCTTCCTTTTCTGTTAAACCGGTTAAGGTTTTATTTACTTCTGTTAAATACAACCCCACAGCACTATCGGTAGGTACAAACATAGTGTACGAGCCGTATGCATTTAAAAAACCGGCATAACCCGATTTATCCACTATTGCAGTAATAGAAGAATATTTAGACGGGTTGGCTTTGATGTAACCATAAATATTGAGGTCAGTAGTTGTACTTTCCACATATTTTATTTTTTTACAGCTACCGGTGTAAAAAATTATAAGCAGGCCAACTATTGCTGAAGCCATAATGCTTAAATATTTTTTCATACGCTTTGGTTTATTTTGTAAATGATTTATTTATAAAAAGGGTTTTGTACTAAAGCTTTGTTGGTAGTTAATTCATAGGTGTAAATAGGCAGGTAGTGGCAATTTTTATCTTTAAATTTTGCGATGGCCGATTGCTGGCGGTTAGGCGGCACCGTTCCTGCAACCATATCCAGCAACAGGTCCAGGCGCTGATAATTATTGCGGCGGGCATTTCTTAAAATATCATACCAGCGTTTACCTTCAAAAGCAAATTCCCTTGCCCTTTCCTTTAAAATATAATCAGCAACAGCTATTTTATCATTAGGCGCCGGATTTGCAGCGGTAGCTATCAAAGCTCTTGCCCTTGCTCTTATCAGGGCAATGATATTTAAAGCTTCCTGCCCGTTGCCCAATTGATTTTGGGCTTCGGCTTTCATTAATAAAATATCCGCATACCTGTACATGATCCAGTGTGCATAGGATTCTTCCTGTGCACGGGCTGTGGTATTGGTAAGCCCGATGTATTTCCATATCAACTGGTCGGTTGACCTTACAGCTGCACCATCTGCACGAATATCAAATTTTAACGGATCAGTAAAATCAACCGTGTATATTTCATCCATTACAATGGGGCTGGCTAAGAATTTCTTTTGTGTAGTATTGAAAATTGTATAGAAAGGATTTAATTTCTGGTTATCAAACTGCAATTCAAATAAACTCTCATTACTGTTGCCGTTTACATATAAAGTCCTGTACCAGATATTGGCATCTGTTCCGTCTATCAAACCAAATTGATTGGTGTTGATCACCTTATTACAGGCCGCAACACATTCTGTATATTTTTCCTGCCACAGGTAAATATCTGCCTGTATAGCATTGATGGTAGCTTTGGTAATTCTTCCTTTATTTGATGCCCTGTCTCCGTAATCTGACACGGCATAAGTTTCTGCTTCACTCAAATCTTTTAATGCCTGGGTAAGCACTTCGTCTTGTGAGCTTTTAGCCAATGAAACAATATCCTTATCACTTGAAGTTGATTTTAATTTTAAAGGCACCTGGTCAAATGTACGTACCAGGTAAAAATACATTAATGCCCTTACTGCTTTTGCTTCGGCAATAGCTTTATCCAATGCCGATTGCGTAAAGGTGGCGTCTTTTGCCAATACACCGGGTGCAAAGTCAATCACGGTATTGCAGTAGTTGATGGTCTCGTAAATGCCTCTCCAGTTAGCGATACCATTGGTAGGTAAAATATTTACGTTGATCACATCTATCTGTTCGGGTGTGGTAGCCAGTGTACTGGTAATCATATCTGCCCTCAATTCTCCCCAAAGAAAGAAAGATTCAGCAGCGCTCCTTGAACCCGTTGCAGAGCCGGTTAGTGAAGCATAAATACCAGTAACGGCAGCGGCTACCTGTTCTTTTGTTTTCCAGTATTCGGCACCGGTTAAACCATCCTGTGGTTGAAGGTCGAGCCATTTTTTACAGGATACAACAGGCAGCAGCAACACTACAGCCAGTACTTTGAAAATTGTTTTTGTAAACATTGTATTTCTTTTAAATCAATTTAATATTTTAAAAACTTGCTGTTACGCCTACAGTAAATGTTTTTACCGGCGGTGTATAGGAATTATCAACAGCCACCCTGAACGGATCACTTCCTCTTACACTTGCTTCGGGGTCCTGGCCGGTATAATTAGTCCACGTAAATAAATTTTCAACTGTTACATAAGCACTCAGGTTTTTTACCTTCAATTTTTGCACAAACTTTTTAGGTGCGGTATAACGTACAGTAGCTGTTCTGAAACGCAGGAAAGAACCGTCTTCCACATACCTGTCGCTACCCAACCAGTTATAACCGGTACGGTAAAGCGCTCTTGGTATATCAGTAACATCTCCTTCTTTTCTCCATCTTCTTAAGGTAGCAGTACTCTGGTTATCGAAACCATACATGTTGGTGGTATTAATTTTAGTACCATTTACCAGGTCAACTTTATACCGGTAGTTAAAGAAAGCGGTAAACTTCCAGGCACCTTTATAAGTTACAGAAGTACCAAAACCACCTGTGTATTTAGGGTTACTGTTACCTAAGTAAACGATATCCTGGTAATTGATGTTGCCATCATGGTTGATGTCTTCATACATGGCATCTCCAGGCTGAAAAGTATACCCGATACTTGGGTAATTAAATTTCATGAAAATGGTTTGACCTGTAGGGCCAACAATATTTTTACCACTTGCATCTGTTGCAATGGTTGATGCCACATCTTTATAAACCCCTTTATATTTGAAGCCATAAAAAGAACCGAAAGGATTGTTAACCTGCAGGAAGGTTTTGTATTGCCCGTTTGTAGTGATATCACCTTTATC
The DNA here is from genome assembly GCF_054783275.1 of Ferruginibacter profundus. Taxonomy (NCBI): domain Bacteria; kingdom Pseudomonadati; phylum Bacteroidota; class Chitinophagia; order Chitinophagales; family Chitinophagaceae; genus Ferruginibacter; species Ferruginibacter profundus. The sequence continues at coordinate 21,061 of NZ_BAAGQW010000001.1, read as the reverse complement.
CAGCGGATACAGGTCAGATATTTCACGGATCATGTTGATGTTACGTGCAATATTGAAATTGAAATCAACCTGCCATGTTTTTGATTTGTAAGGAGTAACGCCAAGGCCTAACTCAAAACCCTGGTTATCCATTGTACCCACATTCATATCCACATTACTAAACCCGTTGATAGAAGATATCTGTAATCCCGGGAAGTACATATTTTTAGTGCGGTTTACATAAAATTCTGCATCTACTGTGAAGCGTCTTTTAAACATACTTAAGTTGATACCTGCATTTTGTCCCACAATGGTTTCCCATTTTAAATTAGACAATTGCATGTTGGCGGGATAAACACCGGCTTGCCCCAGGTAGGTCCAGCCAAAAGTATTGTAGGTATTGATATAGCTGTAATCTCTTTTTGGTGCATTACCGGATTCTCCATAACTGGCCCTGAAACTAAGGTCATCAATTTTTTTCTGGAAACGCTTCATGAATTTCTCGTCAGAAACTCTCCAGCGTACAGATGCAGAGGGAAATAAAGCATAACGATTTTCCGGCCCAAACCTGGAGTTACCATCACCACGAACACCCACGTTAAAAATGTATTTATCCTTATAACCGTATTGCGCATTTACCAATAAACCAACACTACGGGTTTGCCCTGTGTAAGCAGTTAATCTCGTTTCTGCATTTTGTGTGCGGCCTGGTGAAGAAGGGTCCTGTAAAACAGAAGAAGCAGTATTAGAGGTCAGTATTTCCTGTGATACATATTTATTATCGTAAGTACTTAACGATAAAAAGCTGATCAAAGAATGATTGGGACTTTTGAATTTAGGGGTATATACCAGATTGGTTTTTGATTGCACATTAAATACATCAATATCACCATCATAAGCCCTGTTTACCGAAGGCTCTGTCCATGGCCTTCCTGTAGCAGTCTGGGGTAAGAAACTATTGTTCTTATTGTTGTTGATATCAAACTGTACATCAAAAGTTGCCATCAATACTTTTTTCAGAATTTCGTATTGCAGGTTAAAATGCGGTGTAATTCTCTGGCTGATGATATTATATTTGGCTTCTTTGGCCAATGCCACCGGGTTGGATGTGCCTTGTATTTCACTTTTAGTATTGATGCCCAGATATTGGCCCTGAATATTATTGGCAGGAGAAAAGTAATTGCCCGACAAGTTACCATATTCATCGTATTCGTAAATACTCATGTTAGGCATTTTGCGATAGGCAAGATCTCTTAAATTGAGTGCAAAATTCCTGTTGTTATCTGTAAAGGAATAAGAAAGATCGGATTTAAAGCGGATGCGTTCAGAAACGATATAATCTAAATTGATACGTGTGCTGATGCGTTTTAAATAAGTACCGATAGTAGTACCTTTCTGATCGAGGTAGCCTAATGATGCATAGTACCTTGCTTTTTCGCCACCACCCGTCATAGAAATATTATGATCCTGCGTTACACCGGTTTGAGTGATCGCTTTGATCCAATTGGTATTCTTGCTGTAATTATTATACCAGTAAGGGTCATTGGGATCGTACTGGAATTCTTTTACATTTTGTGTATTGAGTGCAGTACCTGTTGCATTCATATACGCTTCGGGTATCAGTGTTGAGTACTGATCACCAGTCAGCATAGGAACCGCTTCAGGCTGTTTGGTAATTGATGTTTTGTTAGTGTAAGTAAAAGCAGGTTTGCCTATGGCGCCTCTTTTGGTAGTGATCACCACTACACCATTGGCAGCCCTTGATCCCCATACTGCAGTTGCAGCGGCATCTTTTAAAATGGTGATGTCCTTAATATCGGTAGGTGCAATATTGATAAGACTTGCATAACCCTGTTCATCTGCAGAACCGAAATTAAAATCAGATGGTACAGAAGTTTCATAAGGCATACCATCCACTACTATCAATGGATCGTTGGAAGAGTTGATGGAAGAAGTACCCCTGATACGTATCTGCATACCTGCGCCCGGATCACCTGAGTTAGCCGTAATATCAACTCCGGGTAAGCGTCCCTGTAATGCCTGGTCAATAGAAGCCGCCTGCATTTCTTCAAGGTCTTTTGCCGCAATATGCGATTGTGCTGTGGTCAGTTCCCTTTCCGGTATGGCCACGTTACCATTATCCACTTTTCTTTGCGATACCACAACCACATCACCCAGGTCTTTACTGTTACTTTCCATATTTATATTGAAAGTAGTCCGGGTATTGATGGGCAATACCTGTGTACGGAAACTGATATGACTGATAGATAATTTATTTTTAGTACTGGATATCCTTATCACAAAATTACCTTCCACGTCTGTTTTTACAGCATGTATGGTTCTGCCATCTGCATCTACTTCGGCAATAGTAACATGTTCAACAGGTTTTTTATTCGCCCCCAGTATCTTGCCCTGTATAGTAGTGGTGGTGGCCTGGGCCATTACCCCGTTGGCAAAAAATATTGCAAACAACAGGAAGCTGATTTTGGTTATTAAAACTTTCATTATAAAATGACTTTTTGTTAGTATGATTTTAAAAAGGCCCTTTTGTGTTATCAGTATTTCAGGTAGTTATCAACCAGGTGTATTACCGTTCGGTTGGAAAGGTTATTGCTTTGCGCTGTTACCAATCTTGCTTTACGGTTATAGCCATCTCCCAGTTCAAAAATTCCGCCGGGGTATAATATCGAAAACGTGACCGGGTCTCCAGCTGTATTTTTTAATAAAGAAGGATAAGAACCAATATCATTTCCGTTGGCAATTACGGTACGCTTATCCAATATGTGGTAATTAATAAAGTTTTCTACTTTTAATTTATCTGCCGTAAGCGTAGGCGTAAAGTTGGGCACGCCTGCAGTGCCTGGCAACATACCATCATTAATTGCCTGCACAATGGATGCTTTGTTGGGCACAAAAATTGTATAGAAAGAGCCCGCCGTTATGCCGGTGATCTCTGAGGTACTGGTATTAAAAAGGGTGGAATTTTTAAGGTAGTTCCAGAAGTAATTAAACTCAGAAGCAGCAGGTGTACCTAATGCTTCAAGATTTTTACCAATAACCAGGTAAGGAAAATACATAAGGTCGTTAATGTAAACCACCTGGCCATTCAATACCTTCCGTACGCTGTCGATCCTCACTGTTAAACCCCGTTCTGCAGTACCCGCCGTAATTACCTGGTTACCGTTATACTTAATATACTCACCACCATAAGAACCGATGATACCACTAAAGCCCGCCTGGCCAATATTAGCCAGCTCATTATTAGGTGTTTCAATAACACCTGAATACAACATCCTTAGTAAATTCAACCTGTTACTGTCATTGGTTGATGTAGCACCTCCAACAGGGTTAGTAAATACCCAGCCATTAGATCCGGCATTATAACTATACCCCCTGGCCGCCAATACGGCATCAGACATCATGAATAAAGTATACTTTACATTAGGGTTAGTGATGGTGCTTTTTATTTCCATATCCAGCAGCCTTGTCATTAAACTGTAACGGGGATCTAAGTAAGCTTTGCCGTATACGGTAGAAAACACATTCGGTTCATTAACTTTTTTGGTGCCATAGAACATACCATTACTCAATACCTTCTTTTCAACAATATCTGTTGCAGGATTCATTTTTGCTGGTTCGCCTAAAAAGTTATAAGTGCTGTTGAACTTACTGGGCCATACTGTACTTTGCCACATGTGTGCATTGATGAGATCGGCAATGATACTTATTGGTAAAGAATTGATGCTTGGATATTGCTGCAACACCACTGTATTAATGTACTTGCTTAAAGAATCGTTGGTAGGCACAAACATCGTCCAGCCATCCCTTTGAGCATCATTATCCTGCAGCTTAAAGAAATTTTCATTGTTAGGAGAAAATGCTAACAGGTTGGAATACACTTTTACCATTACATCCTGCGTACCGCCATTCAGTACCTGGTAGCGGTGGGTGGCATCGGTATTTTTAATGAACAATACCATAAACTGCTCCAGTAAACTTCTGAAGAGGCTGTACTCCGGTTTATTGCGTAAATACTGGTCAATGCTTTTGGCCGGTGTTACCACTTTATCAATAATATGTATCACCCCATTTTCAGCAGGAATATCTTTTTGTGTAACTTTTGCGTTGGCAATATTAAAACCGGAGAAGGTTGAATTAGGATAGAAATAATTGTAATCAGCTGCAGGAATACCTTGTGCCGCAAAATATTCGCTGGTAAAGCAGGGAATATATTTATTACCATTATCCGCAAATATGTAATAGCCTGTATTGCTGGAGTTATTATTCCTGTTGGAAGCTACAGCTTTATAAGCTGTACCGGTGTAAGAAGTATCATTATAAAAACCGGTATAATATGCAGTACGTCTTTTAAAAGCGTTGTCAGGCACCCATCCTAAATTAGATTGATAATCATTGATACGGTCTTTTTCAAAACCGTTAAATACCAGGAGGTATTGCACAATCATTTGTGCTGTGGTGGAATCAACATCAGCAGTGGTATTAAATCCACGGCCTTTTATGAATGCAGCGTATTCAGTATCTGCAGTAAAGGCAGAATCAGTTGGTGCAAAAATTGTCCAGTAACCTGCCGAGGCTAACGTTTGTTTGTACCCTGCTTTATCTATCAACGAAATAAAACTGGAAAACTTTCCCTGGTCAGCCAGTTGTTTGTAAATAGGGTCGGCAAGGTTTGCAGGCCTTGCATAGTAATCATCAAATTTCTTTTTGCAAGAAGTAAGCAATGCAGCAAACACTACTACATACGCCAGCTGGTAAATTTTTTTATGCATATTAAATCCTACTTTGAGATAAATAATTTTATTATTTATACTAGTATGCCATAGAAAAAAAAATCACCTTACACAATTACAAATGATGCCGAAAATATCCTGGAATTGTAAAATCCGGAAATGGATTTTGTGTGTGAGCAAGAAGGTTTATTTTTCTCATATAGCAGTTCGTATTCTTTTTCGAAATAAAATATCTTCAGATCGAAATTGCTGACAATTTATTTTGGCTTTACATTTATAGCAGCGAATGATGTTAGCCTGATACTAATCAATTGTTAACAGCAGCAAATTAACATTTGCTTAATAGGTGACTATCCTGTGGCATCCTGTAAAACTGTTGCTGACAGTGGCTTATCCACAAACCTGCAAAACAATATTTATTAATATCAGAAGCGGAGAAAGTTGTGTTTATGACAGCATAAAAACCGTCATGGTTTTGGGGCCATGTGCACCAAGTACCAGCGACTGTTCAATATCGGCAGTTTTAGAAGGGCCTGCAATAAAAACACCAAAATCATAATGGTTATTGCCAATCAATTGATAAGCTTCGTGCATATTGCTTACCAGGTCTTTTTTATGAAGTACTACTGCAAGGTGCTGACAAATAAAAGGCAAGGCTCTTATCTTCATTTCATCGCCGGTGACCCATACCGAACCGTTTTCTGCCACACCGAATACTGCTTTTACAACAGCCACTTCAATATTTTCCAGGAAATGAGGGTCTAAATGTTCGTCCAGCATTTTAATTTCATTCAACCCCGGTAATGTAGTCACGTAATTTTGATGATTACTGAAATTATTTTTCACATATTCAATAATCTCATCCGTATTTTTTATTTCCACTATTTTGCCGCCAATGGTGGTAAGCACCGTTGCAAACTGCAGCAAATTATCATCGTACCTGATAGCATTAAGCTGCTCCAATTCCGGTAATTGCTGCAATGCAGGCTGATTGGTTTTTACTGCTGCTAATATTTTTTCTCTGCTGCTCATTTCCTGTTCTTTTTATACCATTCTGTAAATGATTGCTTTGGAGGAGCCGGCAGATCTCTTTGCTTATACCAGGGGTTTAACCTGTTATTCACCAAAAAAGGAAGGTGCTTTATAACCCATCTTGCAGCCTTTCCACCCATATTAAATAAACCGGGTTTTGATAATATTACCGCCATCACTTTCATGGCTGCTGTTTTTGTTTTGGGAGAATACCCCTCTTTGGTGATCTCCTGCCGCCACAGGTACAATTGGTTATGAATATCAATCTTAACCGGACAAACATTGCTGCAACTGCCACAAAGTGTGGAAGCAAAAGGCAGGTCGGCATATTTTTTCATATCCAGGTTAGGGGCAAGTATAGCACCGATTGGCCCGGCAATGGCGGTATGGTAACTATGTCCGCCACTTCTTCTGTATACCGGGCAGGTATTAAAACATGCGGCACAGCGAATGCATTTTAATGAATTGCGAAATGATTCCCTGCCTAACTGTACGGTGCGCCCATTATCTACGAGGACGATATGTATTTTTTGATTGGTGTTGGGTTTTTTAAAATGACTGGAGTAAGTGGTAATAGGCTGGCCTGTTGCACTACGGGCCAGCAGCCTTAAAAAAACACTTAGATGTTTTCGTTGCGGAATAATTTTTTCAATACCCATGCAGGCGATATGCACATCAGCCAGGTGTGCGCCCATGTCTGCATTGCCTTCGTTGGTACACACTACAAACTCCCCTGTTGCTGCTACTGCAAAGTTTACACCGGTGATAGCGATCCTTCTCGTTAAAAATTTTTCCCTTAAATGTATCCTTGCAGCATTCGCTAAAAACTTAGGATCTGCATTTCCTTTCGGGGTATTTAAATGCTGGTGAAACAACTCTCCTATCTCTTCTTTTTTCCAGTGGATACAAGGCAATACAATATGGCTGGGATGTTCGTTAGCTAATTGTACAATACGTTCACCCAGGTCTGTATCTACTACATCAATATTATTTTTTGCCAGGTATTCATTTAGTCCACACTCTTCCGTTAGCATCGATTTACTTTTAACAATCTGGCTAACCTTATTTTCTTTTAAAATAGCATGTACAATTTCATTGTGCTCTTTTCCATCTGCGGCCCAATGTACAATGATGCCGTTTTCCTTTGCCTTTTCTTCAAACTCTATTAAATACGCATGCAGGTTACTGAGTACATTATTTTTAATGGCAGAAGCAATTTCCCGCAGTTGTTCCCATTCAGGAATTGTCCACGCCGCTTTATCTCTCTTCTGGCGTATCCACCATAAAGTTTCATCATGCCAATCCACCCTCGCTTCATCTTTGTTGAAGATGGCGGAAAGTTCAGGATGTGTGGCGTTGGTTGATGACATCTGTTGTGTTAATTGATTTATTGGTTTATTGGTTTATTAGTTTATTGGTTAATTAGTTGCCGGAAGCTTATTGACCATTCACGACTCACGACTCACGCATTGCTGTTCAAAATCTCTGCAATATGCTTCACCTTGATGTTACTTTTCTTTCTTTTTAAAATACCTTCTAAATGCATCAGGCAACTCATATCTCCTCCCGTTATCACTTCCACATTATTTTTTTCATGGTCTGCCACACGGTCTTTTCCCATCTTGGCGCTTACTGCTTCTTCCACCACGCAAAAGGTACCACCAAAACCACAACATTCATCTACCCTGTCTAATTTCATCAGCTCAATACCTTTTACTTTTTTCAATAGCAAATCATTTTTCGAAAAAGGTTCTGCAACCAGTTCACTCATTTGCGAAGTATGCAATCCCCTTTGTCCGTGGCAACTCTGGTGAACGCCTACTTTATAGGGAAATGAAGCTTCAATAGCATCTACTTTTAAAACATCCACTAAAAACTCTGCCAGTTCATACACCGTTTTTCTTATGGTTGTGGCAGCCGCTTCGTCTTTAGTACTGTGCAGGTGATCTTTGATGTGTAAGGAACAACTTCCCGAGGGACAAACCACATAATCGTAGCCGGCAAAATTTTCAGTGAACAGGTCGTTGCAGGATTGTCCCATTTTTTCGTACCCGGAATTGGCCATCGGCTGTCCGCAGCAGGTTTGATTTAACGGATAGCCCACTGTACAATTAAATTTCTCTAAAAGCTCCAGCGTTGCAATAGCTACCTGCGGGTAAAACTGGTTGACATAACAGGGTATAAATAATCCTACATTCATCACGCTATAGTTGGCTTTGCATAAAATTTTAAATCAATAATATCTCCGGGTAAAGGTTTTGTATTCCAGTGTTTGTGTATAGCCAATGCAGCACCTACTGATGTAGCCTGTGCTACTGAAGCCGCATAAATTTCCATTTCAGGAAAAGCCTCTGCCAGTAAATGCATGTAAATAGAATTCTTGCTGAATCCGCCATCTACAAAAATGCGGTTTACATTATCATCCTGCAGTACCAGTTTGGTAGAAGCTAACTGCTGCCACATAATATCCAGAATCAAACGGTGGTAGGCCGTTTCATAATTCTTATAATCCGCTAAGTCCCTCTCTGCAAATTTTATTTGCGGCGCTGCCGCAGTATCACCTGTAAGCGCCTGAATTATTTTTTCATCATACGCCACCGTTTTATAATTATCCTGTGCGGTATTAAAATGCTGTGCCAGGCGCTTTGTTTCAATTTCATGTTCGTTACCTGCAAATAAGCGGCTGGCTTTTACGGGCTCGCCACGGTAACTCATATAACAAAGGCAATCCTGTTTCAGTTCATCTTCTGTTAAAGGATGTTTATTAAAAGGATTGAGTGTGATACACCAGGTGCCGGTTGATATCAGCACAAATGGTTCGCTGAAACAAGCCAGGTAAGGAATTAATGCCGAAGAAGAATCATGTAACCCGATGCCCACTTTAAAATCTTTCCAGAAAGCCCTTGCATCCACAACATCCGCAGAAGAAAACAATGGCGCCAGTTTTTCGGCTATTCCTTCACGTAATACCCATTCGTGGTAATTATCCTGCGGAAAATTCCACAAGCCGGTATGGCAGCCAATACTGGTAATATCACTGTAAGCCTGGTTGGTAATTAAATAACTTAAATATTGGGGCAGGTGTAAGGAATAATGTATCTTTTTAAATATTTCGGGGCGCTTGTATTTTAAGCGGTACAATTGCATACCCGAATTTAAATTACCCAGCACCGGCGATGCAGTGATCATGGAAACCGGTATCTCACCGCCATAGTCTTCGTAAAATTTTTTCTTCAGGTCTTCGGGAAAGGGCTTCAGGTAATTGTACAAGGGCACCACGGGTTTCCCTTCTTCATCAATATGAACAAAACTGGCGCCATAGGCAGAAAAGTTGAGTGCTTTAATATCAAATTCTCCCAACTCAATTAATTCTTTTAAGGAATCTCTTCCCCATGCCGTGAGTGCTTCTAAATTTTCGCAGGGGTCGCCATCTTCGTCTACGGTTTCGGTAAACTGCAAGGTTTTTTCATACACAATCCTGTAATGTTCATCAAACAGGAATAGTTTTTTGTTGGTTTTACCAACATCAAAAATTGCTATGACGGGAATGCTGTTCATTGTCGTGAGTGGTGAGACGTGAGATATGAGTGGTGAATCATCAGAAGTCAGTTACTGATCGTGAACGCTGTTTTACTCACGTCTGACGATTCACTACTCATGCTACAAACCTGTTGCCACAGTATTTGTTCCTCTGTCTTTAATTAATTGTGCTCTTATTTTTTCATTTCTGAAAAATGATAATGGGTCCAATGCTGCTCCTGCCCTCAATCTTGCTTCTGCAACTATGGAACGTACATCTGTACGGAAAGTATTCTGCAATACTTCCTGTGCTGCCACCACATCATTATTCATTTGTGCCTCGTTCAGTTTTTTTCTATCTACCAGTAACGCATGCGTATAGGCGATCATGATCGCTTCTACGGATTGCAACAGATCTTCTAACGGATCTTTTACATTATGGCTGGCATCTATCATCCATCCCAGGTCAGTAGCATGATTCATACCCTTTGCATCCATGCCTTCCACCAGTTCATTAAATATCAGGAACAACTGGTAAGGTTTCATACTGCCCACAGTAAGATCATCATCGCCATACTTGCTGTCGTTAAAATGGAAACCGCCTAGTTTTCCTTCCATCAGTAATAAAGAAACGATCTGTTCAATATTAGCGTTTGGCAAATGATGGCCAAGGTCAACCAAAGTATAGGCTTTCTCTCCCAGTTTATTGGCATACAATAAAGATTGCCCCCAATCGCCTACTGCCATAGAGTAAAAATTAGGTTCATAGGCTTTGTATTCCACAAACACTTTCCAGTCGGCAGGTAATGCGGCATAAATTTCGTGTAACCCTTCCAGTGTATTTTCAAAAGCCCTCCTGAAATTTAACTGGCCGGGAAAGCAACTGCCATCCGCCAGCCATACTGTTAAGGATTTGGAACCCAGCGCCACCCCATGTTTGATCACTTCTATGTTATGTGCAATAGCTTGTTTGCGAACAGCTTTATCTACATGTTGCAAAGAACCAAATTTGTAACTTTCTTTTTGGCCCGGTTGATTCTGAAAAGTATTGGAATTCACCGCATCAAATAACAAACCATGTTGTGCAGCTAATGCTTTAATAGCATTGGCATCGGTGGGTATATCCCATGGAATATGTAATGATATAGCTCCGCTTGAATTATTCAATGCATGCAGCAAACCCACATCTTCAATTTTTTCTTCCAGGCTGCCCGGTTCGCCTGCGCCGGGGAAACGGCCAAACCTTGTACCACCTGTACCCAATGCCCAACTCGGTATTGCCACCTGGAAATCCATTAATTTTTTTATGATCGCTTCCACATTATCAATACCAGCTGCTGTAAAATTAAACTTGCGCTGGTGTTCGGCTATTGCTTTACTATTGCTGTCGGCAATCAGTTGTTTATCTAATAACATTTGTTGTTGTTTTTATCGTGAGTGGTTAGTCGTGAGACGTGAGCGGAGCTTTAAAATTAATGCTTTATTGTTGTTTCCCGTTGTCACTTTTTAACCTTATAAACTTTATTACTTTACCCGTCATGGCAAATAAAAAACTTCCTGAAGGGGAACACTTACCGGAGAATTATCCGGATTACTTTCCATGATATCTCCCATATATTGCCACCATTTTTGCATTACGGCATGAGCAGGTAAATTATCCAGTGCTTTCGGGTCTTCTGCTTTTAAAACCCCGAATAAACTATACGTTGTTTCATCCAGGAAAATAGAATATTCACTAATGCCTGTTTGCTTTAATAACTCCACCAGCTCCGGCCATATTTCGTCATGGCGCTTTTGATACTCTTCCTTTTTTCCGGCAAACAGTTGCATTTTAAATGCTACTCTATGCCCCCTAAGTCCCCCTGAAAGGGAACTTTGAGCCCCTGCATTTTCAGCGCTCTTTTCATAACTCATACTGAAAATATATTTAGAAGTTGTTGTTTAAAAAATAGAGGTTGACAGATTAGAAAATCATCAACCTTTTTTTGATTGCTTATTGCTATATATAAAGAGATGATCAGCGTAAGAATGCCATCGCCACTCCTCCATCCACGTTCAGCACATTACCGGTTGATTTATTCAACAAGCCTCCTGCGAATGCAAAGCAGGCATTGGCAATATCTTCAGGTAAAATAGCTTCGTTGAGCAAAGTGCGTTTAGCATAGTAAGCCGGTAATTCTTCCACGGTAATACCATAAGCTTTGGCACGGCCTTCTGCCCAGCCACCGGCCCAGATATTGCTGTCGGCAATAACCGCATCCGGGTTAACGGTGTTTACACGTATCTTATCTGCCCCCAATTCTGCAGCCATCAATCTTGTTAAATGCGCCTGTGCTGCTTTTGCCGAACCATAGCCGGCATTGTTTGGCCCTGCCACTACTGCATTTTTAGAAACAATATTAATAATATCACCACCGATATTTTGCTTACGCATAACGGCAATGCCTGCCTGCGAAACCAAAAACTGTCCTTTTACTAAAATATCGTATAGTTTATCCCAGTCGGCAATGGTATGATCGGCAATTGGTTTGGATGTACTGATACCTGCATTGTTTACAATGATATCCACACCACCAAAAGCCAGCGCTGCGCTTTCCATTGCTTTGTTGATGGTTTCTAAATTAGTAACATCCAGCATTACTGCTGCTGCATTATCCTTTCCAAATAGTTTTTGAAATTCGCCCGTTGCTGTTTGCAACCTTTCTTCATTAATATCATTGATGATCACGCAGGCTCCTTCTTCTGCAAATTTTTTGGCGATTGCTTTACCAATGCCACCGGCACTTCCGGTTACCAATGCAATCCTGCCACTTAATGGTTTTGCTTTAGGCATACGTTGCAGTTTCGCTTCTTCCAGTAACCAGTATTCAATGTTGAAAGCTTCCTGCCTTGGTAAAGACGTATATTCAGAAATGGCTTCTGCACCTTTCATTACATTGATGGCATTGATATAAAATTCTGCGGCTACACGTGCGGTTTGTTTGTCTTTTGCAAAAGTAAACAAGCCCACACCAGGGTATAAAATCACCACCGGGTTGGCATCTCTTATTGCAGGACTGTTGGGATGTTTGCAGGTATTGTAATAATCAGCATACATTTTACGGTAAGCTTCAAACTCCGGCTGCAGTTTTTCTTTTATTGCGGCTACATTATTTAAATCTTCGTTTGCGCTTAATGGTAATACCAGCGGACTGATCTTGGTACGCAGGAAGTGATCGGGGCAACTGGTACCCAATGGTGCCAATCTTGCCAGGTCATTGGAATTAATAAATTCCAGGGCCCTGTCATCATCTGTAAAATGACCGATCATTTTTGTTTGCGAAGAGCAAAAGCCTCTTAACACAGGAGCCAGTGCTGCGGCCTGTTTCAGCCTTTCTTCTTTTGATAAGGATTGTATTTTGGCACCGCCGAATACCGGGCCTTTTTTACCATAATTATCATTTAGGTAGTCAGCACAACGCTCAATTACTTCTAAAGTATTTACATAACTTTCATAAGCCGTATCGCCCCAGGTAAATAGACCATGAGAACCTAACATGATACCACGGATACCCGGATTTTCATCCAGGCATTGTTTTAATTGCAAACCAAGGTCAAACCCGGGCTTCTGCCACTCCACCCATCCGATAGAACCATTGAATAATTCCTGTGTGATCTTTTTGCCATCTTTGGCTGCAGCAATAGCTATGGCCGCATCGGGATGTAAATGATCGATATGTTTGAATGGTAAGAAACCGTGTAAGGCCGTATCAATAGATGGTGCTTTAGAAGCCAGGTCGTAAATGCAATGGTTGAACAATTCCACCATTTCATCTTCGTAGGCAAGGCCCCGGTATACATTTTTTAAACTGCGTAAACGATCAACATATAATGCTGCAAGGCCACTCTTTTTTAAAGTACCGATATCGCCACCACTTCCTTTTACCCACATTACTTCTGTTTCTTCTCCCGTCAACGGATTTTTTGCCATTGCTTTACAAGAGGTATTACCGCCGCCATAGTTGGTAAGGCGCAGATCGGCTCCTAATAAATTGGAACGATAAATAAGTAAGGCTACTTCATCTCCCGCCATGGTGGCCGCTTTAGCCTCATCCCATAAGTAACTTACGTTTTTAAATTGTGCTGTTTGAACTGACATAGAATGCTATTTAAATGCTTTAATATTTTATTAGCCACGGATTTCACAGATTAACACGGATTGTTTTGCCGTTGCAAAATCAATAGCTTTATTTCATTGAGTTTCCGATACCTACTATTATTACCGAAGCCAGTATGGTTAAAATACCAACGATAATTGTAGTGGTTGTTTTTTTACTTACGCCTTTCCATTCTTTTAATACTATACCCCATGTGTTGGCCACCAGAATGATGAACGACATGTGCAATATCCACGAGCTGGCGCCATTGCCCATTTTACTTTCTCCCATACCATAAAAGAAAAATTGCAGGAACCACATCGTTCCTCCCAAAGCACAAAGCAAATAATTTTTTAGTAAAGGAGATTTTTTATTGGTGTAATCGCCAAATGATTTGTTACGTGCATTCAATATCATGCACCAGATAAAGTTGGTGGTTAAACCACCCCATAGTATCACTACAAAGATCACGTTGTTACGAAACAAAAATTCGCCCTGGCCGGGGTTTGCATTTTTCCATATTTCGTTTGCCGTAACGCCCATGCTGCTGCCGGCCTCAATACCAAAACTGAAACAGGCGCTTAACACACCTGATATGATGGCGAGTATCAAACCTTTCACCAACAGGAATTCGCTGCCTGATGCATCAATATGCGATTTTTTCGCCAGTGTTTCGCCATGTGCGCCAATCGCTTCTGTATCTGTATGCAGTTCTTCATTCTTCACCAGGTCTTTATCCTTCATGCCACCTGCTTTACCGCAGATAATGATACCTATGATACAAAGTAACAAGCCCAGCATAACTGTTAAACCCCATGAGGTGCCAAACAGATCAGCAATGGTATCTTTACCTGTTTTAGGATTAAAATAATAATATACAGCAGGTACCAATGCACCAAATACCGAACACAATCCTAAGATGATGGAACTACCCAGCGATACACCCAGATAACGAACGCCAAGGCCGTAGGTTAAACCACCGATACCCCATAATAAACCCATTAAAAATGTAGTGCCCAATACTCCGGAAGAAGAAGCTTTGATGATGTCCATGAAACCGGGAATGGTAAGATAAGCAGCAAGTGGTGGTACGATCAGCCAGGAAAATAAGCCGCCAACGATCCAGAAACTTTCCCAACTCCAGCCCTTAACTTTTTTGTAAGGCATGTAAAAACTTCCCGACGCAAAACCTCCAATGAAGTGGAAAATAACACCCAAGATAACTCCCATACGAATCGTTTTTTAGATATAGCTAAGCAATTTTGATGTAAAATATAATGAATTCGGTTGGGCAGCATCATGCACTATCATGTAACAAAGAGTGGCAGAACCGGATAAGGTTGGAAAGGCAGAGGGTTACGGGTTATGGGTTACGGGTTACGGGTTATGGGTTACGGGTTACGGGTTATGGGTTACGGGTTACGGGTTACGGGTTATGGGTTACGGGTTACGGGTTATTTGATTGTTTGCGAAGCATTGAACGGTTATTATTAAACTAACAATCAAATAACCCGTAACTTTCCTAACGCTTTGCTCCTGCTGTGCTGCCATACTGATAAAAAGGTTATTTTTGTTCAACAGATATGATACAACAACAGAATTCGACTGCCAATGCTATCTCCATTTAACAAGATCATCTATATCGACGAGTTTTCGGCAACGCCAAAGTACCAGCAGCTGGCCAATTGCATTATTAAAGCCATTGAAACACAGAAACTGCAGGTGGATGATGTATTGCCTTCTATTAATGAACTGAGCTTTGAATTTGAGATATCGAGAGATACGGCAGAAAAAGGCTATCGCTACCTGAAAAAAACGGGCATCATCGGTTCTGTTCCCGGCAAGGGGTATTATATCAAGAATATTGATGTGGGCCAGAAGATCAAGATCTTTTTAATGTTCAATAAACTGAGTGCCCATAAAAAAATTATTTATGATGCCTTTGTAAGCACTTTGGGCGATGCCGCCACCATTGATTTTTATGTGTACAACAATAACTTTTCCCTGTTTAAAAATTTATTGCTGAACAGTAAGGAAGATTATAATTATTATGTGATCATTCCGCATTTTATGGAAGGCTCGGAGAATGCCCATAAAGTACTGAATAATATTCCCAAGGAAAAGCTGATCTTATTAGATAAACTGGTGCCCGGTGTTACCGGTAATTACGGCGCTATCTATGAGAATTTTGATAAAGACATTTATATAGCATTGGAACAGGCCTTGCCCAACCTCAGCAAATACCACACCCTCAATATTATTTTACCGGAGTACACGTATCATCCCAACGAGATCACCACAGGCTTTTCAAGGTTTTGCCAGGAGTATGCATTTAACCATAAGATCGTACACAATATCAGCAAAGAAGAAATCAATAAAGGCGAAGCCTATATTAATTTAATGGAAGACGACCTGGTATTGCTGATTGAAAAAATATTGGATAAAAAATTAAAGATCGGCAAAGAAGTAGGTGTGATCTCTTATAACGAAACTGCACTTAAGAAGATCATCTTAAATGGTATCACTACCATCTCCACCGATTTTCAGATGATGGGAGAAAAAGCAGCGGAACTCATCCTCAACAAATCTGTTGAACACATTGAAGCCAGGTTTTATTTAACCATGAGAAACTCTTTGTGACAAGGCGTGATTTGGGATTCACTGCGTGAATTGTTTTTTTGCCACGGATTACACAGATGTACACGGATTAAAAACACGAATTATTTTATAAGAAAAGGGTTTCAAAGATTGAAACCCTTTTGTATTTTATAATTCTTAAAAATTCGTATTATAAATTATACTTCCACCCTCTTCATCTTAGGTACTAAAAAATGCATGATGAGCCAGCCCAGTAAATACGACAGTGCACAAACAGCAAACATAATATAGTACGCCGTTTCTATCTGGTTGATGGCCCTGTAGTGTACAAACATTTGTTTTTGTACAAACAGCGATAAAAATATACCCCCCAGGCCACCAAACATACCACCAATGCCCGTTACAGAGGCCGTGGTTTTTTTAGGAAACATATCACTCACTGTAGTAAAGATATTGGCACTCCATGCCTGGTGTGCCGCAGCCGCTATACCAATTACCAATACAGCCCACCACATATCTATCTTACCCAATACCAGGGCAAAGAAAATGGGCAACACACAAAATGCATAGATGAGCATGGAAGTTTTACGGGCTTTAAAAACCGGCCAGCCTTTTTTTATTAAGTATAAAGGCAGCCAACCTCCACCAACACTTCCTATGGTGGAAATGATATATACTGTTGCTACGGGCCAGCTTGCCGCCTGCAGTTTAATTTTGTATACGCTTTCAAAAAAATCGGGTAGCCAGAAGATATAGAACCACCAGATAGGATCGGTTAAAAATTTTCCGATAACATAAGCCCATGTTTGTTTATACCCCAATAATTTAAACCAGGATACTTTTACACCGTCGTCAACGCTTGATACGGCTTCATCTTTATCACTTTCTATATATGCCAGTTCTGCATCGCCCAATCTTTTCTGCTTTCTTGGGATTTCATAAAAATACATCCATAATACTAACCATATAATACCAAGCAATCCCGTAATGATAAATGCCGTTTGCCAACGATAGTTTAATAATATCCAGGGTACTAAAATAGGCGTAACAATGGCGCCGATGTTTGCACCCGAATTAAATATCCCCGTAGCCAAAGCCCTTTCCCTTTTTGGAAACCATTCTGCCACAGATTTAATGGCAGCAGGAAAGTTGCCCGATTCAGTAAGCCCCAATGCACCTCTTACAATTTTAAAACCGGTAACCGTACTTACCAGTGCGGTTGCTATACCTGCCAGGCTCCACAGGCAGGTGTATAATGCGTAACCTATCTTGGTACCCAACTTGTCAATGATGCGGCCGGCACCAATCATACCCAAGGCATAAAATACTTTAAAAACAATTTCCACATCGGCATAATCACCATCCGTCCAACCTAATTGCGAGGTAAAGGTTGATTTCATGAAACTGATAACGTTTCTGTCAATATAGTTTATGGTAGTAGCAAAAAATATCAGCCCGCAGATCGTCCACCTGTATTTCCCTATTTTTTCGTTTAGCATAATCGTTTTTTATAAAAGATAAAGCCACCGGGTTAGGTGGTGGCTAAGGTATAATATTATTTCCTGGCTTCTTTAATAAGGTCAAAACATTGTTTGATCTTAGTTTCCAAAGTAGCGTAATCTTTTTCTTCCATAATTTTTTTGGTAATCAGTTTACTGCCCATACCTACAGCGCAAACACCTGCCGTAAACCAGGCCGATAAATTACCCAGGTCAAGATCCACACCACCGGTTGGCATAAATTTTAAATTGCGGAACACTTCTTTAATACCCGCCATAAACTCGGGGCCTAAAATATTACCGGGAAATAGTTTGATCAATTGAATGCCGTTATTCTCTGCAGTAATAATTTCACTGGGCGTCATACAACCCGGTGCATAAAATATGCCTGTTGCTTTGGCCAGGTCTGCCACCCCCTGCTCGTAACCGGGACCAATTAAAAAATCTGCACCGGCATCAATAAAAGCCTGCGCATCTTTGGTATTTTTTATAGTACCGATACCCAGTTTCATGCCGGGTAATTCAGCATCACGTACGGCCTTCATGGCTTTAAAATTCTGCAATGCATCATCGCCACGGTTGGTATACTCCAGTGATTTAACACCGCATTTGTACAGGGTTTTCATCAGGTCTATACTTACCTGTGTGTCTTTATTAAAGTACAGGGGCAAAAAACCCTGTTCAATAACGCCATTTAATATTTCTTCTTTGCTTGCCATTTTTAAATTGTTTTAAAAGATGAAAGTACCAACAAATTTGTAATGATGCCGCAATCAGGTAAATTGTATTTACGCAAACGATTCCGTAAATTTAGCGATAATTAAGTTGCCAATCCTTGTTGGTTAAGCAATTAATAATCATCTTTGGTGCCTCAAATTATCTTTAATCAGAAATACTATTTAACGATGGCTAAAAAAGTTGTTACTCTCGGAGAAATCATGTTGCGTTTATCTACTCCCGATTACAAACGTTTTGTACAGGCAGATTCTTTTGATGTTACCTATGGCGGTGGTGAAGCCAATGTGGCTGCTGCTATTTGCAATTACGGAGAAAATGGAACCTTTGTAACCAAAGTACCTAACAATCCCATCGGCCAGTCTGCCATTAATCATTTGCGCCGTTATGGTGTGGATACGCAATACATTGCCCGTGGCGGCGACAGGCTGGGTATTTATTTTTTAGAAACCGGTGCTTCTATGAGGGCATCACAAGTAGTGTACGACAGGGCCGGCGCTTCTATTGCCGATGTAGACATCAGCGAATTTGATTTTGATAAAATATTAGACGGTGCCGATTGGTTTCATACCACGGGTATCACACCTGCTTTAAGTGATAAAGCAGCAGCGTTAACCATGGCGGCATTAAAAGCAGCCAAAGCAAAAGGCATTACCACCAGTATTGACCTTAACTACCGTAAAAAATTATGGAGCAAAGAAAAAGCACAAAAGGTAATGACGGAATTGTGCCAGTATGTGGATGTATGTATAGGTAATGAAGAAGATGCGGATACCTGCTTAGGTTTTAAAGCAGCGCATACTGATGTTACCAAAGGCGAACTGAACCTGGATGGTTTTAAAGATGTGTTCAACCAGATGCAGGCGAAATTTAATTTTAAATTCATCGCTTCTTCTTTACGTGAAAGCTACAGTGCCAGCGATAATGGCTGGAGTGCATTGGTGTATGACGGCAAAGATTTTTACCACACCAAAAAATACAACGTACGCATTATTGATCGTGTAGGCAGTGGCGATAGTTTTGCCAGCGGCTTGATTTACGGCCTGGTTACCGGTATGAGCACCGCTGATGCAGCGGAATTTGGTGTAGCCGCTTCTGCATTAAAGCATACTATTCCCGGCGATTTAAATCACGCTACTTTAAGCGATGTAAAAGAACTGATGAAAGGCGATGGCAGCGGCCGTGTGCAGCGTTAATTGGTTAATGGGTTGATTAGTTTATTGGTTAATTAGTTTATTGGTTAATTAGTTTACAGGACCAATTTCTGTAATTCGTTTTAAAAAGTGTAATAAAAATATTATGATCGTAGATACAGTAGCTAACGCTTCCAGGTACACCGGCATCCATCCTTTGTTTGCCAAAGCATTTGAGTACATCAACAGTACCGACCTGGCCAATATCGAAATTGGCAAGTATGATATTGCCGAAGGTTTAAAAGCGATCTTTTCTGATAAGGCAGGCATGTCTGCAGCAGAATCGATTGCCAAGTTTGAATGCCATGATAAGAACATCGACATACAATTATGCATTAAAGGCAAAGAAACCATTGGGTGGAAACCACGTAATAATTGTACTGCCCCCAAAGGCGACTACAATCCTGAAAAAGATGTGAGTTTTTATAATGATGTACCGGATATGTACTTTCAGCTAACCAATGGGCAGTTTGCCATTTTTTTTCCCGAAGATGTGCATGCGCCGATGATTGCAGCAGATGATAATACGATACGAAAACTGGTGATTAAAGTAAAAATATAAAATGAAAGAGCCTTCGCAAGAAGGCTTTTTTGTTAGGCTGAAATAAAACAAAAAAACATATTAGTATTTTTATTAGATTGCATTTACGCAACTCATATTAAAGCAAAAGCAATTGCGTTTATTTTTTTTAATACTTAAAAATTAACACCTTATAAAAATAAACGCAAGTCTGGTTGAAAAAAAACATGCGTATATTTATGAGTTGGCAGCAAGCTTAATGCGACACTCTATAGATTAAACAAACCTTGAGAAAGATTTTATTTTACATCATATTGACTTTAGCCATTTTGACAATTCCTGTTTTAATTTATGGAATAATCAACACAATGGTTAGCCTAAAATATGAGACTAAAAATTCAAGCGATTGTATCTCATTAGTAACAGGGCAAGACTTATGTAGGGCAGTTGCGACAATGAAATTTATAATTAGCTTTTGTGTATTAGTTATTCTCGGACTTTTGACATTTAGAAAACGACTTTTAAAAACCAATAAAAATGAGTAAAATACTTGGTCTTGACTTGGGGACAAATTCAATTGGTGGGCTATCATTGACGGTGACACAAACAGTTTAATAGAATGTGGTACAAGAGTGTTTCCGACAACGACAACCAGACAGCAGAAACGAATTAAAAGACGAGTTCTGTCAAGGAGAAACTATTGTACTGAAATTCTTGAAAGATATTTTCATAAAAGTAAGTATTCACCAATTTTGACAAGCCTCTCAGCTTTGACAGTCTTGACTTTAATGTTGTCTTTTATTAATAATAGTAACTGGCAATTTTGGTTGAACATTTGTTTGACTGCATTACTTACGACGTTGACTTTACTACATCAAGACAAAGAAAAGTAAATAGCTATGACAAAGAAAGCCTGCTGCCAACAGGTGGTTTTCGGCAAGTGTGGCTGGACATTGTAACTTCAACTAATTGTGTCTCGTCCTGAAATAGGTTGACTACAAAATCAACCAAAATGGAACTCAAAGACCAGATCATTCAAGAGTATTTAAACACCGGTTGTGGTTACCGTAAACTACAGGCCAAGTATGGCATTAGCCGA